>CAYFLK010000001.1:0-78398 GCA_964344035.1 uncultured Pseudomonadota bacterium
AAATATAATCGTAATGTTCCGTTACTTTTTTAAGAATCGCTCAATTTAGGTTATACAAACATTCAGTGCCCCAACTGATCCCTCGCGTCCCGCAGGGCGGTTCGGAGTCCCTCCTCGATTACCGGGTGATAGAAAGGCATGGAGAGCATTTCGCGGATATTCATGCGCTGCTGATGTGACCAGGCAAGCAGATGTGCGAGGTGTTCCACGTGCGGACCGATGGCCTCCGCGCCGAGCAGCCTTCCGGAACCGCGTTCGGCGTAAACGTGCAACTGACCGCGGTTTTTCAGCATAATCCTGCTTCGTCCCTGGTTTGCAAACGAAACCTTTCCGGTGACAAATTCCTGTATTTGCAGCTCTTTCCATGACTGTCCAAGCACGGCGATTTGAGGATCACAAAAGACGATGGTAAGCGGAGAACTTCGGCTGCCCTCTTTGACCTCCGGATATCTCCCCGCGTTATCCCCGGCAATACGTCCTTCATCAGCGGCTTCATGCAGGACCGGGAGTTGGTGGTTCACATCTCCGGCTATAAAAACCGGGCTGTTGCCGCACTGCATCGTATTCGCATTAAATACCGGAATGCCACGTACATCGCATTCCAGGGATGTGTTTTCCAGTCCAAGGTTGCCGACATTGGGTGAACGCCCCGTAGCCGCCATCACCCGTTCAAAATGTTCTTCAACAATCCTTCCCCCGGAGGAAGTTTCATAGCGTACGAGAACTCGGTCTTCTATCCGCTCTACGGACAGCACTTTGACAGGAGAGGTAAACGGGAATTCGTGCCGAAAAATCAGCTCGGCTGTTTCGATAATTCCGGGGTCAGTGACCGGGCCGGCACGGAGGCTGCGTCCGAAAATCCGGACACGCACCCCGAGTCGGTGCAGGGCCTGACCGATTTCTAAGCCGATTACTCCCGACCCGAACACCGCGACCGATTCAGGCAGAGATGTCCATTCAAAAACATCGTCATTGACAGCGAGGCGGTCTCCAAGTTCGTGCAGAAATTCCGGCACGACAGGAGTTGAACCGGTGGCAATCACAACTCGTGCCGCATTCACCCTGGTTTCATCTACCATCAGTACTCCGTCTTGAAGAAACCTGGCTCTGCCTTTCAGTTGGAAACGTTCTTCAATCGCGTTCACAGATTCCATCACAAACCCGACAAATCGGTCCCGCTCCCTGCGGACACGGTCCATCACCGCTTCTCCGTCGATATGCACATCACCTGAATGCACTCCGAACCGGGGGGCAATTCCGATTCCATGAGCCGCTTCCGCCGCCGCGATCAGCAGTTTGCTGGGCATGCAGCCGACTCGTGCGCAGGTGGTGCCATAGGGGCCTTTCTCAATCAACACCAACCGGTCGGTGTGTTCTTGCGCGGCACGAAATGCCGGCAGTCCGGCAGATCCGGCGCCGATCACCGCAACATCGGCATGCAGTGTTGTTGAACTGATAGTTTGCACGTTTTTCCTTGAGTACTAAGCTTTGTGAAATGGCATGCGACTGCCCGCTTCAACTTGTCTTCTAAGATTCGCAGGCAGGCATAGATGATTTAAGGAGGAATCGCGATGCGTATAAACACGATTCCTGTTGGATTACCTGATTTTAACTCAACCGTGCAAAATCACACTTCAGTTCTAAAACAGACCCCCTTCGGCAAAAGAATATTCCCTCCGGACTTAATTCCCGGAAGGAAGCTGAAGGCGTTATTTCTACTGGTTTTCGCATTCATGATTCCGGGCATGTGCCTGGAAAATTCTGTTCCCTTCCAAAGCCCATCCGGTTATGCCGCGTATCCTCAAAACCCGGCAGAGAACCAGGATTATACCCGACAATCGATTTGGCGGGAGAAAACGCAATTAATCCCCTCAAGCCATGCGGAAATCACTTTGAACACAATCGGCTGGAAATCGGAAGATGTACATGCCGAATTTCTAAGGGAGCGGCATCCCTATCACATCAATCCCATCGGCAGCCAGCTGTTCCGGATTTTTGTGGAATACGATCTTGTCAGCCGCCTGCGATATAAACGTGGCGTCGGACGCCTTTTTGAACACAAAACCGTGCATGAACTTTCAGATTATCTGCAACAAAGCCGATGGTATAGGGAAGCATTGAAACGTTACACAACGTACGAGCAATACGGGTTTTCTGAAAACAGGATGGTCCGCACGCTGCTGGCAATGCACACGAGTGCACATTTTTTCGATGTCCCTTATCCCACCCTGTTTTGTCTTTTTTTTCAGGAATCAAAACTGGATTTCAAGGCAGTCAGCCGGACCGGAGCGAGGGGGATCGGGCAATTGACCTCGATCGCCTTAAGGGAAATGATCCGCCAAAGGAAAAGAAAAAGCAACGAGCAGCTGCTGCAAAGCGCTTACAGGCATTTGAACAGCATTTATCACGACCCCCTCATTCATGAGTGGATGGGGGAAATGGGCTTGCATCCGCGCTTCCCTCAACTTGAGGAACTGCCGAAATCGCTCCTTCCTGTACCTTCCACGCGCATGATCGTGCCGAAGGTCATACGTTCGTTAAAGTCCCGCGGAGCAGCATTTGCAAAAAATACGGGGTTGGTGCGGCTGCTGATCCGCAAGGCTCAGTGGGGGGAAACACTGCCAATCCGGTATGCGCAAACACAACAGGTATTTGTGAACGTGCTTGAAAAAACCCAGGCCCGCAATCCCGCGAGCATACATCATATTGAAACCAATGTACTCCTGTCTTCAATGCTTTTCAGCCGCTATTACCGCTACCGCTGGAGTCATCCGAAAGGCGCATTCAGCCTGAATCCCGGGTCCCGGGCACTGCTCGCGGTGGCCGCTTACAATCATGGCCCAAGCGGCGCCCGCCGGTTATTGATTCATTTACAAAACGAGTTTCCCAAACTGGATTTCGCGGATATTTCCGCGGTGGAATTAGCACGGTTGTTCACACCTATACGTTTGGCGAAGGCGCTGCGCCGGCCATATCGAAAAGTCAGGGAGGCCGGCAGACATGTACGCCAAGTACTGCGATGTTCCAACAGCGGGTTCACTTGAAGTTGTAGGGATGAACAAAATCATTGACCTGTTTTTGCGGGCAGACGATAGAGCACGAATTCCCCGGCATCACGGTCCCGTTTCAACAAAGGATGTTCGCGGATCAGGCTTTGCTCGTGTTTCTTTTTGGTAATCACGGAAATTGTTCGATTCCCCTTCGTATCGAGAATGGTTGGATCTCCCGGGAATTTATAGGTATGCAGCATGGTGATCGGCCGCCTGCCGTAAAACAGTGCGGCAAATGAAACGTAGCGGTAAAACACAAGGTGCTGCTTCTCCCTGTGCACTTCTTCAACCAGCGATAGCATCGGGTCCTGCAAGTAACTTAGCCCGAGAGGAACCTGGTACCTCCACAAACCCTGGGTCCAAAAGAGCATGCCTACGGCCATCAACGCAATTCCGGATTTCATCCATTTCAGGGCACAAGCGGCGCTTCCCAAAACAAACAGCAACAGCATCATGATCCCACACCAGTATATGGCCGCGGGAATAGCCCAATTGAACCCCGGAGTCACCTTCTCAATTTCATTCTGTGCGAGATGGGGAAAAACCATGAACCCAACCGCAAGCAACACGCCGGTGAGTGGCAGCAATATCCAGAACCAGGGTGGGAAAACTGCTCCGGTACGCATGCGGCTTTCCAGCATCGAAGCAGCCCACAGGGAAAGGGGGATGTAGACGGAGGCCGAGTAATGCGGAAGTTTCGTGCTAACCAGCGAAAAAAGGGCCAGCACGAACAGCACCCAACTAGCCGAAAGTCTCAGCAGCGGTGAAATCGTTGAATCGAAGCTGCCCGGTTTGAAAGGTCCGAGAAGCAGAACCGCTGTCCAAGGAAGCATGCCAAACAGGGCAGTCAGCCAGTGGTAATAAAACGGTCCGGTGTGTCCTTCCAGGGGACGGTTGAAAAGCATAAGCTGAAACCGGACAAAGCCCTTGATAAACTCGCTGCCATGGACCACCCAGTTTGCAGCGTACCAGGAACAAGCGACAGAAAGCGACAAAACTCCGCAAAAGATAAAATGCGTGATCGGCACTTTGGGTTGGGGCGATAGAATCTTGTAACCCGCAAAAGCAACCAATGGGATTACTCCGCCAAGGGGGCCCTTGGTGAGCACAGCCAGTCCCATGAAAATGCTTGCCGCAGTAAGCATGAACCAGTGCGACGTGAAGACCGGAGTGAGGGTAGAATGAAAATTGTCGTTTCCGGTACCGAATTTGTCCTTGTACGGAGTGCTAACTTTTTGCCGCTGAAAAATGGAGTCATATGCGAGTAGGAGGCAGGCGGACAGGGCGATGAAGAGGTTAAATGTGTGATCGATCACCGCACTGCGGGCGAACACGCCCGGCAAGAGGGACGTCAGGAATATCAGCCCCCAGAGCATTCCAAGGCGGTGTGAAAAAGCCAGGCGGCCAGCAGTATAACAAACAATTGTCAGCAGCAGGCCGGAGACCGCCGAAGGAAACCTGGCGGCAAATTCACTTATGCCAAATAGATGATAGGCCGCTGATTGCAGCCAGAAGAAAAGAGGGGGTTTTTCCGCGAAAGGGTGATTGTTAATGGTGATGTTGAGATAGTCCCCCCGCAACACCATTTGACGGCTGGCTTCCGCATAGATGTTCTCGTCCCAGTCGATTAGTTCCGCGCTGTCAAGTCCCGGAAACAGCAGTATCAGGGCTAGAAGGACGAGAAAAAGCAGTTGCAGTCCTTCTGCTTGCCTCACGATCCAGCGCCTTTTTCCAGTCCCGCATCGGAAATTCCTGTCGCCATGCGGATATGCCTACGCTCCCCTTTTTCATCAAACATCTGCAACTGCCCGATTAGTATAGGCACCACTCGCTCCATTAACTCCCCTTTGACGTCTGAATCTAAATTTATCTGGTGCAGGGGCAGTTTCAAACGCACCTCATAAGGCGAATGCAGGAAAACAAGGTGGCGGGTCGTCTGTTCCGTGTTAGCGAAGGAAGGATCACGGTGCAGTGTATTCCCGTTGTTAAAAACTGCGAATCCGTCAATTCCAACCAGCATGCACCAGAAACTGAAGCTGCGGAAAAGCTCGTCCAGGGTTTGGTCCTTGAGCAGGAACATATCCATGTTTTCCGAAATGCTCAGCATCAGGTTGCGTTGACGTTTCATCCGGGGCTGCTTGCGCAGAGAGGCAAAAGGTTTTTTGATGATGTCATATTCCAGCGTAAGCAGCACCAGGTACGCAAGTAGAACCGCGGCAAGATACAGGTAGGTGTGTAGGGCGGAGTCCAAGTGATAGATGCTGACCGCCAGTCCTCCGAAGACCAGGCTGACCATGAACAGGAAAAGAATTGCTTGCCATGTTGAGAGTCCGCGGTTGAGCAGCCGGTGATGAAAGTGGTCCCGGTCAGCGGAATAAAACGGAATGCCGCGAAGATAACGTCTGAACAAAGAAAAGGAGGTATCCAGGATTGGAACTGCAAGAATAAGCACCGGCACCAGATTGACTGCCCCGCTTCCGGGCGCAGCCACTGACCGGAGGGAAAGTACGGCCAGCATGTACCCGAGAAAAAGGCTTCCGGAATCACCCATGAACAAAGCCGCCGGGGGATTGTTGAACAGCCAGAAACCAAGAGTTGCGCCAAGAAGCGCAGCACACAGAATCAATTCAACTTCTCTTCCATGGATAAAGGAGATATATCCCAAAAAACAAAGAGCGATCAAGGATATGCCTGAGGCAAGTCCGTCGAGGCCATCCACCAGGTTGACCGCGTTCATAATGCCGATGATCCAGAATAATGTCAGTGGGAACCCCATCCAGCCCAATTGCAGATTTGCGCCGAACAACGGCAAATCAAGCGTGTGTACCCGCAACCCGAAATAGCTTACCATTGCACCGATGAGGATCTGCCCCATCAATTTGTACCGCGCGCGAATTGGCCAGAGATCGTCAGCCAGTCCTAAAAGGAATGCTCCCAATGCCCCCGTCAGCAGGACAGGATCAGCGAGAAATTCAGGGCCGATGCCCCTTTCTGATGCGGGGAGCAGAAAAATGACCACAACAGTCAGAAAAAAAGCACCGGCGATACCCAATCCTCCGAAACGTGAAATATTGCCACGGTGCTGGTCCCGCAGGCTTTGCGCTCGTGCAGTCTGTCGATGGCCGCTCATCCTGAAAAACACTATCAGTATCAATGCCGTGCTGAGTACAAGGCCGATGGTGAAGGTAAAGATGAGCAGTTTGGTGAGAGTCATGATAATAGATGAAAAACAGAGGGTTAGCGCACAACTAAGATACGCCAGTCATACAACCCTCGCAAGTCTTATGCCCTATTGATATCCGGATGCCTGAAGTTGAAACAATTCCGCGTAGTGTCCCTGTTCCTTCAGCAGCTGTTCATGCGGACCGTCTTCAAGCAGTTTTCCCATGTGCAGCACCAGGATCCGGTCGGCCATGCGTACGGTTGAGAAACGGTGGGAAATGAGCACGGCACATTTTTCGCGTGTCAATTCCACGAAGCGGCTGAAGATCTGGTGCTCAGCACGCGCGTCAAGGGCCGCGGTGGGTTCATCGAGGATCAGCAGTTCTGCGTCCCGCATGTATGCGCGTGCGAGGGCGATCTTCTGCCACTCTCCCCCGGAAAGGTTGGTGCCATGCCGGAACCAGCGCCCTATGCGCTGATCATAACCATCTGGAAGACGCGCGATGACAGTGTCCGCGAGACTTCGTCGTGCGGCCTCGACTATCCTGTTCCGATTATTCAATTCCTCGATGCGGCCGACAGCGATGTTTTCCGAGGCTGTCAGGTGATACTTGACAAAATCCTGGAATATTACTCCAACAGAGTGACGCAGTTCATCCAGATCATACTCCCTCAGGTCCCGTCCGTCCAAAAGTATCCTTCCGCTGCTGGGATCATGCAGCCTGGTAAAAAGCTTGACCAGTGTTGTCTTGCCGGCGCCGTTCTCCCCGACGAGAGCCAGCTTCTCCCGAGACCGCAGTTTAAAAGAAACCCGGTTCAATACCATTTGATCGCTGTTCGGGTAATGAAAACTTACGTTTTCAAAAACGAAGCCCTGCCTCACCGGGGAAGGGAACCGAATGGCTTTGGGGGGTGTTTTCACTTGCGGTTCGAGCGCGAGGAAATCGAACAGGTCACTCAGATAAAGGGCGCTTTCGGCTATGGCTGAAAAACGGTTCAGCAGGCTTTCCATCAGGGTGCGCATGCGCAAAAATGAGCCGGAGAGAAAAGTCAGGTCTCCGAGGCTGAGACGCCCCTGCACGGTTTGGTAGATGATCACCGCGTAAGCAGTGTAATAACCTATGCTGCCGATGACCGAAAGCGAGCCCCCCCAGGCCGCTCTCCGCAGCGACAATGACCGGTTTACGCTATAAAATTCACTTGCCAGTCTGCGGTAGCGGGACTGAAGAAAATTCGACAAGCCGAAAATTTTCACTTCCTTTGCGGTTTCATCGCTGGCGCCGGCAAAGCGCAGGTAATCCAGCTCGCGTCTCTCCTCTGTCCATCCGTACATCAGCGAATAACTGAGCCCGGTGAAATGGGTTTCCCCCAGAAACGCTGGAATCAGGGCGATTGCCAGAAAGAGCAGCAGCCACGCGTTAAAGGCAATAAGGGCTACCGAAAGGGAGACCACCGTCATCATGTCCTGAACCTGGTTCAAGGTCTGGGACATCAGCAGGATGCGGTTAGAGGCTTGACGGCGGGCGCGCTCCAGTTTGTCGTAAAACTCGGAGTCCTCGAAATGCGCAATGTCCAGCATCGCCGCATGGTCCATCAGCTTGAGTGAAATGTCGTGTGAAACCAGATCACCCAGCAAACTGTCCACCACCGCAATCCCTCGTCCGGTCATGTCAGTCAAAGCCGCAAGTGCCAGTTCTATACCGACCAAGGTCCAAATATGGTTGAAATCAGGCGATTCCTGGTTTATCAGCCAAACCACTTCATCGATGATCAGCTTGCCGACATACAGCATCCCGAGAGGTAGCAGGGCACGGACAATCCTGAGCAGCACGTTCGTCGCGCTAAGTCCCCGGTTGCAGGACCAGATCAGCATTATGAACCGGGGGAGGTTTCTCAGCGCGGACAATCTTTCAGCAACACTCAACTCCAGTTTGCTGCCATGTGGACCCCCTCGGGATTTGGAATGTGCCATAACTAAAATTGTCGGCCGGGAAACGATGCGCGCCGCACTCTTCCAGGAAGCACCGGATTCTTATTTGGGGGGAGGACTGGATGCACAGGAATATAACGCGAAGTCATCCTGAATGTGAACGAATGGCAGGATCCCAATCCGGGGCAGTGTAAAGAGTGTTTATCAATTGAACGGGATATTCGATCAGGTCCCACATGTCCATGTGTTTTTGGGCCATGAATTTTTCGCTGATTGCCTGTTTCATCATGTCCTGGAAAACGTTGAAATATCCACGGGTATTGACCAACACAATCGGGCCGAGATAAAGTCCCAGTCTTTTCCAGGTCAAGGCTTCCATGAGTTCCTCGTACGTTCCGCATCCGCCCGGAAGTGCGACTATGCCGTCAACTTCCTCAATCATCATGCGCTTGCGCTCATGCAGATCATTAACGATATGCAGTTCGCTCAGCCCTGGGTGTCCCCATTCAAGTTTGTGCATGAATTGCGGAAGCACCCCGATCACCCTTCCTCCTGCTTCCAGTGCACCGTCGGCAAGGGCGCCCATCGAACCGACCGAACCGCCCCCGTACACAACGCACACTTCGTGCTGTGCTAGAATTCGTCCGGTTTCCGCGGCAATGACGCGGAATTCCTGAGCGGGCAGAGTGCTTGACGCGCAATAGACGCAGACTCTTCGCAGCAGCCTGCGCTTTTGATTTAATGCCGTAAAGTTCGTTTCTTCCATAAATGAATCTACTTCTTTTTTTCCGGATTGCTTAGAGCAGGCGGTACATCACATGGGCGTCCACCAGTCCGTGGTTGGGATGATTGAACGCTTCCGGGAGCGTGCCTATAATCTGGAAACCCATGGCCTGCCACAAGCGAACAGCCCCGGAGTTGGTTGAAACCACGAGGTTATACTGCATTGCGTGAAATCCCAGTGCTGCCGCGGTTTCCAGTGAATGTGCGCACATTTTCCTGCCGATGCCCGACCCGCGTCGGTTTGCGGAAACCATGTAGCCGACGTTGCACACGTGGCTTCCATTTCCCGGATGGTTGGGTTTAATGTAATACGTCCCAAGGACAGCACCTCCCGCTTTTGCCACATAAGTTGCCGAGGGATGATCCATCCATGTCATGTATAATTCCACCTCTGTGGAATCAATGGGCAGGGCATAGGTTTCCCCTTTCCGGACCACTTCTTTAATGATCGGCCATATCCGAGGCCAATCTTCTTCTTCCGCAAGCTCGATTTTCAGCATTTCAGGTCACACGTTATGTTTCAATGTTCAGAGTCGGTTTGAATTCAGGTGGTTTGCGAGCCTGTGTCGCCTGCTCGAATGCGTAAGCATAACTGATAAGTTTTGGTTCTTTCCACGGTCCTGAGAAAAAAGTAATGCCTACCGGGAGACCGGATACGGAACCGGCTGGTACCGTGATTCCCGGATAGCCGGCCACCGCGGAAGGGGTTGCACTTTGCGGGGCAGGGATGCGATCTCCCTGTTCACAATTAGTGAGCCATGCCGGTTCTCCAGAAGGGGCGATATAGGCATCCAGCCGATGACGTTTCAACATCTTGTCAATCCCTTCTGTGCGGGAGAGTCTCCGGCATTCTGACAGGGAATGCCGGTAATCCATGCTTTCGAGCCCGTTCCGCATGGCAGCCTTGAGGAACATTTCCTGGCCGAAATGCGGCATCACCTGTTTACTGTGCTTTTCGTTGTATGCAATTAACTCATCGAGCGAATGTGTACAGGCCGATGGCGGCAAGGCCGAAAGGTAACGGTTGATAGCATCCAGGAACTCATGGAGTAAGACTTCCTGTTCAGGTATCTTGAGCATTTCAGTGTTATCCAGAAAAACCGGATCAACGAGTTCGATGCCGAGTTCCCGGAGCAAAACAAGGCATGAATCCATGATTCTGTTGACAGCTGAGTTGTTGCCGAACAGGTTTCGTGCAACTCCGATCCTTGCCCCTTGAAGTCCATTGACGTCAAGAAACCGGGTGAAATCAAAGTTTGGTTTAAAGGGACTGCTCCATTCTGCTCGATCTTTTGGGTCGTTCTCCGCAAGGACACTGAGCATTACCGCCGCATCGGTAACGTTCCGGGAAATCGGACCAGCGGTGTCCTGGCTTTTTGATATCGGAACGATGCCGAAACGGCTGACGAGCCCGACTGTTGGTTTCAAGCCTACCACTCCATTGGCATGGGCCGGACAGAGTATCGATCCGTCGGTTTCAGTCCCGACCGCTGCTGCGCAAAGTTCCGCGGAAACCGCAACCGCCGAACCGGAACTCGAACCTCCGGGATTGTGGTCCAGAGCATAAGGGTTACGGGTTTGGCCGCCGCGACTGCTCCAACCGCTGGTTGATCGCGTGGAACGGAAATTAGCCCACTCGCTGAGGTTGGTTTTACCCAGGATGATCGCACCGGCGTCACGGATGCGACGCACCAGGAAAGCATCCTGTTGTGCAATCGAATGCTGCAATGCCAAAGACCCCGCGCTTGTTGCCATGCGGTCGGCTGTGCCGATGTTGTCCTTGAGCATCACCGGTATCCCGTGCAGCGGGCCCAAAACCTGTCCCTGTTTTTGTTTCAGGTCCATCTGTTGGGCTGTCTCCAGCGCTTCCGGATTGATCTCGATCACCGAATTCAGTTTAGGGCCTAGCCGGTCAATGGTTTCGATTCGATGCATGTAGTAACGACACAGTTCCACTGATTCCAATTCTCCGGCGGCCAATTTTGCTCGCATTTCCGGAATGGGTAATTGATTCACGGCACTTTTTTCAAAACATCATGGATGCAAAACTGTCTTTGTTGCAGGTTGTACGCTGAGAAACATAGACACTTTGATCAGGGAGAAACTGGAATTGTCAACTACATGAATGCAGGAACGCCAGGATTGCAACAGTTAAATTCATTGAAAAATTTCAACGCCCCCCGGTCACGTCCAGGATGGTCCCGGTTATGTAGGATGCTTCATCAGACAGCAGCCACAAAATAGCAGCAGCTACTTCAGCCGGTTTTCCCACTCGTTTCAGAGGCACGATAAGTTTGACGCGTTCCATCCTTTCAGGTTCACCTCCATCCAAAGTTATTTTGTTTCATCATTAGCATTTCGTGCTCCGCTCTGTTACAAATACTTCAAGCCCTGGATTCAAATAAATGGACCTTTCTTGCAGTGTCTGGAAGTCTATTGCAGACCCATCAGGTCTGAAACCGGAATGACATACAATTTATATCAGCAGTACACACCGCAAACTGGGATTGGACAAATCTTTGGGGCTTGTTTTCAAGGTTATTCAAAAATACGAACCCCTCTGACAGCGCCTGCACTTGTATTATAAGAACAAATCAACATGCTCAAATGAATGAGGAGAGAAAGTATAGTAAGCACATTGGGGTTGCATTAATCCAGGGGGATGAACAGCGATCTTCGAGGCGCCCCCTTCACCGCTCTGCTTATATGCCCCTGGCCGGTTACGTCTTCTGCCAGCAGGATGTCTCCTGCATTAAAAACCCTGTGTTCACCGCTGCCGACCTCAATCTCCACTGAACCTGAGAGCATGACTACATATTGACGCCGGGGGGCGTTGTGCCATGTGTAATGATAGTCTCCTGGAGTTTCCCGGAAAATCACTCCGGAAACAGGGAGTGTTTCAGATAAGTTGCCAATGTCTCCGCAATCCTTGAGATCGATCTCTATTTTCTCAAAGTGAGATTGTTCATCAGGCCCGGTATACAGTCGGGTGATTAACATGGGAACTTTCACTGTAAAGAGTATGACGGATCATAAATCAAACTTCATCAATTCCTGTTTTGTAACGGATGACCACGGCGACATCAAGATTTTATGGGGACTAACGCAAACGTTGCGTAGTGTTTTTTTTACTGCAGACAGTTTCTTAAAGACCGTGCGAGGTTTTCCATGAGGGTGAAATACAAATCCGGTCCGGGTATCAGGTCCGCTCCGAGTGGGTCCAGTTCAGCGATTCTGACACTGGTTTCGGATGCGATGACTTGAACCAGTTTTGGCGTGAATTGAGGTTCAGTGAAAATGCAACGGACCCCGGAGTCACTGATTAGTTTACGCAGGTTCTGTAATTTTTTGGCTCCGGGGCTAAATTCAGTCCCGGTGTTGAATTCACCTATTCGCATGAGTCCATAGCGCTGTTCTAAATAAGAATAAGCAGGATGAAAGACAATGTATGGCTTTTCGATAACGGGTTTTAATTGCCGTCCTAAACTAGAGTGTAAATCCTGCAGACGCAGTTGCATGTTATTGCCATTGGAATGGTATGTTTCAGCATGGCCAGGGTCAATCCTGGATAAATGCAAGACGACCTCAGAGACAATGATTTTTGCATTCAAAGGATCCAGCCAGATATGAGGGTCAAATGAATACTGATGATCATGCTCATCATGTGGGACTGACTCTGAACTTTCCCACTCAAGCAGTTCCATTTTTTCGCTATCCAGCAACGGCACTGTGTTCGCATGAAATGCTAATGACTTCAATGGTTTTTCAAGAAATTTCTCGAGTGCTTCACCCAGCCAGAAGATGACTTCAGCATTCTGAAGGGTTTTTGCCTCGCTTGGACGCAGCACATAAGTGTGGGGGGTGGCAATACCCTTCACCAGTAGCTGAGGTTCTCCGACTCCTTCCATTACACCCGCAACCAGCGAGTGCAAAGGCTTGATGGATACAAGCACACTAGGGACCGAGGCGAATGCCATGTTGGCGATCAAAGATGCTGTGAGGATTAATACAGAAATATTGATTTTCATCGGCAGCCTTGTATTTCAATGTGGTTAAATGTAATATTATAACAAAAACAAGATCATTATCAATATCGTATTGCCTTCATGAGGGAAAACCGCATGTCCCAGACAACGGATTATCCGTTTCAGGAACACAACCACCAAAACTGCCAGGCAAGGGTCCTTGCTGAAGCGGAAAGAATATGCCGGTCACGCGGCGCCCGTCTTACCCGCCTGCGACGGCATGTGCTGGAGATCGTCTCACGCAGTCATGCTCCGGTTGGAGCTTATGACATACTTGAGCAGATGAATTCAAACGGGCGACGGCAAGCGCTGATCTCTGTATATCGTGCCCTGGATTTTCTCATGGACCAGGGGCTTGTGCACCGATTGAGCAGTTTGAACGCCTTCATTGCCTGTATGCTTTCCAGCAGGAGCCATTCCGCGCTGTTTTTGATATGCCGGAGTTGCCGTACTGTCGCCGAACTTTACAGCTCTACAGTGGAAAAGATGATCAGAAATGATGCTGGAAACGAGGGTTTTATTGCAGAAAATCAAATGGTTGAAGTCAGAGGGGTGTGCCGGTACTGTGAAAGGGGGAAATGACTGCTTCAGAAGATACAGTGTTGATTCAGGCGCGTGATCTTTCTTTAGGCGATAAGCAGGCAATTATTGACGGAGTTTCCATTGCCGTATTTCCGGGGGAAATTGTTACCGTCGTAGGTCCCAATGGTGCAGGAAAAACGACTTTGCTTCGCCTGCTGCTCGGGTTGATTTCACCAGACAGCGGAAAAGTCAACCGGCGCAAGGGATTGAGGATCGGGTACCTTCCACAAAAAATTACGATAGATCCGGTATTTCCAATATCAGTTGTGAGGATGATGACGTTGACAACCGGAATCAACCGTGTCGCGGCCTCGAGTGCTTTACTAGAAACCGGTGTGGAAGCCCTGATTGATGAACCGGTGCACACACTTTCCGGTGGAGAATTTCAGCGTATGATGCTTGCCCGGGCCCTGCTTCGCAATCCTGAACTGCTTGTATTGGACGAACCCGTGCAAGGGGTAGATTATCTTGGGGAGACGGAAATGTACGGCCTTATCACCAGGCTGCGTGAAAAACGTGGGTGCGGAGTGCTGATGGTGTCGCATGATCTGCACGTGGTGATGGCTTCAACCGACCGGGTAGTTTGTCTCAACCGGCATGTCTGCTGCCAAGGCCGTCCGAGGGAAGTTTCGCGACATCCTGAATACCTCAGGCTCTTCGGGATGGAATCCGGGCCAGGACTGGCATTTTATCCCCATCATCATGATCACACCCACCATCTTTCCGGAGAAGTGGAAAAAGGGCCCAAGGCAGAAGAAACTTAAAGAGGAAGAACAGATTGGTATTCGATGATTTCATCTGGCGCGCCGTCATCGCAGGTGCCGGGGTGGCAATAGCCGCGGGTCCTCTGGGTTGTTTCGTGGTCTGGAAAAGGCTTGCCTACTTCGGTGACACCATGGCGCATTCCGCGCTGCTTGGCGTGGCCCTTGGCTTTATGCTTGGAATTGAGCCGATGTTCGGCGTAATCGCCATCGGCATGGCCGTCGCAGTTTCACTTTCTGTTTTCATGCGCCAACGCAAACTGGCAAACGACACAGTGCTGGGCACTCTTTCGCATACGTCACTGGCCCTCGGCATTCTAGTCATCAGCATGATGACTTGGGTGCGGGTGGACCTGATGGGATACTTGTTCGGAGACATTCTCGCGGTCACGCGCATGGACCTGTTCAGGATCTTCTTGGGAAGTGCGCTGGTTTTGATCATCCTCATCCGCTTTTGGCGTCAATTGCTGGTGGTAACTCTTGACGAGGAACTGGCGCGAGCTGAGGGACTGCCAGCATGGCGGTTCCAGATTTTGCTGATGCTGATTATAGCCGGAGTGATCGCACTGGCAATGAAAATCGTCGGCATTCTTCTCGTCACATCCCTGCTGATTATCCCCGCGGCTGCTGCAAGGCGTTTCAGCCGCACCCCGGAACAGATGGCGTTCGGCGCCGTTCTCATCGGCAATCTATCCGTCGTGCTCGGCATCCTGGCGTCTTTGCATCTTGACACCCCAGCCGGACCTTCAATTGTCGTAGCAGCAATGCTGTTTTTTGTTTTTGGACAGGTCCCTCTTGGACGCCTTTCCTGAGGACAATGACCACTCAATTTGTTTTTCAGTTATATTTTTCGTTTGCGGGATGAAACCCACGCCTGCCCGCAGAACGGGAGTTCGTCACTGCTTTTCGTTACTCAACGAGACAAACCGGCATCAGGACCATAGGGTTTGATGAACACAATCAGCCTCGGAAGAAGGGTCAATGCTGCAACCAGAGCAATCAGCATGGCAAGCCCGGTGAGGAGACCGAAATAAATGCTCGGGATGAAGTTAGAAAGCACGAGGATGGAAAAGCCGATGATCACCGTGATGGAAGTGTAGTACATGGCATAACCGATGCTTCCGTGGGCGCGGTGCATGGTAGCGGAATAATCGCGGTCTGTTCCGAATTCATGCTGGAACCGGTAGATGTAGTGGATTGTGTTGTCCACGGCAATCCCCATGCTGATCGCTGCAATGGTGATGGTCATCAGGTCCAGGGGGATCCCTGCCCACCCCATGAATCCCAGCACGACACCAATGGAAAGCAGGTTCGGAAAAAGCGCGATGAGCGAAATTGTTACCGAACGGAAGAGGATCAGAAACATTGCGAACAGTGCCGCAACAACCGCTCCGAGGGTCAGGATTTGTGAATTGAACAGGCTTTGCAGCATGTTGTTGTAAAGTACAAGCAGGCTGGCCAGATGAGTCCGCTTTTCAGGCAGATTCAGCTCATTTTTCAGTCCGCCGCGGATTTTCTTGAGCAGTTCATTGCGTCGCAGGTCAGGTTGGGAATCACGGACACGCACCGAGACACGGGCCTGGTTGTTTTCCACTGAAACATAGGGCGAAAGGATTATGTTGCGGAATTCTGCAGGCAGTTCGTTGTAGACGAGAGCGAGCAAGAAATTGTCCAGGGGTTTTCCTTCATTGAGCTTTCTGCCGACTTTGAGGAGGGTCGCCAGTGAGAGGACCTTCCCGGTTTCAGGAAGTCCGTCAAGGTAATCGTGCAACTGCTCCAGTTGTTTCATTTTATCGGTGGTGAACCAGTATTGCGCCTCTCCCTCTGTCTCCGCGAATTCTTCCTCAAATGAATCGAATTCGTCTTCCTCTTCTGCCGCATTTTCAGTGATTTCTACTTCAGAAAGTAGAGCGGATTCGTCCTCTCCCTCGAAATCGAGGACCACGTCGAGGGTCGTCGTTCCTCCGAGTTGCTGGTCGATGACCTTCATTCCCTGGTATATTTCTGTCGATTCCTTGAAATAATCGATGAAGCTGTTTTCCACCTTTAACTGCATTGCGCCTCCGACGCTAAGCAGCAGGACGGTGGCGCTAACCCAGAGGATGCGGTTGCCCTGGCGCTCAGTGAATCTGGCAAAGAACTGTGTCAGCGCAAACTTGGATTCAAAAGAAATGTTAGGCGTCAACCGCGCAAACTGCATCTGCAGCGCAGGAAATAGAAGGAAGGTCAACATCAGGGAAACCGCGACCCCGGCGCTCATCATCCAGCCGAAATTGATCACCGGGAGGATACCGGAGAGAATCAGCGAACTAAACCCGGCAATAGTGGTCAGCACAGTGTAAAGACATGGTTGGGCCATAAACACCACCGTGTCGAGGACAAGCTGCCGATGTGATTTTTCCGGTTGGGTGCGGGCCAGTTCCCGGTAACGCACAATCAGGTGGATAGTGATCGCCATGGTGATGATCAACTGCAAGGAAATGAAGTTTGAGGAAATCACCGTCACTTCCCAGCCGAACATGCCCAGCAGTCCGGTTGTCGCAATCACCGAAAAAGAGCAAGTCAGCACCGGCAGAGCCACCCAGCGTAATTGGCGGAAAATAAATGTCAGTGTGAAGATCAGAAAAACCAGGACTCCTATGCCGAAAATCTGCAGGTCGTTTTTTATGAAGCTGACCAGGTCGTCGGCTATCATTGCCAGTCCCCCGAGAAACAGCTCTGAATTCCCCCGGTATTGGTCCAGCAGTGTCCGTATCCGTGCGACGTTTTTGCTTTCCACGACGCGCATCTTGTCCCGATGTGCCTTGTATTCAGCCTCTACCCTTTCATATTCCAGTTCCTCCCGCCCGCTCAGAATTCCGGCTTTTTCCTTGCGGCGCAGTTCATCCCTGCGTTCGCGCAGCTCCCGGTTGACATGGTCGTCATGGAGATTGACAATCAACGCGGTGGTTTTGAAATCACTACTGACCAGGTTGTCCTGGTAGACAGGACTGCGCAGGAATTCCTGTTTAGCCAGTTCGCGTTCAATTCCCGGGGATTCCAGCGTGGGTATGTTTTCAAGCAGTTCCTTCACCGGCTTCGGAGGACTTTCAAGCAGGGGCACATTGAGAATAGAGGTCACCGATTCCACGCGCTCCAGTTTTTCGAGGTCGCGGCTCAGACTGCGGATCGTCTCCAGCGTATCGTCGGACAGCAGATCGGTTTCAGGAGTGAATGTGACGACGAGGAAATCCGGGGTGTAGTAACGGTTGCTGATAAGCCGGGTGTACTCCAGGTCTTTGTCGTCTTCAAGCAGCAGCGTTTCCGATGAGGCGTCGATTTCGAGTCTGCGTGCCTCGAAACCCAGGAAGGCGACTGAAATGAGGATCAGCAGGAGGACGGTTTTGGGATATTGGAGGATAACCCTGCCGTAAAAATGGCGGAGGTTCATGACTCCTGCTCCCGGGGTGTTTTCAGTTCCTCGAGCAGTACGTCAAATTTGTGTTTCTTCAGGACTGCGGAAAACTGGGTTCGGTAAGTCTGAATGACGCTAACTCCCTCCACGTCCAGGTCATAAACAAGCCAGCCACGTTTCTTGTTTTTGTAAAATTTGAATATTATTTCGTAGCTGTCTCCCTTGCTCAGCAGGTATGTTTTCAACTGTACACGCCCTTTCTTGATTTTTTTTGCGTCATCCAGCAATACCTTTTCATCCGTATAGATGTCGAGTTTTTCGATGTAGAACTGCTGGATACGTTTGACAAACAATTCAGTGAACTCACTGCGCTGAACCGGATTCAGGGTTTTCCAGGTTTTCCCCAGGCTCAACCGCGACATCAGATTGAAATCAAAAAATGTGTTTGCTTCTTCAATGATGCGGTTGTTGCGTGTTGGTTTGTCAAGGGACTTGTCATTCAACAAGGCGACCACGACATTGACTTTTTCCTTGGTCATCCGGTTAATTTCCGCGGTTTCATTTGCATAGAGCAATGATGGGGAAAAGAACAAACACAGGGCAATGATCGAACTGTTTTTAAATTTGTGCATAATCACTCCGATATTTTTTTGATACGATTCTGTTCATAAAAATCCCTCAGAAAGAGGTACCAGTCGAGGGCATCCTTTTTCAGACTTTGGTACTCACCTATGTGGAGAGATGTTTCGTTTACTACTTCAACCACCTCAACCCCCAGTTCCCGGTAGAAGTCCGGGTGATAGGCCAGCCCTCGTGGGACGTTTCGGTTGAACGCCCGTTGAGGAATACTTTCCTGATGCAGCGGTTCCATCTGCTTGTCCGGATACATGCTGAAAGTGTCGCGAAGGTTCGACGGTCCGAGAAAAGGCAGCACTATGTGAAACCCGCCACCGACTCCGTAATACCCCAAGGTCTGGCCGAAATCTTCCTCGTGCTCTTCCAGTCCAAACCAGGATTTTGCCGGGTCGAAAAAACCGAGCAGGCCGATGCTGGAGTTGATGGTGAAACGCAGGGTTTCTTCTCCGGCATTAATGAGCTTCAACTGCAAGAGGTTGTTGACGAACCGCACGGGAAACAGCATGTTGTCAAAAAAACGGTTCACAGCCAGCCTTCCTCCTTGTGGAACCGCCCAGCGGTAACCCCGTGCAACCGGGTCGAGTACCGAAAGGAAAAGCCAGTCGTTGAAATCCGTCATAACCCGGTTGTATCCGCTCAGAGGGTCAAGGATTTCATTGGCGGAGGGATCGCTGAATTCATCTTCGAAATCATCGCTGAAATCATCGCTGAAATCATCGCTCAACCCGTCTTGTTCCTCTTCCTGATCCGCGACACCCTGCATGTTCGTGTCTGTCTGGGCAAATAATGTGCGGGATGAGCGAAAACGGGATTGGTACACCGGCAAATTTAATTTCGCTCTGTTTTGAATTTCCGCAAAGTTACTTTCATCCAGGGCAGTTCCTGATTTGCTCACAAAGGCAATCTGAAATTTTGAAACGTGCTCCCCGGCTTGCTGTGTGAGTTCAACTACAGAGGGCGCGGCATGCAACCATGGTCCTTGAAAAAGGGAACATACCAGTAACATAGGAATCCAAACAAGCCTGAAGCAACCACACCCCCTGATAGATTGTTGTTCGGGATTCACGGAGGTATGGAAAAAGTATGGGTTTGATGGAAATACCGGATCAGAAAAGCCGTTTGAAAAACTCTATTGTTGAAATGATTCACTCAAATTGCAATCCCAACAGAAAAAAGGGGGGTATACTCATGGAGCATTACGTATGCAGAGCACGGTTTTTATCTTGGCATTCGGCAGCATGGAATTAAGATATCCGTTGCAGTTCGGATGCTTCATCATTTTCACAAGCAACAGACAATGGAAATACTTGAAATACTCATGATTGGCGGTGGCACGGGGATGGTCCTGTCCATGCTCAGTATTGCCATCATCAATTCCAGCAACGCGGAGCAATATCCGCTCGGAGGGTTCATGCCGGCGCTCTGGATGGTGTTTGACCTGGGAGGGTCATCTCAGCTAGTCGAGGGCGGCTGCCTGGTTCTGGGGGGGATGCTTGGCTATTACTTTATACTTTTCCTTTGGGGGGGGCAGGCAGCGACATTCCGCGGTTTGATACCGGAAAAGCATGGTGAAGATCCAAAACAACACGAAAACACCAGTCCTTCCGACGAAACAAGCCGGGGAGTGATAACAGGCAAAAAGCTGACTGATTTTCTTTAAGCATCAGGCCTTCCGGCATCACCTGAAAGACACAACCAGCGAGGGCAAGAACTTCAATGTTCTGCCCTGTTTAACACTCAGGCATTTCCCGTCAAAATAAGCGCCTGTTCATTTTCGGATGATGTTGTGTTCCGGACCGCAAGGAAAGCCGGTAAGGTTTTCTGTTCCGGATTCTGTGACAAGCAGAATATCGTGTTCACGGTAACCCCCTGAGCCTGGTTGTCCCTCCGGCAGCATGATCATAGGTTCCATCGAGACCACCATTCCCGGTTCCAGCCTGGTCTGAATGTCCTCCCTCAACTCCAGTCCCGCTTCACGTCCATAATAGTGACTCAAACAACCAAATGAATGCCCATACCCGAAAGTGCGGTAATCAAGCAGGTCGTTCTTCTCGTAAATGGTGTTCAATTCGGTTGCGATGTCGCAGCAGCGGATTCCAGGTGCAATGATCTGCAGACCTCTTTTGTACACTTCATAATTTGCTTCCCACAAACGCAGGTTGTCATCTGGTGCATGATCGAGAAACAAGGTCCGTTCCATAGCAGTGTAATAACCGGCAATCATCGGGAAGCAGTTCAGGCTGAGGACCTCTCCTATTCCTACCCTACGCGTGGTTAGAGGATTGTGTGCGCCGTCGGTATTTATGCCGGATTGAAACCAAGTCCATGTATCCATTAGGTCACTGTCCGGATAGCTTCGGGATATTTCGTGGATCATGGTGTTCGTGGAGTGACGTGCAATTTCAAATACCGGAACACCCTCCGCAAGCGCATCAACGCATGCCTCTCCACCAATGTCGGCAATCCGCGCGCCCTCACGGATCAGCACGATTTCTTCAGACGATTTAATCATCCGTTGCCGCATGGATATATCGGAGATGTCATGAAACTCAGCATGAGGCATTGCCTCCTTCAATTTCCTCTGATTGAGAACAGTAAGGTGATCGTATTCGACCCCGATTCTATGCAGATGTCCGAGTTCCTGCTTAACGGAGGCAAAGAAATTGCCCTGCTGCCAGTCGGTGTAAATCAGGTTGTCACCGTAACCCCGCCTCCATGGCTGTCCACCGTCAATATTGGCAGTGATGGAACAGATTCTATCATGACTAATAACCAAGCCATAATTACGACCGAAAGCGGTGTAAAGAAAGTGGTTATAGTAGTTGATGTTGTGAAATGAAGTGAACAGGGCTGCCTCAATGTCGGCGGATGCCAGATTTTGCCGTAGAACGCAAAGTCTTTGTTCCATTTCCTGAGGGGAAAAGACCGCGGTAAGTTTGGGGCCGTTTCGGAGTTGAAGTAACTGCTTCATCCTCGTAATTCTTCATTAGGTATGATTGACATCGAAGACAGTCCGTTACAGTCATTAAGATAGGGGATCTTGCCGCGAGCTTCCAATTGAAGGGCTGGATCGAGCTTGGCAACGATAATTTCCTCATAGCGGCCTGCAACCGCGAGATCGGTTCCGATAGGAGAGACAATCCTGCTTTCCCCTAGGAACCGCGTCCCGCTGCCTTCTCCGCACAAGTTGGCATACAAAAGAAAGCCCCCGTTTTCAAATGCGCGCACGGGCATCATGTATCTTGATACGAAGGGGAATTGTGCTTGTGCCGCGGTTGGCACAACCATGATTCCCGATCCTTCCTTCGCGCAGGCACGGACATTTTCTGGAAATTCCGCGTCATAACAAATAAGCAGAGCCAGTCTGTGTCCGCGAAGATCAAAAACAGTGTAATGGTCCCCGCATTGAAAAAGTCCTTTTTCATGGGTGCCGAAAAGCCTGAGCTTGCGGTGGTTAGCAATTATTTTTCCATCTTCGTCGATGCAGGTTGCCGAGTTGAATCGGCCATGCAGGTCCTGTTCGGAGTATCCATAAATGACCGCAGTTTTCCAATTACGCGCTAGCTGCGCGACTTTTTGTGAAAAAGGACCGTTTGCCGGTTCGGCATAGCGGATGATCTGCCCGGGATTGCAGTATCCGCAATGATACAGTTCCGGGCAGACAAGCAAATCTACTGTGCTTTGTCCCAGTCCGGAAAGTACTTTGTCCAGACGCCTGATTCGGTCGTCCGGGGTTTCCTCCCTATACTGATACTGGAAAATTGCCGCTTTAAGGGGGGTGGCGCTGGAATCACTGTTCATGCTCAAACGACCAGCAGATCACGGCTGTATTCGGTTAGATATTCGAAACCGGATTTCGTCACCGCCACGGAGTCGCCGATACGTCCACCGAGCCTGCCTTCGACTGATATGCCTCCATCGACTGCGAAGGTCATGCCTGGTTTAAGCACAGTTTTGTCGTTCAGTTTCAGTTCTGGTGATTCAAGGTATGCCATCCCGATGGAACGCCCGGTGCGGTAACCCGCTTCAAAACCGTGCCGACGGTAAACTACATTGGCCGCTTCCGCGACATCTTCTGCTTTCACTCCCGGTCGAATTGCTTTTACCGCGGCCTGCTGAGCCTCAATGGCGGTTTCCTGTATTTCCGCGGCTTCGTCCGAAACCTCATTGATGAAAAACATGCGGTCAAATCCGAGTTTATACATCTTGAACTGCGCCATGTTGCAGAAGCATAAATAAACCGGGTCACCATGCCGGTACTTCTTTAGTCCGGCACGGCGGTGCACCATAGAGGTTGCCCGGCCGCTTTGCATAATCTGCAAGTTATGAATCATAGGAGAGACGAACTCTTCCCATCCTTCCGCCTTGAGAAATTCAGCCGCTTTGCGTGTTCCCGCATGGATGACCGCCAGGGCAGTTTCATATTCCGGAATGCCGGGAGCAAGCGATTCTTCGGCGGCTTTCATCATTGCCACGGCGATTTCTCCTGTCTGTCGCATAACTGCGATTTCCTCCGGGGACTTGATCATACGCATCGCACCAAGGACTGGAGAGATGTCCGCATGTGGAACTCCAGGATAACAGTCTGCGAGGAAATGTCTGACCAGTGAGGGGATCGACATGTGTTCCACATATATAACCGAGAGATTCTTTCCCAACACATCGGCTGTCACTTTCCGCCAGCTTTTTCCCCCGATTTCTTCCCAGCTGCGTACGTCATCCACCCAGGTCATGGCGGAAACCATTTCATGTTCAAGCAGTGGTGTAATCACCGTAGGGGCGTCATCGGCATGGACAATAAGCAGGGTGGGTCGTCCGAATTCGATACCCAGATAGCCCCAGAAACCTGCCAGATAGGCAATCGAACTCTCATCGGTGAACACAGCTTTCACAATTTCTGCTTCACGCATCCGTCGCTGAAAATTGAGTGTGCGCTGCTTTGCTTCCTCGAGCATCATGCAACTCAGTTGTTATCCTTAGGGTTATGTCCCTGGTCGTTATAATATAAGATATACGAAGCTTATGTTTACGAGTGGAGGACATCTTGTATTGATAAAGCTAGCCTGAAGAGAATTGGATAATACTGCTCATGTTCAATATCCCAGAAACAGATTTAAGGGATTCAATGAAAGTAAATTTTCAGGAAAGTGTAATGCCCCTCAGACGTTCGTTTCGTCTCCTCAGCATTTCGATGGTAAAGAGCAGTACGATTGAGATGAGCACCAAAAGTGTCGCTGCTGCGAGGATGGTAGGGCTTATATGTTCTCTAATGCCGGAAAACATTTGCCAGGGGATAGTACGTTGTCGGTAGGAGCCAACGAAAAGAACTACTACAACCTCATCGAAGGATGTGATGAAAGCAAACAAAGCTCCAGAGATCACTCCCGGAGTAATGAGAGGCACTACAACTTTGAAAAATGTTACACTAGGAGATGCCCCTAAGCTTGATGAAGCCCGAATTAGAGTATTGTCGAATCCACTCAGGGTTGCCGTAACAGTGATCACTACGAATGGAGTTCCAAGTGCAGCATGAGCGAGTATGACCGCAATATGGGTGCCCTGCATTCCAATCCGGCTGTAAAAGAAGAACATTCCAGCCGCCGAAATTATTAATGGGACAATCATCGGGGAAATAAGAATGCTCATCAACAAGGTCCTAAAAGGCATCCTAGCACGTGAAAGTCCAATCGCCGCAATTGTTCCTAATGTAGTGGATATCAATGTTGCGAAAATTGCGATAATGAAAGAATTTCGTACGGCACCTTGCCAGTTTAGGTTTGTGAAAAAATCTTCATACCACTTTAGGGAATACCCGGCTGGATCAAGGGCCATCATTTCCTTGGTGAAGGTAAAAAACGGTACTGAATTAAAAGAGAGCGGGATGATAACCACCAAGGGAAAAACAAGAAAGAAAAAAATAGCCGCGCAGATGATACGGAAAGAGTAATACCAAATTCTTTCGCTCAGGGTATAATAGGAAGGCAGCTTGTCCATTGTCAGCCCAATCTCATTTTGTCGATCCCTATGATCCGGTCATAAAGGATGTAGAAGACCAGCACAATGCCAAGCAACATGACCCCAAGTGCGGCGCCCAAACCCCAATTCAATGAAGTGGAAATGTGATAAGCAATCCGATTACTGATAAATGTGCCCGAGTTTCCACCAACCAGTTCCGGTGTGATGTAATAACCGATCGCAAGGATGAAAACGAGAATCCCTCCTGCACCTATCCCTGGAACAGTGTTTGGGAAGTAGACCTTCCAAAAGGCTACCCAAGGATGGGCCCCCAAGGAGACAGCTGCTCTCACATAGGACTTAGGTATCGTTTTCATTACTGAAAACATAGGCAAAATCATAAATGGCAATAGAATATGCGTCATCGCAATGATAGTGCCAGTTGCGTTGTGTATCATTGACAGGCGGTTTTCATCATTCAACAACCCTATCATTACTAAGGAGTCATTTATAACTCCTTGCTGTTGAAGCAACGCAATCCATGAACATGTACGCACAAGCAGGGAAGTCCAGAATGGCAAAAGCACAAGTATGATCAAAAGGTTGCTCACCCTAGTCGGCACCAGAGCCAGAAGATAAGCCACAGGGAAACCAATCACAAAGGTAAGCAGTGTAATCACTGCGCTCAACAGCATTGTCCGAAAAAAAAGTTTTATATAAATACGTTCTTTTTCAGGTAGAAAAAATATCTCACCGTTTGTTGCACGTTTACTGTCCGCTGCTGCCAAGTAATAGCCACCGGTATAATCCGAGGAGAATTGCCGGATTAACTGCCAAGTTTGAATTTCACCCCAACGTTTGTCTGATTTAATTAATGCCTCTTTAAACGGAGGATCCTTGATTCGTTTGATCTTTCTTCCCGCCCTGCGAAACAAACTGGAAATTCCCGGCCTTTCATAGTTTAAACGCTGTCCTACTCTGGTATGTGTCCGTTCTTTTAATGCTTTTTTCAAATCAGTGACGATCGAAGCATACACAACTTCTTCTGGCAATTCACCAGACAGATGGTCCCAAGTTTTCAAAGCCTCTGTGGTTTTTGGTAAGATATTGGATACTATAGAGTTGTCCACCGACAAAACTAGCATGTCGGCGATAGGAATCACGAAAGTGACGAAAATGAATGCCAGGAGGGGAAGAACCAGCATGAAAGCCAAAAATTTCTCTCGCCTTTGAGCGCGGCGCAAACTGATTTTCAAAGGTACACCGTCTACAGTAAACAGGTGTTGCTTTGGCTGGTTTTCGCTCATCCTCAGGAAAGATGATCTTGTAGTAAAAGGTAGAATAACCGGGGAACAGGATAATTCCCCGGTGATTAAGAAATTTGATACTCAGGTCTTACCTGGCAAGCCAGGCTTGGAATTTGGCATCCAAATCGTCTCGATTGTCCGCCCAGAACTCAAAGTTAAAGAGCAGAGTTGTTTTGGCGTTGTTTGGATCCGTTGGCATGTGTGGAGCCATGTCAATACCAAGGGTCGCGTGTTTTCCCACTAGTGGTGCAGATGAAAGCCTTGCCGGTCCATATGAAATAAATTTCGCCTGATCTGCAAGCCGTTGGGTATCAGTGGCAAAGTTCACGAATTTCATGACTTCCGCCTTGTTTTTTGTCCCTTTAGGCACAACCCATCCATCCAGGTCGAATACCTGCCAATCCCAAAGCATCGAGACAGGCTGTTTTTCTTCAGCTATCAAGCTGAAAAGACGGCCGTTGTATGTAGAGCCTACAACAACTTCTCCGTCGGCCAACAACTGTGGAGTTTGTGCTCCCTTGGTCCACCAAACCACCTGGTCTTTAATCGTATCCAGTTTAGCAAATGCCCGGTCTTGTCCTGCAGGTGTTCCAAGAACATTGTAAACTTCAGATGGATCAACTCCGTCGCAGATGAGTGCCCATTCAAGGTTATTGATGGGCCGTTTTTCAAGGGACCGTTTACCTGGAAAGCCTTTTAGGTCAAAGACATCGCAGACACTGGTCATTGGCTGGGGCACAAGGTCATGACGGTAACCGAATGTGGTGGAATATACTATTTGTGGAATGAAACATTCCGATACAAGAAGGTCTCCGAAATCCTTAGAAGCCGGTGTGCCGTCGGGCGCTGCTGCCAGATCTTTGTCAGGATTAATAACTTCAATGAGCCCCTCATCGCAGGCGCGCATGGCGTCTGCGGCGACCATATCGACGAGATCCCAAGTGACGTTGCCTGCCTGGTTCATTGCACGAAGCTTGGCAACTCCTTCGGCGGCCGAGTCATCGTTAATTATCTTCACTCCTGGGTTATTTTTCATGTAGGGATCATGATACGCATTCTGCTGGCTGGCGGTATAAGCTCCGCCCCAGGAAACTATCACGAGTTCTACAGCCGAGACTGGCAGGGCCAATCCCAATGTCAATGCCGCCCCTGCTAGGGAAGCAAACGAGTTGCGGATGATTTGATTCATATCTCCTCATTCATCAGGGTTACCGGTTTGGAACAACACTATGCTCCAAACCAGACAAATCAAGATGCGTACATATCAAGTGCACGCGCGTCCTCCACAAGCCAGCCGACGCGAACCGTATCTCCCGGTTTGAGTTGGGCATGGTGTGCGGAATTGGGGACCTTGACAATGAAATTGTCATGGCCGCAGATGTTTACCCGAGAACGGATGTGGTCTCCCAGATAAATCATTTCAAGAACTTGTCCTTCGACTTGGTTGGTGCAGGAATTCCCTTCCGGGTTAATGTAAACCCTTTCTGGTCGCAGTGAAATTGTAGTGGGTTCCCCGACATGTTGCACATTCACTGCAAGGGCGCTAATTGTATCACCGCTTTCCACATCCACCGTGCAGATTTTACCATTGATTCCAGTCACTTTTCCGATCAGGGTGTTGTTTTCTCCGATGAACTGAGCAACAAATGCGTTTTCCGGTTTTTCATACAAGTTGTCCGGTTTGTCCAGTTGCTGGATGACTCCGTCGTCGAATACAGCAATGCGGTTTGACATTGTAAGCGCCTCGCTCTGGTCATGGGTTACATAGACTATGGTCACGCCGAGGTTCTCATGAATATGCTTGATTTCATACTGCATCTGTTCGCGCAGCTGCTTATCTAGCGCTCCCAGCGGTTCATCCATCAGTACCAGTTTCGGTTCAAACACGAGTGCCCGCGCCACCGCCACGCGCTGCTGCTGCCCCCCGGAAAGCTGCATGGGACGGCGGTTTTCAAAGCCTTCAAGCTGCACCATCTCCAGAGCTTTTCTGATGCGGTTCTTTATTTCATCGCGTGAGAGTTTACGCACTTCCAGCGGGAATGCGAGGTTTTCCCGCACGGTCATATGAGGAAACAGCGCATAGTTCTGAAAGACCATGCCGATATTCCGCTTATGCGGCGGGACATTGTTGATGGGGACTCCGTCAAGAACGATCTCTCCGTGGGTCGCGGTTTCAAACCCGGCAAGCATCATCAGGCAGGTGGTCTTTCCTGAGCCTGATGGACCGAGCATGGTGAGGAATTCCCCTTCATTGATTTCCAGGTTGAGGTTCTTGATGACGAGGGTTTCCCCGTCATAGCTTTTCTGGACTTTCTTGAAGTTGACAAACGCTTCGGGCGAATTCATGTGGGTGCGGGTAAGTGAACCCTGTTTATGGGGTGAGAAGTATGAACTGAGCAGAGGTGCATTTTGGTCGGTTCAGACGATTTGCGGCAAAAAGCATCTACATATAATGATTGTGCACGAAAAAGTCAAACAAAGAATGATTTTCAGGGGTTTGCGTGTCCAAAAAGATTGATGAAACAGGTTTTTGCCGAAATTAGCGAAAGAGGATAGCATGAAACAGACAGCAATATTTTTTGATTTTGAGTAAAAAAAAGAAAAATGCATGGAGATGAAGGCAGATTAATCCGCCGAAAAAACGTCAGCAGTATCATTAATGGCGTCGCCAAGGCGTTCAAATAGCAGCTCCAGTTCTTCTTCGGTGACA
This sequence comes from uncultured Pseudomonadota bacterium, assembly GCA_964344035.1. Classification (GTDB taxonomy): domain Bacteria; phylum SAR324; class SAR324; order SAR324; family NAC60-12; genus UBA1014. Next base: position 28,296 of record CAYFLK010000001.1, read on the forward strand.
ATCAATGGAGGGCACACGGCAATGATATCACCCGGCAGCACCCTTAGAATCAGGCCATGTTCCTGTGCCCGCTGCACTAGATACGCTCCTACCTTCAGGGATGGTTCAAAAGCAGTTCTCCCGGTTTTGTCCCGCACCAGTTCGACCGCCCCGATTAATCCGCAGCTTCTTGTGTTGCCGATCAGCGGATGGTCAGCGAAGCGGTGCAGTCCGGAGGCAAATTTCGGCGCCAGTTCACGCACCCGGGAAACGATGTTTCTTTCCTCGTATATTTTCAGCGTTTCCAGAGCAACTGCTGCGGGTACAGGGTGGCCGGTATACGTGTATCCGTGTCCGAACATGCCGAATTTGGCACTCTGTTCCCTGACGGTCTGGTATATCGCGTCGGAAACCAACAAGCCTGAAATCGGCAGGTAGCCCGAAGAAAGTTGTTTGGCGACAACCATCATGTCCGGGTCAATTTCGAAAGTTTCCGAGCCGAATAGGTTTCCGGTGCGTCCGAAACCGCAAATCACCTCATCCGCAATCATCAGGATCTGGTATTTCTTCAGCACCGGCTGTATGGCTTTGAAATATGAAAAGGGAGGGATGATGACACCGCCTGCGCCTTGTATCGGTTCGGCGATGAATGCGGCGATGGTGTCAGGGTTCTCCCTGAGGATCAGCCTTTCCAGACTGTCCGTCAGCCGTCCGACGAATTCTTCTTCGCTCTCACCGTGCATTGAATATTTGTAATAGTGTGGGCATTCCGCGTGCAATGCGACCGGTTTTGGAAGATCGAATCCTTTGTGCGCGTAGTCCAGTCCGGTCAATGAGCCTGAGATTATCGTCACCCCGTGATAGGCGCGATCCCGGGAAATGATTTTTTTCTTTTCAGGACGTCCCAGTGCGTTTTGATAGTACCATGCGATTTTAACCGCGGTGTCGTTTGATTCCGATCCGGAATTGGCGAACAGGACCTTGCTCATCGGCTCCGGCGCCATTTCCACCAGGCGTTCCGCCAATTCAAGGGTGGTCGCAGGCGCCTTTCCGGTGAAACTGTGGTAGTAGGGCAATTCACGGAGCTGTCGTTCAATTGAGTTGATCAACCTGTCTTCACTGAATCCAAGAGAGACACACCAAAGTCCGGACATTCCTTCCAGGTATTCCTTACCCTGTTCATCATAAACGTAAACACCCTTTCCACGTTTGATAACCAGCGAACCGCTGGTTTCATTGGATTTCAAATTGGTGTAGGGATTCAGATAATACTTCCTGTCGCGAACAGTGGAGATCGATTCATGCTGGGATTCATTCATGTTTATCCTGAGTTTGGGGTGGAAATCAGGTTGTCAATGCTGCCCCCGCAAACAGCTAGTCTAACGTGGCGAACAACTTATCCCTACAACGTCAGTTGGCCAGGTTCACAATGAAATCATTGAATAATTCAGTTTCTCATGTGTTTTCATCGGCTTGTCGGGTTAGCGCAAGCGTAACCCGACATTTTTTTGTTTATGCTGATAAAAACAGCGGCCTAACCGTATAAGTGTCGTTGTGGGGTTATAAATCTTTAATCGATTTGTACGGTATACCGGGTGCAGCCTTAACTGCAAGACGGGACATAAATTAAGCAAAAAAAACGTTGGACTGACGCATATCCGTGCTATAATTATGGCTGAATCACGTCATTTTTCAGCCTCTGAAATGATCCGGAATTTGCCAAACAGGAGTTTCCTATGTGCACGTTGTTCCGAATGAAGTGGCTGGGGTGTCTGGCAATGTTGAGCCTCGTCCAGGGGTGCAGCCCGGACATGCCCGTAACAAGAACCCTGGACCCGGGAATACTCATCTATTCGCTTTCCACTACAAACGTGAAGAAGCTACAGGGAGCATTGCCGGTACGAATCAGTTCCTACAGCGCCATAAAGAATTTGAGCATCAACGACAAGTCATACTCTGTTCCTCCTGATACTAAGGAATTGACGCTGAGACTGCCCTATCAGCTCAACCCCGACCGACAGAATTTCGCGGTTCTCGTTGATACGGTGGAAGGCAGTCAATTTGAAGAATTGGTGTTGAAGCTTAGCGTCGGGGATTGATAAAAATCACTCAAAAGGGTCCCTGGTTTCGCCTGCACTGGATACCACCGGATTGGCGGTTCGAGTATTGACGTGCAGGCGGAACACATCCGGACGCGCATAATGTCCCGTGACATCGAAATCATACTTGCCTCGCGGTATATCAGCCGGGTCTATTTCAGCGTAGCGAATGCATTCCCCGTCATAAAGTGGCTCCGCCAACACCTGTCCCAGCGGACCGATGATGCAGCTGCCTCCGCGCATCAGCACCGCGTCCGGGTCGTTGCCGGACGGTGAATGATACTCATCCTGACAGTCTTTCCTTGTAAGGTACTGGCAGGCTGAAAACACAAAGCAGCGTCCCTCAAGAGCCACATGCCTCATTGTCGGCAACCAGGTGTCCCGGTCGTCAGCGGTCGGAGCGCAATACAACTGCACTCCCTGGTCATACATTGCCATGCGCAGCATCGGCATGTAGTTTTCCCAGCAAATGACCGCCCCCAGCCTGCCGAGGCTGGTATCAGCCACGGTCAGGGTTGAGCCGTCTCCAAATCCCCAGACAATCCGTTCCAGCGCGGTGGGCATAAGTTTCCGGTGCCTGCCCAGCATCCTTCCGTCCGTGTTAAAAAAAAGCGCGGTGCAGTAAAGCGTCCCTCCGTCTCTTTCGATCACACCGACTACAAGGACCACCCCGGCGCTGCGGGCGGTTTTGCCGATCAGCTCTGTTTCAGGACCGGGGACGGAAATCGCACTTTCATAATAACGGCGGAAGTCATCGCGTCCCTCGGCGCTTCGCTGCCCCATACGGACGCCGAAATCCATGCCCTTTGGATATGCCGATATGAAAGCTTCCGGGAAGACAAGCAGTTGTGCCGACTGTTCAGCGGCTTCAGATGTCAGCCTGTCCAGTTTTTCCAGGGTTGAGGCAACATCGAAAACCACCGGGGCCGCCTGGACCACGGCCGCGCGAAATGGCTGGGCTGTCATTGGGTTCTCCTTTATACTTCGTTTGGTTTCTGTGATCCGCTTACGTAAATTTGCGGGTTGTCCTTTCACACCATGCTGAGTTGTAATTGAGTTTAAGGAGGCTTTCAATAGAAAATCATCATGCCTGAACCATAAACCCCTTAATTAGGAGGATCCATGGAAAAACGCATCCTGGTGCCTTTGGATAACACGGAAATCAGTGAAAAGGTGATCGAGTTGGCGGACCAATGGGGACAGCACCTGGACGGCCGCCTGTCTTTCCTCCACGTGATAAATCCGAATTACACCTGGGGGGAGGAGAAGACCCCGCTGTTTGAAGAACACTTCGAATCCGCCGTCGCGAGGGTCAATATACAGAGTGAGTACGAGGTTTTGTTCCGGGTGGGTAAACCATACCTGAAAATTCTCGAAATTGAAGAAGAACTGCATCCCCAGTTGATACTGATGGCGGCGCACGATCATTCAATGCTCGAGCGGTTGTTTCTGGGAAGCAACACAGATTATGTGCTTCACCGCAGCAATACTTCCGTCAATGTGTACAAGCATCCCAACGGCGAAGCGGAAAACACGGTGCTGGTCCCAATCGATTACACCGAAGTGAGCAGCTCCTTAGTTCGGGAAGCAGATGAATGGGCGCAATGGCATGGAGCAAAGCTCCTGATTCTTCATGTGGATGAGGTCCCTGAATATGGCGGGGATACATACATGATGGAAACCGGTTTTTTCCGCAAAGCGGACATGACTTCGGTGGAGAGCATGGACCTCCGGGAACATGATCATGAACTCTCGCGCCTGCAAAATGTCCTGGACCGTTACGTGGCTGACCTGGAACCGAAATCACCTTACGAAACCTTCATCCGTTTCGGCACCCCGTACGTAAAAATACTGGACATGCAGAAGGCTCATCATCCGGAAATGGTGATGATGGCCGCGCATTCTCACACCATGCTGGGGAGAATGCTGATGGGAAGCAACACGGATTACATCATGCACCACTCCCACTGCCCGATGTTTGTTTTCAAAGGGGAACAGTCGTAAGCAGGTTGATGCGGAAAAGGCATCTCCTGAATGCTGGAGATTCCTTCAATGGCTCATTCAGAATTTGCGCGCAGTTTTGCGGTTTCCACAGTGTTTACCGTTCCGTCAGAATGCATTGAAACGCGGTAGTTCTGTAATGCTGATTCTGACGACACCATTTCATTGCGGACGTCTTCCGCGATCAGTTCCGGTTCACGATCCAGAGGGTCCCCGAACCCGCCGCCTCCGGGAAGTTCAAGACAGAGTCGCTCATTGCGGGGAATGGTCTGTTCCCCTTTGGGGTTGAGAGTTTTCCCGGAAGCAAGTAGGACTTTCCCCGCCCAGCCGTCCATGCCTCCGTCCCGTCCACGGGGAGGGTGATGAACCCGGTCAAACATCGCCAGTACATTGAACGGTATCCCGTGCAATCCGCCGATTTCCATAACCTGGCCCAACCCCCCCCCGCCAGCGCCCCGGGCCTCCTGAATCAGGCCGGAATTCCTTGCGCCAAAACACCACCGGGGCCACATTTTCTGTGGCTTCCACGGGCATTGTGCGTACTCCGCTTGGAAAAGCGGTAGCGGAAAGCCCGTCCTTGGTGGGGCGTGCCCCTGTACCCCCGCTGTTGAAGGTGACAACTGTGAATTCCTTCACCGTTTCTTTGAGTTTTCCCGGCTCCCCCTGGATTTGGTAGGAGCCGCCGCCACGCAACTGAGGGTTCCAGATGGTTCCGACACCCTCCGCGGGCATTCCGGATTGAATCGTGTTTTGCCGGGAAGATTTTTTTTCTCCATGTATATTTGTATTTTCATTGAGATATTTTTTCGATGCACGGTGTAAGCAGCCGAATACAAGATCAGGAAGCATGTGACCTATCACGTGTCGGATGGCTACTGGAGAAGGCCGGGGGGCGTTGAGGATGGAACCTTCAGGAATCATGGTACGGATCGGTTCAAGGGACCCGAAGTTGTTTGGCACGTCCGGCGCCACCATGCATTTTATCGCGAAGGCGGTATAAGCCCTGGTGTAGGCGGGGGGAACGTTGATCCCTTATCCGCTGGCGGGTGACGTGCCGTGATAGTCCACATGCACGGTATGGTCTGCAATAGTCAGTGCGGCATGTAATCGTACCGGCTGATCATAACCGTCAATATCCATAGTATTTTCCCATGTCCCACTGGGAAGTGCTTGGATTCGCTGCCGGGTAGCCTCCCTTGAGGTATCGACGATGTGATCCGACAAACCGGCCAGGGAATCGAGTCCGAACTCGCTCATCATCTCTCTCAGTCTATGACAGCCCTTCTCATTGCATGCAGCCAGAGAAAACAGGTCTCCCTGAACCTGAACCGGTTCCCGCACATTTGCACGCACAATTGCAAGCAAATCCTCATTTACCTCTCCACCCCGGAACAGGGGCAGAATCGGGATGTTCAGTCCTTCCTCGAAAACCTGTCTTGCATCCGGCCCGAACCCGCGACCGCCGATGTCAACCACGTGAGAAGTGGAAGCAAAAATGCCTACAGGAATACCCTGATGGAATGCGGGTGAAACCGCAGTGAAATCATGTAGATGGCCGGTCGCCAGCCAGGGATCGTTTGTCAGGTAACAGTCTCCTTTCGACATGCCCTCCAGAGGATGGCGTGCCAGGAAATGCTTCACCGATTCCGCCATCGAATTGACGTGTCCAGGAGTCCCGGTCACTGCCTGGGCCAACATCCGCCCCTTCACATCAAAAACCCCGGCGGACAAATCGCCAGCTTCACGCACCGTGGTGCTGAATGAGGTGCGTATCAGCGTCTGAGCCTGTTCCTCGACAACTGAAATCAGGCGGTTCCACATCACCTGGGTTTGAATTATATCGAGAGAATCCGGTGTTTCCATCATGCTGCGCCAGTGAAGGTATATTTTGGTTTTGAGTCGGTTTTTTCAAGAAACAGGTTTCCCTTTGAATCTACAGATGCTTCAAACGATTTTGGTACAATGGTGGTGGTGTCTCTTTCGGAGATGACCGCCGGTCCTTTAATTTTGAATCCCGGTGAGATGCCACTGCGTCTGTATACTGGGACGAGAATGTAACTGCCTGATTCCGGATCAAAAAAGTCTCTGTAATGCTCCAGGACGTTTTTTTGCAAAGAAGGAGTACTCCGGGATGTTTCAGATGGGTACTCTGATTTTGACAACAAACCAGTACGGGATTCTGAAATGCTCAAGGACCAGCTCAGAATTTCTATGTCCACATTCGGGATGACACGTCCATACTGTGAGGTGTACTCGTTTTCAAATACATCCTGCAAATCATTCAGGTTATTTATTGCGAGTCTTGTCAGGGGCAGGTCTACCGCGATTTCATGTCCCTGTCCCGTGTAACGCATAAAAGCGCGGCGCTTTTCCACAAGCTCGCCTTGAGGTTGGCAGCTTTTGACTACTGCCAATGCAATCTCCTGCATTTCCGCAAACATGGAATTGACGGCAGCGGGATTGAATGTGGAAATGCGCTGGTAGAGACTGCGCACGATTTCGTAAGCGGACGGAGCACACAGGAAGCCGAAGCATGCTGGTCCGGGTTCCGAGCCGGCGCTTTCCGGCCCCACCTGGATTCTGTCCAGGGAATCTATTTGCGCGATGGATCCTCCTCCCGCCCCGATTTCAACCATTTCTATCACGGGTATGCGAACTGGTAGCCCGCTACCTTTCTTGAAACGGTAAACCCTGGCGATTTCAAACTGTCTTCCGCCCTGCGGTTGTCCATCATCGATGAAACATATCTTTGCGGTGGTCCCACCCATGTCGAAAGAGAGTACATGATCGAGCGAATACTGTGCGGCCAGTACACTGGCAAACATGGCACCGCCTGTGGGTCCGGATTCCACCATCCTGATTGGGAACCGGCGAGCGGTTTCCACAGTGGCAAGACCTCCTCCGGAAAGCAAGAGGAACAGCGGGCATGCAAATCCGGATTCTCTCAGCCTGTGTTCCAGCCGTACCAGGTATCCGGAAATCAATGGCTGGATGTAAGCGTTGGCCGCCGTGGTCGAAAACCGCTCGTATTCCCGCATTTCCGGAGAAACTTCAGAAGATAGGGAAATCCGCATTTCCGGGAAGCGTTCGAGGACCAAGCTTTTGATGCGCTGTTCATGTGCAGGGTTCATATACCCGTGGAGCAGGCAGACGGCAAGGCTTTGCACCTTCTGTTGTTGGAGCAATGGAAAAAGCGCCATTAGCGCATCTTCATCCAGAGGAAGCAGGACTTCTCCGCCGGCGCGTATGCGTTCCGGAACAGGAAAGCGTGAATGCCTGGGAATAAGCGGGATCAGTGAAAGTCCCCCCGATATCTGCCCCGATTCGTATCGTCATTCCTACCCCGGCATCAATGCAAGTATCCGCTTAGGTTCCTGCTAATATTCTTCTATGAAATAACATTTGATTTTTCCGTTTACTAAATTACACTAAACAGGCTTTAAGTCCAGGTTTTGAAATCTTTTATAGGAGAGAAAAATGAAAACACTCAAAACAATGCTTTGTCTGATCAGCGCCGTTGGATTGGCCTCAGCAGTCTATGCGGGTGAAAAGTGGGATATGCCTACTCCCTACCCGGACGCCACCTTTCATACCGCCAATATTCACCAGTTCGCGGACGATGTGAGTGTTGCAACCGGGGGCGCCCTCGAGATCAAGGTGCACAGCGCAGGTTCCCTGTTCAAACATGGTGAAATCAAGAATTCCATCCGCAGCGGCCAAGTTCCCATTGGGGAGTTTTTCATGGGACTGCTGGCAAATGAACATCCTGTTTTCGGGCTCGACTCCATGCCTTTTCTGGCCACGGATTACAATGCGGCCAAGAAGCTCTGGGATGTGACCAAGCCCACGGTCGCGGAGCAGTTCGAAAAACAGGGATTGATGGTCCTGTTTTCGGTGCCATGGCCGCCGCAGGGATTGTATGCCAAAAAAGAAATAAACAACGCCAAGGATATGACCGGATTGAAATTCCGTGCTTATAATGCCAATACGACCCGCTTGGCAAATCTCTCAGGCGCTGTTCCCACCCAGATTGAAGTTGCGGATTTACCCCAGGCTTTTGCCACGGGCCGCGTTGAAGCAATGATCACTTCTCCTTCAACCGGAGTATCAAACAAAGCCTGGGACTTCCTCTCCCACTTTCATCACATCCAGGCATGGATTCCTAAAAATGTCGTGGTAATCAACAAGCGTGCTTTTCAACGGCTCGATGCTTCTGTTCAGCAGCAGGTTCTGTTTGCCGCAGGAAAAGCGGAAGCCCGGGGGTGGGCTAAGAGCATGGCTGAAACAGATGAGAAAATTGCCATACTCCAAAAGAACGGTGTGCAGATTGTGTCTCCAAGTGCGAGCCTGATGAGTTCTTTGAAACAACTTGGCGGCAAAATGAGTTCGGAATGGTCGGCCAAAGCGGGAGCTGAGGGCCAGGCATTGATAAACGCTTACACCAGATAAGGGCTTCCAGTCCAGTTTTCAAAACCGGCTTTAATGCATCACCACATTCGGCCCCGTGATACGACTTTTTTTGAATTGGTTATATAAGGCTAGCGGGGTCGTCGCGGCAGGCTTTATTGCAGCCATTTGCACAACCGTTGTTTTACAGGTGGCTGCGAACATCATCAACAAGACAATGGACCTGTTTTTCGGTGCATCTCCGGGTCTGATTGTTCCTTCCTATGCAGAATTCACCGGCTTTTTTCTGGTGGCTGCCTCCTTCTTTGCCCTCGCCTATACACTGCAGGGCGGTGTACACATCCGAGTGTCACTGCTGATCAATCGGTTGGGACCTTCCGCCCGGCATTGGGTAGAAGTCTGGTGTCTGGCCGCGGGCGCCATGCTGACGGGGTATTTCTCGTTCTATGCGTTTAACCTGGTTTACGAATCCTACCAATTCGGCGACCTTGCCGTTGGGATGGTGCCGTTGCCGCTTTGGATCCCGCAGTTCTTGATGGCACTTGGCTCAACAGTGCTGTTTACAGCTTTGGTGGATGACCTGGTCCAAGTGCTGAGCGGCACCCCCCCCTCATACCAGCAGCACGAAGAAAGCAATCCTTCCCGGAATACGGAATAATCCCAGTTCACGATGGATCAAGTTTTATATTCAGGAGTGCTGATCTTTTTGTTGTTTGCCATGCTAGGCAGCGGTTTATGGGTAGCCTTGTCACTTTTCATCATCGGCTTTGTCGGCATCGTGCTGTTCAGTTCCGCGCCTGTAGGCCTGGTTATGGCTACAACCGTTTGGGGGGCCGGACACTCCTGGGCCCTGGCAGCTTTACCCATGTTCATTTGGATGGGAGAAATTCTTTTTCGCTCAAGATTGTCAGAGGATTTATTCAAGGGGGTTTCTCCCTGGATCGAATGGCTGCCGGGCAGGTTGGCCCATGTAAACATTGTCGGCTGCGCAATATTTGCTGCTGTTTCCGGATCATCCGCGGCCACTGCGGCAACAGTGGGACGGATGTCTCTCCCGGAACTTTTCGGCCGGGGGTATGGAGAGAGACTGGCTATCGGCACCCTTGCCGGTTCCAGCACATTGGGTTTTCTTATCCCCCCCTCTATCATTCTCATAGTCTATGGAGTGGCAACTGAACAGTCTATAGCCCGACTGTTCATCGGGGGAATCCTGCCGGGTTTGATGCTGGTAGTACTCTTCATGGGTTATGTGGTCATCAGGGCCTTGTTCAAACCAGGAGAAATCCCGGAATCCAAGGATTCCATGCCGTTCCCCAGGCGCATATACCAATCCAGGCGGCTCATTCCCATTCTACTGCTGATTACCGGAGTCATCGGATCAATATATCTTGGCATCGCTTCTCCCACTGATGCCGCCGCGGTAGGTGTGTTGCTGTCGCTGCTGCTTTCATGGGCCTATGGATCGTTGAACCGTGAAACTTTCATCGACGGCCTGATGGGCGCGACAAAAACTTCATGCATGATAGCCTTTATCCTTGCCGGCGCGTCATTCCTTACTGTAGCCATGGGATTCGCGGGCATTCCCCGTGAACTTGCCGCATGGATCGGTTCATACAATTTGTCGCCCTACATGCTCCTGGCCGCGCTCACATTGTTTTTCGTGGTGCTCGGTTGTTTTCTTGATGGCATTTCTATGGTTGTTCTCACCACTTCGGTCATCCTGCCCATGATTGAAACAGCTGGTATCGACTTGATATGGTTTGGAATTTACCTGGTCATTGTAGTCGAAATGTCCCAGATCACCCCACCGGTCGGGTTCAACCTGTTTGTCATCCAGGGACTCACCGGACGTGACATCCTTTATGTCGCAAAAGCAGCATTTCCGTTTTTCCTCCTGCTGGTTGTGGCTGTAGCCATTCTAATTTCCTTCCCGGAAATTGCGACATACCTGCCGGGCAAAATGCTTGGCAGCGGCTAACCGCTCGCGCGGTAAAAGTCAGTAATCACTGCAAACTTCCCCCGCTTTACATTCCCTTTTTTCGATAGTGCGACTTAATTCCGCACTGCATGCAGGTTCTGCGTAAACCCTGGCTTCGCCACATCTGTCATGCCGGGTCCACATATTCGTTAAATCTTTTGGTATCGCTGGTGGTATCCCCATTGGTAACGAATATGTTTTGATTTCGTTTTTTCTTGACAAACACGCCAAAAAGTACATCATGAAGTTATATTATATGTAATTAAATTACGCATATAGTAATAATTAGCGACATATATGGAGACAACGAAGAGGAATTCCTATTATTTAAGCACTTTGGCGAAGGGACTACGGCTGTTGAACCTGTTCACAGAGAGGCAGTCGGAGTTAAGCCTGACGGAAATCAGCAGACGCCTCGATATTGACAAAACGTCTGCATACAGGTTTGTGTCAACGCTTGTGCAACTCGGCTATTTGCGGCGCGACCCCCAGACCAGGCTGCTCAAACTGGGTCCGGAAGCATTGCGGGTGGGTTACGGTTTTCTGCAAAGTTTTGATCTCCTGCAAACGGTAAAACCATTTGTTGACGAGTTTTATGAGCGGAAGAACACCACCATAGACACAGCTTTGCTCGACGGAGATTCATTTGTCATTCTCTACCGTCGGGAAGCCCGAGACACTTTGACATTCAGGTTGCCCGCAGTGGTCAGTGATCTGTACTGCAATGCGCTCGGCAAAGCGGTCATGGCCTTTCTTTCGGCAGAGGAAGCGGGGAGGATCATAGATCACCAAAGTTTTCAGGCGAGGACCGCTAACACTCTCACGAACCCGGAAGAACTGCGCGGGGATTTGGCTGGCATCCGGGTACGCGGTTTTTCAATAAACAACGAGGAATACGTTCCAGGACTGATATCTATCGGGGCGCCTTTTTTTGGAGGGAAAAGCGGCAAATTAAAGGGTTCTATCAGTTTCGATTTTTCCACCGCGGAACACACATTGAAGGAAGTAATAAGGGATTATGCCGGCGATCTTTTGCAACTGGCCGCAAGGATTTCGAAGGTGATGCCGGCAGCTTGATTTCGAAATGAAAAACATGAAATATGAGGTGAAAATGACAAAAAGCAACGCGGATAAAATTTCCGATTCAATAATCGCTCAATACATCGATAAGTCCAAGAAATCCCTGGAACTGCACGAACAAGCAAAATCTTATCTGCCGGGCGGAGATACACGTTCCGCCACCCACTTCAACCCCTATCCGCTCTATATGAAATACGGAGAGGGTTTCCATATTTATGACATCGACGGTAACAAGTACCTCGATTTATTGAATAATTACTCCTCGCTGGTCCACGGGCATGCCCATCCCAAGGTAATAGAAAAAACACGCACTCAATTGGAAAGAGGAACTGTTTTCGGCGCGCCTTCAGAATTGCAGTTGCTGCATGCAAGGCATCTTTGCGAGCGGATGCCTGCGCTGGAATTGATGCGTTACTGCAACTCCGGAACCGAGGCGACGATGTTCGCCATGCGCGCCGCGAGGGCTTTCACGGGATGTGACAAGGTGATTAAGATCGATGGTGGATACCACGGCACCCACGATTTTGCTGAAGTCAGCGTTCATGCCTCAGCGGAAGTTGCATATATGTCGGAATCCCGTCTCAACAGCCGCGGAGTCCCCGGATGCGTGCTCGATGAAGTCCTGGTTGCCCCTTTCAATGAACTGGATGCAGTCGAAGAGATTTTGATGCAACATCCAAGTAAGGTGGCGGCCATCATCGCGGAGCCGATGCTGGGCGCGGGAGGCGTGGTGCCTGCGAAAGCAGGTTACCTCCAGGGATTGCGCGAACTTGCTGATAACTACGGTGTGCTTTTGATTTTTGATGAAGTCATAACTTTCCGCATCCACCAGGGAGGGATGCAGGGATTAACCGGGGTCCGCGCCGATTTAACCGCGCTGGGAAAGATCATCGGCGGTGGTTTGGCCATAGGGGCATTCGGTGGACGAAGAGAAATCATGGAACAGTTTGATCCTGACCATAAGGAAGTCATTTCCCATTCCGGGACATTCAACGGCAACCACACGACCATGGCCGCGGGTCTTGCCACCATGGAACTCTACGATCAGCCCGAAGTTGAACGGCTCAATCAACAGGGGATGAAATTGCGTGACGGGATTACCAAGGCATTTGGAAATCAGGGTATCCGAGGACAGGCAACCGGAGTAGGGTCGGTCGTCGGAGTCCACTGGACGGACAGGGAAATAGTTAACGCCGGAGACGTGGTTCGGGGGCAGAAAAAGGCGGGAGACCTGCCTAAACTGCTGCATCTGGAACTGATCAATCGCGGGATATTTTCCAGCAGCCGTGGACTCTATATCCTATCAACTCCAATGGACAGCAAAGAAGTGGAATTTGCTGTGGAAACATTTGAAGAGGTGCTTGAACTGCTCAAACCTGTTGTAGCTGATAAAACACCACATTTGTTGATATGAAACGTTTGCCAGTAAATTTTATGTCTAAAAGATAATTGGGAGAAACGTTATAAGGAAAAACCAGCTATTAGGACCCGGCATTACGGATCCACAGCCTCAACCCTTGAATCGACAAACATCTCACATAACAAGTAAAATTTAAAAGGAGAAGCCATGATTCTTGATGGAAATACATTGCAGGTAGAAGCAGTTACTCAGATGGCCCGCAATCCCGAACTGAAAGTGGAAATTTCTCCGGAGATAGAAGAGAGAGTGCGAGCTTCAAGGAAACTGCTGGATGAATTCGTCGATTCAGGCCGTGTCATCTACGGAGTCACCACAGGCGTTGGGGGATTTGTAAACTGGCTCGTCCCTCCCGCGTTTGCGGAAAAACTGCAGAACAACATTTTACGCGCCGTGGCCACGAACGTAGGTGATTATCTCGACGACGAGTTTGTTCGCGCAACAATGATTTCACGACTTAATTCACTTGGACGCGGGGCCTCGGCCATCCAGTTTGAAAACTACCTGAAGTACGTGGAGATGTACAACGCGGGCATCTTGCCGTGCATACCCGAAAAAGGCTCACTTGGAGCAAGCGGAGACCTCGGACCGCTTGCTTATATCGCCATGGTGGGAACGGGTTACTGGCGGGCCAAGTATAATGGAGAGGTGCTGCCAGGGGAAGAAGTGCTCAAGCGTGCCGGGATCGAGCCGATGAAGCTGGATTACAAGGAGGGACTCGCGCTGATCAACGGGACGTCTGCGATGACGGGGATGGCCGCCTGCCTGACTACGGACGTCAAGCATTTGATCAAGTCATACATCCTCATCAGCAGTTTGAGCATAGAAGCGCTGAAAGGGAAAATCATGCCTTTTCATCCTGCTGCGCATGAGAATAAACCGCATCCGGGACAGATCAAGGTAGCTGCTGGGTTGTTTGTCTCACTTGCGGACAGCAAAATGGTTGTTCAGGATTCTGAAGTAGAGAAATGGCTGCGTGAATTGTCCAGCGATAGACCACAGGGGTTGGAACAGCAAATAGAGGATCCATATTCAATCCGGGCAACACCTCAAATTATCGGACCGGTGCTTGATACAACCTTGTTCGTGGAAGAAACGGTGCGCACTGAACTGAACTCGACTAACGACAATCCGCTGATCGTGGTTGAACTGGGAGAAGCGTTCCACAACGCTAATTTCCATGGGCAGTATATAGCAAATGGGATGGATCAGCTTTCAATCGTGCTGACAACGATGTGCAACCTTTCAGATCGGCGCACAGACCGTTTTCTCGATCCGGACCATAGCTGCGGACTACCGCCATTTTTGTGTAAAGAAGATCCTGGATTGCGTTTGGGGTTGATGGGGGGACAGTTTGCGGCCACGTCCCTGACCGCTGAAAACCGATCGCTCTGCACCCCGGTATCTATTCAAACCCTCACTTCAACCGGGGATTTCCAGGATCATGTGTCGATGGGACTGATCGCCGCACGCAGAACCAGAGAAATTCTTAGTAATTCATATTACATCCTAGGCTTCGAATTGCTTTGCGCGTGCCAGGCCGCGGAGCAGCGTGGGGATGTCAGCGAACTCAGTTCATCCACCGCCGAAACGTTCCGTTTGGTGCGTGAAGGGGTGCCCTATTTCGATTATGATGAACCGCTGACGGATTCTCTTGAATTCGTCGCGGAACTGATTGAATCAGGAAAACTGCTCAATGCACTTCCAGAAAATACCAAGGCGTTTGAATGGTAGGCTGCAAAGTCAGCACAGGGTGCAGGTTCTGAAATTATGACGGCCAAATATTTTTTAAGGGTTGCGTGATTGCCGTGCAGAAATCGGATAAATGCCATCTACGTATATTTACGTATAGACGTACCCGGGCTTTCACTTTAGGTTTTGCTGTAAAAAGGAGAGGGAGGGTAATCCTTTTTCTCATAAATCCAACAGGGTGAAGTAGCAACGCTCTGCAGCGCCGAGGAAATTCTACAAGTCTTCCGGTGAATTTCCTCCAGCCTTCCAGGCAATTTGAGGAGTTGGTGCCTGGAAAGGAAAAAAGATATCTTGCTCTGGAAAGGGCAAAGTGCAAAGGGGCACACTCCGTGAGTGGGCTTATCCCTTATCGAACCGTAAGAGGTGTGGATTTGGGTTTGCGGATGTGCTCCTTCGTGTTTCCCCGCTTAGAGATTGGGGTCGCCATCCCCGGTCATATTGATGCAAACAGGAATTGCAGCTGTTGCAGGTTCCGGACTGTATCGGCAGGTAATTAAGCAAATTTCAATAAATTCAGGTTTACAAAGTCGCGCATAATCCTGTGATGTGCTCGGTGAAGTCCAAGCACGTTATTGCAGGTCAGGTCGCTTCTGGAGAAAACGCCGCAATCCCCGCGCATCCTCGCTCGATGCCCTGATCCGCCGCACGCCTTCCTCAAGTTCGGAGAGTTCAGACGCGACAGAAAGCCTGAGGAAGTGTTTGCCCTCAGCACCTATTTTCCCAAATGATCTGCGATCCAGTACGGCAACACCGTGTTCGTAAAGTGCGAACATCTGAAAAATCCCCGCTGGTGATGTTTCCTGTTTTTCGGTTTCGTTCATTTGCTCATAATGCCCGTTTAAATCCAGCGATTCACACACCCCGCCGATGTTGGGGAAAAGGTAAAACGCCCCTCCGGGTTTTTGGCACTGGATACCCGGGGTCTCGCAGAGCAGTTTCCAAACAGCGTCCCTGCGGCGCTGAAAGGTATTTACCATTTCTTCCACGGATGTTTTTGAACGCGGATCATCCAGCGCGGCCCGCGCAGCTTCCTGGTTGTAGGGAGGGACACAGGAGAAGTAGTTGATGTTCAGGTTCTTGAACACCTCCGCCTCTTCGACAGTAGGAAACACTGCGTATCCGATGCGTCCGCCAGTCCATGCATACGATTTGGAAAAACCGCCGGCAATAATGGTCCTTTCCTGCATACCCGGGCATGAAGCGAGCGAGTGGTGAGACCGCCCGTCAAACAGGATGTTTTCGTAAATCTCATCGGAATAGATGCGCACGTCCGGATTGCAGCGTGACTGAATCACTTCGGCAATCGATGCCAGCAGTTCTACTCCGGCAGTGCCTCCGGTGGGATTTGAGGGGAAATTAAGATAAATCAATTTGGTGCGGGGGCTGATCAGTGCATCAAGGTGATCAGCGGAAAAAGTGAAGTTCTGTGCTTCATTCAGATGGAGGGGAACCGGGATGGCTTTCACGTATCGGATGAAGGATTCGTATATCGGAAATCCCGGGCTGGGATAGATCACCTCGTCCCCCGGATCGCAGTAGACCTGCTGGGACAAGCCAATGGGTGGTTTTCCGCCAGGAAACACGACCACATGTTCGGGAGTGAAGTGCAACCCCCTTGTTTCTACAATTTGCCGGGTGATGGCGCTCCTCAGGGATAACAACCCCTTGGGATCACAATAGTGCGTGTTGTCTAGATCGAGCTGGAGTTTGATTTCTGATTTTATGTGACTGGGTACGGGAAAATCCGGCTCCCCAAGATTGAGCTTCACCACACTTGCACCGCTGGATTCAACCCGGGAAATATGCGCCCCAATTTTAAAAGCGTTTTCTGTATCAATCAGCGTGGTACGTTTAGCAAAAAGAGACATGGCAAATCCACGAAAGAGTTGGAATTGGGAATGAGGGGTCTTTTCATGCTTTGTTCCGCATTGTGGCCGTGTTCCTGAAGAAAAATATGATCAGCCCAACGAAAATAAACTGCCGGCAGAACCCGATAAAAACCTGATCTACCAGCAACAGCGGTTCAAGTTGCTGAAAATTGGCGAATGCCGGCGCAAACTCTCCGAGAACAAATGCCAGAGAACCTATTACAACAACCTGTTCTACTATGCCGCGAAGAAAAACTATACATACCGACCAAACGAGCATGGTTAAAATCATTCCATAAAGCGCAAGCAGCAGTATTTTAGCTGATGCCGGCATTGGCGGAAGGTTTAGAAACTCCTGGGTCCGCTCCAATAATCCGGTTGATATCCAGGTTTCGTCGAGCCATGCCTGCAATCCCAGGAACAGTCCGACATATGCCGCTGAACACGCCGCCAGTTTAATAATCGACAACGGGTTAATTTGTGCAAACAGCCTGCGTTTCAATAATCCCAAACCGACCTGATTTTTGGCCGGTGGAAGAAGAACGGTTGCCAAAACCGCCATGAAAAGGGCGGCGCCTGTCTCGGCCCACCAGTTTTGCCAGTAAGCGGTATACATGGGGTTGCCCCAGACAATGTGCAGCACGATTTTTCCGGGGGATCCCATCACAAACAGGATCAGTGAAATCATCACGAAACCGGCAAAACGTTGCCAATAAATCATTTTTGCCAGAGGACGCAAGGCAAAACCGAGCAGTACTCCCGCCAGAAACTGCATCATGAACTCCCGTTCGGATGCCATTGGCGCTTCCAGCATTTTGAGCAGTAGTATTTTAGCGATGGCATAACCTGCCCCCATTGAAGTCGGGGCCAGATATTTTCCTAACCCGGATTGCAGCATGCAGAAAATAGGATTGACGATTGCCTGTTTCGCAATAAAACTGAACAGTCTATTTCACTGGGAATCAGCGAAAAAAACAATCCCGCTGCTGTAGGAAGATGAATTCCCCCGAATCATCCTATGAATTGACATCCGGAAACAGGACGCTTTCACTGCGGCGTCCTCGGTTAATGGGGGTTCTTAATGTGACTCCGGATTCTTTTTCTGATGGCGGAAAGTATTTAAATCCTGATTCAGCGCTGATCCACGCCCGCGGGATGATCACCGAGGGAGCAGACTGGATTGATGTCGGCGGTGAATCTTCCGGTCCGGACAGCAAGGATGTTCCCGCGGAAGAAGAATGGAAACGTGTGGCGCCTGTAATTATAGGCATTCGCAGGGAAAGCGACATCTGGCTTTCGATTGACACTTGGAAGGCTGAGGTGGCGCGCCGTGCGCTTCAAGAGGGGGTTGACACTGTCAACGATGTGACCGCACTGCGTGGGGACCCGGATATGGCATCCGTACTGGCCGGTTACCACGCCTCAGTGGTTTTGATGTACTCCAAGGACTCTTCCGCGCGTACTACACGCAAATGCGTGAAATACGCTGACGTGATGATCTCACACAGGAAATTCTTCTCAGAACGGTTGCATGTCGCTGAATCACGGGGCATTCACCGGGACAGAATTTTGCTCGATCCCGGGATGGGTTTTTTTGTAAGCGGTGAGTCCGCGTATAGTTTTGAAATTGTCCGCAGGCTTAACGAACTGAAAGATTTCGGATTGCCCCTTGTTCTCGGGCCGTCCCGTAAATCGTTTCTTGCCACGGTCACTTCGGGGAAAGAACTAGGTATTAAGGAAAGGGATGCTGCATGCGCGGCTGTTTCCAGTGTTGCCGTTTTGAATGGGATTCGGGTGTTGAGAATGCATGATGTCCGTCAAGGCAGGCAATTGCTTGACACATTGTCGATTTTGTCTGAAAAGGCGGTTTGAATGACGGAGATTATGGCTGGAAGTCAGAATGTATGCTGGTAGGATATTTGTCCACCGTCCCAGATGACACGGAAGAATTCATCCAAATCCGTGGTGAATTCGTCAATATTCCAGGTTGTAGAAAACACCAAATCCGCTTCATCGTTCAAATGCGAAAGCACCCAGCTAACACGCAGCGCGGACTCAACGCGGCGTGTACGCAGGTCTTCAACAGAGGAGGCGATGTAATCAGTCGCTTGTTCAGTATCACCGATGTAGAAACCATATTCCCAGCCGGTGTTCGCGGATAGCTTGTGAATGAGAATGCCGTAAAGCTGGAGAGTCCAGAGATGGTAATCATAACTTTCTTCATCGCTTTGATGCTGGCGGAAAAGGTTCCGGATTCGATCCTCCCTGACTCCGATGGTTGCGTGCAGGCTTTCATTATAGGGCTGCAGCCAGTAAAAATCGGCGGAGTGGTATATCATCTGTTGAGCGCGGTTGTCTTCCTTCACACTGGAAAGGGGAGTTTCGCGGCTCTTGTGAAAGTTAAAGCTCTGCCAGGTGACTCCCACCAAGGCGCGGTCTCGAAAATGGTAATCCAGCACTCCCCGTGCTTCATTTCCAAGGTGGGTGAATGTCAATCCTTCAGTGGGAAAAACCTGTTTAAGGGGATAATCTTTCTGCAAGCGGATGCGTGAGCGCCATGGCCCAAGCAGCACTGCCGCTTCGAGGATGTCTTCGACGGGGTGCGGATCATAATAGGAGTCATCGTAGAAGTTTTTTTCATTATAAAACAGGTCCTGGCTGATTTGCTGTAATCGCAGGTAATTCCATGGACGTCGACCAAGGGTGAGAGCCCCCCCTTGATCGGCGTAACGTTTGTCATATTCAGGCATGCCCACGAAAGAGAGGCCAAGCATATTGAAAGGACGCCACTCTACATCGATCAGGTAACGAAACGGTTTTATGAAGAAAAATTCATCTTGCAAAAAGTGCAACCCCACCGATGCGCCGGGGGTGATTTCTTTGTGGAATTTTATCTCAAGGTAATTGTAAAGCAGGTCCAGTCCAATGCTGCCGCCGCTTGAACGCCAGCCGTTATCGCTGGCATACCATTCCTCCTCTTGCAGTTTATGAAATTGATATTCTTTCAAGTCGAGAAAGTTTTCCTGCATGTGATACGAAGGATTAATCCGGCGCACATCATCAAATGCTCGCACGTACTGCATGCAACCGGCCGCGAGTATCAGGCAAAAGGTCTTGTAAATCTGCTTCAACCGCATGCTGCTTCACCAGTTTCAAGGAAAGTCCAAACGCTAACGGGTTTGTATAGCATTGAGAATAGGTAGTGCATGGAAATTCTCAAGCTTGACAAGCTGCTGAAACTGCTGAAATCAGATTCTCACCGGTTGAGGATGTGGGCCGCGTATCAGCTGCTTGAAAATCACCAGCATCAGGCAGAAGTTTTTGTCGGACAGATGCTTGAGACCGAAGATGAAGAAATTCGTGAACCAGCTGTGTACCTTGCAGGGAAGATGGCGCTGGAAAGGTATAGTTTCACTCTACTCGGTCTCTTCCAACGCACCGACGGAGCGATGAAGCATGCATGCGCAATCGCCCTCTCCTCCCTGCAGCCCGAACCGTTTCAAAAACTGCTGTGGCGTTGGCTGCAGGAACTTCTTTCCTCGGATGAACTGAAAATTCCGGATTTGCAATGCGCAGCATCGTGCTGGCTGGAACTGAACGCTGATCAGGGATGGGGGCAACTGGAACAGCTCCTTTCAGTGCAATACGACAACCACATCAAGTCGCTTTGTGTTTTCCAAAACCTCTGCGCGCGTGCGACTGATCCGATGCAGTTTTTGATGCTGGTCAGGCATTATGCACACTACCGCAGACATTTCACTGATCCCCAGTTCGTACAGCATTTAGTTGATGCTTTTGAAAATCCTGAACTGCTACGTTTTGTGCAGGCAAAGGAGATGGGGGGAGACAGCTACCGGTCAGTCTTCCTGGATGCCGCGCAAGTGATGGGAATGAAAGTTTCCCTGGAAACAGAACGGCGGTTACAGGCAGTTGACCGGATAAACCGGGAGGGAAGGCAGCATGCGGTACCCGAGTCACTTATCGAGGTGATGCGATCCCTGATACCGGAAGATAAAGATTTTGAGTCGATCGAAATGTCAGTCCTGCTGGGATTTCATGAGGATATTTCAGGCGAGTGGGATTCCACAATTGTGCGAACGCAGGAACTTGAACTGCTGCTTCTGCATTCGCTTCCTCTGAACTGGTGTGTGCGCCAACTGGAATCAAGGATCCTGGTTGATCCATCAAAAGAGCGTGAACAACTTGAACGTCTTTTTTCATCCCCCCTGCTGCGTGAGGAGTTCCGTGATAAATGCATTCGGAATCTGGCCGCAGAAACCGGACAGTCCGGAATGCAACCACAGCTGCTTGAGGATAAATCCGGAGTGTCACATGATCCAAAATATGTGCTGTGGATGCTGCCTTCCGGACTGCCATCCCCGGTTGTGTGTGCCTATCCCGCCATGTTGCCCAAGCCCTGGCAACATGAGATACCTCAGTTGATGCCGGCTCTGGTAGAGCAGTATAAAAAACAATTTCAGCAACTGGCCAAATCAGGTCTGCATGAACACCTGGACTATGCATTGGAACTTTTTGTCAGGTTCCCCGATGTGGAGATCATGGATCTGCTGCTCAGAAATTTCAATCTGCTGATCAACCAGCATTTCCCGTTTTTTTTCGATTTCATAGAAAAACTTCCGGATCCAAGGTTTGTTGATAAACTGCAGGATCATTACCGTGAAGGAGAAACCACTGTCGCGCAGCTGTTATATTTATTGTGCACCATCCATGAGTTGCCGATTCCCGAGCATGAGGAATTTCCGGAACCCGACCCGGTTCAGCGCGGCCTTCCCCAGGTTAGGATTTTTTGCAGCAAATGCCGAGCGTCATACCACTATCAGTTACAGGTGCTTTATTTTGATGAGGAAGCCATTGAACAGCGAAAGCCGTTCTCCAATAACGATCTTTGGACTCCTGAGGTAATACTGTGTAAAAATTGCGGAGTGGAGCTGGAATTGCAAACTGATTCAGGTTATCGAGCAGCTTTGTATACCGAAATGCTGACCAAGCAGCTTTTGAAATTAACGGAAGAGGAACATCAACGACTGGCAGCAGTCAAACCGCTGAAATTTCCTAAATATCTGAAGCGTAAAATAAATCCCGCGATGTTTATCTCCCGCTATTTGCGGGAATCAAAGGTAAAACGGCTTTCCTCTGAGGAAAAGGGGCAGTTGCTGCTTGAACTGGGAAAATTCAAATTGCAGTTGAACGAGCTTGAACGTGCAGAGGAAGCACTTCAACAGAGTTTGAAATTGGCCAAAAACACTTCAGCAGCCCTTTTTTTTCTGGGAGTGATTGCATACCGAAATAAGAACTTGTACGAGGCCAGGCTGCATTTTTCCAGGCTGGTTCAAAGTACGAATCCGCAGGAATACGATTTCGAGGATGAAAACCTGCACCAGATGGCTGTGCATTACCTGGAAATCCTGGAGCGCAAGGATTTCAAACGTTCCAGTTTCAAGTTAATTCAATGAACTACCTGAGGTCGGCCTCTGATTCTGAACTCTGAAGTTTCCGGATAAGCCCAGCGTACACCCCTTCGATTTGCATAAGCGCCTCATGCTTCCCCCGCTCGATCACTTTCCCTTCTTCTACAACGAGAATCAGGTCCGAGTGCCTGATGGTGCTGAGGCGGTGAGCGATTGCAATGACGGTTTTGTCCCGGAATATCCTTTCAATTGCACGCTGGATCAATGATTCCGTGACGGAATCCACCGCGCTGGTTGCTTCGTCCAGCACAATCATTTCGCTCTTCCCTGCGATAGCTCTTGCAAACACCAGCAGCCGCCCTTCTCCGGCGGAGAGATTGCTGCCGTTTTGCGTGAGAATGTATTCAAACTTGCCTGGCAAACGTTCGATGAAACTGTCCGCGTATACGTATTTTGCCGCCTCCTTTATCTGCTCATGGGTAATGCCGGGGCGCTTGAGACTGATATTGAAACCGATTGATTCGGCGAACAGGAAAGAATCCTGCTGCATCAACGATATCATGTGGTTCAAATGGGATCGTGGGATTGTCGACAATTCTATGCCATTCAGGCGGATGGAACCTTGATAATCCGTATACATCCTGGTCAGTATGCGGACGATTGTGGACTTTCCTGAACCGGTGGGCCCGACAATCGCGATGCGATTGCCTTTTTTCAAAGTGAAGGAAATGCCCTTCAACACCCATTCCGCTTCCTCGGAATAACGGAACCAGACATTTTCAAATACCAGTTCTTTAAACTGGCTGAAACTGTTTTCTGGTAAATAGTTTAGTTTTTTCGAGTTATTCCCGGTTTCGAAGTCCTCTGGCATCTCTCTAAAAAAACGGTATATATTTTCAAGCGAAGACAACCCGCGCTGGAATACGGAAATCTGCTGGGTAAACTCGCGGATGGGGATGAAAATACGGTTCAGGGTGTTGATGAATCCAACCAGGATGCCGAGAGTGACCATTCCTTCGAGTATCCTTCCGGCTCCGTACCAGATCATCAAACCCAATGCTACTGAGATTACTCCTTCAATCACAGCAAACAGGGTTGCATCATAAAAATTAGAATGGTTTTGTGCGTGCAGGAACCTTCGCGTTTTATGCTTGAAACGCTTCTCCACCTTGTTTTCTGCTGCATAGAGCTGGATCGTTTTCACCCCGTTCAGGCATTCTTGAAGATACCCCGTCGCTTCAGCCAGGGTTTCACGCGTGAGATTGTAGTGGAAGCGCAGTCTTCTGCGTAAAAAGCTGGTGATCAAGTAAACGGGGGGAATGATCAGCAGAACAACCAAAGTCAACCTCCAGCTCAGGGAAAACAGTAGGATAAGCAGCGCCGCGGTTTTCAGCAGATCGGTGATGACATTGAGTACGCCAACCGCCAAGGTGTCGTTCAATGCCTCCATGTCGGTGGTCACACGGGTCAGGACCACTCCGATCGGACGCTGGTCAAAAAAACTTCTTGGCAACCGCAGCACATGAGAAAAGAGGTCTGTGCGCAAGTTGCTGATTGTCAACTGTCCGGTTTTCTGTAGCGAGAAAGTATACAGCGAGTCAGCAAGGTATCCGGACAGCATGGTTAAGCCGAGAATTCCGGACATGAGGTACAGGCCTTCCCAGTCGCCTGGCATCACGTAATCGTCAATGATTCCGATTATCAACCAGGGGATCAGCAGAGTGGCCCCAACCGAAAAAGGAACAGTGCCTATCCCGAGGGCCAGCAGTTTCCAGTGTGGAGCCAGGTAGCGCAGGAAATACTTGAGGAGTTTCCAGTCACTGATTTTAAAAACAGGCGGGGGAAATACTGACGGTTCGGAACCCTCGACAGTCCACTGGCTGTTTCCTGGCTGCGTACCAAACTGCTCTTGTTCATTGTCATCAGGCTGTCGCAATTTAAAGGATGAAATACCTGCAGGATTGGCAGCTTGATCAGCCATCAAGTTCCTTGATCCGCTTCCTGACTGATGCAAGCTGCACACAGAGGACGAAAACTCCCATAGCTTTTTCGACTTCATGCAGGGATGGGAATGTGGGGGCAAGACGGATATTGGAATCATGCGGATCAAGACCGTAGGGAAAAGTAGCGCCGGCAGGTGTGAGTTTTACTCCGGCTGCAGCGGCAAGGCTTACAATTTGAGCGGCCGTACCGGGTAGTGCATCGAAAGAAATGAAGTACCCTCCTTTGGGGTTACTCCATGTTCCCATTCCTTTGCCGTTCAGATTTTGCTCCAGGTGGTGTTGCACTGCCTTGAACTTAGGCGCCAGCAGCCGCGAGTGTTTGCGCATGTGAGCGCGCACGCCCGCAAGGTCTTTGAGGAAGCTGACGTGACGCTGCTGATTCAGTTTGTTTGGTCCAATCGTCATCACTCCCAGTCTTTTGCGGAAGTGTTCGAGGTTTTCGGGAGACGCGCCGATGAAGGAAATGCCCGCTCCAGCAAAAGTGATTTTGGAAGTCGAGGCGGTGAGAACCAGAGAATTCTCGGTGCCGTGGACACGGGCACGGTCCATTACGTTGTCCAGTTCCGGAGGTTGATCATCTAGATCATGGACGGCATAGGCGTTGTCCCACATAACCCGGAAATGTTTCCCCGCGATTTTCCCCAGCGCAGCTATCCTGTCAACTGTTTCCATGGAAAAAACATGTCCGGTTGGGTTGGAGTATTTGGGCACACACCACATTCCCTTGACTGAAGGATCTTTACTTGCCAAGGATTCGATTTGATCCAGATCGGGACCATATTGATTCCATCCGACGTTAATCATCCGGATTCCCAGTTCTTCACAAATCGTGAAATGCCGGTCATATCCGGGAACAAGGCAGAGAAATTTGATTTCTCCTTCGTCTTTCCAGGCGGTTCCTGCTCCAAGAGGACCATGATTAAAGGCATGCAGCATGTATAGGTACATCAGCGTAAGGCTGCTGTGATCCGCGGCCATCACTTCCTCGGTCCGGAGTCCAAGCAGTTGCGCTCCGAGCTGCCTGGCCGAAGGTATCCCGTTGATTCCTCCGTAATTTCGCAAATCTGTTCCGTCCTCCAACTGCATGTTTTCATTCAGCAGACCTTCCATCTGTTCAGAAAGATCCAGTTGATCCGGACCCGGTTTGCCTCTGGTCAAATCGAGTTTTAACCCTGATTTTTGATAGTCAAGGAAACGTGAATAGAGCGCTTGTTCTCCGGACCGGAGCTGTTCCAGGTTCATGTTATTTAGTTCCATCTTGATTCCATTGAGGTGAGGTTGAACAAATGAATTGTGGAAGTTAATAAAAATAATGTATCCGTACCCGCAAAATTAAAGGCATGCGGAATGTCAGTTTATCATATCCAGTATCATATGACTCAATGGGCCGCCGTTGCCTAAAAAATCATAAAGTAGGGTGAAATGATTCCTCCCTGCCAGGGCATGATAAACCGGATTCAGGTCAAATTGCTTCAGTCGCTGTACATAGTCTTCTGATTGTCTGCGGAATTCCAGTGATTCATTTGCACCCACTACTACCAGAACCGGAATGCAGCATGAAGGCGGAATCTCCTGGGGACTGTTGCGCATGACCTGGTCCCAGCTCAGTTGCAGTTTTGGTTGAAGCCAGGAGAAGGGAAATGGGCGCAGATCAAAAAGTCCGCTGATTGGACAAGCAGCGGTGATCAGGTTATCCGGGAGTGCATAGTCCCGTTCCCATTCGGTCGTCAGCAGCATTGCCGCCAGATGACCGCCCGCTGAATGGCCTGAAACACTGATCCTGTTGGGGTCCCCTCCATATTGCTCAATATGATTAAAAACCCAGGCTGCCGCGGAACGGCATTGTCGGACGATTTCATCCAGGCTCACATCCGGGCACAAAGTGTAATTTACATGCACAACAGTGATGCCATGGCCAACCAGCGCTTCGGAAACAAAAGCAAAATCCCGACAGGCAAATGAATGCCAATATCCTCCATGTATAAAAATGTGTACCGGTGTGTTTTTTGCTCTTCCGGGATATATGTCCACCACTTCCGCGCGGGTTGGGCCGTAGGGAATGCCGTCGACATGTTCAAGCACGTCCTGTACACGGTTGTTCTCGTCAGCATACCTTTGCAGGATACTGTCGAAGTCTTTTACGGACAAACGGGGGTTATATTCCCGGTCAATTTGTTCCTGTGTCTGGAAATCACGGTAAAGCATGTATGATGAACTCGTAAAAAGTCCCAAAACGCACAATTTCGTTCTCGTAACTCATTGAAATCATTAGATGTAAAAACCGGATTTCGACTTTTTACGAAACCATCATGTATATTAACGACCGTAGTTCAATTTGTATCCAGGTGATTTATATATCGCGTTTAATATATAGAGGGTGTACCGGTTTCATGGGATCAAATTCAGCCGAAGCAAGAATCTGCCTGCCGACACGGTTCAGCAGAATCCCATCCGCAACCTGGTTATCCTTTGCCAATAGAAGGAAAGAATCAAAGAGGGAATCTTGCTTGGCTGACGAATTGGAGATTCGATGTAAAATCACCCGGCTTTCGTTGTACTGTCTGTGCAATTCCTGGAGCAGTGAAAGCCGAATGGGTGTGAGCTGCTTGATATGTCCCCCGTGAATTTGAAATTCCGCGTGGAACAGCTCCTGTCCTGTGCAATTGAGTAACACCGGGAACGGTTCGGTATCGCGCGATATTTGCGAGGCCAGCAGTTGCAGTGAGTTGACCGCAACTACGGTTTTACTGCATACTTGTGCCAATGATTTAACCATGGACATGCCGATTCTTACACCGGTGTAAGATCCAGGGCCTTGATTGACTACAAACACATCGACCTCTGAGAGACTGAGTGAGGCCTTTGAAAGCAATTTATCCAGCGTCTCAAAAATGATGGTGGAATTGCGTCTGCGTTTTTTTGTCATGAAATCCGCAAGCGGC
The DNA here is from genome assembly GCA_964344035.1 of uncultured Pseudomonadota bacterium. Classification (GTDB taxonomy): domain Bacteria; phylum SAR324; class SAR324; order SAR324; family NAC60-12; genus UBA1014. The sequence goes on from CAYFLK010000001.1 coordinate 55,251, forward strand.
ACCTCATCTGCGCAAAGCGCCATCGCCAGATGTTCAAACGCGGTATCGACTGCCAGGCTGATCATGCCGAAAGATCCATGTGCCGGTGGTTTCCAGATTCAGTATGAAACAGGTGGAAGCGTTCCATTGAATGGAAGAATGCATGGAAGGATTCATCCTTGCGTTCGATTTGCAGTTCCCGGGAACTTTCGCTTCTAATTTTCAACTGAAATTCGAGAATCGCATCATTCTGGATCCATGGTTTGAGAAACCGGGGCCATTCAACCAGTGTGAGGCCCTCATTCAGGATCAGGTCTTCGCGGTCAAAGTCATCCATTTCCGTGGTGTTTTCGATTCGGAATAAATCAACATGACTGATATCAAACTTGCCGGGATAGCGGTTGACAATGGTGTAGGTGGGAGAAATCACCACCTCCGGATTCACCCCGAGTCCGGAGCATATTGCCTTCACCAGGGTGGTTTTGCCAGACCCCATTTGCCCCCAGAGCAATACGATGCTGCCTTTGGGCAGGTTCCTGCCGATTGCCCTTCCCCATTGTTCAGTCGTCTCCAGCGAATCCAGTATCAGAGATAGTCGATGCATGAGAGCGCCGTCAAAGGCAAAGTGCTGCTGGGCTTTCGTTCACTGGGCTATGCTGATACAGAGGAGCGCTGGAAAACAGGAGAGGCATGCGATGTTATAGATTTGACTTGGGAATTGCGCGCTGGAGAGCGGGTATTTTTCAAGTGTAATAATTCTGAACAGTCACAAGTAATATGGCGTTTAGCATTGAAAAAGCTCAAGCCGAAATCAGGAGGGGTCGAGTCCGCTGCCGGAACAGTGGTTTATACAGACGAGATGCTGTGGCAAAGGGCAAACAGCAAAGAAGACCTATGGTATAACCTCAGGTCCAAGTTGTTCCATCAGCGTCCTTGGGTGGGGAACCGGATGCTTCACCATGAGATGTTGCTTGATTTATTGGGATTAAGGGGACATCTGGCGAAAATCCCGCTGGGCGAACTGGCGCCGCGATATCAAAACCGCGCATGGGCCGTGCTTCTGGCAGCTGCGCGTGTTAAAGTGTGGTTGGTTGATCGTTTGTTTGTGGAAGCTGATTCAACTTGCAAAGCCTTTCTGATGCAGTGGTTGCGTGATTTCCCCGGGGCAGTGGTTTTTTTCGGCGCCCCCTCTTGTTTTTCAGATAAATACGATTTGAAAATCACCCTTGATTCTTCAGGCTTCGCACGAATGGAGCAGTAAAATTCTGGTGTCGTCAATGCAATGCCAGAGAATTCCCTGACATATTGTTTGTGATGCAGTCATCCATAATGATGCAGTGATTTTCCAAGTAATGTAATGAGTTTCAGCAAGGCTTTTATTCGGCGAGTCACTGACCAAATCGACCTGGTCAGGCTAATTTCAGAACATGGTGTGGTTTTGAAAAAAACCGGGTCATCATTCAAGGGACTATGTCCATTTCATTCAGAGAAAACTCCATCATTCAGTGTCAGCCCTTTGCGCGGTTTCTTTCACTGCTTTGGATGTGGTGCGAGTGGAGACGCAATCAAGTTTCTGATGCTGCATGAAAATATCTCCTTCCCCGACGCCACCGAGGAACTGGCAAAACGCTGCGGTGTGCCACTGGAATTTGAATCAGGTAAGCCGGGGAAGAAAACTCAAGCCGATGACAAGGGAATGCTCTGCCTGCATGATGCGGAGGACTATTACCATTGGAACCTGAGGAAAGGAAAAGGGGAAGAGGGGAGAGAATATTTGAATGAACGGATGGTTCCCGAATCACTGTGGCAGACTTTTCAAATTGGCTTCGCTGCGCGTGATTGGCGGGACCTGAAGGGACATCTGCAAAAAAAAGGCTATGATGCTAAGGAGATGCTCAATACAGGGTTAATCAAAGAACACGAACAAAGCGGGCGGCATTATGATCGCTTCCGCGGGAGACTGGTTTTCCCAGTCAGGGATCTGCGCGGAAGGTGTGTGGGGTTTGGCGGAAGGGTTGTTAAGGACACGGATCAGCCTAAATATCTTAACAGTCCTGAAACCGCGTATTATCGAAAAAACCAGGTGTTGTACGGTCTTTATGAGGGGCTTGAGGGGATCCGCAAAACCAGGGAACTGATCTGCGTCGAAGGTTATCTTGATGTGCTGCGTATGCATGAGCACGGATTCAGCCGCGCAGTAGCGCCTTGCGGGACAGCATTGACAGTGCATCATCTGAAACTCATTCAAAGATATGCCGATTCAGTGGTTTTGCTGTTCGATGGTGATCGGGCAGGACGTGAAGCGGCTTTAAAACACTGCAGCCTTTTTCTTCCATACCCCCTGGATGCTTCCATCGTGCTTCTACCGGAAGGTGAAGACCCGGATTCGTTCCTGCTCAACAATGGAACTGATGCATTCCAGCAGCTTCTACTTGAACGCATACCTGTCCTCCATTATCTTGTTGAACAAACCCTGGCAGGATTCCCCGGAAATCTGCCTGGCAGGATGAAGGCACTTGAATCGCTAATGCCGCATTTGAGCAGCATTTCTGATATCGCCTTGCGCCAGTTAACGCTTAATTCTCTGGCGGAAAGGATGCGGCTGCCTCTTGAAATGGTGCTGAAAAAATCAAATAAGATTTTGAAAAAAACCACAGAAAATGATAAAAATACAAGTATGCCACCCGTTTTTCATGAACACGGCGATGAGCGCTGGATTCTGCAGGCCCTGATTAATCACAGGGAATGGGCGCCAGTGATTCGTGAGCATTTGAATCCGGAGGAACTGCACAACAAGTTTTATCGTGACTTGTATGAAAAACTCCTCAAATTTCCTGCAGATACATTTCAGCCGTTCAAACCCCAATTTTTGGAGAATGAAACTCCGGAACTTTACAAGGCGGTGATAGCGCTAACCATGGAGGAAGTTCCACGGCATGAAGTACTGTTGTCACTCAAGCGAATCAAGGAGCGTCATTTGGAAGGACGATTCCTTGAGCAGCGTACTAACGGCACAGTCGAGGAACGCGCACGCGCAGGAATACAACATCGTCGGGAAGTTACTGCACTGCAAGATGTCTTTGAAAAACTCGCGGAACCCCAGAATTCCAGTGAAACACCATGACACCATCGGAAACTGCAAAACTATCTGAATCGTCCAAACAGGAAGCAAGGTTAATCAAGGAACTGATTGCTGAAGGACGCGAAAAAGGATTTATCACTCTTGACGACATCAACAATCATCTCGGTGACGATACCCCTTCGGCAGAGCAATTGGAGCAAATCTTCAATATTTTCTCTGAGATGGAAATTGATGTGGTGGATTCCACCAAGAAGATCAGTCTAAATCAACGCGAATTTGATCCAGATTTTGAATTCGATCTGAGTGAGGAATTGGATCTCAATCCCGGAATTGACAATTCCACGGATGATCCGGTGCGGATGTATCTTCGAGAGATGGGTAGCATTGAATTGCTTACCCGGGAAGGTGAAGTTGAAGTTGCGAAGAAAATCGAGGATGGTCAGCAGGAATTGATTGAAATTTTCACTCAATCACACCTGATCCTTTACTATTTGTTTGAACTGATCAAACAGCTGAAATCACAGAAAATACGTGCGCGACATGTTATCTCAGGGCTGGATGAAGACGATAATGTCATAGAAGATGAGGAAGAAGCTACCAAGCGTATTGTGGAAAAGCTGGAAAGGCTGGAAAAACACTATTTGAAAACTGAAAACATAAAGAAACGTACCAGAAATTCAAAAAACAAACGAAAAGACGAACAGGATTTAAAAAAACACACCGAAGCGTACCAGGATATCATCCGCGGCATCAGTTTTAATTCCAGGCAAATTGAACTGATGTGCATTGAATTGTTCAATCACAAGCACAAAATCGATCTGTACTATCGAAAGTTGGCGAGGCACTCACGCAAATTGAATCTGTCCCTCGCTGAAACAGACCGCTTGTTCAGCCAACTCAAAGCGTCAAAAAAGGCTGCAGAAAAAACTGCTGTCAAAGAGGAAATAGAGAATAAAACCAAGCTGCGTTTCAACATTGCAAATCGCCTGTATGAAAAAATACAGGCCTGCCGAAAGCGCATTGACGTGATGATCAAGCAAACCATGCTCAACTGGGAAGATTTTCGCAGTGAAGTAATACGCTTAAGGATCGCCGAACAGAAGGTCAAACGTGCAAAAAGCCAGCTGGTGGAAGCGAATTTGAGACTGGTAATCAGCATTGCAAAAAAATACACTAACCGCGGGTTGCAGTTTCTTGACTTGATACAGGAGGGTAATATCGGGTTGATGAAAGCCGTGGACAAGTTTGAATACCGTCGCGGATACAAGTTTTCAACTTATGCCACCTGGTGGATCCGTCAATCCATTACCCGCGCAATTGCTGACCAGGCACGCACCATCCGGATTCCGGTTCACATGATTGAGACGATCAACAAATTGTCGCGGATGTCTCGTTCGTTGGTTCAGGAATACGGGAGGGAACCTACTCCTAACGAATTGTCTCACCGAATCGGCATGCCTCTGCACAGGGTGCGGAAAGTTCTGAAAATTGCCAAGGAACCCATTTCATTGGACACTCCCATCGGAGATGACGATGATTCGTTGCTGAAGGATTTTATTGCCGATGAAAAAGCTTCCGACCCGGGAGAAGCGACCGTGTTTTCAAACATGGGAGAAAAGACCCGGCAGGCTTTGAACACCCTGACAAGCAGGGAGGAAAAAGTGCTTCGCATGCGCTTCGGGGTTGATGAAGTCAAGGACCACACACTGGAAGAGGTTGGACAGGATTTTGACGTGACCAGGGAACGGATCCGTCAGATCGAGGCCAAAGCCTTACGCAAACTGCGTCATCCATCCCGTTCGAAATTGCTGAAATCCTTCTACGACGGGTAAACACCGTATCCCGCAAAACAGTGAAACCGCTGAACACAGTCGGGAGTGGAACCCCTATTGCAGGACCGGTTTCAGCGGTTGATCCCCTCAGTTCTCACCTTTATCAAACCAGGACATGAAACTTTTTGGTTTCGTGACACTTCAGCTTGCAGCCATTCTATTCAGCACACCCCACACTTACGCTCAGAGTGAATCAGTTGGGATCAAGTCTGTTGAACTGATACGCCGGGGGAGCCAGGTATCCGTACACTTGCTGACCGACCGCTCACCCAGTTATGAGGTATCGGCAAACCTGACCGCACAAACACTTGTTGTCAAATTTCATAATGCTTATCTTGATTTTAGCGACAGTCGGTCTGAACGCTTGTTCAATGACGAACAGGTTGCCGGAATCCGCTTCTATGAAGTAGAGGACCAGATCTGGGCGCAGTTTAAATTGCGTCAGCAGAAATTGACGTATGAAGTCTCGCCGTTAAAAGGAAGTCCCGGATTGGCAGTGGTTTTTCGAAGCGTGGTTGCAGTCAAACCGGAACCCGAAACACAGCGCGAAGCGTTCTACAAGCTCAGCGGCATCCGATTTGAACCCGGCAATGGGAATCGCACTAGATTTCTGTTCTCTTTCAGGATAGTCACTTCCAGTTTTGAAGAAGAAACGCCTGAAATACCCAAAATTCCGAGAATATTCCTGCTGGAGGATAAAAGCAGAAACCGTTTAACAATCCGTTTCCCGGATACCCTGCCTGAGCAGGGTTTGCAAGTCGCAGAATTTGCGGAGTCAAGGATTCAATTAGCTGGTGTGCGCAGTGAAGTCAACCAGACCTTTGTTGATCTGGATCTGACAATTCCTGAAATCAGTGTTGAACATGTATCAGATTTGGATAATGCGCAATGGGTATTGTACTTTTCCGGAGAAACTCAAGCTAAGGAGGAAAAAGAAGTTCCCGCGAAAACCCTGAGCGAAGAGGAAAAGAAAGCCGCGGAGAAGGAAACAAGGGCAGCATTGAGGAGAAAACTGCTGTTAAAAAGTCTTTTTCAGCAGGCGGAAAACACTTTCCGCCAGGGCGACTACAATGAATCGATCAGGCAGTTTCGTGCCGCCTACGCTCAGGGGAAAGCTGATGCGGGAGAGTTTGAGGAACCTTTGGACGAGGTTGCCGCGCAGGCAATGTTTCGTGCCGCGGATGTCACCTACACCATGCTGGAGCGTGGGAAAGCAAAAAATCATCACCGCGCGATCGAAGCATATCAAACTGCGGTCCGAATTGCAAAAACGATGCAGACCCCTTCTCCTCCTGTAGAAGCTGAGTTTATTGTGAAGGGCTTGATCCCTCATGCATATTTTCGCATCGGCAGGAGTTATCAGAAGATGCAGTTTCACAACGAAGCCAGCAGAAGCTTTGTAAAATTGAAAAATGAATATCCAAATTCCAGGGAAGCAATTGAGTCAATTTTCTGGCGAGCCGTGACCCACATAGATAGCCGCAATTGGAAAGATGCAATCGATGATTTTAAAGAATATCTGAGAACTTCGCCGGCGCCAAAATTTCTTGCGGTGACACATTATAAACTGGCCCAGGCGTATTATCAGCAGGGTCGTTTTATTATTGCCAGGGAGCACTTTGACCAGGGAAGAAACTTGAACACTGAATATGTGAAGCAAGACCCTACACTGCTGTTTCACATGGGGGAAACTTATTACGAAAATGCGGATTACACTACTGCGCGGGAAGTATTCAAAATCTTGTTGAGATTGTACCCCGATGCAGATTTCTCAAAATTCGTTGCTCTTCGGCTCGGAGATTTTCTGCGTGATGAAGGCAAGGAAGACGAAGCAATTACAGTTTACAAGAACGCAATCAACAGTTATTCACGTGAGATTGCGTTGCTCGGTAAACTGCGCATCGCAAACATCCAGGCTAAACGCCCCTTTTCCACTGAATACCTTGAAGCATTGGGGGTTTATGAGGAAATCGTCAATCTTTATCCTGATTCAACTCAGGCAGAGGAAGCTCTGCTGCGGCAAGGGTTGACCCAGACCTTATACGGTTTCTACCGTGAAGCAATCATGACGCTGGAAAAATTCATGGATTTGCATCCGGAAAGCGTATATGTGCGGAGAAATGTGATTCAGGAGAACATAGATGAAAACCTGAAAGGGATGATTGATCAATATTTCCGAAAGGAGGACGACCTGGCGTTGGTTGCGGCATACCGTGATTACAAATCCAAGTACATGCTCAACTTCCGTTTTGACACCACCCTTTTCCAGGTTGCAGTCGCCCACCGCCGGCTGGGGTTTCATGATGACGCACTCGACCTCTTTCGCTTTCTTGAGACACGGGCTTCAGGGACCATGGCGGAATTGATTCAACTTGAAAAGGCTCAGACATTATTTGAGAAAAAGGATTATCCGGAAGCACGCGATAATTTGGCCAGGTTTCTTCAGGATCACCCGGAAAGTCTTTATGATGCGGAAGTCCACCAATTGCTGGCAATGGTGTATAGACGGGACAAGCAATTTTCCAAAGCGTTGATTGTGTATGAACAGACAATTGAAAAATACGACCAGGATCAAGACCCCCTGAAAGCGGAAATTGTACCCGAACTCTACTATGAACTGGCCCAAATGCTGGAAGATGCCGGTTATTTCGCCGACGCAGCCAACGCATACCTGCAATCCATCACTCGTTACAGCCATCCCGTGACCAAACCGGGCACTCCAGAATACATCATCCACAGTCATTTTCTTGCCGGTGAGATGCTTTATAAAGTTCAAAACAATGAAGCTTCCCTCGCGCAGTTTGAAAAAGCCATTGGGGTTTATGGTTCCAGAACGGAACCGGAAATCCGTGAAAGGATTCACTGGGCGCGATACCATACCGGAAACCTCTATGCAGAGTTGGACCAAAAAGAAAAAGCCCTGAAAATCTACAAGGACCTGAAAGACAGTAAAGAGGGTGAAGGAAGCTTGTGGAAGAAGATGTCGAAGGAAAGTCATCAGTCGTTGGGGCGTCAAATGTCATACCAGAATTATCTTCAGCAGTGAATGGTTCCGTCTTGCAATAACAAGCATTCCGGATAAAATTGTTGCTGCTGATTGGGGCGTAGCCAAGTGGTAAGGCAACGGGTTTTGATCCCGTGATACGAAGGTTCGATCCCTTCCGCCCCAGCCAGTCTTCCTTGATCGCTCCCCTCCCGATTCCTGAAAGCAACCGGTTCTGACGCCGTGGTTTCCTGTTTCTCCTGTAAAATCCAAGACAATGCCTGACGAAGGAGGCAACAAAGGGTTAAAGTATTCCCAATGGCGCCCGATCGGCGTCTGTGATCAGGGTCAAGGAAATCAGCGCAAGGCCAGAATTTTCACCAAAATTGATTTCACCGCGGTTACCACTCCCGGGATCAACCGCAGGAATTGGCATAACCGCACTGAAGTGGTGAAGATCGTAAATCGTTATGCGCGGCAGGTGGCAAAGTTGTCACTGCTGACAAAAACGATGAAGTCTCCTAAAATCGGACAAATCAACCTGGTGGGTGCGGTGCTTGGGCATGAAAAAACCCCTGGGTTGAACGTGGAATCCGCGGACGGACGGGTGCAGTTCTTTCAGGTTGAGTTTTACGATGCAGATGCTGACAAAAAAAGGAAATCCATAAAGCCGAGACTCTACTGGATAATTTCAGGGTTGGTGTTCGCAATCCTGGTTTTTTTTATATTTTGGAATTATTTTCCTTCAATTTCAGAGCAATCCAGACCTGGCAGGAACACCGCTAGATTGTGTGAAAACCGGGGAAAACCACTGCGGCACCGTGATGAAATGAGGAGATTGAGGAGGGATTTACTGGATGAACTGGATAGATACCCCGGGTGGTCTCAGCTTCAGGAAGTCCGCTGGATTTGTGCGGGTGTGGCTGGCAGTTTAGAGGAACAGGAGCAATTGCTGGTACGCTGTCTGCTCAATGCCAAACGGGAAACACAATCGCTGGCTACCCGTGCACATCCGGATTTGAGACTGATTGAAAAGTGTGCGAATAATTTGTGTCGTTCAGGGGCTTCTTATCTGTCACCTTTTTGCAGGCAGCTTTAAGATGGACGAATCATTCAGGCAACCAGGTTGCTCCAGTAGAAACGCAGCATTTCCGGAATTCCTTTAACCTCTCGAAACTCCTCAATCAGTACGTTCAAGCGATCAACGTCCTTCTGGCGGATGGATTCAACCATCTGCAGCATCACGTGCAGTTTGTCCATGGTAATTCCCAGCAAATCACTGCAGTTGAGGATGAACTCACGTTCTTTTGGATGAAATTCTTCATCAGACCATGCCACAAAAATCAAATCCATCATCAATGCATAACCACGGTTATCGTAAAACGTAGACATTGTTTTACGCATTTCATCCGTGTCAGGCAGTTGAACAAATTTTATTAGTTTTCCCAGAGTTCCGTTTTCCAGTTCAAAAATTTGAACCATCCTGCGCAGGTATTCAATTTCTTCATCAAGAATCACGTCATCTGCATCAATGAGCAAAGTCAGCACTTGAAGGTAGCGGTACTTGTCTTCATCGGATGAATCGATCATCGGATGATTAACCACTTGTGCAGGCCAGGAGGGATATAGTTGTTCCTTCAAATCGGACATTGATCAGACTCCTGAATAAGTACGGTCTTTGAAAAATGAATACTCAATACTACTTTATATCTCCATCAGTGTGCAGGATTCAACTTTTTTCCATGGGGTCAGCCTTCTTCCAGGATTCCTTCCAGGTGAACCCCAATGTTGCTTGAGTTACCTCCTGGAAATGTCTGACAAACTGTATCTCCAAACCCTCTTTTAAATAATCAGGTAGTTCCTCGTACTGTGGGCGGTTCCCTTCAGGCAACATAATAGTCTTTAACCCCGCCAGTTTTGCGCCGACTACCTTTTCGCGAATACCTCCCACCGGCAGCACCTGTCCTGTCAGGGTCAGTTCTCCAGTCATTGCAAGATTGGTTTTGATTGACCGCTGAAGGGCCAGGGAGAGCATGGCGGCGGCAATCGCGATTCCAGCGGAGGGTCCATCCTTGGGAGTGGCCCCTTCGGGAACGTGCAAATGCATTGGTTGGCTGCCGAGTTTGTTGGGAAGGCTGGAATCAGAGATGATGGAACGGACCACGCTGTGGGCAATGGAAGATGATTCCTGCATCACTTCTCCCAACTGCCCCGTTAGTTTTAATTCTGGTTTATCACCCGCCAGCCAGACTGCTTCAATGTTAAGAATTGAACCTCCACCGGAGGTCCACGCCAGTCCTCTTGAGACTCCCGCTAACGGAATTGGCGCAAAAGCGTCCGGGGGATAAGGGGCGGGGCCCAGTATCTCTATTAAATGATTCTTCCTGGCCGAAAGAGAAGTGAGATCATTCCTTGCAACACGCAAAGCTACTGCCCTGCAGACTGCATTCAATTGTTTTTCCAATCCGCGCACTCCGGTTTCACGGGTGTATTCCTGGATCAAAGTGTTAAGGGTATGCCTGGAAAACCGCAGTTGTCCGGACGACAGTCCTGATGCCGAAAGGGCTTTGGGAACCAGATGACGACGTGCAATTTGCAGTTTTTCCTCGGATACATAACCCGACAAGGTGATGATTTCCATCCTGTCACGCAGTGCAGGAGGAATTGTATCGAGGACGTTCGCGGTGGCAATGAACAGCACGTTTGAAAGGTCGAAACGAAGATCAATGTAATAATCGAGAAATTCCCGGTTTTGCTCTGGGTCCAGCACCTCAAGCAGAACTGATGTGGGATCTCCCCGGTAGCTTCGACCAACTTTGTCCAATTCATCCAGTAGGATAACAGGGTTATTAGTCATAACCGAACGTAAGGCCTGGATGAGCCTGCCCGGCATGGCGCCGATGTAGGTGCGGCGATGACCTTTCAACTCGGATTCGTCAGCCAGCCCCCCAACCGAAAATCGGTAAAACTTACGTCCCAACGCGCGGGCCACAGACCTCCCCAGTGAAGTTTTTCCCACCCCGGGCGGGCCGGTAAAACAGAGGATCGCCCCTTTGGTGTTCTTTTTGAGTTTGCGGATGCCGATGAATTCAAGAATCCTGCGCTTGGCGTCTTTCATGCCGTGATGATCTCGGTCAAGAATCCTTTGTGCTTTGACCAGGCTGAGGCGGTCCCTGCTTGATTTGTCCCAGGGCAGTGAGGCGATGTTTTCCAGGTATTGATGAATAATCTGCAGTTCGGGTGAGTGTTCATCAAGCATCCCGTATCGCTGCATTTCATCGGCAACCCGTTCCTTTGCTTCCCGGCTCAGTCCCAGTGTTTCAAAACGCTTAGTGAACCGGTGTAATTCTAACGTTTTGCGGTCCTGTTCCAGGCCGAGTTCGGTTTGAATCTCTTTCAGCTGTTCACGCAGGAAAAATTCGCGCTGCTGTTTGGAAACCCGCTCATCAATCTTTTGGTTAATCTGTTCTTTCAGCAGACTCAGATCATATTCCTCCCGCAACAGCAGCAGCGTTTTTTCAATGCGTGACGGCAGTTTGTCCGTTTCCAGGATTTTCTGCAGATCAGCACTTTTTGCGTTTGTCATCGATGCCGCCAAGTCAGTCAGCATCACCGGATCATTGATGTCCACCTGGTTTAGCAGGTGAAACATCTCCTGTGAAAATGTGGGGTTTTGTGGGATAAGTTCCTTAAGCGTTGACACGATGGCCGCAGCTCCGGCTTTCAACTCTTCAGTGAATTTTATTTTTGGTTCCTCAAGATAACGGATCTCCGCCAGGTAATGCTTCTGCCTGCGTTTAAAGCGTGCCACCTCTATTCTGCGCAAGGTGGAGACCATGAATTGGCAGCTTTTATCCGGGAGTTCAACCCAGTTCAACACATACGCCAGGGTCCCTACCCTGTAAAGATGGGAGGCAGGGACACTCGGGTTCTGGTCATTACCAATTTTTTGTTGTTTGACCATCATCACACCGATCATTTTGTCTTCACTGATTTGTTCCCTCAGCCATGTGCTGGTTTGATTGTCAACGCTGATGGGGGTGAGAATTCCGGGAAAAACAGGCCGATGAAAAACAGGCAGTACCGGAACCTGGTCGGGAAGGTCTGAAGTTGTTACAACCGTTCCTTCCGAATCAACCAGCAGGATACGATCACGCTTGTTTTTGTTTGAACTTAATTCTGGGTTGTTATTCATCTTCGATGCTTATGTGGCCCCAGGGGTGCAATGAGAAAATACGGTGGAAGGCAGTGTTTATGATGTCAACATGTTGCTTCCGGAATGCGAATGCATGGTGTATGTGTTAGAACAACATCCGCGTTTGACCGGAATGCTACCGTCGGACAGAAACAACTCACAAAACAAGAAGAGTGATATTCCTGCAACGTCATCTGCGCAATGTCAGAACTTAGCCCGACACGCGCATATAAGAATGAACAACTGAATGGGAGTCTGTGAGCTAAGCAATAAATTATACTCAATGCGGTTTCAAGGGTCAAACCCAATCGAGGTCAACTGACTTGGGGTGACAGTCTGTTTGCAAAATCTGCTTGATAAAAGAGATTCAACTATTTTGCTGATATGCAGCAAGGGCAAGTATGCAATATATGGATACAAGATTGATCAGTCATGATCGTGTATTGGGTTCCATTCTGAAATGGTAAAACCATGTTTCTAAATTCGACTCACACAGCTGCATGAATATTCCTGGTTGGCATTGAAATAGCAGGACATCAATTGTTCACTGTGCAAATTTTATACATTTTTTGAGGAATCCGGATAAACACAGGTGGACGTCTTGACCCTGATGCTAATGAAGTAGAAATGGCAACACCAAGTATAGGAGTTATTGGTGCAGGCGCATGGGGCACCTCCCTGTCGGCAATGTTGGCAAGACGAGGATACACTATCAGGTTGTGGTCCTTTGAAGTCGAAACAGTGCATAACATCAGTGAGCATCGGGTCAACACGTTGTATTTACCGGGGATCCCGTTGCCGGAAACAATATACCCGACTCACGACCTTCTCGAAGTAGTGAAAAACTGTAGAATGCTTGTTATGGCCGTACCTTCTCAGCATACTCGCAACATTGCGCGGAAGATCAGTAATTCAGTCACAAAAGAACACCGGATAGTGATTGCCAGTAAGGGCATCGAAACAGGCACAGGGTTATTGATGAGTGAAATCTATGATGAAGAGTGGAATTCAAAATGCAGCCCGGCGGTTCTTTCAGGACCTACCTTTGCGTTGGAGACCGCCCGTGAGCTACCCTCAGCGGCAGTGCTTGCCTGTGAAAACGATGTGATTGCGGATTCCATTCAGAGGATCTTCCATTCATCAAGGTTCCGTTTGTATCGCAGTCGGGATCTATTGGGGGTCCAAGTAGCAGGCGCAGTAAAAAATGTTCTGTCCATTGCTTCCGGCATTGCGGATGGTATGGTTTTGGGATTCAATGCCCGCGCCGCCCTGATCTGTCGGGGACTGACTGAGATGACCCGCCTGGGTACGGCAATGGGAGGATTACCGGAAACTTTTGCGGGCATGTCCGGATTGGGAGACCTCGTGCTCACCGCAACCGGTCCGCTCTCCAGGAATCATTCCCTTGGTGTGTGCCTAGGAAAAGGGAAATCACTTAATCATTGTCTTGCCGGGCGGAAGGTTGTGACCGAAGGAGTGTCCACTTCTGTTTCCCTGCAGAAACTGGCGCAAAAGTATCATGTTGAAATGCCTATCTGTGAAACCGTTTACCGTATACTGCACGAGGATTTATCATGTTCCGAGGCGCTTTCAGGACTTCTGGAGAGGGAACTCCCATCAAATGAGAGCTATTCCAACGGACAATGAGTTGATGCGGTAAATCAGCAATGTTTACTCTCCAGTGGTGGAACAGTTTTTTCATCCACACCCTTTTTATTTTCAGCACGTTCAGCATCGCCGGTTCCGAAGCATCAATTGTAATGCTTTACCTGCTATCACTACTCCGACTTGTCCTGGACCGAAAACAGCCCAAACTTGAGTCCCCGATTCTTGGCGTGATGCTACTCTATGCTGCTGTTGTTGTGTTGTCTGGGTTTCTCAATGAGTACGAGGTTGATCATTTGGAAGCGCTCAGGGACAATTGGAGATTGCTGTTGCCTTTTGTGCTTTTGCCGATACTGGAGAGTAAGGATGAAAACCGTCTACTTTGGGTTTATTTCTGGTTTTTGAGCCTGCTAGCGGTTTATGGGATTATCCAGTTATTTACTGGTGTGGACTGGTTTCGCCCTGAAGCAGAGAATCTATCCGCTCCTTACCGACCCGGCAAAGGGATAGATGTATACCTGTTTCACGCAAAAGGGAATTTTACCCATCACCTGACTTATGGTGGAATGTTGCTGCTTTGCAGCCCGCTTTTGAGTTCACTTGCATTCTGCAAAAATTGGAGCACAGTTGCGAGAATGCTTGTAGGTGGAATGTCTATTATCTTGTGGTGCGCGGCCACTGCCACACTTGGAAGGAGCATCTGGCTTGGTTCAGTTGTAGCGGTGTTAATTTTGCTACTCAGGTTTTCTCCGAAAATTACTATTGCCTGCATCGTGATCATCGGGGTGATGCTACCAACAGCGCTGCTTTTTCCAGGAGATAACACCCATCAAAATCAAGGTGTTGGCACGCGACTTGATGCTTTCAGATATCGGTTAACCAGCGGATTCAGCCTGACGGAAAACCGTGACCGCTTGCTAATGTGGGAGTCTGCTTCACGGGGGATCCAGGATCATTTCTGGCTGGGTATCGGCCACAATTCAGATCAAATGGTGATGACTCCGTATCGTGATGAGATTCGGCGAGAAACGGAGCACCGCTTCCAGAATCCCGCAGGTACAGGTGTGCACAATATTTATCTGCAAACTTGGCTCAATTATGGATTTTTCGGTTTACTGTCTTATCTTGGAATTTGGGCAATGTTTTACCGCACCATTTTCAGGGGGCTGAAACACACCACCAAGTTTGATTTCAGAAACTCCATCTTCTGGGGCGCCATGTCCGGGGTTTCCGGGTTCCTGGTTGCAGGTATTTTTGAAAACAATTTTCGAGACGGAGAAGTGCAGACTACTTTGTTGCTGGTTTTTGCCCTGGTATTATCAAAATGCAGCAAAAAAACCGGCCGCTTTCACAGCCGGTTCAAGTAGGTTTGTTCATGGAGGAAGTCACCGAACTCCGGTGTCGTCAAGCTTTTAGGCAGGTCCCTGATTTTTAAAGGGAAAGCAAAGAGTATTTTTGCCGTTACACATGACGGATTACATCACTGCTCCAACCTGCCAGGGCAGGAATTCATGATGTCCAAAATCCTGGATTTCGCTTTTACTTGGTTTCCCTGAAGTCGTTTCCAGGATCAGATTAAAAATCCGCACCCCCATTTCCTGCACCGAAAATTCCCCATCCAGAATTTCTCCACAGTTTATATCCATGTCATCCTCGATTTTCCGGAACATTGGAGTATTCGTTGCCAGTTTCAGGCAGGGCGAGGGTTTGCAACCGAAAACCGAGCCGCGTCCGGTTGTAAAGCAAATAATGTTTGCCCCCGAGGCGATTTGTCATGTTACCGATACAGGTTCATAGCCAGGCGAGTCCATGAAGACGAACCCGTTTGTCTGTACAGGTTCTGCGTAGCGGTAAACTTCTTTCAACGGTGACGATCCTCCCTTGGCAACGGCCCCTAATGGTTTTTCCAGGATTGTCGTCATTCCTCCCGCTTTGTTTCCCGGAGTAGGGTTGTTGTTCATTTCTCCCTGGTTCCTCTCAGTGTAGTCTTCCCACCAGCGGATCAAGTCGATAAGTTTCTGACCAACTTGTGGATTCACCGCACGCCTGGTCAGCAGGTGTTCAGCACCGTAGACTTCAGGGGTTTCACTCAGGATTGCTGTTCCTCCATGTTTTACAAGCAGGTCAGCCGCTGCTCCCAGGGCGGGATTGGCTGTGATCCCGGAAAACGCATCAGATCCGCCGCATTCTAACCCGAGGGTCAGGTGACTGGCCGGAACTGGTTTTCGTTTCATGGTTTTTGCGTGTTCAATCATTTCATGAACAATGCGGATTCAGCGTGCGACTGAGTTCTGCGTGCCGCCGTTGTCCTGGATCACCAGTGTTTTCACCCGCTGACCAGGGGAAAGCCCTGCTTTATCAAGCCATTCAGGTATTTGGTTTATTTCTCAGCCCAAGCCTGCCACTAGCACACCTGCGAAGTTAGGGTGGTTTGCATAACCAGTCATATTCCGGCGCAGCAGTTGCAGTCCTTCTCCATTGATATTCATGCCGCAACCAGTGCCACGGGTGAATGCGGCAACTCCGTCAATCTGTTGTTCCGTTCCTCCTGGTTCCTTTTCAAATTCCCTGGCAATGTATTTTGCCTCGGAAGCTGAACAGTTTACTGAGGTGAGGATGCCAATGAAGTTACGTGTGCCAACCCTGCCATTTTCCCTGACATAACCTTCAAACGTTGCCGGTTCTGAAACCGGTTCAACCGGCTTAATGTCAGCCCCGAAATCGTAATTCCTGCAGAAATCATAAATGGTGACGTTGTGGGTATGCACGTGTTGTCCGGGCAGGATAGTGCTGCCGGAAAAACCAATGATCTGATTGAATTTACTAATCGGTCTGCCGACCTCGATACGATGTAGCGCTATTTTATGTCCGGCGGGAATTGAATCGCGTGCTTTCATCGGGAAACCCTCCAGCGCGGTCCCCGCAGCCAGCGGTTTTAATGCAACTGCTACATCATCGTCAGGATGCAGCCGCAATGTCTGGTTCTTCATAAGCCTCCTGTAAAATCTTGCCGGAAAATGTTCCGGTCTATTGAATGTAAACCCTGGGTATGCGCTCGTTCAGTCCGGTGAGGATTTCATAAGGGATGGTTTTGATCTGTTCCGCCATTTCTTCAGCGGTGATCTTAGCGTGACCCTGTTCCCCAATGAGAACCACCGGTTCCCCGGTATTGACAGTGTTCCGTTCCAAATTGACCATCAACTGATCCATGCATACCCGGCCGACGATCGGGTATTTGCGATTTTGAATGAGCACGCTTCCTAGGTTTGATAGGTCCCGCCTGTATCCATCACCGTATCCAACCGGGATTGTAGCCACTTCGATGGTATGCCTCGGGGACCATGTAGCACCATAGCTTATTGATTCACCCGGATGCACAGGTTTGCGGAACACCACCCGCGATTTAAGAGATAGCGCCGGCTTCACATCAAGCAGTTTTCTGCTCCGGGGATCTGGATACACGCCATAGAGAAGTATCCCCGGGCGAACAAGGTCAAGGTGGGTGCCCGGGAAATGCAAAACCCCTCCAGAGTTGGCAAGGTGACGCATGGGGAGGGGGTGTGCACAATCCCGGAATACCTCCGTTCTTTCCAGGAATCGTTTCAGTTGCACCATGGTCATGGGTGATTCGGGTTCGTCAGCACAGGCCAGATGAGAGTAGACGCCCCTGATGTGACACTGAGGTGATCCAATGGCGGATCGTATCAGAGCTTCTGCATCTTCATTCCGGGCCCCGATCCGTGACATCCCCGTATCCAGTTTTAAATGTATGTTTGCCTGTGTTGAATGACTGTCCGCCGCCTCTTTCGTCCACTCGAGATTTTCTAGAGAGGAAACTGTGAGGTCAAGGTCCCATTTAAAAAAATCCGGGATTTGTTCTTTCAGCAACCCGCCAAACACCAGGATGGGGCAGGAAATTCCGGCTTTGCGGAGATGGATTCCTTCTTGCTGAATTGCCACTGCAAGCCAATCAATACCCAGTTTTTCATAAAGCCGGGCGACGGGAACGAGTCCATGTCCGTACCCGTTTGCTTTGACCACAGCCATCACGGGCAATCTGCCGACGTGCTTCCGAATCAGACTGAGATTGTTTTCCAAAACCCCCAGATTGATCTCCGCGTAAGTGATGTGCATATGTATCAGTTTTCAGGTTTTAAAATCTCATTATAAATCAAATACCTCGATGCCGAAGGCAATACTAATATCGGCAATTTCGAGTTTGGTCCAGGTGGGATCAAAAAAAGCTAAGCCGGGTTCAGGCCAAAAAACGGGTTTGCAAATTTTTCAACTGTTTCGGCTAAAGCAATTGGAAGAAGGGAGTGTTGCCGCCAACTGACTGATCGTTATTTTAACTGACTGTAATATCCAAACAAAGCACCGCAAAAGAGTTCAAAATTTTCAATTTCGGTGTCTTCACTGATCTGTTCCAGAGTATGGAGCATTTCCTCAAATCCCTGGAATCGTCGGTACACTGGGTAGATGCTGACACGGATTTTGTGTTCCAAAAACAGGGGCAGGAGTTCATTCACTAAACCAGGCAGGGTACCGGGACCTGCCTCCAGTTTCTTCAGTACATATTGGAAAAAACTGCCGATGTGGTTTTGCAGTTTTCTGTCATCCTGCGGAAGTGCGGTAACGGGGTTGTATCCGTTCCCAGTCCCGGGCGGGTGTTCCGTGAATGCGAGTTTCCGCTTGCGATGGGGGGCGCCTGTTCCCGGATATAAAGGTTGATAACCTTCATGCTCCCCGATTTGCTGCAGGAGGGTTTGCGCACGTTGAGGGTCTGTTTTGGTGTCACCCGCTGAAGTGTCCAGGATTCTTTCAAGGAAGGGGTTCTTCAGATTGCTGTAGACGTCATAGGTTTCCGTGCCGAATTGATACGGAAGCGGCTTTGTCCCTTTTGTGTTTTTTGGCTTCTGATTGAGGATCAGAGGTGTTTTCTTTGTATCCTTCACAGGTTCATCCGTCATCGAGTTTTTTCAAAATGTGTATGGTTCTTGCGTATCGAGTAGCAATGGGCGCCCTGAAAGCGTCACCCTATTATGGAAAAATGGAATCCTGTCTTTCTGAAGAATATCCAAACCCATAAAATACATAAAATGTGGAATATATCAATCATCATACGGCATGCGCCAGCCTTTAACACGAGGGCTCTATCTTCTGATTTATCGGAAACATATCCCGGCAAAATACAACTGAAACTTGGATTTCTGGTCCGGGTCTTTTGGCTTTCAGCCTTTTTTTGTGTGTGGATGCTCGATGCAGCTGCAGTGGAAATCTACTGGGATGAGTATGAATCTGCACTAAGAAACAAAAATTGCAGCCCGATCCTTAGCGATTTAAAACCACTGGTCAGTTCAAATCCGGAACAAAACTCTCACTCTTGGGCGAAAGCGCGAATTGTTTTAGGGAAATGTCTTTTGGAAAAGAGAAATATCCGGGAGGCCCAGACTGTTTTCGGACTTCCAGTTGTCAGCGCGTATGCGGATGTGGTTATTTACCAGCGTGTGCTGGCAAATTTGAATGCCGGCGATAAGCTGGCGGCGCTGAAAGTGATGAGGGAGCTTCTGGAAAATCCTCGGCACACATATTACCTCAAGCGTCTGCGGCTGCTGCTGAAAGAACACTTTATTTTTTTGTCGGACGTGCGTGCGCTTTTCCCATTCCTGCACCAATACCTGGACAGGCCTCATCTTTTTCTTAAGGATGCCAAGCTGCATTCGCTGTACATGCAGGGTGCGGAGATTTCAAGAACTCCGGTGTCAAGGAAAATACGGCTTTTGGGCTGGCTTTATCCTCAAGATAAAGAAAGTGCCCGGAAATCGCAGCAAACCCTGTGGCCTACAGATTTTGAATCTCTAAATGCCGATGAAATCAATATGAGGGTGAAAACCTTACAGCGGTTGGGGCTGTATGGTTATCTAGTTGAACACCTTCCTGTACTGGCACGGGAGAGACCTCTCAGTTTACGCAAAAAGCTAGGGGGAGTATTCATGCAGGCAGTGTTCGAGGAAAAACAATACAGTCGCATCCTCGAATATCGTAAATCCGGCGTGCAGATTGCGGGGTGGAACGTAAATCGTGAGACTCAGCTATTTTGGAGTGCGAGGGCCAATCTAAAACTTAGACGTATTGATGAAACCATAAAAACCATTAAGGTTTTGCAACAGATTGCGCGGAAATCATCCTATCTCCCTTCTTTGTACCACTTGCTTGCAATTCACTACGAAGGCAAGGGTCGTGCAGACTTTGCCCTCCCCTCGTGGAAGCGAATGACCAGGGAATTTCCAGGGCATTATCAATCGGCTGAAGCCTTTTGGAGGGTCGCATGGCAGCATTATCGGAACGGGCGTTTAGAAAATGCATTGTCTCAAATCAAAGCGGGGTTGTTGCATGCGAAGTTGAACCCAAACATGCGGTCGAGGTTTTTATACTGGCAGGGTAAGCTGCTTGCGAGTGCTGGGCAAGTGAATCAATCCAGGAAAGTGTTTCAACAGCTTGTTGCAAATTACCCCAGTACCTATTACGGGTTGAGGAGAATACTGGATGAGAAAAAATCAAATGTCTCTTTTATCCGTGCTCATTCCACACCGGGAAATGTTTACAGTGATCTTCCCCCTCTCAGCCTGAAGCAAAAAGGGTTGCTGGCAAGGACTGAATTTTTGTTTTCAGTGCTCGAGGATGCTCAGGCGGTTGAAGAAATCATGGATTCCCTCAAACGGATGCAAAGTAGGCGGCTGAACTGGGAGATCAGCCGGATGCTGAAAAGAAAAAAGCAATACCATGCACTACACCGTGTGATTGCAAATTACTTCCTTGTAGAATTGAGAAAAATGGATGTGGGAGGTCATCCACTTTGGGAGCTAGCTTTCCCACGACCTTATTGGCAGGAAATTAAAAACACTGCCTCAAAGGTTGGGATCGACCCTTATTTTACCCTGGCGGTAATGCGTGAGGAAAGCCGGTTCAATCCAAGGGCGGTATCGAAATCTGATGCAATGGGATTGATGCAACTGATGCCCGCAACCGCACGCGAGGTTGCACGGATGGAAAAAATTGAACTCGGAAAAATGGAAGATGTGATGGATCCATACATCAACGTCCAGTTGGGGACTCACTATCTGGGTTGGATCTCTTCCAGATTCAACGATATCCTGATTTACACTGCTGGTGGCTACAATGCTGGTCCATCGAATATGTTGCGCTGGTTGCAAAACTGGAGTGAAGATTCTACGGAGGAGTTTGTGGAAATGATACCTTTCGAGGAAACCAGAAACTATGTTAAACGCGTTTACCGAAGCTATATTATCTATCGGCAGATCTACCAGTCATAAAGAAGTTTATTCGCGCATGAGATTTAGGTTTTCAAAGAACTTTAACAGGCAAAGCAAATTAAATCGCTGCCTTCTCTGGCAGCATATTCTTGTTCCCTCAAGGTCTAATTTGCAGTTGTACCTGGTGTGGTGAGTTTTCTTTTAAAATTGAAGGCAATACAGGAAACCGAACCTGGGAAAGTCCGTTGAGGACTGAAAGCAGGAAACCCGGGGATCTCCCCACGTCCTTTATTTCCCAACTGGTTTGGGAAACAGGATGTGTCAGCTCCAGCAAAACCGTTAAGCTCTCAGCAGGATCAAAATGGCGAAGGGGACGAAACTTTTCTTCCACACGCTCCCGTATCAAAGCGTGATATTCCATTTCTGTTTTTCTGAGCTGGAGTTTCCGTCTCAACCTCGTCTTAATCCGCGCTGAAGTGACAGATGTGTCTGCGGAAACGTTTGAACCCTCCGTTGTTGTTCCCTGCAGATGATCTTTTGCTTCCTGAAAAAGAAGATGAGGAAGCGTTGGGTATTGAAACCGAAATTCGGTTTTCAGCACAGGATGCCTGAAATGTGATGGCAGTGGCGGCAAAGTATACGAATAAAAGGCTTTCAGAACACTGTCTTTCATTTTCTGAGATATATCACCTTCAACCAAACTCTTGATTCCGTTTATTCTGCCGTCGGGAGATACCGCGGCATAAACCCGGACCTCTCCACCTTGCGGGTGTTTCCCGTTCAGGTAATCACTGGGAGGCCAGTTTTTCCAATTATTCCTGATAACGCGGTTCCAGCGCTTCATATAAGGGCCAAAGTCCCAGTCATACGCACTCAGCCGGTAATCCCTGTAGAAATGGACAGAAATTTTAGGAACCAGTTGCAACCTCGGCAGCAAAACTTTCCTGGACGGGGAATCTCCGGGTACTGATGCAGCAGGATTTACCCCGGTCTCCGGAGGCGGAACCGAACCGATTTTCGTTCGTGGAGTTTCAATTTCAGGAAAAACTACCGGTTCGAGATATACAAACCTGAATATGAATTTCGGTGAAATCAGTTTTGATTCAAGTCCACGGTTCATTTCTTTCAGATAATCTTCCATATCACCAATTCCTTCAGCGCTGAAACGGACAAAATCTCCAGGTTGAAACTGGGCAGCCAGTTCATACAGCGGGGTGCCCGGTGCGATCAGGGTTTTATCATCCAGGTCTCTAAAACTGTCATGCCATGTTGAAAATATGGTTGTGAATATGTTTGTATCAGATTCCGTTTTTTCATCGGAAGGGGGGGGAGTTGATAATTGTCCGGAACTATCCTTTGCCCCATTCGTTCCAGAAAGCTCGATACCCAGATAAGCCTTCCCTTTGTCGGTAATACCCAGTGCGGTTATTCGGCCAATCCAATCGTTTACCTTTCGGTCAGGAAGAACCCCTCTTAATAGTCGTGACCGCTGTTCAAGCAATTGATATTGCCTGAGCGGGTTAGGAGCTTCACGATATTTGTTTGCCAGTCCGGATAGTGCTGCAATGAACTTGACCTGGGTTTCAGGGAGCATCTGCTCGATCATGGATTTTCTTGAATCGGCTGACTGAGAAAGCGCACAGTCAGGTGCAAGCGGAAGACACATGATCCCTGCCAGCAGAAGCAACCCCGTTTTTTGTCCTTTTATAGAATGCCGAAGGATTTTATATAAATTCTGAATTACTTTAATCGCGGCATACACCTCGACAAGACCCCTGTTTTTCATAATTGTGTACCGTCAGAATCAAAACGCACCAGAAAAATATCATCACCTCCGCGGTTTGGATTCCCGTCTAGTTCTCCGGATGTGTAACCCGTGACATAGATGGTCCCGGACGCATCCTCCGTTACCGCCAGGGCCCGATCATCGGCATTGCTGCCAAACGTCTTAGTCCAGACGGGGGTCCCATCCTTGTTAAGTTTTGCGACAAACGCGTCTTCCTGTAGTTTTGTGTTTTGGTTCAGTTCGTTCCGTTTTACAAACCCGGCGGCCAGCAGGTGTCCGTTTGCGGCTCTAATCAGGGTCATGATCGTTCCTGGAGAATCAGGATTATATTTTTGTGTCCATTGCGGGTTTCCATCAAAATCAACCTTAACCAACTCAGATTCTGCTTGGACGGAATTTTCGAATTCGTTTT
>CAYFLK010000001.1:78408-88990 GCA_964344035.1 uncultured Pseudomonadota bacterium
CATATCCTCAAGGTCCCCTCTTATTTGTCCCATTCCTAGACGGTTAGCTATTTGTGCATAAATTTCTAACGCTTCAAGCCCAATTCGTTTTTGTTTTTCTTTACCACGACAGTCACCACTCCGTCTTCCTCTACTACAATGACTTTCCCCACCGCATCGTCTGTAGCGTTTAATTTGCGAACCCAGCGCTTCAAACCGCTTCGGTGGATTTTAATCAAAAACGGTTCCTCACGGAAGCGTGCAGAAGTGCCAGTGGATGGGGTGCGGATACTTCCTGCGGCATATAGGTGTTCTCTGCCGTCGAGTGCGATCGCCCCGATGAATATACGTTTTGCCAATGATGTAGCCCAGCCAGAAGAGCCGTCAGGCAGGAATTGCTTGAGCTGCTTCCGGAGCGTTCCCGCTGAGTATGTGGTTCCTCGGGAATCCATAGCCAGTGCTGATCCCACTGGAATCCCGTTCAATTCATGTGTGAATTTCCATTCCTGGTTTCCCCCGGTATTGAATTGGGAGTTGAAAATATTTGAACTGTTTGCTCCATTGTGGAGTCCGGAAATGCGTATGCTGTCTGAATCTGCAAGCACGATTTTTGCTGCAGACACAGGTTTTTTGAATCCTGATTGACGTATCCATTCCTGCATCCCACTTGCGGAGAATTTTGCCAGAAACAAATCGATTTGTCCTGATTCCTCCCCCATGCTTGTTTGTCCAGCAATGTAAACATTACTCTCACCATCAGCTATTATAGCGAGGCCCCTGTCATCCCCTTCGGCGCCGAACTGTTGTGTTGAAACGGTCTGGAAACCAGGACTGCTGATGAATTCATCAATCGGTTGTCCCTGCAGGCTTTTAATGCCTGAGGTGAGTTTCAACTGGTAACGGGTCTGTGGTTGGTAAATCCCCGCGGGCAGGATTAGGATTTCAGTTTTGTCCTGGTTCGTGACGGGTTTATCCAAACGGACACAACTGCTGAATCCATCATGGGAAAGTTGTATTGTCCCAGAACAGTCGTTCCCTATCGAATTAACTTTAAACGACAGAGCATCCATAGTCAGACTAAACCGCATTGTAACACCAGCGTTTCGGGCAATACCGGTTTCATTGTCTGTCGGTATGACTTGTATCAGTTCAGGGACTTCTGACTCAGCAACTGGTTGCTTTTTTTCCGGAGTTGGAACCACCTCTGCCTGGCTGCATGCCGCAATCAAAATTAGCAGGGGCAACCAGAAAAATGAATGCTGAAAGGGCATGCAGGTTTGCAACTGGTTTTCACCAGGGATTAAATCTTCTCATAAATGGTGGCAACACCCTGACCCAAGCCGACGCACATAGTGGCGAGGCCAATTGACGCGTCTTTTACGTTCATCTCATGCAGCAGGGTAGTGGTGATGCGGGCCCCGGAACATCCCAATGGATGGCCCAGCGCGATAGCGCCTCCATTCAGGTTTACTTTTTCATCGAGGAGATTTTCCAGTTTCAGGTCACGCAGAACGGGCAGTGACTGTGCCGCGAATGCCTCGTTCAATTCGACCAGTTCTATATCGTCAATGACCAATCCCCCACGTTTCAATGCCTTTTTTACCGCTGGGACGGGCCCGTATCCCATGATCGACGGATCGACACCCGCGGAAGCCATTGCCTTAACTTTTGCCATTGGAATTAATCCTAATTCACGGGCACGTTTAAGGGACATCATCAGCAGTGCGGAAGCACCATCTGAAATCGCTGAAGAGTTTCCCGCGGTCACGGTCCCGGAAACCGGGTTGAAAACAGGCTTCAGTGCAGCCATGCTTTCCAAGTCGGCATCATGCCTGATCACTTCGTCCTCTTCGCAAAGTTGAAGAACTCCTTCTTCGTCATGCCCCTCCACAGGAACGATCTCTTTTGCAAATCGACCTGACCGGGTAGATGCTGAGGATAGTTTGTGGGAACGGAAAGCAAAAGCATCCTGATCCTCTCGTGAAACACGATGTTGTATGGCCAGCATCTCGGCGGTCAAACCCATCATCCCTGATGCCTTTGCGGAATGTATACTCGTTGAGGGGTTAGGATCAACCCCGTGATCCATCGGCACATGGCCCATATGCTCCACACCTCCGCAAAGAAAGACATCTCCTTGTCCGCACATGATAGACATCGCCGCACTGTGAATTGCAGTCATCGAGGACGCACACAAGCGATTGACTGTCTGAGCAGAGCAGCTGTGAGGGAGCGGTGTCATCAGGGAAATGAAACGCGAAATATTGAAACCCTGTTCCTTGGTCTGGTTCACGCAACCCCAGATGAGGTCTTCAACTTCATCCGGGTTTACTTCCGGATGACGCGCTAACAGATCGTTGATTAAAACCGCGGAAAGGTTTTCCGCGCGTACATGACGGAACATGCCCCCTTTTGAACGGCCCATCGGTGTGCGTACCGCGTCTATGATGACTGCTTCTTCCATTATTCTCCTTTATCCGGTTGTCAGAATTGGACAAAATGCTGAATGGATTGTAAAAAACACCTGTTTACTTACTATGATTCCATCTCCCGGTGTTGTCAATTTTTCCGCTCGCGTAACCGGGCTTCCATTCCGGTCGCGGATGATAGAATTGCCCCGAGTTCGATTCAGGCCGGGGATAGACGCAGTTTTCTTGATCAGTGTTTGTAACAAGGATATCATGCTGCATCTTTTCCGGATTTTTTTCATCAGGATATATCCTTGGTGCTTAAGGAGTTCGAACTTAAAATTCGATTATTTGACAGGAAAATGCTGATGAGTCACCTCAGAAAGCAAGTAATAATCTTGTTCAACCTGTACCGGTCTAATTTTCCTTTCACTTGAAGTTGACATGTTTATTGATAGAAGGAATCCTTTTTACCAAGAAACGTGTTGAGACTCATCTGAACTGCATTTTGGAACATGAACCTCACAGAACTATATCATGAAATGAATTACGGTCCAGCTCTTGAAAGTCCAGGCCCGGCCCTGGAATGGATCAAACAGCAGAATGGAAATTTTGAGCTTTATATCAATGGTAAGTGGAAAACCGCAAAATCCGGGGAAAGGCTGGGTATTTCAAACCCGGCAACTGGGGAGAGTCTGGGAACGTCTGCCGTTGCAGGGAAGACCGATATAGCCTTAGCGGTTGATGCTGCGCGAAAAGCGTTTCATCAATGGCGATCGCTGTCCTATCATGCACGCGCCCGGTTTCTTTATTCGATGGCAAGGCAGATGCAGAAAAATTCACGTTTGCTCGCCGTGCTGGAGACACTGGACAACGGCAAAACAATCCGTGAAACACGTGATATCGACATACCCTTGGCGGTCAGGCATTTTTATCACCACGCAGGCTGGGCACAATTGCTAGGGGAAGAATTTCCTGACCATGCTCCGCTGGGAGTGGTGGGGCAGATCATACCCTGGAATTTTCCATTTCTCATGCTGGCATGGAAAGTTGCGCCGGCATTGGCGGCAGGCAACACGGTTGTACTCAAACCAGCAGAGTTCACCCCTTTGACAGCGGTTTGGTTTGCAGGCATGTGTCAAAGGATTGGGCTGCCTCCGGGCGTTTTTAATCTGGTAACCGGTACAGGAAGCACCGGGGATATGCTTGTCAGGCATCCGGATGTGGCCAAAGTGGCCTTCACCGGGTCAACTGAGGTAGGCCGGTTGATCCGTGAAGCAACCGCTGATTCCACGAAAAAATTATCTCTTGAACTGGGAGGAAAATCCCCGTTTCTTGTATTTGACGATGCTGACCTTGACAGTGCGGTGGAAGGAGTTGTGGACGCCATCTGGTTCAACCAGGGGCAGGTATGCTGTGCCGGTTCGCGTCTGCTGGTGCAGGAAAGCGTTGCCGGGAAGCTGATCAATAAACTTAAATCACGCATGCGGAAACTTCGAGTCGGAGACCCGCTTGACAAGGGAATGGACATGGGGGCGATTATTGCCCCGGTGCAGCTGGAAAGGATTCAAAACCTGGTGAAACAGGGACAAGAAGAAGGGACCGAAGTCTGGCAATGGGATGGCGCATTGCCTGATCGTGGTTGTTTTTTCCCGCCGACACTGCTTACAAATGTTTCTCCATCTTCGTTGCTTTCACAAACAGAAATATTTGGTCCTGTCCTTGTTGCAACCACATTTCGTACTCCGGATGAAGCAGTGGCGCTGGCAAACAACACTGCTTATGGACTCGCGGCAAGCGTTTGGAGTGAGAATATAAACCTTGCCATGCACATTGCTCCGCGAATCAAGGCTGGAGTAGTCTGGATAAATTGCACAAACCATTTTGACGCCTCTTCCGGGTTTGGGGGATACCGGGAAAGCGGATACGGTCGTGAAGGTGGTTATGAGGGCATGTGTGAATATCTAAAACCCAAATGGGAAAGCGAATGGCCCGCATTTCAACATCGAAAGGTCGTTTCAATTACAAAGCCAAATGATTCTTCAGGGGATTGCAGTGTTTCCCTGGACCGCACTGCTAAACTCTATATAGGCGGCAAACAGGTGCGTCCTGATTCCGGCTACTCCTTGCCTGTTTTGAATGCTGACGGGCATATTGCGGGAGAAATTGGTAAAGGCAACCGCAAGGACATCCGCAATGCCGTCGAGGCGGCGCACAAGGCATCTGGCTGGACGGGGTTGAATCCGCATTCACGAGCGCAGGTCCTTTATTTTATAGCGGAAAACCTTGAGGCTCGCAGCGAAGAATTCCAGGAGAGGATTCAATCTCTCACGGACAACACGGAAGAAATGGCAGCTCTGGAAGTGGAATTATCCATCAAGCGCATATTTTCCTACGCAGCATGGACGGACAAGTTCGAGGGGCGGCTCCACCAGCCACCAATGCGCGGACTGGCCCTTGCCCTTCCGGAAGCTATTGGGGTGATGGGGCTGGTTTGTCCGGACGAGGCGCCTTTGCTCGGGATGCTGTCGCTTGTGTTGCCGGCGGTGTCCATGGGAAACAGGGTTGTGGTCATCCCTTCCAGACCTTATGCACTGGTGGCGACGGATTTCTACCAGGTGCTTGATACATCCGACGTGCCTCCGGGCGTGATCAACCTGGTTGCCGGAGTGGCTGATGAGCTGGGTGCGGTCCTGGCATCACACGATGATATCGCAGGTATCTGGTGCGTTGGGACAGACACGGAATGCGCTGAGGTTAAACGCAGAAGTTGTGGCAACCTGAAAATCGTTTGGACTTCTGATGGCCGTAATGTGGATTGGTACGACAGTCGACAAGCAGAAGGTCGTGAATTCCTTTTGCGGGCGACTCAGGTCAAAAACATCTGGGTCCCTTACGGGGAGTGAATGGTGTGGCGGTCCTGGTGCGCACTTCTTTACTGCGCGATAGCTTCCGCCCAGGGATGCGTGATTTCTGTTGCGCCAAAATTCCGGTCACCTTGTACCATGACCGCGCTCGGGCAGGCAAAGTAGAGGGGGAAAGGGGTCCGCTCGGTTTCAATAGTGTCAAAACTGCGTGATATCGTTTTTTTGAACTCTTCACTTATTCGCCAGTCCAACACTACCCGATCTCCGCCGCTGTGATCGATTCTGGGATGGTGGAATGCTTCCTCGAGTGACATCCCGCGGTCAACCAGGAAATGGATCAACTGTAATACTGCTGGCATAATCCTTCTCCCGCCTGAGGCGCCAGGGGCGAATCCTCCGTTTTTGTTCAGCCCAATTACCGGGCATGTGTTGGCAAGGCAGCGCTTGTCCGGTTCGAGTGAGTTCGGATGCCCCGGTTCGGGATTGAACCACATCAAGCCGTTGTTCATCAGTATCCCTGTTTTCGGAAGCACCAGTTTGCTGCCGAAAATCGAAAGAAGGGTCTGGGTCAGAGAAACCATGTTACCCTGTTTGTCGACAACGCAGAGATGGGTTGTGCAGTCCATAGTCCTTCCGCCATCGATGTCTCCCATAACTTCCAGTCGCTGCCTGTAAACCCGATCCAGTGTTTCAACAATTACTAAAAAAGTGTCATCAAAATGAGACCGCGGGTGAGTTAACTTCCTAGAGATCTGTTTCAGTGCTCCGATCAGAGTTACACCGGCGTTCAATTCCGGATGGACATGGATATTGACATTACCGTATGCAGAAACAAGGGGTTTCTGAATCATAGCCCGATATACATTCAGGTCATCAAGAGAAAGGATGCCCCCGGTTTTTTGCACATCCTGTACTATTGATTTGGCAAGATGCCCTTCATAAAAATCCCTGGGGCCTGCTGCGGCAAGGTGTTTCAGTGTTTTTGCCAGGTACGGGAAAGGTTTTTTCAGGTCATCCACGGCAGTCCATGCGGGCGAAGGAGGATGTCCTTGTTCAAGATATGTTTCAGATGCACAAGGATAACGGTTTAAATCAGCTACCGCTGAACCTATCACCAAGGTGGTGTACCAATCTATTTGCATGCCTTTTTCAGCCAGGACTATGGCCGGTTGCAGAAGTTTTTCCCATTTCCATGTGCCGAAATTTTCAAGAGCAACGCGCATTCCATCAACCTGGCCTGGAACGGCGATGGATGTGGCGCCTAGTGCGTTGCGATCATCAAGAACATTAGGCCAGGGAAACAGGTTGTTTGATGTGCCTTCTCCAGACAGTGGGTAATCCTCAGGATCCAGTCTTTTTGGAGACCTCATGCCAAAATCGACAGTACTGACTTCGCCTTTTTTGGCATCATGGATCACCATGTGGCCGCCTCCCCCGATTCCGCTCATCCACGGTTCGAGCACTGAAACTGCGTATGCGGTCGCTATTGCAGCGTCAACTGCGTTCCCACCCTGATTAAGCACTTCCGCGCCAACCTTTGAGGCAAGTTTGTGTTGGGATGCGACTATCCCGCCTGCGGACGATGTTGCCGGTTTGAGAAATGTGAGAGCCTCACTGAAGTTGCTTTCCATGAAGAAGTCCTGAGTTTAGTCAATTACTTTGTGCAGAGGAACCAACCGCCAGACTTGGCGCTTTACGCCAAAATTGGGTCGTTTTTTCAAACGCATGGGCAAGTTGCAGCACTCCGAGATCATCCCGAGGACGGCCAACGATCTGCAGTCCGACCGGCAATCCGTCTTCCGTGAATCCGCACGGCACTGAAATCACGGGGAGTCCGGTTACGGAGATGTAATAGCAGGAACGCATCCAGTCCAGATAGGTTTCCATCCGGTTGCCGTTGATTTCCGTAACATAAGGTTGATCGACCGGAAATGGAGGGACCTGGCTTACCGGCAGTGCAAGAAATTCAAAGGTGTCCATGAACACACGCACCCGATGATAAAGCGCGGTCCTTAATTTTTCCGCTCTTCCAAGTTCAGGGCCACTGAGTTTTTGTCCCGATTCGGTATTCCAGATCACCGTGTCTTTGATCATGTCACGCTTTTTTTCAAGCAGCTCACTGTATTTCAACTCGTAGAACCAGGCCCTCCAGGTTTTGAAAATTTCATCTGCACCCGAGAAATCCGGAACCGTTGATTCGACAACACAACCCAGGGATTCGAAATGAGAAATACAGTTTTCCAGGACCGAGATGGTCTTTTTGTCGACTGGGAGTCCGCCAAAGTCACTGCTCCAGGCAACGCGGGCCCCTCTGAAATCACGTTCCAGCGGCTGTATGAAGACTGATCCCGGATCACTAAGAGCAATAGGGCTGCGAGGGTCCGGACCGGCCAGTACACTGAGCAGCAGCGCAGCATCCTCAACAGTCCTCGCGAGTGGTCCTTCCACGGAAAAACTGTCCCAGCCTGCGGGTCCGGGCCAACTTGGGACCCGGCCTACGGAGGGTCGGAAGCCGACTACGTTGCAGTAATTTGCCGGGTTTCGAAGTGAGCCGCCAAGGTCGCTGCCGTCTGCCAGCGGTATCATTCTGCATGCCAGGGCCACTGCCGCACCGCCGCTGCTGCCGCCGCAGGTTTTGCTAGTGTCATACGGATTGAACGTGGCGCCGAACAATTCATTAAATGTTTGAGAACCAGCTCCGAATTCAGGCGTGTTTGTTTTTCCAATGGTGATGGCGCCGGCCTTTTTCATCCGTTCCACTATCAACGCATCATCGCTAGGGATGTGGTCACGGAAAATAGGGGATCCATAAGTGGTGCGGATGCCCCTTGTTTCAACCAGGTCTTTGTGAGCGATGGGAAGTCCGTGGAGAGGCCCGGGAACATTGCCGCGGATCAAGAAATCATCTGCCTTACGTGCGGCTTCAAGAGCCTGTTCAGGCAGCAAAGTGACTATCGCATTAACATCTGGGTTGACTGATTCGATCTGCCTGAGGTGTGATTCCATCACCTCCATCGCGGATATTTCTCGATTTCGTATTTTTTCAGCAAGTTCGCTGGCACGCAAAAAACAAAGTGATAGATATTCTTTCATCATCCCTCCATCCTTGTTATGTCGTAATCCGTGGCAATCACCGCAATCGTGTCTCCATGCCGGACAGGTCCCCGTCCCGCTCGGGTGATGAGGAGACCGTCGATTTGGGATCGCACTTCCACTGAATCTAACCAAAGCCTTTCCATGTTGTGGATTCTGCCCAGCAGTTGACCAGATGAAACGGGTTCTCCGACATTAACGAGGGCTTCATAAAGACCGCTGGTGGAAGCCATCAGGTAGCCGCCATTTTCGGGGGTCTGCATAAAGCGGGTTTCCGCATCATTATATCCGCCGGTTTGCAAAACCCCTAAGTGCCTCAGCAGGTTCCGGATCCCTTGGTCAGCGATACTCAGTGCCTCCGGTGTCACGGAGCCACCACCGGCAAGTTCCGTCGAGATGAACATCTTGCCGGTTTCTTCCACAACCGAGTCAAGCATGCCCTCACTGTCCAGTTCCCGCAGCACAAGGCTTATGGGGGCCCCAAAACTGCTGAGCGTTGTGGCGGTGCGAAGCATCAATTGTTTGTCATCAAGAAAATGCATCACGGCGCATGGTGTAAAAATCATTGAGCTGCCCCCGGAGTGCATATCAAGCACCGCATCACTTCGAGATACCAGCTCATGAAAGACATAATGTGCGATGATATCAGTGATTGTTCCATTGGGATTGCCGGGAAAACAGCGGTTCATGTTCTTGTTGTCCACTGGAGACAGCCGCGTTCCCGCCAGCGCCGCGGGGTAGTTTAGAAAAGGGATGATGATGACCATGCCGTTAAGGTCATCCGGACTCAAATTAACAGAAAGATTGCGCAGTGCAATGGGTCCTTCATACTCGTCTCCGTGGCTTCCCCCTGTCAGCAGCACGGTTGGGCCGTCACCGTTGCGGACCACAACAATAGGGACCAGCACTGAACCCCAGCCGGAAAGATTGCTTGAATTAGGGACCTTCAGGTGTGAGATAAATTTGCCGTTCTTGTTGAAAGGTATATTCGCGGTTATTTTGGATTTTATGCTCATTTTTAAAAAGTGCGGGACTCTACAGTGTAGTAATGTTATTCAGCTCAATGTAGTAATGCGAACTGAGAAAGGGCTTCCCTTCAAGCAGGAAGTTCAGGTATTCACGGGACGGTGGAGTTTCCGGTCCGGTGTTGAGGGCCTGATACGTGACGGCAGTCCAGGATTTTCCTGATGCGTTTGTGACCATGATGTATATACGGCTATATTGAGCGGTGTGTACACCCTCATAATAATCCAGCTTTAAAAGGTCGTTTTCATAAACCTCATAGATAATGCCTTCAACCACACTGCCGGGACTGGCACGGATGTTGGCTTTCCCTCCCTCCTCAGATTGTTTGTCAAACACCAGCCGGTAATTAAGCAGGATCGCGGATGAACCTGTGAGATCCCGACCCAGACGCTTGCTGATTCGTGTGGGGCTCATGTTTGAACCGTATGCAAAATAATTTTCCATCAGCATCAAATAGTTGGTGTGCTAAGCTGCAGCGCAAAAAGCCCACAAACCCGCTTAATTGCAATTTGTAGCTCAACTTCACGATTTCTACACATTCTTTTGATATAATGCAAGCAGTTGAATCCGCGGTAGCTTAAGCGATTGCCGTAATATCATGAGATCCACATTCAAAACCGGATCTCAAATCTGAAGCAGCAATGCAATTCCCGGTTGTGAAAACCAAGTTAAGCTGGAAACTTTTCGGCGTGTTGATGCTCAATGCCGCCCTGCTGGTCACAGTGCTGGTTTTGACACTGCATCACATTGTTTCCCAGGATTTTCAGGAATACGTGCGGGAAAGCGAACGGGAGCGGTTTCACCTGGCAAAAGCAAGCTTTGAAGATTTTTACGCGCGATTTCAAAGCTGGGACCTGTTGGCGGACAATCCCAGGCTTTGGCGGGATTTAATCCGGGACAGAATGGTCATTCATCACGAAGCGATGATGGGACGGGGGGCGAACGAGCGGTTGCTGCCAAAGAGACAAAGCCAGCGGGAAAGAAATATCGCCGGTTTTCAACGGGGCCGTGTTCCTATACGCAAACCCGACATTGTTAAAAAAAACAAAGCCCCAGAGTTAACGGAAATGCCTGCCGGGCCGAGGAGGGGAACGGGAACCGGCCCTGCACTGCTGCCGAATAGGACACTCTCAATCAAACAACCTCCGGTACATGTACCCGTAAGACCAAGGTTGCGAGGGCTGCCTTTTGAAGGAAGACTACTTAATT
>CAYFLK010000001.1:89000-94503 GCA_964344035.1 uncultured Pseudomonadota bacterium
GATCAGAGTGGGAGGTTGCTGCTCGGCTTTCAGCGCAAAACTCCTCCGGAACTCATGGAAACAATGCATTATCAGGGTCAAACCATCGGCAGGTTGGGAATGTACATTCCGGATGCCATGCCCAACCCACGGGACCAGTTGTTTCTCTCCACGCTCAACCGCATGCTGTGGATCGTGGCAGGGCTGATGGTGGGCCTGGCTGTTTTGTTTTCCCTGGGCCTTTCCTGGTACCTGCTTCGACCGGTAAGACGTTTAACCGAAGGCACGCATGCCCTTGCCGAGCGGCGTTTCGAAACAAGGGTTAGTATCACAACCACGGATGAACTTGGGCAGTTGGCCCGCGATTTTAACAGCATGGCGGAAACCCTGGAGCAGTTTGAGCAGCAGCGCAAACAATGGCTTTCAGATATTTCACATGAACTGGGCACGCCTCTTTCTGTGATGCGCGGTGAAATCGAGGCTCTGCAGGACGGGGTTCGCATACCATCCGCAGAGCGCCTGGCTTCGCTGCACGCAGAGGTTATGCAGTTGAACCGGATTGTCGAAGACCTTAAACTTCTGAATCGTGCCGAATCCGGCAGGCTTGATATGCAGGAATTTCCGTTCAACCCTGTCCGTTTGCTGAATGACACGTTAGCTCAGTATGAAGAGCGTTTTTCAGCAAGGGAGATCACCATAACTAATAAACTTGATCTTTATGGTGATCGGAATGTGCTTGGAGACCAGGATCGTTTGCGGCAGGTGTTTGCCAACCTGTTAGGCAATGTGTTGCGTTATGTGGACTGCCCCGGAAACCTGACCGTCCAGTCAAAATTGGAGGCAGGTAAGATAACCCTGATTTTTTCTGATTCAGGACCGGGAGTCCCGGAAAAAATGCTGCCCCACTTGTTTGATCGTTTTTTCCGTGTAGATAATTCACGTAACCGCTCTACCGGAGGGAGCGGATTGGGATTGGCCATTTGTAAAAACCTTATTGAAGCACACAAGGGTGAGATTCATGCGAGCAGGGTTTCTCCACAAGGACTTCGAATCAACATTCAGCTTCCCCTGATTCCGGAATATCAAAATGAAAGATAGACGGGTACTGGTCGTTGAAGACGAACCTAAAATCGCTGAACTGTTGCGCGATTACCTAGAGCAGTCCGGATATGAAGTTGAGATTCTCCATCGCGGGGATGAAGTGGAAAAGACTATGAGGAACCACCCTGTGGATTTGATCCTTCTCGATCTGATGCTGCCAGGGATTGGGGGCATCGATGTGTGCAGAAATATAAGAACGTTCTCACAGGTGCCGATTATAATGGTTACAGCGCAGACGGAAGAAATTGACCGGCTTCTCGGTTTGGAACTGGGCGCAGATGATTACATCTGTAAACCATTCAGTCCCCGCGAAGTTGTAGCACGTGTCAAGGCTGTGCTGCGGCGCAGCCAGGGTGATAACAAGGATTCGGTTTTGAAAGGCGGTTCGGTTTCACTCAATCCTGAAACCCGAGAGGTAAAGGTCGGAGGGAATACTGTCGACTTAACTCCCTACGAATTTGGACTGCTTCACACCCTTCTTTCCCGTCCTGAACGGGTTTATACCCGGGATGAACTGCTGACCATGGTGCAGGGATACGACTATGCCGGATACGACCGCACAATCGATACCCATATCAAAAACCTGCGAAAAAAACTGCATGGCCATGCTGCTGATGAATACATCAGTTCTGTGTATGGCGTAGGTTACCGCTTCCACATTCCGGAGCGCTCTTGAATCAGCGGTGCTTTTGCCGAAATCCTCACCGCCCCCTCCGCATTATTTTCCCTCCAAAGGATGTGCCGCAGAGTCTTCAGGAAACATGATTCTGCTTGAAACAACCGGATAATTCGACTAGATTTTCTTCCTCCATTTACTCAGTCCAAACACCTTGGAATTATTGCGAT
This sequence comes from uncultured Pseudomonadota bacterium, assembly GCA_964344035.1. GTDB lineage: Bacteria > SAR324 > SAR324 > SAR324 > NAC60-12 > UBA1014. The sequence goes on from CAYFLK010000001.1 coordinate 90,927, forward strand.
CCTCGGGTGACAACATGAAAACCGAAATGCAGATCAGAAGGCTGGTGGTCCAGGTGGATGAAGTACACAGGGAAATGAAGCGGATCGTTAATCCCCCTGCGCGGAAAGCACTTGCCGCGGGGATCATCCACAATCCATTTGCCGGTCGTTACTTGGATGACCTCACACCCCTTTACGACCTTGGTGCGGAGATAGGCGGGCTGCTTGCCCGTAGGGCAGTTGCTGCGCTTGGGGTTGCCCCATCAGAGATAGAGAGTTACGGAAAAGGTGCTGTCATCGGTATGGATGGAGAAATTGAACATGCCGCGGCCATCCTACACCCGCGTTTTGGAAAACCCGTCCGCCTGGCAGTGGAAAAAGGTGATAACATCATCCCTTCGACAAAGAAGATGGGAGGACCAGGATCTGTGCTCGTCCTGCCCATAACCAACAAAAACAGCATCTGGAGTTTTGACCACATGGATTCAATGGAAATTGCCATACCAGATGCTCCAAGGCCCGATGAAATGCTGATCGCCGTCGCTGTTGCTGAAAGCGGACGACCGCTGGCAAGGGTCAAACAATGAAATCAAAAGGAGGTCCAAATGTTCAAGGCTATGATATTGCTAAAACGGCGAGAAGGAATGACTGCAAAAGAATTCCGCAACTGGTGGTTGGGACATCATGCGACCCTGGCCGCTCAGCTTCCGGGACTGCGTGGATTGCACTTCAACATCGTGCAAGCGGATTAACCTCTTTATGACGGAGTGTCCGAACTCTGGTTTGACACCGAGGAAGATTTTTATTCCGCGTATCAAAGTGAAATCGGCAAAGCCATTGCCGAAGATTCACTGGCAAAAGTCAGCCGGCAGGATCGTCTGTTTGTGAGTGAAAACGTTATTATGCAAAGTCCGTAATGCTTGAAAGCGACAAATAATCAGTCTTTGTGTGCCATCAAGTTACACTGTAATTCATGATTTATCAGTAATATAGAAGGAGATGTAGGTGGAGGAATTAAAAATCTGGGGGCGAAAAAACTCAATCAACGTGCAAAAAGTTATGTGGGTTGTCGCGGAACTATCACTTGTGCATGAAAGGATCGATGTAGGCCGTCAGTTTGGCGGCAATGATAAAGAATGGTATTTGAAAATGAACCCCAACGGTAAAATTCCTGTAATTGATGATGATGGCTTCATTCTTTGGGAAAGCCACAGTATTGTCAGATACTTGGCGGAAAGATACGGGAAGGACATGCTGATACCCGGAGACCCGGGACAGCGTGCGCTGGCTGAGCAGTGGATGGACTGGGTCCTTGCTTCGGTTCACCCAGCAATGGGTCAGGTATTCTATGGTTTGATAAGGACTCCGGAAAAAAAACGTGACTGGACGGACATTGAAATAGGAAAGAAAGAACTTTGCCGGCTTTTTGAAATCCTCGACAACCACCTTGAGGGAAGGGATTTTGTCATTGGCGATAAATTTTCAATCGGCGACATCCCGGTGGGCGCGCAAGCCTATCGTTGGTTTGCTCTGGATGTTGAACATCCTTCCTTCCCTGCACTTCGCTCATGGTATGAGCGTCTTGCTTCCCGACCTGCGTTTCGGGAGCATGTGATGATTCCTCTCAGTTGAAACACTCTGCGTGATCCATTTTAGCCGCTTAAAATGTCATTCTTGGTCATTATGGCGAAAACTAATTGCCGCATCGAAATCTGAAATGAAATATTAATCGGAATTCAATCCCGATTCCGATTCCGATTGTATGGGGTCCGGGCAAGTCTGGATTGGGAAGCAAACGTAGGGGATTACGGTTGTCCCTAAAAAACTAAAAAAAGCCAAACACCCTAATCAGTGCATCCTCTACGGGGAAAGTCCGGGGAGCGTGTTTTCCATCAAATCCGGAGTTACCGCGCCGATGTGTTTTTTGCGGATGATGCCATTGACATCAATGAAGTAGGTTTCCGGTACCCCATAGATCCCGTAATCCAATGCAATTGTTCCTGCGACATCATCAAGTGCAAGGAAATAGGTTTTGTTGAATCGCCGTTTAAAAGCCATCGCGTTTTCCTTGCTGTCCTGAATGGCGATTCCGATAAAGGCCACCGGAGGTGTGGCATTTTTGTATTTTTGATGGAAGGATTCCAGTATATGTGCTTCGACGCGGCATTCAGCACACCAGGAAGCCCAGAAATTAATCACAACCGGAGTGCCTTGTAGGTCACTGAGTTTGAGGGTCCGAGTACCACCTAATTCCGTGACTTCAAAATCCGGCGCCGGCTTGCCCACCAGTGGCGAGGGGACTTTTTTGGGGTCAGTGCTGAATCCGAATGCAAGCAGAACCGCCCAAACTGCCCAGAAACTCCAGGAATGCCAAAGCGGTTTCTTCATGAACCTGTCATCTCAGCTTTTTGCGCGGCAAGATAGCGTTCGCGTATTACGCTTTCCCGCGCGATCATGCGTTGCGGACGGTATAGGAAGCAGATACCCACTCCAAGAGTGAATACCGGCAGGGCCATCCAGGCCCATCCGGTCAAAGGGTTGATGAAAACGCGCAAAGTGACTGTCTTTGCGGCTTCCCCGTCTTCACTTGAAAATATCAGGTAAAGGTCCTCCCAAAAAGTACGCCGGATGGCAACTTCAGTCAGCGGTTGCGGCTGGGTCGGGTAAAAGCTTTTAGCCGGTTTGAGAACATCAAGCAGCCGCTCCTCTTGATCATACACCTCGATTACCGCAGCACGATGAGTGGCGTTGTTAACGCGGAATTCGCTGACCTCTTTGAAAACCAAGAGGTAATCCCCCATTGCCGCAGGCTCATTTTTTTTCAGAGTAATGTCCCGTTCCTGGTTGAACATCTGCCCGGCGAACCCGAGAAACATTAACACCACCCCGAAGTGAATCAATAACCCTCCATATCGGCGTAGGTTTCTGCTGATGACCAGTAAAAAGGCAGTGGGCGCGGCGGTGCTTGTCTGGCTTCTCTTAACGCGTATTGCCCGGAACAGTTCAAAAACAATGGTAGAGGTCACAAATCCTGAACACCAGAAGATGGCATATCCTTCCCAACCGACTGGATTGTTCCGGAGCAGAAAAAACAGCAGTAAAGTAATCAGTGTCGCTGTCAAAACCGGGTTCAGGAAATTCCTGCGCATGGATTCCCAACTGGCACGGCGCCAAGGAATCAGCGTGCCGACACCCATCAGAAACAATAGTGCGTATCCCATCGGGGATGTAACCGTATTGAAAAACGGGGCCTGTATAGACAGTTTTGTCCCTCTTACCGCTTCAGCCAGCAGCGGGAATGTGGTGCCTAGAAGCACGGTAAAAGCGATGGAGACGAAAAAAACGTTTTGAGCGAGAAAAATATTCTCCCGGCATAAAACAGATTCCATTTTGTGCTCTGATTCAAGCATGTGAATCCTTTTGAACAGCAGGAAAAAAGCTGTCACCAGTGCCAGCCCGAGAAAAACCAGAAAACCGGGGCCGACTTCTGACTGGGTAAAGGAATGAACTGAATTGATTATACCTGAACGGGTAAGAAAGGTGCCGATGATGGTCAGTCCAAAAGTGAGGATGATGAGGACGACGTTCCAGATTTTGA
>CAYFLK010000001.1:94513-147813 GCA_964344035.1 uncultured Pseudomonadota bacterium
TGCGTTTTTCCTGGATCATTACCGAATGTAAAAAAGCCGTACCGGTCAGCCAAGGCATCAATGCGGCGTTTTCCACTGGGTCCCATGCCCAGAAACCACCCCATCCCAGTTCCTCATAAGCCCACTGCCCACCCAGGATCAAACCTGCGGAAAGAAAGTACCACGAAAGCAGGGTCCAACGCCTGGTTGTCAAGACCCACTCATTGTCAAGTTTCCCTCGTATCATGCCCCCCATTGCAAATGCGAAGGGCACACTGAACCCGATAAATCCGAGATACAGTGAAGGTGGGTGAATTGCCATCGCGGGGTTTTGCAGAAGGGGATTCAAACCACGGCCTTCGATTGGGGTGACGGGTTGCAGATCCAACGGGTTTGACCATCCGATCATCAAAACCAGCAGCACCGCCAGAATGGCGTTCAGTGTGGCCAGTACATAAGGAATGATCTCCCGGTTTGAATACTGGTAACGGAACGCCACAACCATGTTGAAAAAACTCTGGACCAGGACCCAAAACAGCAGCGAACCTTCCAAGCCGCCCCAAAAGGATGAAACTTTGTAAAACAAGGGCAAATCGGTGCTTGAATGCCCCCAGACGTATTCAAGACTGAAATCGCTGATTATCAGGGCATGTATCAGGGCTGATGAAGCTAGGCCTATAAGCACAAAGGTGAGGATGCTTGCATGCTGTACAGAACGGATCAGGTTCCAGTTGTTTTTCTTAACTCCTATGTGTGGCGCCGCGGTTCCATACAGACACAAAGCCAGTGAGGTCATCAGCGCGATAGTGCCCAATTCAGCTATATGCATTTCCTCGATTTTAATTGGAATTAAAAAAATCCGTTAACCCGGATATACTTCATTCAGCGAGTTAAAGCTTTTCAATGGGTGTCAAACAAAGGATTCCGATCATTTTTTTGAGGCAGGTTTTTAGTGGTTTAGAATGCAGGTTACTACAAGCACACAGCCAACCATTAACACTCAAAACCTTAAGCCCATCTCATTTCTTAAGAAATACCCCGCATTCTTCAGGTAGCTCCATTGCCGGATCAGACAGGTTTTCGAAAACCAGGTCACGTAAAAAAAATGGTTCTTTGCGTATCAGTTGAGTCTGGTGCAGCATTGCGCGTGAGGCAATTCCGGATCCTCCGTTCCAGTGGTAATTGGTCATCCAAACACGATACAACGATTTCAAACCAAGCGCAAAACCCTCTTTGTTAATCAAGCGTGTGTAAGCCTCGGACCCGGATGCGTTGTGCCGTACTATAATGCCACCTGGCGCCAGCACTGCACTGCTCCTCACCCGACGTCCTGATCGATAGCCAATGTAGGGTTCAAGGAGCCTCACCATCTGCCTGCCGTAAAGACGGGTTAACACGGGTTTGTTGTCATATCGTATCCAGTTGAATAGATGGCGTCTACGCAAGGGTGAATTCACATCACGATCATCGTCTTTAGATTTATACCATCTTTGCGGGAAAAGAGTCAGATCATCCCTGCCCCATTTTTTGGTTACAGCTTGATGACTTAAACGTGTTCCGCATTCCTCCAACTGTAAACGGTCTGGAGCAGCATTAATGTGGACAAGCGTCGGTTCTTCCATGTACCCAACAGCATTTTGTATTGCTGGTTCAAGTTTTTTGTACAACGAATGTTTAACAGCTTTTTCCGCTTTTTTGTAAGCATACCGGCTTTTGCGCAAGTTCCAACGGCCTTTACGCTCAATTAACGTCATCTTGATCAAGCTTATCCCTTCCGCATGAGAGCCAGGGTAAACAATCGGGGTTCTGTACTTGGTAAGCTTGTAGGTTTCCCTGGAGGGGTAAGTTCGATGAGTATGCCCGGCGATAATCAGATCGAACCCCGCGACAGCATCCGCAATCAATCCAGAAGCGTTGGGTGGTGGGTATCCGCGCTTCAGTGCGGGGATCTCGTCATAATTAGCGTTGCCTCCGCTATGAAAAAGCCCGATTAATAAATCCACACGTTCATTTTCATGAAGAATTGTCTTCCAGTATTTAACGCTTTTGACCATGTCCTCGAAGTGCAAATCCATATGCTGTTCCGGATCAACCCACAAAGGCGTTCCCGGAGTTATCATACCAATAATACCGATTCGCACACCCTTTCTATGAACAACATGGTAGGGAGTGAAAGCCAAAGATGAAGCATCCTGATTCGCTGCATCATCGTTATATGAAAAAGATATTGAGGTATTTGTCCAATTTAGATTCGCAGACAACCAGGGGAATTCTGAATCGCTAATAGCTTTCAGCAGTACATCTCTGGGGATCTCGAAGTCATGATTCCCGATTGTGAGAGCATCATAACCAATCTCATTCATCGCTTCGATAACCGGGTGAGGTTGATGTTGCCAGGCATTCACGTAATTGAAATAAAAATTATATGCACCGCCCTGCAGGGTGTCTCCGGCATCAAGCAGCAGTATGTCCGGGTCCGATTGCCGAAGCCTTTCGACAACTAGTGCTAAATGCAGCAGGCCCTTCGCTTTTTTGCATGAGTTGGGACAGCGACTGATGAGTGAACCATGAAGGTCTGATGTAGCGCCAATCAGTATTTCTACCTGCGCGCCCGGTTCAGGCCGATTAACGGGACGGTTGCGTATCTCATAGGTTTCCCCCAGTCCCGGGAGTAGTTGCGCATTACCGGAAATTGGTAATGCTTGGGCGCCAAATGAAAAGTAGATACTGAAGAGTCCGCTAAACACAGAAACAGGAAATGAGAACACTGGTTTTGACAAATCTTCTCCGCTATCATATTTTCTGAAATTGAAGAATTGTTTTGTGAGTTGTTTGTACCCCATGATTTTCATACTTGAAAATCGTGTTTATAACTGTTCATGTATGATGCACTGAAAAAAGTCGAAATGAGATCAATTTACCGAAATAATGAAGACCCACGGTTTCATGGTCATTCCAGCGAAGCTTGTCCCCGGCTCGAACGGGGAGTGGAAACCCCATTGTATAATCAGTTATTTCTTGATTCAGTTTCCCCGTTCACTCCGCAAGGAATGGCAAACGAGAGAGCGGCAAGGCGCTCAATCGGTGCTTTTTGAGAAACATCAAATAATGGTATTATTTGACGATAGCGATTGTCGATTCTTCTCACCAAACATTTTCACTAAGAAGAGGCTGTGGCATTTTAGATGGGCTGAAGGTGCACCGTGCCTTAACTGAGAGCATGACTTTGTTATGTAATTTCTATAACAAAACTTTAAAGACTAACCACCAAAACTCCAAAACCAAATCCCCAATCTCTATAACATTCTCATAAAGGAGCATCAGGCATGGCCAGCAAAAAAGCAAATCAACCGGTAAATGCGGATTCAGGACACAGAAAATATTCCAGACAGGTTACGGAAACAGACCAGAGGGCCGCCAGCCGGGGCATGCTTTATGGGTTAGGGTTCAAGAAAAATGACTTCCAGAAATCACAGGTTGGTGTTGCATCCACCTGGGGCATGGTCACTCCCTGCAACATGCACATCGATGAACTTGCGGAACACGCGTCTAGGGGTGTGCGGAAAAAGAAGGGGAAGCCGATGCTTTTCAACACCATCACCGTTTCAGACGGAATTTCAATGGGGACTGAAGGAATGAAATACTCCCTCGTTTCTCGTGAAGTAATTGCCGATTCGATAGAAACCGTCATGGGTTGCCAGGCATACGACGGTGTAGTAGCAATAGGAGGCTGTGACAAGAACATGCCGGGCTGCATGATAGCGATAGGACGCCTGAACCGTCCCGCGGTCTTTGTTTACGGCGGGACTATACTGCCCGGGAGTCATCAAGGGCAGGACGTGGACATTGTCTCGATCTTTGAGGCGGTGGGACGAAAGGCCGGAGGTGAGATTTCAGCCAAGGATCTTGAAGAGATAGAAGCCCGCTCGATTCCCGGCGCCGGATCCTGCGGAGGGATGTACACCGCAAACACCATGGCATCAGCAATTGAAGCCTTGGGTATGAGTCTGCCCAACAGTTCAGCACAGGCAGCGGTTTCAAAAGACAAAGTCACTGACTGCGTACGTGCGGGAGAGACAGTCGTTGAACTTATTCAACGTGATCTTTGTCCACGCGACATTATGACTAAGGAAGCTTTTGAAAACGCGATTACGGTGGTGATGGCCTTGGGAGGTTCAACAAATGCGGTACTCCATTTGCTTGCTATGGCCCATGCAGCGGAAGTGAAACTGAAAATTGACGATTTCAGGCGCATCGGACAAAAAGCCCCGGTGCTGGCCGATCTGCGTCCAAGCGGGAAATACATGATGGCGGATTTTGTGGAAATCGGTGGGCTGCCGCCCTTGATGAAGATTTTGCTTGACGCGGGGCTGCTCCATGGAGAATGCATGACTGTCACAGGAAATACGGTTGCTCGAAATCTCAAATCCGTTAAACCCTATCCGAAGAAGCAGCAAATCGTCCGGCCCCTTGATGACCCAATCAAGGCTAAGGGACATCTGGTCATACTCCGGGGGAACTTGGCTAAAGAAGGGGCGGTGGCGAAAATTTCCGGCAAAGAAGGAGAATCGTTTCGCGGCAAAGCAAGAGTTTTTGATTCCGAGGAAGAAGCCCTGAAGCGCATCTTGGATGGGACGGTCAAAAGCGGGGACGTGATCGTCATTCGTTACGAAGGACCGAAAGGCGGTCCGGGCATGAGGGAAATGTTATCTCCCACTTCCGCCATCATGGGGAGAGGCCTGGGGCAAGAAGTTGCGCTCATAACCGACGGTAGGTTTTCCGGAGGTTCTCACGGATTCGTAATCGGCCACATCACCCCGGAGGCTTTTGAAGGTGGGATACTGGCGATTGTAAAGGATGGTGACCCGATTGCCATCAGTGCAACAAAACGTCAGATTAATCTGGAAATTAGCGATGATGAAATAGAAAAACGGCTCTCCAAATGGAAACGCCCCAAACCACGTTATACACGCGGAGTGTTGGCAAAATATGCGCAGACAGTCAGTTCGGCCTCACTGGGTGCGGTTTCTGACCTTTAATGCGAAAACACTGTTATCTAAAACTAAAGTGATCCTTGTTTGAATAAATCTGCTCTCATCAATTAATCTCTGCGGATGGTGCCTTGAGAACGTGCCATTTGCCGCTGTAACCGGCGTATTCTTCCTGCTTTCTCGAGTTCTTCACGGGTTGAATCGTCGGTACGCATATAGTTCTCCCGCCAGCCGTTATTGTCATCGGGGGCCCAGACGAAAGGAGTTTGTAATGTTGTTCTTGGATGTGTTGCCTGTGATAACAGTTCCAGGGCCATACGAATAATGGAACTCTGCATTTCCACGTCCCACGGTTTTCCGCATGGATTGCCAAGAGGAAAGTCGCTGTAGAGAAACCGTGAAACCCCGCATTCTTCCACAATGTCCCTGGCGGACCCGATTACGACACAGGAGATTCCTCCTTCTTCAAGTATTCTCGATGCCAAACTCACGGTTTGGTGGCATACCGGTCAAAGCGGAACCAGCAGAACAGCATCAACTCCATCTTCTCTGCACCAGTTAAGCAAAAGGGGGGCATCATCTTCCCGTGTTCTGCGCTGGCTGTACTCGGTTGGGATGCCGTAAAACCGTGGTGAAATCATTGCTATCAATCCCTCCTTTCGGCATTCCTCAAGTTGATGAAGTGGCAGATAACTGTTGATGTCCTCAGTGTGTGTGGCTTTTTTGTCCCAGGCTAAATCTTGAGTGTTCAATTCTGTAGGAAAAGGTGCCGATGGCGCCGCGTATGGTTTTTTTGGAGGGGCCACTGCAACTCCGTGAGGTTCTATTCCTTTTGGGAAAAAAGCCGTAGTTACGATGCCAACTACGCTTTCCGTAAGCGGTTTTTTTAGTCTCGAAAATGGAGTTTCATGGTGATATGCCCACTTGTACGGTTGTTCATATCCCTGCGCGGCATAATAATTCCGGGATTTATCTATGTAGCTCAAATGCGATCGTTTCGATCGTTGCATATGCATGGCGGTTTATTCCCAAAGGTGAGAGTGCTTGTCATTCCACCAGCTAACTATCCTCTTCTTCCGCGGTACATTCAATATTTCTGTTTGATAAAGCACGGCTTATGACTTCTTCGAGTCATGTATCAGTTTGTCCGATCCTGCTTTTGTTAAATGAAAAATTTGACACTTTGTAAAAAGTTTGTTGACAATGGTGTCATCATCAAGTAGTTCTCTAAAACAGGCTGCAGCAAATATCGGCCGCAAACTTGTAACAACATAGGGAGGAAGCATGGCGCCTTATCTGATGCTCGGCAACGAAGCCATCGCATTAGGGTTAGTGGAACAGGGCTGCCGTGTAGTTTGTGCGTATCCTGGTACGCCGAGTTCTGAAATCCTCGCTTCTGTGCGCGAATTACGTCAGCGGATGAATCAGGACATCTACACGGAATGGTCCGTTAACGAGAAAGTGGCTTTTGAGGTCGCCCTTGGGGCATCGTGGAGCGGTCTGCGTTCCGCGGTGGCGATGAAACAGGTGGGTTTGAACGTGGCGTCAGACCCCTTTTTCAGCGCCGCGTACCAGGGGGTGAAGGGTGGTTTCATCGTCATTTCCGCTGACGACCCCGGCCCCTCGTCATCTCAGACCGAGCAGGATTCGAGAATGATGGCGATGACCGCCAAAGTCCCGGTGCTGGATCCTTCCACTCCTGAAGAAGCACGGTCTTTTGTTGCAGAAGCATTCGCTTTTTCTGAGCGGCATCAGGTGCCGGTACTGCTGCGCCCAACCAGGATGATCTGTCATGCCGTGCAGGACCTCCAGCCAACAAACGCAGTGATTCCCAAAAAACCGAAGGTCCGCTTCGAACGCAATCCCGGTCAATGGGCCGCCACCCCCCGGGACCGCCACCGGCTGCATTTTGATCTCAATCGCAAACTGGATGAAATTGGAAATGGATTTTCGGTTTCTACTCTGAACCATAATTTTTCCGGTGAAAAACGGCTTGGTATCATTGCATCCGGGATGGTCTACCATGTTGCGCGCGATGTCCTGGAAGAACTGAACATTGATGCAGGAATGCTCAAACTTGGCACTGTTTTCCCTTTGCCACGGAAGTTGGTTGCCGATTTCACCAGGGATTATGATCAAGTGCTGGTACTGGAGGAAACTGATGCATGCATTGAACTGCAGATGCCGGATCGGGGTAAGGTGCATGGGCGTCTTGATGGTACCGTTCCTGGAGCGGGTGAATTGTCACCGGATGTCGTCACGACGGTTATGCAAAACTTCCTTGGAAATAGCGACGGGGACAGGGCAAATAGTGTAACTTTAAAGGCACTGAACGAATCGGTGGATCGAAACAGGCCTCCGCCACGTCCACCGCGCTTGTGTCCGGGATGTTCGCACCGTTCGGCATACTACGCGATCAAGAGGGAGTTCGGGAAACGCACTTTGTATCCGGGAGACATCGGCTGTTATACACTGGGAGTAAATCTAGGTGCGGTGGATACTTGCGTGGATATGGGCAGCGGTATAAACCTGGCTTCTGGGTTTTATCATGCGTACAAGCAGGATGGACAAGAAAAACCTATTGTTGCCAGTATCGGTGATTCGACTTTACTGCATTCCGGCATTCCCGGGCTGATTAACGCTGTGACTTCCGGTGCAAGGTTTGTGCTGGTGATTCTTGACAACCACACCACAGCGATGACCGGATTTCAGCCCACACCGCTGAATCCGGAAGCGCACAATGGCATGGAAAGTGGAAATGTGTCGATTCCGGAGCTTGTCAAAGCCTGCGGTGTACGCTTTGTCCGGGAGGCGGACCCATACCAACACGAAGAATTCCGCTTGGTCCTAAAAGCTGCAGGCCGGCACACGCTTGAACCGGAAGGAGGTGTAGCAGTGGTGATTGCGGAACGACCCTGCCGGCTTCATCAGCCGGGATCAGTGGAACCCCTTCCTGTGCTGATAACCGATGAATGTGATGGATGCCGTTACTGTTTGATTGCGTTCGAATGCCCGGCGTTGACACTGAGCACTGATGCAAGCCGAGTGGACTTGGATGAAGCTCTTTGTATTGACTGCGGTCAATGTGTGGATGCCTGTCACAAGGGTTTCATCATTCCCCGTTCAGAGGAACGGTTATGGACATGAAATTCGTACTCTGTGGAGTAGGCGGACAAGGGGTGGTTTTTCTCAACCGGTTGTTAGCTCGTACTGCTATCGCGGAAGGTCATCCGGTTTTTGCCCAGGAAACACACGGCATGAGTAGACGAGGCGGAATGGTTGTGCATCACCTACGCATTGGGCGGCATGGGTCCCCTCTGTCTGGAAAAGGAAAAGCAGACCTGCTGCTTGGACTGGACTGTGAAGAAACCCTGCGCAATCTGCTCTGTCTGAAACCCGGAGGTACTGTCATCGTCAATATGATAAACGGTTTCCCTGCCGATGTGGCAATACAGCTTGATCGGCTGGAAACCAAGATCAGAACAATCGATGCATCAGGAATTGCACGCAAAATAGGAAATTCCGCATCAGCCAACGTTGTTCTTGCCGGGTTTGCAGCGGCAGATCCGACATTTCCATTGGCATATGAATCGTTGCGGGAAACAGTCGCGGAAATGTCTCCTGGCAACATGGAATTGAATATATGTGCACTGGATGCCGGATTCGATGAGGTGAAGTATGCAACCATTTGATCATTATGCTCCTGATTCACTGCCTGAAGCCTTGGAACTGTTGGAATCCGTCTCCGACGCAAAAGTGATGGCGGGAGGAACAGATTTGCTTTTGCAGATGAAACAGGGTGAGAGCCGGCCAGGATCAGTCATCAGTTTGCGGCAGGTAGACGAGATACATGGTTTTTCTCAGGTGAAAGACGGCTATCGGCTTGGCGCCTGTACCACAATGAGGATGATGAACCGCACCCCTGAACTTAAAAATGTTTATCCCGGGCTTGATCATGCCGTAAGCGTGGTCGCATCTGAACAAATACGGACCCTTGCCACAGTAGGTGGAAATATCTGCAACGCTTCTCCAGGAGCTGACCTGATTCCCCCCCTGCTCGCGCTGGATGCAGTTGCTTGTCTGGTCAGCAAACATGGACGGCGTGATGTTCCGCTTTCGGAGTTTTTCAAGGGGCCTGGGAAAACAGTGTTAAAAAAAGGTGAGTTGCTGTATTCAGTGTTCCTGCCTTGGCCTGAAGGGAAAATGGTGTATACGAAACATGCCCCCAGGCAGTTTATGGACCTCGCGGTTGTAGGCGTGGCGGTACGGCTGCACAAACACAACGGGACGGTAAATCAAGCCCGCATAGCATTGGGCGCTGTCAGCCCCACACCATTGAGAGCTGAAAAAACGGAAGCAATGCTCACAGGTAATATGTTAACTCACAAACTAATCAAAGATGCTGGTGAAGCAGCAGCAGTCGAATGTTCGCCGATTAACGATATCAGGGGCTCTGCGTGGTATCGCACAAGGATGGTGAAAGTGCTTGTCAGACGCAACTTGGAGGCTTTGTTATGAAAAAAGTCATAAATTTCACCGTGAATGGAGAACCACGCGAACTTTACCTGGACACCCGCAAGACTTTGCTCAAGACCCTGCGCGAAGACCTTGAGTTGATGGGGGTCCATTTGGGTTGCGGTGGTGGAGACTGCGGGGCTTGTACTGTCCTTCTCAATGGAGAGCCGGTGACTTCATGCCTGGTGTTGACCGTGGATTGTCAGAACGCTGAAATCACTACAGTTGAGGGAGTGCAACTGGAAAGTGAAATGCACCCCTTGCAGCAAAAAATGGTGGAGCACGGTAGTATTCAATGCGGGTTCTGCACTCCCGGAATGGTGATGAACAGTTTGGCGTTATTACATGAAAATCCGGATCCAACTGAATCTGAAATACGACAGGCGCTTTCAGGGAACCTCTGCCGCTGTACCGGATATGTTAAAATAATCGATGCGGTGTGTGACGCCGCGCAGGAGATGACATGACCGATTTTTCCGCAATAGGGCAAAGGATCCCGAAAAAAGACGCCCCGGATAAAGTCAGTGGATGCGCCACTTATGGACAGGATGTTAAGCTCCCTGGTATGCTTCACGGGGCAATACGCTATTCTGACCATTCACATGCCCGCATTTTGAATATCGATGCAACCAAAGCGGAGGCGCTGGAAGGGGTGAAATGCGTAGTTACCGCGAGTGATGTTGCGGAAACGAAGTTTGGGTTTTACAAAGACAATATGCCGCTCAAAAAAGATTTCGTGCGCAGTTACCGTGACGAAATTGCGGGAGTGGTGGCAGTCAACGAAATGATTGCGCGTCAGGCTGTAAAACTGATTGAAATTGAATATGAACCGTTGCCTACCGTTTTTACCATCGCAGACGCGTTAGCCGAGGGCGCTCCGCTGCTGCATCCGGAAAATGGGAGCAATCATCTGGTCACCAACACCTACCAGCATGGTGATGTAGTGCAAGGTGAAGCGGAATCCGACGTGGTGGTGGAACTGACATGCAAACTGCCATACGTGAATCACGCCAGCATGGAAACCAGCGTGGTTGTTGCTCGGTTTGACAATAACGGACATCTTACGCTGTGGAGCACCACGCAAATTCCTTTCCTGCTTCAGCGTGATTTGGGGGAGGCCCTGGGAATGTCGCCCAGACACATCCGTATCTTCCAGCCGACCATCGGCGGGGCGTTTGGGCGTGAACTTGATATCTATCCATATCATCCGATTGCGGCCATCATGGCCGGAAAAGCAAGGACGCCTGTACGTCTATGTTTTTCACGGGAGGAAGAATTTCGGGCGGGTCCGCAGCGTCAGCCGGTCGAAGTTAGCATCCGGGCAGGCGCCCGTAAAAACGGTGATCTCACTTTTCGGGACGTGACAATGCAACTAGACGTGGGTGCATACGGGTCCTGGGGGTCAACCACCCCACTGGTGATGATGGAAACAACCGCGTCCTTTTACAGGGTGCCTCATGTCAGGTTCCAGGCAGACTGTGTTTACACCAACAACCTGGTTACCGGCGCCATGCGCGGATATGGAAATCCGCAGTCATCGTTTTACGTGGAAAGCGTGATGGACATGCTGGCGGAAAAACTTGGCGTGGACCCGATTCAGTTCAGAATTCACAATGCAAATCAGCCTGATACGGTTACCGAACAGGGATTGCGGATCACCAGCTGTGGGATGGAGGTATGTTTGCAAGTGCTTGCGAAGAAAGCGCAAACAGAACTGGAACCGTCTGCGCAACCGCACTTGAAACGTGGTCGTGGTGTTGGGGGCACTCTCAATGTCGGAGGCGGGGCGCGCATATACCGCAGCGACGGCTGCGGAGCAACGGTGAAAGTCGATGATTTCGGTCATGTCACTCTGATTACCGGGTCAACCGAAATCGGGCAGGGTTCCGAAACCGTGTTGGCGCAAATGGTCGCCGAGGTGATGGGGGTTCCAGTTGATGATGTGAGGGTGATCAACAGTGACACAGACGTAAAAACTTGGGATGTTGGGGTGCATGCAAGCAGAACGACTTTCATTGCGGGAAATGCCGCCTGCTTGGCCGCAAAAGATGCTTTGAGTCAGATATTTGCAACAGCCGCGGAAATTCTTGGCGTTCCTCCGGATTCACTTACAGCAAGGGACGGAAAGATCTTTGCAGCCGACGGAAAATCAGTCAGCTTGAGCAAGGCCGTCCGGAGCCGTCATTTCCGCACCGGTGGGGAAATGGTGTTTGGCAAGGCTTTTTATGATCCGCTTACAGAACTGGTTGATAAGCAAACATACCATGGAAACATTTCTCCCGCGTATGGTTTCGGAATGCAAATGGCAGATGTCGAGGTTGATACAGAAACCGGGCAGGTACGCGTGTTGAAACTGGTGTGCGCAAAGGATGTTGGAAGAGCGATTAACCCCATGGCGGTTGAAGGCCAAATCGAGGGAGGAGTGCAAATGGGACTGGGTTATGCTTTAAGCGAGGAATTGGTTGTCGAAGAAGGCAGGGTGAAGAACCCGAATTTCGTCGACTACCGGCTTTTTACTGCAGCAGATATGCCGGAAATTGAAAATATTCTGATTGAGAGTGTTGACCCTGAAGGGCCGTTTGGCGCGAAAGGAATCGGTGAAATGGGGAGCAGTTGCGTCGCCGCTGCGGTCGTGAATGCTATCTATGATGCTGTCGGCGTGCGCCTGAACCAGCCACCGATGACTCCCGAACGCGTTTTAGCAGCGTTGGATGCTAAAGCGGCAGCATGAATGTTTAAAGGGGATTACAGGTTTTACATGATGTAACGAGCAAAAAGGGAATATACTGCAATGGCTGATTTTCCTGACGCCATGTCTAAAAACCGGCTTATGTTTTGGAAATGCCGCTGAGGATCATGCTGAAATAGGTGTCGATTAATTCCGTCACCGGAATGTCTTTAGCGGGATCGTACCAGCGAGAAAGCCAGTTGCACATGCCGAGGATGCCGAAGGCGACCAGCTTTGGGTTCTGCGTGGGTTTGAACACACCCTCAGACTGCCCTTCACTGATTAATTCGATCCATAAATCGCTGTATTGCTTCCAGACTTTGCGGAGTTTCTCCATTTCCCTGTTTGCTTCGTAAATGTGGTGTTCGCGCAGGGCAACAGCCATTTCCAGGTAGTTCGGATCAAAACGGTCAAGGTGGTTTTCCAGCGCCAGTCTGAGTTTTTCTTCGTAGGTTTTTGACGAATCCATAATATGCCTCAATCCTTTCAATAGGTTGACGCTGGGCGGAAGGATGATTTCCGCAAGAATGGCCACGCGGTCACGAAAATAGTAATACAAACCCTCGCGCTTGATGCCCACTGCTTCAGCGATTTCCTCGAATGATGCGCCCTGGACCCCTTTGCGTTCAAACACCTCAGTGGCGCGTCTGACAATCTCACGCTTGCGTTTCATGACCAGTGCATGCTGAATTGGGAAAAATTTTACAATCTATAAAATAATGTAAACGAACTGTTTAACAGGCTTCAAGACGCTTTTTGTTTTACAGGAAATTTTCGGAGTTTCTCATGAAGTACAAAGAATACCTGGGAAAGGAGTATCCCCCTTTCACGGTGGAAGTGGAAAAGGGTCGGCTGCGTTTTTTTGCTGATGCCGTCGGTGAAGATGATGCACTCTACCGGGAAGAATCCACTGCACAAGAGTCCGGATATATATCCCTTCCGGCTCCCCTGACTTTCCCCTTTACAATCGCCATGGATGCCGGACAGTCATTCAATGTACTCGAAGATATGCGTATCCCGACAGAAAAAGCTGTACATGGTGAACAAGGATTTGTCTACCACAAACCTATTTGCGCTGGTGACGTGATTTCCGGGACCCAGAAAGTGCTGGATATATATGAAAAAAAAAGGGGGGCGCTTCTTTTCATCGTGACGGAAACATCACTGACCAACCAGCGTAAAGAAAAGGTTTGCGATCTGCAGTCAACGATTGTGGTCAGGAACGGGTGATATTTGACGGGAATGCAGGATGCAATGGATAAAGACTTGATTGTCCAGCTAATCCTGACAAATAAAATTTAGGACAAACATTTGAAAATAGACAAGTCATGCCCAAAGAAATTGAATTTGATGAGTTGAAAATTGGCGATCCAATTCCAGAATTGGTCAAAGGACCGATCACTCGTACTCAGCTCGCTCTTTTTGCCGGGGCGTCAGGAGATCACAACCCGATACACCTGGATGATGCTGAAGCCCGGGCAGGAGGGTTGTCCGGAGTGATTGTGCACGGAATGCTAAACATGGCGTTCCTTGGACAACTTTTGACACATTGGGTCCCTCAATCCGCGGTACGGACTTTCCGCACCCGTTTCTCGGCAATGGCTTATCCAGGAGACACTGTCACATGCAAGGGTGTGATTGCCGGAAAAAAACAAGAAGCGGATGAAAACCTGGTTGAACTGGATATTGTTGTTGAAAACCAAAACGGTGACATCTTGTTGAAGGGAAGCGCTTCAATAGCAGAAATAAATCGCAGTGTTTGAACGAGTTGATTTATAGAATTAAGCGCATACAGATTTGCATTAATAATTAACCCTACAACGACACTTATACGGTTAGGCCGCTGTTTTTATCAGCATAAACAAAAAACTGAATTATTCAATGATTTCAGTGTGAGTCTGGCCAACCCTACGTTGTAGGGTTAAGATGAAACAAGTGTGATGCTGTTTGTCATCGATTACATGCTCCGACCAAACGCTTACAACACGTGAATTTAAAAAATCCAGTTTTTCCTGCAAACCAATAATAAATCTATCATGTCCCTGAAAATAGGTATTGATGTCGGAGGCACATTTACCGATTTCTACGCAGTCGGAGATGAACAAGAGCCGGTGATCCACAAAGTACTTTCAACCCCGGACGACCCCTCACTTGCAGTTGTCAGCGGATTGAATGAACTGGCCGGGATGATCAATTTATCAGGGCCGTTTATTTCATCCATAGACACTATCGTACATGGAACGACTGTTACAACGAACACCACCCTGACACGAACCGGGGCGAAATCGGGATTAATTACTACTGAAGGAGTGCGGGATGCGCTGGAGATGCGCCGCGGCATCCGCGAAGAACAGTACAACAACCGGTACACTAATGTCGAACCGCTGGTACCGCGCTATCTGAGAATAGGTGTAGAAGGGCGGCTTGACCGAAACGGGAGGGAAATTACCCCCTTGAACATGGAACAAGTCCGGAAGGCAGTTGAATTATTTAAGCAAGAAAGTGTGGAGGCAGTGTCCATTTGCTTTATGAACGCCTTTACCAATCCGGAACACGAAAAACAAGCCGCCGAATTCGTCCGGAGTGAAATGCCTGGCGCCTATCTCAGTGTTTCCACCAGCCTGCTGCCCTCAATCCGGTTTTATGAACGGGTAAGCACAACCGTGCTGAACTCATATATCGGACCAAAGCTGGACCACTACCTAGGTCAGCTGCGGCTGCGTTTAAAGGACGCGGGGTTCAAGGGAGCATTGCTGATCATGCAGTCCAACGGAGGGATAATGACTCCTGAACATGCTAGGGCCAGCGCGGTTCAGACCCTGCTTTCCGGTCCTTCTTCCGGACCTGGTGCGGGGATGGTGTATGCCCGGGCCAATGGTCAAAGCAAGTGCATTGTGATTGACATGGGTGGGACTAGTTTTGAAGCGGCATTGGTGGCGGAAAACCCGATAGTTGCCAATTCAGGGAAAATAGACCGCCATCACATTGCCTTGCCAATGTTGGACATTCACACCATCGGGGCAGGTGGGGGCTCCATCGGCTGGATTGACGATGGAGGGTTGCTCCGCATGGGGCCAAAAAGCGCGGGGGCAGACCCTGGCCCCGCCTGTTACCAAAAAGGCGGGCACTTACCGACCACTACGGACGCTAATCTGATACTCGGTTTTCTTAATCCTGATTTCTTCGCCGGAGGACATATCCGCCTGGATGTTGAGGCTTCGAGGAACGCCGTAGAAGAACACGTTGCCAAACCGTTAGGATTTGATATAAATCGTGCTGCGGCAGGGATGTACCGTATTGCCTGCACCAACATGGCTCAGGGAGTGCGTGAAATTTCCATTCGGCGCGGTTTTGACCCACGCGAGTTTCCTTTGGTGGTGGCCGGTGGCGCCGGTCCGATCCATTCCTGCCTGATTTGCAATGAACTTGAAATTCCATTGCAGATTGTTCCACGCGAATCGTCAATTCTATGTGCTGTCGGTATGTTGATGAGCGATATTAAACATGATTTTATCCGTACCTTTGTTTCGCGTCTCGACCATATCGATTGGGAAAAGCTGGGAAGCATGGTTGGAGAAATGCAAAGAGAGGGAAGCAGCTTGCTCAAAGAGGCCATGATTCCCAATGACCGGCAGGCGCACCTGATCAAATTCGATTGCCGTTACCTCAAGCAGTACCACGAGGTTTCATTTCCGGTGTCTGCACAGGTTTTCGAAAAACGAGATATTGAAGGGATAACAAAAGCTTTTCATGACGAACATAGCCGCTTGTATGGATACACCCTGGAAGAAGACGGGACCCCGATTGAAATCATAAATGTGCGTGTGCAGTCTTTGGGGAAGACTGTGAAACCTGGCCAGAGGAAGGACTCTCCGGGCAATCCCGATCCCTCCGAAGCTTTCAAGGAGCGGCGCAGGATTTATGTATTTGAGGATGAGGATTTTCAAGTTGTGCCGGTTTACGATGGACACAGGCTGCGTCCGGGTCACCGCATTCAAGGCCCTGCGATGATAGAGCAGGTGACCACCGCGGTTTTCGTCAGCAGGTCTTTCGATTGCAAATGTGATCCATACATGTCCTTAACGTTAAAGCGCAGCTGAAGTTAAGAGAGGCAGGTTCATAATAAAGATGGTCCAATGGGTTTATAATTCTCTTTGTTGATCTTGTAATCGTATCAAACTTAAATTCCGTAATTTCACCATGATCGAAATTGATCCTATCTTCCTTTCAGTATACGCAAACACATTTAAATCGATCACTGATGAAATGAGCATTGTTGTGGAAAAAACCACGCGTTCACCGATTTTGTGCGAGGCAAAGGATTTTGTTACGGGTCTCTATGATGCACATGGGAACATGCTTGAACAAACCGAAAACCTGCCGATTCTGGCTTTCTCGCTGGCCCCTGTATGCCGCTATCTAGTTGATTATTTTGGAGATGATATTCATCAAGGGGATGTCATATTCCACAATGACGTCTTCAGTTATGGAAACCAGAATAACGATGTTGCTGTGTTCCGGCCTGTTTTTTATGAGAACAGACTGGTGGCCTGGACCGCTGTAAAGGGACACCAGGCAGACATCGGGGGAAATGTGCAGGGCGGTTATAACCCCAATGCCACCGAAGTCTGGCAGGAAGCGCTCAGGATACCCCCGGTGAAAGTGTATGAAAAGGGAAAGCTGCGCCGGGATGTGTGGGACCTGATTTTTGCAAACATCCGTCTGGAAATCGTCCGGCATGATATGAAAGCGCAGATGGGCGCCTGCAAAGTCGGGGAACGGCGGGTGCAGGAAATGTTGAAAAAATACGGCCTCCTGCATTTTGAATCTCATAAATCAGCCCTGTTTGACGCCACCCGGAAAATGATGGAAGCGGAGATAGCCAAAATCCCAAACGGAATCTACACCGGGAAAGGGAATGTCTATTTCGATGGCCATCATGAAGGAAGCGAGTTCACTATCAGAGTTAAGATAGTGGTGGAAGACAACGCAATCACATTCGACTATTCCGAAACTGATAAGCAAACAAATGGGTTTGTCAATGGCACTTACACCTCGAGCGCATCAGCGACACTGCTAACTTTTTTGCAGATGGTGAACCCGGATATTCCTCACAATGAAGGGATGGTCACCCCGATTATGATCACCATACCTGATGGCTCCATCCTCAATGCTTCCTACCCGAAGGCGACAACTTTCGGTAACCACCTATGTCCACCGAATGCCGATGCAGTCATCAGGGCGCTGGCTCCGGTTATTCCTGAGCGTGTCACAGCGGGATGGAACAATCTGCTGTGTTCACTCACTGCCGGGTTCGATGCGGAAAAAAACGAGCGTTATGTGGATATCGGATTCATGGGGTTGAAAGGTGGTTCCGGAGCGATGCGTGGAACCGACGGTTACGATCACATAGGCATGATAGACGCGTCCGGAGGCGTTCTCGATCAGGATTATGAAATGTTTGAACAGCAAACCCCGCATCGTCTGCTTAAACATGAATATGTCACCGATTCCGCCGGCGCCGGTCAATGGCGCGGAGGGCTGGGGGTGGAAACGAATTTTCTGATAGGCTCCGACGACACACAGGTCGTGGTCTTTGGTGACGGTGATTTTGAACCCGCTTTCGGCCTCTTCGGAGGCAAGGATAGTATTTTAAACACCATTGAATTGACCTATCTGGACGGAAGAAAAGTTACCCCCAACAACAAAGACCTCATCATGGGTGTGCCTAAAGAAACTCACTACCACCAAATCGCCGGCGGCGGCGGAGGATACGGCAATCCCAAAAGCCGTGACCATGCGAAAATAAAGGAAGAAGTTAGAAACGGAGTAATTTCTCCACAAGCGGCGCGGAATGTTTATGGAGTGGATGATCTTTAACTTGAAGTCAATCGTATTGTGGATATTAAATCCATACAAATGAGTGAAAAAAGAGAAAGATATTACCGCCTTCTTTTTCTTTTATGTGCAGTTTATGACATAGTCCTCGGCATACTCTTCATTTTCTTTTATGAATTGGCGTTCAGTGTACTGGGCATAGTTGATAAGTTGCCTGTTTTTGGCGGTTATATCTCTCTGATCGGTGCTTTCCTTTTTGTCATAGGTATAGCCTACTGGCTTATTTATAGAGGAGATTTTTATAAGAACCTCGATCTGATTACCGTTGGGGCACTGTACAAACTTGCATACTGCACAGTATCATTTTTCTATTTTAGTGTTGGTGATGTGCCGCACATCGTTTTTGTCGCGCTTTTTGGGGTAATAGATTTAATTATGTTTGTTCTGATGATGGAATGTATTTTCTTTCTGAAGAGGTCTTCAGAATTACAATAATTGGTTTCCCGTGCGAGTTATTCAATAAATGGACTTCAATCTTTCCAGCGAGCAGCAACTGGTTCAGGAAACGTTCGCCCGTTTCAGTGATGAGCAGATAGCTCCCCAGGCAGAGGAGATCGATGAGGCGCACGCTTTCCCGGAGGAGCTTTTCCGGAAGCTCGGTGATTTGGGTTTTTTCGCCATGCGTTATCCTGATGATGTAGGCGGCGTTGACGCGGATTTGCAAACCTTCTGTCTGGCATTGACGGAAATCGCGCGCGGTTCACTATCACTTGCCGGTTGCGCCGCTATGCAGTCGTTGATGGGAACCAAGTTTTTGCAAATGCTTGGAAGCGATAAAATACATCAACGGCTGTTAAAACCGGCGTTAAAAGGAAAAAAAATCGGTGCAATCTGCATGACAGAACCAAACGCCGGAAGTGATCTGGGAAGCATAGCCACTTATGCTGAAAAAACGAATGGGGGGTACAAACTCACTGGTCAAAAAACGTGGGTCACATCCGCACCGGTGGCTGATTTCTTCACGGTATTCGCGAAGTGTGGAGCGGAGGGGAAATTGAGTATTTTCCTGGTTGAAAAAGATTTCAAGGGCATAAGCGTGGGAAGGGCCATCGGGAAAATGGGTGTGTGGGCCCTTCAGACTTCTGAGGTTTCGTTTGACGAATGCCATGTTCCTCAGGGCCACCGTTTGAGTAAAAAAGAAGGAGACGGAGAAGAACACTTACGCAAACTACTGGCGGAAATCCGCATAATTACTGGGGCAATGGCGGTCGGCACGGCCCGGGCAGCGCTGGCGGAAGCCGTGCGTTACGCCGGAGAGCGACAACAGTTCGGCAAGCCAATCAACCGCTTTCAGGCGGTTCAGATGAAACTCGCCGAAATGGCCACAGACCTTGAAGCCGCCATTCATCTGGTGCGGTATGCGGCGTGGCTCCACGATAATGACAAGCCGCACCATAAGGAATCCGCAATGGCAAAACTGTTTGCCTCTGAAAGCGCTGCGGCAGTGTGCGACAAGGCTGCGCGGGTGCTTGCTTCCTACGGTTATGCTATGGAATACCCTGTTCAGCGATACTTGCGGGATATCCGCTTCACGCTGATCGGGGGAGGGACCAGTGAAATTCTGAAACTGATCATTGCCAAGGGGCTTTGATTTATCCACTATCCCTGTCAAATAATGAAACGAAAAATCCGAATATTGCTTGCCAAACCAGGGTTGGACGGTCATGACGTGGGCGTAAAAGTGGTCGCGCACGGTTTGAAGGACGCTGGATTTGAAGTCATCTACCTGGGGTTGCGGCAGACCCCCGAAGCCATAGCTGCGGCCGCCCGGGACGAAGATGTTGACGTCATTGGCGTTTCCATACTTTCCGGTGCGCACCTGCCTCTATGTGCAAAACTCCGGGACCTTTTCATTGCTCAACAACTTAACGATAAGCTCTGGATTGTCGGGGGGAACATACCGGAAAATGATCGTGATGAACTGCGCAGGTTGGGATACCGTGGTGTTTTCCCCACGGGTACACCGCTGGATGAAATCAGTTCTGAGATCCGGAGGTATTTCTCATGAAAACTGAAACTGATAATCGGATCCCGGACATGACAAAACCTGGTGTCGACAACCCAGTTATCAACGAATCCGGAATCCGTATCAAGACCCTCTATACCGAGGAGGATGTCAAAGGTTCCGGTGGGTTCGATACAAGCATCCCCGGAGAACCTCCGTTTACTCGTGGAATCCACCCGCACATGTACCGCAAACGTCCATGGACCATGCGCCAGTACACCGGGTTTGCCAATGCCGCGGACACCAACGAGAGGTTCCACTATCTGATACGCAACGGACAAACCGGGTTGAATGTGGCATTCGATTTGCCAACACAGTGTGGCTATGATTCCGATGCGCCGGAAGCATCAGGGGAAGTCGGGCGTGTAGGCATGGCCGTGGACTCGCTGCGTGATTTTGAGATTGCATTTGACGGCATTGACCTTGACAGGATCACTGTCTCTTTGACCATCAACGGTGCGGCGGCAATTTTAATCGCCATGTATTTTGCCATGGCGGAAAAACGGGGATACTATCTCAAAACACTGCGCGGAACCGCCCAAAACGACATTCTTAAGGAATTCATCGGGCGCGGTACTTGGGTTTTTCCGGTTAAGCCATCCATGAAACTGGTGGCAGACACCGTGGAATATTGCGCGGCAAACGCTCCGAAATACAGCCCCGTAAGTGCTTGCGGATACCACATTCGGGAATCCGGCGCGAATCCGGCACAAGAAATCGGATACGCGTTCTGCATTGCAAAAGCTTATATTGACGATGTTTTGAAGCGCGGTTTGGACATTGACGAATTCGCGGGGCGGCTTTCGTTCAATTTCAACATCTTCGGAAACCTGTTTGAACAGGTGGCTAAGTTCCGTGCCGCGCGGAGGCTATGGGCTAAGATAATCCTGGAAGAATACGGCGCGAAAAATCCAAAATCAGGGTGGCTGAGAATGATAGCCGGCGGTGGCGGCAGCGGATTGACCATCCAGCAGCCGGAAAACAACATCGTGCGCGGCGCTTTTTACGCGCTAGTGGGCGCCCTTTCCGGGGCGCAGACAATGGCATTGTGTTGTTATGATGAGGCATACACAATTCCCAGTCCCAAGGCGCAGCATATTTCATTGCGAACCATGCAGCTGCTTGTCGAGGAAATAGGGCTTGCGGACACAGTTGATCCCCTGGGGGGGAGTTACTATGTAGAAACCCTGACCAATGACATGGAAAAAAGGATTGTTGCCGTAATGCAGGAAGTAGACGCGAAAGGCGGGATCGTTAATGCCGTTGCTGAAGGCAGGATACAGGCACAGGTGTCCGCGCAGGCGTACCGCCATCAAAAAGATATCGAATCTGGAAAATTCCGCAAAATCGGGGTGAACTGTTACGTGGATGAAAACGAGGAAACTCCCGAAGTGGAACTGCATCCCTACAATGAACAGGATGCAAAAACTCAGGTTGAAGGGTTGAAAAACCTCCGCCACACACGCAACAAGAAAGAAGTTGAAAGCTCGCTGTCGCAGTTGAGGAAGGCCGTGCAAATGGACATGAACGTGATGCCTGCCCTGATTGATGCAGTCAAAACCTACGCCACGGTTGGTGAAATGACGAATGTGATGGTTGAGGTTTTCGGACGTTATCAGGAACCGATCCGGTTTTAATCAATTGCGAAGATGACTTGCAAATCAGTAATTGCAGATCATGCAAGGCACAATACTATCTGTTGAACAAGCCCTGGCAATGCCATACGCCACGCTGCGTTTTGTGCAACTGGGGTGGCGTGTAATCCGGGTTGAAGCAGCGCCGGTGGGGAATCACTTGCCAGGTGACCCAAACCGCTATATCGGCGCGAAGATCGCGGATGATACACGGCACAGTTACTTCATCGCGCCAAATGTGGGCAAGGAATCTATTGCTCTGAATCTCAAAGACGCACAGGCACACAAAGCCATCAGGCAGATTATAAAGGAGTTGAATATTGATGTTTTCTGCTGCAACACACTTCCCGGACGTTACGAGCAGTTCGGCATCGATTACGAAACTCTCCGTTCGGCCAAGCCGGATTTAATCTGGGCCGGCATTTCGGCGATGGGCCCGGATTATCCTAATGTGCCGGGTTACGACCCGATGATGCAGGCGATGGCAGGGCACATGGAACTCACGGGTGATCCGAACGGCCCGCCGATGGCTTCCGGAATACCATTGATTGATCTCAAAGCCGGTGATGAAGTCTATGCCGGGGTTTGCCTTGCGCTGGCAGAGCGCTCAATATCAGGTCATGGACGGCGCATCGACGTTTCCATGCTGCAGGCTGCCGCGTCCTGGTTGATTACGACGCTGCCGTTGGTCGATTTTGATTGTGATCCCTCTGAAATTACGCGTTCCGGGAACGAACACCGCAAGTTCATTCCAACCAATGCATATCCATGCACAGACGGTTTTTTGCTGATGGCCATCGGTAGTGATGCGCAGTGGCGTCGACTGACGGAAATCCCGCGTTTCCGTGCAGTCTCCAATAAAAACCGCGATACAAATGCTGGACGCCTGTCAGATCGTGTGCGGATTCACCATGATATTGCGGCAATCACCACGGGAATTTCCAGTACCGAACTTGCGGAAGAACTGCGACATGCATCAATACCGAATGCACCTATTTTGAATATTCCGCAGGTCGGAGAACTGGAAGCGCTGAGGCGCAAACGCATAACTACCACCACGCCGGAAGGCAAATCCATCCGCATGCAGCCGCCGGCTGTGGATTGGGAAGGTACAAAAACGGATTTGCCGTTTCCGCCTAGTTACGGAGAACAAACCCGTAGCGTGCTGGAAGAAGCCGGTTACTCCGGAAGAGAAATAAATAAACTGATTGAAAGCGGTGTAGCTGCAGGGAAATGAATTTTGGTCACTAATAATTTCAGAAAGGACAAACAGGAGGTGCTGGTTTTTTTAATTCCTTGGTTTGCTCCCTTTGCTGTTTATCCGGTTTATACTGGTTCCTGCAGATAATTAAAATATCTGGTTTCAAACCAATCATAAGGAATGGTTTCAATGAAAAAGCTTGAAGGAAAAGTCGCTCTGGTCTCCGGATCAGGAAGGGGGATTGGACAGGCAATCGCACTCAAACTGGCTGAAGAAGGCGCGAACATCGTAATCAACGATTTGGACGAAGCTCCTGCTGAAAAAACTCTGGTCAAGGTAAATAAACTCGCGAGAAAAGCCGCTGTATGCGTTGGTGATGTGACGGAAGCCGGGTTCGGCGAACAGTTTGTGAAAACGGCAATGGATAATTTTGGAGGACTGGATATCATTGTCAACAATGCCGGTTATCCCTGGGATGCAGTGATTCAGAAAATGACAGACGAGCAATTTCAAGCCATGTTGGATGTTCACACGATGGCGCCTTTTCGTATTCTGAGGGCAGCCTCAGGTCCTATCAGGGAGATGGCGAAAAAAGAAAAAGCCGAAGGGAAAGCCGTATGCCGAAAAGTGGTCAACGTCTCCTCAATTGCCGGGCTTTATGGCAATGCCGGACAAATGGCATATGCGGCTGGAAAATCTTCGATGATTGGAATGACCCGCACACTGGCAAAAGAATGGGGACGTTACAATGTAAATGTCAACTGTGTGGCTTTCGGATTGATTGAAACACGGATGACCCAGGCACTTGACGGTGAGGCGCAGACAGCATCCATTGGAGATCATGAAATCAAAATGGGCATCCGTCCGGAAATGCTCAAGGTAATGCACCAAATGATCCCACTTGGACGCGGTGGAACACCGGAAGAAGCCGCAGGAGCAGTCTACCTATTCTGTTCTCCTGAATCGAATTATATCAGCGGTCAAGTGCTGCTGGCTGGAGGCGGTTTAATCATGTAATGCTGGAGATTATTCAACTTATCAGTTCTTTTCATTGAAATTCAGAATTTCCTGATCATCAATGATTTTCAGGATTGATTTCTGATGTGTATTCGGGATAGCATAAGTGATAAAAGATGGTTTCGTAAAAAGTCGAAATCCGGTTTTTTGCATCTAATGATTTCAATGAGTTACGAGAACGAAATTGTGCGTTTTGGGACTTTTTACGAGTTCATCATTAAAGATAATTATTTATGTGTCGTAGGCAGTTCATTTACACGGCTATGAGAAACTTTCACGAGCCAACCTCTTGTTGCATTCATCCATACACTCGGGTGACTTTCTCTACA
Organism: uncultured Pseudomonadota bacterium; assembly: GCA_964344035.1. Classification (GTDB taxonomy): domain Bacteria; phylum SAR324; class SAR324; order SAR324; family NAC60-12; genus UBA1014. Next base: position 118,811 of record CAYFLK010000001.1, read on the forward strand.
GCTGACATCATATAGGCCATCCAGTCAATCCTCCGCAGGACCCTCCTGCGATTTATCACTCCGGAAGTCCGTCCCCAAACAAATTGTGATCTCAGTACACAACCTCGTAAAACATTTTGGTGGGGTTAAAGCCGTCAATGGCGTGAACTTGAGAATTAAGCGGGGATCAATAACCGGTCTGATCGGTCCCAACGGGGCCGGAAAGACCACACTCTTCAATCTTATTGCAGGCAACATCCCTCCTACAAGCGGACGCATTATGCTCGATGGTGAAGATGTCACCGGACTGAAACCGCATCAGTTGTTTTCCAAGGGATTGTTGCGGACATTCCAGATTGCCCACGAGTTTCACACTCTCACTGTTAGGGAAAATTTGATGATGGTGCCTCCCCTGCAAGTTGGAGAGTCCCTGTTGGGCGCCTGGTTTAGACGCGGGATGGTCCGGGTTCAGGAGGAAGAAAACCGTGCAAAAGCCCAGGAAGTGATCGAGTTTCTGAATCTCAAGTATGTCGCTGATGAACTTGCCGGAAACCTCTCCGGTGGGCAGAAGAAACTGCTGGAACTGGCCCGGACAATGATGGTGGATGCCAAAGTTGTGGTGCTTGACGAAGTGGGAGCGGGAGTAAACAGAACTTTGCTGAAAGATATTGGCGATGCAATCCTGAGTATGAACAGGGATCGTTGTTACACTTTCTGCATGATTGAACACGATATGGATTTTATCAGCAGACTTTGTGATCCGGTGATAGTAATGGCGGAAGGTATGGTGCTGGCTGAGGGTAGTTCCGATGAGGTAAAAGCAAACGAGGATGTGATCGAGGCATATTTAGGAGTGGGGGCAAAAAAAACACATGAGGGGCTGACGGGATGAGTTTTCTTGTCGGAGAAGAACTTACCGGCGGTTACGGCGGCGCGGACATTCTCAACGGATGTTTCGTAGCTGTGGATCGTGGAGAAATAGCGGTGGTGGTGGGGCCAAACGGTGCAGGAAAGTCCACCGCCATGAAAGCCATTCTGGGTATGATTCGTCTTCGCAAGGGTAAGGTGTTTCTCGATGGTCAGGAAATAACCGGTCTGTCTCCACAGCAGCGGGTACGACGCGGATTGGCCTTTGTGCCCCAAAATCAAAATGTTTTTGTCACCCTTACAGTGGAAGAAAACCTGGAAATAGGCGCTTACCTGCGGCGGGATGACATTTCAGAAACGATGGAACAGGTATTTCATCTGTTTCCTGTGCTGAAGGAAAAACGCAAACAGGTCGCTGGCGAACTCTCTGGAGGACAGCGCCAGCAGGTGGCGGTTGGACGCGCACTGATGACGCAGCCTTCGGTGCTGATGCTTGATGAACCTACCGCGGGTGTTTCACCAATAGTAATGGATGAACTGTTTGAGCGGATTATTGAAGTGAAACGTACCGGCGTAGCGGTATTGATGGTGGAGCAAAACGCCAGACAGGCCCTGGGGATTGCCGATCACGGGTTCGTGTTGGTCACCGGTGAAAACCGCTTCACCGACACTGGTGAAGCCTTGCTGGCCAATGCTGAGGTGCGTCGTTCATTTTTGGGGGGATGACCTTTATAACCAGTTGAGGACAAGGAATTGGAATACGCGACAGACCTGCTGAATGCCTTGGTATTGCTCTCGAACTATGTGCTGATACCATCACTTTCGTATGGATCGCAGCTTGCTCTTGGTGCGGTTGGGGTGACTCTGGTGTTCGGCATCCTGCGCTTCGCCAACTTCTACCATGGAGAGATGATGTCCTTCGGCGCCATGTGCACCATTTTCATCACTTGGTGGTTTCAGTCCATTGGCATTTCCGCTGGATTCCTACCCACTGCGCTGTTGGCTTTGCCATTGGCAATCCTGATCACAACGCTGCTGGCAATTGGCGCCGAACGTTCCGTGTTCCGTTTTTACCGTTTGCGCAAAAGCCGCCCGGTGATTTTCGTCATAGCATCAGTGGGGGTAATGTTTATGCTTAACGGCATCGTCCGAATGTTCATCGGTACCGACGAAATCATTTTCAGGGATGGTCGGAAATTCCTGATAAAAGCAGGGGTTTTCAAAAAAATCACCGGACTGAACGAGGGCCTGGCATTGAAGCAGACGCAGGTGTTGACCGTAGTTTTAGCAGTGCTTGCGGTGGCGGTACTGTTCTGGTTTCTTCAACGCACCCGAACGGGCAAGGCTATGCGGGCTTTTTCCGACAATGAAGACCTGGCCCTGCTTTCGGGCATCAATCCTGAACGTGTGGTGCTGGTGACCTGGATCATCACCGCTGCACTGGCAACGTTGGCCGGGGTTCTCTACGGTTTGGACAAGAGTTACAAGCCACTGGTATATTTCCATCTGCTTCTCCCAGTTTTTGCCGCCGCAATTGTAGGCGGAATCGGCCAGCCTGTAGGCGCTATACTTGGCGGGTACATCGTCGCCTTCTCGGAGGTAACCGCGACCTATGCGTTCAAAAAGTTTTTGAAATACCTGCTTCCTTCCGAACTTGCGCCGGAGGGTCTTATGCAGTTTCTCGCAACAGATTACAAATTCGCGGTATCCTTTCTGATACTCGTCCTGGTACTTTTGGTAAGACCGACAGGGATATTACGCGGGAGGCTTCTGTGAACCAGACAATGCGGGCAACTTTCAGTTTTTCTATCATTGTCCTGCTGCTGCTGGCGGTTGGATTTGGACAGTCCTGGAACGTGATGCTGGCGATCCTGAACCTGTGCCTGATATCCGCGGTCATGTCAATGGGACTCAACATGCAGTGGGGATATGCCGGGCTGTTTAACGCAGGAGTTATGGCCTCTACCGCGGTTGGAGGCTTGGCGGCCATTCTCGTTTCCTATGCTCCGGTCAGAAAAACCTGGGAAGCTGGCGGAGCGGAACTGGGCTTCGCATTCGCCGCCCTAATCATAACGATCACGCTGGGGATAGTGGTGTGGAAACGGATGCACAGAGGGCGCACTCGATCCCTGACTATGACTGCCGTGGTGCTGGTGGGATACGGTATCATGCGTTTTTTCTACGAAGGGGCCTCGTCAAGTATCGAAGCCGTAGAAACCGCCAAAACCGGCTTTCTTGGCGGACTTGGCCTGCCGGTGCTGCTTTCCTGGGCAGTTGGTGGTCTGGCTGCCGCGGGATTGGCCTGGCTGGTTGGGAGGATCGCACTTGGATTGCGATCCGACTATTTCGCCATAGCCACTCTAGGAATATCCGAAATCATGGTTTCTATTCTCAAGAACGAAGACTGGTTGACGCGTGGAGTGAAAAACGTGACTGGGCTACCGCGCCCGGTACCATACGAAGTTGATCTTCAACAGTCCGAGTGGTTTGTCGAGATGGTGAAAAGGCTGCACGGAAAGGAATTTGCGGATACTATTGCCGGTGCAGATGCACTACGAGAAACGGTTCTCCTCAGTTCAGGAGTATTCGTCAAGCTTTGTTATTCAGGGCTTTTCCTGGTTGTGCTGTTATCCATCCTTGCTCTCGCCATGCTCGCGCTTAACTCGCCCTGGGGCAGGATGATGCGTGCTATCAGAGACAACGAGGTCGCAGCGGCAGCTTTGGGTAAAGATGTGACTCACCGGCACCGCCAGGTTTTCATCATTGGTTCGGCGGTGATCGGCGTTGCAGGCGCCATGCTGACCACCCTTGATGGCCAGTTTACACCGGGATCCTACATTCCCCTTCGCTTCACTTTTCTGATTTGGGTCATGGTGATTATAGGAGGAAGCGGCAACAACCTCGGCGCTGTGATCGGTGCGTTCATAACATGGTTTGTCTGGATTGAGGCGGAACCAGCCGCCCTCTGGCTGGCAGGATTGGTAAACTCAATGCTGGCGGAAACAAACCCGCTTCGTCAGCATCTTTTTGAAGTGGCGCCGCACATGCGCATGGTCCTGATGGGCCTTATTCTGGTGCTGGTGTTGAGGTTCAGTCCAAGGGGGGTGCTGCCGGAAAAGGTTCCGGAGAGGATTTAAAATCCGGGGGAACAATACCCTGCCCCGGTTATGAGAACCGGAACAGGGTAAATGTTTGAAAGGTATTAACGGAACCTGACAGTCTGGAACGCCTTGTTCTGGACTTCGTATTCCCTGTAGGAACCGGAAGCTTCACCGACTCCGGTGAGTTCCACGTTGGAAGCGCCTACGTAATCAACTGTTCCTCCGCTGGCGAGGATCCTCAATCCTTTGGCCAGTTCGCCGGGCATGATCTTCTCTCCCGGCCCATTGGCAACTGCCATCACGTTCGAAGCAATGGCCGCGCTGTCGGTGGAACCCGCGGACTGCATGGCAAGGATCAGCAGCGCCGCAGCATCATAAGACTCCCCGGTAAATGGACCGCCCGCCTTGATTCCGGCTGCTTTTGCCATCTCCGCAAAAGTTGCCGCGCCTTTTGAATCGGTACCCGGGACTGTCCCAAAGGTCCCCGAGAGGTCTCCATCTACATTCTGCAACAGGGAATCGCCATACATGCCGTCCGCCAGGATGAACTTGTCAAATGCTCCCTGGTCCAGGGAAGTCTGTATCATGTGCCGTCCGCCCTGGTCTACATATCCGAATACCGCGAGGACATCCGCGCCAGAGGCATCCAGAGAAGCCACTTCTGCGGAGTAGTCGGCTTTTCCGTCTTCATGGGGCACAACCGCTGTGACTTTGCCGCCGAGTGCCTTGAAGGCGCCTGCAAAAGAATCTGCCAGGCCCTGGCCGTAATCGTTTTTGGTGAATGTTACCGCTACATTCTTGATTCCCCGTTCAACTGTGACTTGGGCGATTACCTGACCCTGGCGTGCATCGGAAGGGGCGGTACGGAAAAAGTACCCGTTGTCAGCAATTGTTGTCAGCGCAGGGGAAGTAGCGGAGGGGGAAATGATTGTCACACCATTCGGAACCGCAACATTGTTGGCGATGGCGGTTGTGACGCCGGAACAGTCGGCGCCCATGATGCCGGCCACCTTGTCCGAGGTCACCAGTCTTTCCGCGGCAGCAGTCGCCGCACCCGCGTCAATGCAGGTTGAGTCTGCACGAATCGCGTCTATCTTCTGACCTCCCAGCAGCAGGCCGGAATCTGAGGCTTCCTTGAAAGCCAGTTCCGCGGACGCACCCATGTCAGGCGTCAGTGATTCAATCGGCCCGGTGAAGCCGAGGATGATGCCCATTTTGACATCAGCCGTCGCAAAGGCGGGCAGGATCATTGCACCGATGGCCGCTAATGCGAGATTTCTGAGGATGGTCTTTTTGTTCATGTCTCTCCTTTAGATTATGAAACAATCCATAATGGATTAAAAAACGAGATCAGCAAAAGTAGCTACCCAGGCTGTTCTCATTCGAAAGAAAGCGGTTCAGGATGAAACTTAAGCCGCGGACTTTCAGACTTGGAGGAAAAATTAACATAACATGCATAGTCAAGGATTTACAAGGAAATAGGCTTCTAAACCGCGCATGTCTAAAAAATACTCCGCAAAAGTGAATGAATGAGAAAGCAGAAGATCAGTCAATCATTTTTGAAATCGATCCGGCGAAAGGCTGGATTCACTGATTTTATATGCTGCTAAATCTTCCGGAATACCCCTATTGAGTACAAGTGACGCAGCTAAATGAGAGAGGGCAGGGGATGTCTGTATGCCGTAACCGCCTTGACCGACCAGCCAGAAGAAGCCTGGAGCCCCCTTGTCATAACCCACCACCGGGGATTTGTCAGAGGCAAAAGTGCGCAATCCCGCCCATGTCCGGAAAGCACGGGGAATTTTGAAATCGACCGCTTTTTCAATACGATCCACTGCAACTGCAAGGTCCCAATCCGTGGGTCGCACATCGCAGGGTTCGACTGGAGTTTCATCCGCTGGCGACCCCAGTAGTTGATCGGCTTCGGGTTTGAAGTAAAACTGTTCCTCGACATCAACAACCGCTGGCCATTTAACCGGGGATGTGTTTTGAGGAGGAGAAAATGTCAGCACGGACCTCCTTTTGGGTGTTATTCCCAAAGGCCGCACCCCGGAAGTCAATGCGATCCGATCCGCCCAGGCGCCGGAGGCGTTAATCAGCACACGTGTGTGAAACCTGCTTTCGTTAGTTTCAACCATCCAACCGCCATGGTGCATATCAGCGCATTTCATTTCTATTTCAAGAAACAGTTCCCCTCCTCTTTTCCTCATGCCTTTGAGAAAACCCTGGTGCAGCGCGGAAACTTCTATATCGTGGGAGTTTGGTTCATAAACCGCGGCTGCCGCGTATTGCTCACGCAGCACCGGAACGAGTTTTCTCACCCCGGAAGTGTTCAGCAATTCCACGGTTGGGCATAATCCGCGTGTGGTCTCATGTAATTCTTGCAGAGCTTCAAGCTGATCCGACCTTGCCAGCATCATCACTCCGCGAGGGCGGAACAGTGATGTTTCAGAAAAACCTTCAGGGGGATCTCGGAAAAAATCCCTGCTCGCGGTGGTCAGGGCACGGATGACTGCATTGCCGTAAATTTCCGCGAAAAGGGCTGCTGAACGCCCGGTAGCATGGTACCCGGGGTGCTGTTCCTTCTCGAGTATCATTACCTTCCCTTGTTCTGCAAGATGGTAGGCAACTGACGCTCCTGCGATGCCCGCGCCGATTATGAGGAAATCACAGTCTCGTTTCATCTGCAATACATGACGTTGCTTGTTCTAGAAGGTACAGTTGCAGACAATTGGATTTCATCGTCTGCGGTTGTATTCGGGTTAAACAAGGAAGGATGCGCTATTGAAGCGAATACACTTTGGCGGATTTGAAGACAGGATGTTTTTTCGCCAGAATCTTTTTTTGCGTTAGGGCTTCCTCTTGTGTTTCGTGGAACCCCACCCGGATGCGGTATACAGGAAGCATGGTTTTTGTGGGGATGATCCGGGAAATATAACTGAAATCAGTATCCAGTGAAAAGGATGCAAGCGATTCAAGGGCAGGCTGCATCTGATCAAAAAGGGGAATCTGGATGATCCACGGTTTATTCATGGGTTGTTTCAAGTCAATCAACTCTCGTGACAGTTCCCTTGAACTGGGGATAACCGGCCAGTAACGGTCTGAAATCCACTTTTCCTGCCTGTATTTCTCGTAGATTTCCTTCCCCACAGACATGGCGTCCTGTGCATTTTTAAAAAACCCAACGCGCAATCGATACCAGTATTTTTCTTCATACTGTTGCTCTGTTCGATGGAGATATGCATAGTGACCATCAAGAATTAATCTTCGCATAAAGGTGACGGCAAGAGAAAATTTGTTTTCTCCCAGGGAAAGCAGTTGGACGGAATACTTTCCCTGCTTTTTTCTTGCCAGGATATCTTTGCGCGCATCAAGTTCTGAACGGAATTGCACCCTGATCTTGTTGCCTTTTTTCACCCACTCCCAATCCTGGGTCGATTCCGGAGTGAGGCTTAAATCGATTTTCGCTTTATTTTGAACCAAAACTGTCAACCATTGATCAAGCGGGGGATCTTTTTCCCGGGAGTCGATGACCTGCCAGAATGGCTCTTTTGTTTCCAGTAGGTTGGAGCGGTCACGGTTCGAATTTTCGGAGGCATTTAACGAAAGCAAAGATGCATTGTCTTGCGTTGGCAACTGATCGAGAGCCTTGGCTGTTGATACATTGTCGAATTTCAGCCTGGTGGAAATCTGGACATTGGGCTGGTGTACGAACATCTGCAGGCGCACCAGCAGAAAAACGACCACTGCCATCACGACTACACCTGTCCAGACCAATACAACACGCAGCCAGGTAACGTTCGTTTTCACTTCATGAGGATGGATTGAGTTTTGCGTGTTGACCCCTTAAATTGCATTCAAACCAGTTTTTTTCAACAGAGTTTTGACAGGATAACAGGAAATGCTGGATGAATAAAACAAGTTACAACCGTCGGGTTCCTACATTAATTCTGCATCCCACGCAATCCAGTTAAACCAAATTTGCATTAAAAAATAATGGAATACATTGACGGAGTCATGCACTTTGGAGGCTTGTCTGTAGAATCACTGATGCGCGAGTATGGATCCCCGTTGTACGTATATGAGGAAGGAGTGATCCAGGATCGTTTCAGAAGGATGCGGAACAGTTTTTCCGCCGAACAAGTCGAGATTCATTATGCCATGAAAGCCAATTACAATCCATCATTGCTTGCATTGCTGCGTGACCTTGGTGCCTCGGTAGACACTGTTTCACCCTGGGATGTGCGTCTGGCGCTTGAACTCGGTTTTAATCCAGGGCAGATTCTGTTCACCGGAGATAACACCTCGTTTGCGGAGGTTGAATATTGTGTACGGAATGAGGTACCCGTAAATCTGGGATCACTTGAACTGCTGAGGCTGTATGGAGAAAGATACCCGGGAACCCAGATTTCGGTGAGAATCAATCCTGGAATGGGTGCCGGGCATCATGCGCACTGCATCACGGGTGGGCCGGAGTCCAAATTTGGCATATACTATGAGTCTGTGAATAATATTTTTTCACAGGCAGACAAACACGGTCTCACCCTGATCGGGGTCCATTCTCATATCGGCACTGGAATACGCCATCCCGAACAGATGCTGGCAGCAATGGAACTCGTGCTGGATGTAGCAAAAGATTTTCCGGATTTAGAGTTCATTGATTTTGGAGGCGGGTTCGATATTCCCTATCGGGATGATCAGGCCCCGCTGGATATAGAAGAACTCGGCCGGGCAATGATGATGCGCTTCCGTGATTTTTGCTCAAAATACCGTGCGCAGCTAAAAATGAAAATCGAACCGGGCCGTTACCTGGTCGGTCCCGCTGGAACGTTGTTGGCAACCGTGACGGATATTTCCGAGACGCCGCAATACCGGTTTGTCGGCATTGACACAGGGTTCAATCATTTGATCCGTCCGATTCTGTACGGCTCCTATCACCGCATAATAAATGCAACCCGCGGGGACCTTCCACACGAGGAAGTTGTTGTGGCGGGCAATATCTGTGAGAGTGGCGACATCTTCAGCCGCGCTGAGGATGGGGTGACCCGGAAGCTGAGTTGTCCGGAGATAGGGAACCGGATTGCAATCCTTGATGCCGGCGCATACGGGATGTCGATGGCGTCTAACTACAATCTGCGTCCCCTTCCCGCTGAAGTGCTGGTGTCCCAGGGGCAAGCACGCCTCATACGTCGCGGGACTAGATTTGAGGATATGATGCAGCCTTATCCGGATTTTTGCTGAAACAGGCAATGAATGCGGCTGCGGACTGCAGTGATCGTCACCTGTGTTTCACTCACAGTCGCTTATCACTTGCAATTAATGCGTTCTTAGCCGGGTATTTCAAAAACCCTGTCCTTCAATGAACTCGCTTTCTGAGGAAGCCGCTTCCTGGACTTCAGAATCATCGATGTTCAGGATTCCCTGAATGAGATGCTTGATTTGTTCGGTGTTTGCCAGTGACTCTACGCGATATGGCATTGGAAATCCGTTTGTTTCTCCGGGACGCACCCCGATCAAACGACCGAGAATGGCGTCCATTTCAGGCTCAATTTTTATTTCTTTAGGAACCAGCAGCAGCACAGGTACGTGCGCAATTGGAGAACGATTACGCTGCCTCAGAAATTTGTGAACCTCTTCCAGCTTAAAGTGGCGCATGTCAATCAGGTACAGGGCAAATTCCGGTTCCATCATTTCACTTCTCCCGGGCAGCACCCTCCCATAAACGAAGCGGCTGCCTCCCATATCGGGAAATGCTGCCAGCACTCCTTTTTCCGGAAGGGTTTTATCACGGCTGATTGCATGCACGAGTACCCTCTGCAGGATTTCACTACGGGATTCGCCGGTTCTTTTAATTTCTTCTTCCAGATAGTTGGCGGCTTTTTTGTTTTCCATCAGCCCCTGCCAACGGATGGAACATCCCATCGCAATGACATGCAGAATGTTCACCTGATGACGCACTATCGGCATGTACCAGTTGCTGTCTTCTTCTGTGTCAATCCCCTCCTCATCAGGTTTCTTCTTTTTAGATTCATTAGTATCTGCTGTCGTGTCATCCTGAGAGACTGTGTGTGTGTGTTGAGATTTTAGTGAATCAGAAAGTTTCCGCATCTCCTCTTCCAACTGAAAGAGGTTATAAAGACGACCTTTTTTGACACCCATCATGCGTCCGATGCTTGTTAACTCTTCCTTGGAAAGCAGTTTTTCAAGCATTTCAACCACCTCCTGGCCCGGTTCCGATGCTCTTGAATTCCCCGCCGCAAGCATTTTGAAGAGTTGATTGCGGTCTGTGCTCAGGAGTTCGTTCAGGTTTCTTCCACTCAGTTTTACGTCTTTGAGGTCGATTTCCGTGGAGGTGTCATCCGGTGGAGGAGCGAGCCGCAATTTGACAATCAAGCCGCCATCGGTTTCAAAATTCCACGCATTTATCACAACAACTTCGTATTTGCTGAAAATCGGGTCATGCCGCATGAACTGCTGATAGGAAGTTGCTGCTTTCAGCTGCGGATGTTTTTCCTTAAATCGATGAAAACGATGAAACATGTCGAGGGATGACATGTAGTGCACATTGTGCCTTGTGAACCGGCGTTTGACGAGATAATCGACCATTCCGGGGCTGACATCATCGACAATCAGATAACGAGTCAAATTCTTCATCACGCCCGCAAAGCGGCTTCCCTGATGAACTTGCTGGGTCGCCTCCATCAGGACTGTCTCTATCAATGAGTAATATCCCTCAATGTGTGATGCCAGTTTCAAATCAAGCTGGTTGATCTGCTGAATGTTCGTGTTTTTTTCCTGTATCAGCTTCCACTGGGCTTGGTATTGGCTTTCAAGAAACTGGAATCGCTTGTCATTCTGCTGTTCCCGGATTTCTTCAATCATGCGCAGGTACCGCGTTTCCAGGGGGTTTTTCAATCCAAATTCGCGGATTCGTGGTTGCGGAAGTTTCTCGGGGAGTTTCCCATCGAATCGGTATATCCTTCTTGATATCCGTTGAAATTCAGGCAGCTGCCTGAACTTCTCCGGAAAACCGCACTGGGCCAGAATGAAAAAATCAAACTGCCTCAAATGTTCCGGGCGCACGTCAGCTTGCTGGCGCACCTCTACACTGCGAAAATGCTGTGATATCAACTGGTTCCAAATTCGCTTGGAATGAGTTTCAAACAAGCCGGGGTGAATCACAACCAGCAGGTTGAAATCTGTTTGCAGTGCCTGCAAGCCATCCACATGTCTTTGCAATTGAAGACGGAGGGATTCGGCCAGCAGCCGGTGTGTGGTATGTTTTCCGCGCATGTAAAGCAGCAGGGTGGCCTGTGAAGTGAGTTGCTGGGCTACCATTCGGGTCATAATTCCTTTTTTCCCGATGCCGCTTGTTTCTCTTCCTATATCATGCCATTGCAGGAACAGTGGATCTTTAGTAAGACGAAACCCCTGTTGATCTGTAACAGCGATGATCATCGCACCGGGATTGTCCTTGCGAAATTTCCTGAGGACGGTGACTGCGTTTCCCAGATACGCTCTCCGTTCAGTCTGTTTGATCCAATGGGGGACTGAAAAGCAAATAAAAATTAGATCCGCATACCGAAATGGTTCCGGTTGGATTTCAACTGCGTTAAGCCACTTTACTCTGATGCCGAGCTTGTTCCAGATCAAAGCCTCGTTTTCAAGAAGTTTAGCTATTGTTTCGTCTTCCCTGCGCAGTGCGCGATCAAGTTGATCAATGTCCATACTGCGGCTGTTTAGACTCCACCGGCCGGGATGTTCGCGCGATGTAGTCAGTTCCAGCATCAAATGGGCAAGCATGAATTGCAGCTCTGACTCACCCTCGCGCCAGGCCTGAACCTGGAGTTTTTTCAGGGCGGCTTGAACCGCGGCATCATCCGGCATGCCAGATGATTGTCCCCGGGGTTTTTTCTGCTCTGGGTTGGCGGAGGTTGTTTGCATTAAATTATTTGGAAATACTGCTGAAAGCCCGCAAGGGAGATGTGTTTAAAACAAGGCGCCTGATCCTATCAAAGGGCTGGGAAAGATGCTATGAAAAATCTCTCCCGGCATTATCCGGTAAATTAATTATCCTGAGGCGGGGCGGTTTCCGGACTTTCTTTAAGCTTGGAATGCGGATGTTTGCCTATCGGGCGGCGGAGTTCACCCAGAATGATGCGCATGATTTTTTGCAATTGAATCGATTCCAGAGGAGATTCAAAGAGGATCAGCGCTTTTTTGACTAATCCCTGGGTGAGTGGGAAAGCCAGGACTTCAAACGGCAGAACTTCGCGCATCCTGTAAAAATCCTGAGACCCCTGCTTTGATTGCGCGCGAAGTTTGAAAAATTTGTAAAATTCCTCAGTGCTCAGTTTACGGATGTTCACTCCCAGTTCTGTTGATGTTTTGGGCTTAACCCGGTAGGTCAGTTCTTCCTGCAGGTCGCCCTCAACATCCTGCTCATTTTCCCTGGAAGTATTTGAGACGATGCCGATGCCGCGCGCAAACGGAGCAATAGTGCGCTTGAAGAGGTGATCCAACACCATTTCCCAATCACTCCGGGTTACTTCATGCTTATTTTTTGATGGTCCAGCCATTTTTTAACTTTATGTCAATTGTTTGGACCCTTTTTTATGTGAGGCGGCCGGAAAGTTGTCTGAAATCGTGAGTGCGCGTAAGTTTATTCAGGGTAGAAGGTTCAGGATGAGAGGTTCAAGCTGTAATTCCCACAGTTCCTGCAAATGGAAGTGCTGACAACTAAAATCTTCCGGAATGAACTGACTGTTTTATTCCAGCGGCACCAGTTTATGGCTGACTGCGCAACGTATCAGCATCGGCATGTCACTGACTTGAAGTTTACCCATCATGTTTTGACGATGTGCTTCCACGGTGCGGGGGCTGATTTCCAGGTCATAGGCGATTTCCTTTGTGGTTGCGCCGTTAACCATCAATTTGAGGATTTCATTTTCCCTGGGGGTGAGCAAGTTTGACAGCAGGTTGCGTGCTTCCGCCAATTCCATTTCCGCCTGTTTGCGGGTGCTGACGTCCCGGACAGTGAGAACTGCGCCCAGAATTTCATCCTGAACATTTCTGATCGGCGCAGCTGCTGCGTCGATCATCAACCGCCTTCCTTCTTTATTGATTAAAACCGGATCATCTTCGACAAGGCAGGCGACACTTTCTCCATCCAATGCCTGGTCGATCAAATCCGGGACAATCGGATACTCAGTAGTCTCTTCCAACTGCATGATTTCCTGCAGGTCCATTCCCCGGGCCTCGGCTTCTCTCCACCCCAGAAGGTCTTCCGCGACAGGGCTCATTGAAGTGATTGTACCGTCCAACCCAACCGTGATAATCCCGTCTCCGATGCTTTTCAGCAACGTATCCAGCCAGCGTTCATGGTTCAGGATCTTCCGTTCCATGTGGTGTTTGTACAAAGAAATTTCTATGGTCGTGTGCAATTCGCGTTCTTTGTAGGGTTTGATCAAATATCCAAATGGTTCAGTGATTTTTGCTCGCTGGAGAGTGTCCTCATCGGAATAGGCAGTCAGGAAAATCACCGGGATCCCACGACGCTCCTTGATTCTGAAAGCTGTTTCCACTCCATCCATCTCTCCCTCCAGCATGATGTCCATCAAAACCAGGTCCGGTTGCCCTGATTCCATCAGCACAAGGGCGTCTTCCCCGGAACGGGCCATTCCGGTGACAATGTAACCCAAGGAAGCAAGCTGATCATGCAGGCTTTCGGCAACAATGGCCTCGTCCTCAACAATCATGATCCGGGTCGCGTTCTGGTTTTCTTTGTTTAACAGTAATGAGGTCGGCATGGATTCAACTCAGTGGAATTTGGAAGTAAAAAGCCGTACCAGACCGGCGGTCCAGTTCCAGCGTACCTTTCAACTGCCGTGTCAGTACCCGCACTAAGCGCAGTCCCAAGGTTTGTACATTTTTCAGTTCCAGATGCTGCGGAAGCCCCTGCCCGTCATCACGAAAGTCGAGCTGCATGTTGCCTGATTCAGTCTGCTTCATTTGAATGCTGAGAGACCCTGTATTTTTTCCGGGGAACGCATATTTAAGGGTGTTTGATGTCAATTCATTGAGAATCAACGCACAGGGAATGGCAGTGTTGACTTCGAGGGAAACAGGTTCCATTTCAAAAAACAACCGGATTTTCCCGGGGAACACTTCATAGGATTGGAAAATGTCAGTTACCAGCTCACGGATGTAATGATCAAAACGGACTTGTGCGAGATTTTCAGATTGATACATTTTTTCATGGATCAGCGCCATTGATTGGATGCGGTGTTGACTTTCCCTGATCAGCATCTGCCTTTCCGGATCATCTGTGGTGTGTGACTGCATGGTGAACAGGCTGGAGATGATTTGCAGGTTGTTTTTTACCCTGTGATGTATTTCACGCAGGAGTATCTCCTTTTCATTAAGTGAATCCCGTAGTTCCTGCTCTATCACCTTTCGTTCACTGATGTCCCGCAACACGGCAGTATAGATTTTTTCATTCTGGATCGTCATCTGGGAAATATTGGCTTCCGCGCTGAACTCCTGTCCGTCCTTACGTTTGCCGATGATTTCACCCCGTTCGCTCATCCTCCGTGAAACTGCCTCCGTGCTGCCGAAGTCTTTCACCATTTGACGGTGCGGTTGGACGAAACGGCTGGGAATCAGGACCCCCAGGTTCTTGCCCAGCACCTCATGAGCGCGATAGCCAAAGATTTTTTCAGCGCCATTGTTGAACAACGTGATTTGCTGCTGCGAATTGATGGAAATGATTGCGTCCTCCGCTGAGTCTACGATACCGAACAAACGTTCCTGGGAAGCAAGAAGTTCCGCGTTACGCTGCCGTATCTGTTCCTCCAGATTGGTGCGGTACTGCCACAGTTCTTCTTCCATGCGCCGCAGTTTGGTGATGTCCAGCCCGGTGACAGTGCAGCATATGGGGGTCGGCATGTCTCCTTGGTATGCCGAAATAGTAAAAGAAATCAGTCGTTTGCCTCCATCCTGACAGTGCCATGGGTTTTCATATGAGGTGCGGTAAGGAGTGCGCTGTGCTTCCTGAAAGAGATTTTGAATGAAATTCCATTCGGAAGGCTGAAAGAACAACCGCCAGAATAATTGCCCTTCGGCTTCTTCGCGGCTGTACCCGGTTGTTTCACGACATACACGGTTGATGAACTGCACTTCCCCCTTTGGGGACAGAAGCAGAAACAGCGTGTCAATCGTGTCAAACAGTTCCGGAGAACATTCCATACTGATAGACTTGTTTTCCAGTGACCGTTCCAGCTCCCGGATGGGGGAAAAGTGGTACAATGAAAAAACACGATATGTGTTGAAGAGGACGGCCCGTAGTTGAAAATATCCGATATCTTCGGAATTTGTCGGGCGGCAGTCAAGGAAAAATGGGCGGGGACTGTAATTAGGGACTTGCCGTCAACGAATGAACTGGCGCCCTTCGTTCTTCAGGCACAGAACCGGACATGGGGAATAGCGAGTAACTTTTTCGGTGGTGCTGCCTTTCATGCTGTAAACCAAACCCTTGTAACCATGACTGCACATCACTATCAAATCCACCTCTTCCTGCTTGGCAAGGTTGATCACTTCGGATACGACGTCTCCTTCACGAACCTCCATTTCGCACTGCAGACCCGCGATTCCAAAACTGTTCCAGAAATTCTCCAGTTTCCATTTTGCCTTTCTGACAGAGTCCGGGTCTTTGGGAAT
The DNA here is from genome assembly GCA_964344035.1 of uncultured Pseudomonadota bacterium. GTDB lineage: Bacteria > SAR324 > SAR324 > SAR324 > NAC60-12 > UBA1014. The sequence goes on from CAYFLK010000001.1 coordinate 134,476, forward strand.
TTGTATCACTTGGTTGTCAGGAAAATCCTGATGCTCGAGAACATGAAGTAATTTTAAATGTGTCGAGTTTTCTTCTGCCAGACGGACTGCGTATTTAATAGCAATTCTTGTGTGATCAGTACAGTCGGTGGGAACAAGTATAGTATTTAAATGCACCATGAGCGGGTCATCGTTCATGATCAGGGTGTCTTCTTGAGGTATGTACATTGTGAGGCACAATAATGATTCAGGTTAACGTGCATCATATATGAGTCAAAACTTCCTGTTCTATTAGTAATTTTACTAATAGGACTTAAAGGAAGTTGCTCAGGGTGCGGGAGTGGAACGCCCGTGTGGCGCAGGAAGGGGTGGTATTAGGTTCTTTGACGCCGGTCAGAAGGTAGCAATCCGGCTGTGAAAGCCCGCGGAATACATCAGTTTTCAAGCTCCTTCGTCAGTACTGTTCCGCATCCTGTCGAGCACATAAATGAAGCCGTCGGGCAAGTTGCGCATGCGCATGGGTTTTTTGCCGCGTATGCGATATTGCTTCTGGTATGTGTTCCAGTCCATTCCCGCGAAATCAATCCAGCGGCCATCAGGATAGAGGAACGAACAATCCGGAAAACGCGCCTCCAGCAAGTGGTCGAAAAGTTCGTCAATGGAATGATAGTCTGGAATACGGGCGGTTTTCAGTTTGCTGCCAACGTAATAACGCAATTTCTTCATGGCATTATTTTGTATGTTGGGAGGAACAATTGAACAAGATTTCAGTTGTTTGATTCTTTTGCTGTTTTTTCGGAATGTCCTGCGTTTGGAACTCATAAACCGGTCCTTAATGATTTATGATTGTCTTCCCCGGTACAAGTTCGGCAAATGCTGCTGCAGGTTTTTTCACGAACCGGGCAAAAAAGCAGTTCAAGACCTGTACCGCACAGGATCATGCATTCCTGCACGGCTACGCCGTTTTCACATACGTCCCCGGTGCCCGTTGTGGAATGGATCAGTTTCAACGGGTGTGCTCATGTTTCTATGGATATCATGCGGCAAACGCCATTCATCCATAAAAACTGTTGGGGAGAAATACCGGGGTTTCATGTTCCTCTGATTCACACAACACCAGTGAAGACAAAAAAGTGTTAAGCAAAGGAGGAAAATTTTCAGGAAGACGAATCACATAGGAATTCGAGAAAATCGATTGAGATCCTATGCTTCCATACTCCCTTCCATGCTCATCCCGCAACACGAAACGGCGGGAAAGCAGGGTGCGAATCAGCCGGTAATTACTCCCCAGGAAGGTGAAGGAAAAGATTTTGCTGAACCATCCGCTTTCTTCAGATTCCAGGACTGTTTTTCCATTTTCCCGCAACGTGATGATCCGCTTGTTTTCCTGATGCGACTGTTGTTGATAACTTGAATTGCCCGTTTGGAAAGACGCCCTGAACAGATCATCTGCATTACGGTCATTCAGTTTGATCAATGCCAGACGCGACATTTCCGTGTTCAACTCATAGAGTGATCGCTCATCGTTACAGGGGTGCAGAAACAATTCCGTCTGAACCACATCCGGTTTTGTCGAATTTCTCTTGATGGAACTCGCCATACCTTCCGTTGAATACAAAATGTCCATACATCCTCCTGGGAAAAAAATCAGTGAAGGAAGAAGTAATTCTCCAGGAATTTCATGGAAAGCTCCTGTTCCGCAAGCTTCCATGCAAGGATATCCCCGGATGAAATCATACCGATAAGCCGCCCTTCATTGCTTACCGGCAAATGTCGGATTCGGTTGTCACTCATTAATTCCGCCGCCTCACGAATACACAGTTCAGGTTTTGCTACCGCGAACGGGGCCGTCATCACCATGCCTAAAGGGGTGTGGTCAGGATTTCGAGCCTCGTTGACAATGCGATGCATAAGATCCCGTTCGGTGAACAATCCGACCGGTTTGTCGCATTCAACTACAACAACGGATCCAACCTTGTGCAGGCACATTTGCTTGACCGCATATGACACGGGCGATTCGTGATCCACTGTGACCACCTCCGTTCCTTTTTTTTCAAGAATGTCGGCCAGCGTAGCTGAACCGGCAGCGACGAACCGAGTGGTTTCGGTACTTTCATCAGTCTTAAGCAATTTTCCTCCTGAATGCATAGTTTTGATCACATGCCCATCAGGGCTGTAGGAGTCAGGATTCTCTGCTCGCAGGGAGGGGACCTCTCGCGGCAATTGGCGGTTAATGATTGAAGATGAAGGAAATTGTAAATACAAAGGGAGGCGAAACAGTCGGTTCCAGGAAATTGAGGGAAACTATGATATGTCTGTACGGGAAGGGGACAGAGGAATACAGCCGAGCGAATCCGGAATAGTACTAGACCGGATGGTTGAATCATGACCATGCCCTACTCCTCTAGAGGTTTGAGGAAATCAGTCGATGCTGGCGATCACATAGGCAGACATTGTTTTTCCATGAAATTTTCCTTTCATTACTCCTTAACCTGCATTCAGCACAATGTCAAATGAAAAATGTGAAAATATCGGAATTTATCCGAATGCGGGTCTTTACCATGCTAAAATATGTTATTCTCTGCATCTCCGGGCTGAATTTCAGGTGCTGGGAAGTTGCCAGGAGTAGATCATGAATGCATCATGCTCATTGTAATTGCGGGAGATTCAGAGTATTTTCTTATCACTTCAATTTTAAACCAAGGGGGAACATGTACGAATTGCGTCTGGACGGCAAATTGACAAAATCTATGTTTACTAAGTGGAGCAAGGAAACCCGTGACTGGGTGGTCAATGCAATAGCCAGTCTGGTGATTGTCGATCAAGTGGTGGAGCCACACGAAGTGATTGCCTTGCAGGAAGCCATTTCACTGCTTGATTCAAGGAATGAAATTGAAAACATGATGCAGATGGTGAAGCAGAGAAAAATGCTTGATATTGAGGATATTTCAGTTGGGATAACCGAAGCCGCGGATATCTATTTCTATCTTGCTTCGATCGCCGTCATAGACGGCAAGATGAAAAAAGTGGAAGCGGAACTGTTGAAATCACTGGGGGACAAGTTGGGATTGCCTGAAGATTTTCAACGGGCAGTGATGAAGTGGGCAATCAGCCAGATGGAAAACAACCGTGCATGGAATAAGGAGCAGGCAAAACACAACCAGGAAAAAGAGCGACTTCTTACGGCCCTTGTTTCATGAGGCAATTGAATAAAACACTCATCAGCGGGAGTCGCCCAAAATATGTTTGAGTCAAGGCATGTTCTTTTTCATCACTCCTGAAATAGTCCTGTCAATTGCACCGTTAAAAGATTTTCATGAAAAAGCAGTTCCTCGCATTGATGATGCTTGTCCTTGCGGGGGTCATCTCCATTCATGCTGAAACCCCTCTTTTGCATTCCGCATACAGGGGCGGATTTGTCAGCAGGGTGGAAGCGGAATCCGGAATTCCCTTGGTTCATCGATTAGGACTGAAAGCGGGGAAGTTTATTGTAGCTACCACGGAGCTGACAAGTCCGGCGTTTTCTGAATCCGTGGTGCTGTTGCTCGAGCACAGCAGTTACGGCACTATCGGGGTGATTGTCAATCGACCCACACAGCATCGTCTTTCAGATGTTCTTGATCAACAGGAAGACCATGCCGCCTTTGCTGATGCACTGTACTGGGGGGGACCGGTTGCAAGGGGGCAATTGATGATGCTTCTCAGGTCCAGAACTCCCCCGGAAGGGGGTGTTCTTGTTACCGATGAAGTGTACTGGATCAATGAAGCTGACAAACAAAAAAATATCCTCAATTCAAAATCAGGAAAATCGGCGGTGCGGATTTTTGCAGGGTATGCGGGATGGGGTCCGGGACAACTGGAAGACGAAGTAATTCGGGGGTCGTGGAGAATTGTTCAGGCCGATGCTGAATCGGTTTTCAGTCCAAAAACCCGCCAGCTCTGGATCGACCTGTTTTTTCAAAGTTCTTCAAAATGGGGGATGAGCAGAATCCCAAGCCGGTTCTTTGCCGCACAATGATGAGGTGGAGGATTTCAGTGCTCATCAATTGCCAGTCTTTTTGAAAGGGACACTACAGGGTCTTCTCTGTAACCTACATGCTGATAGAATCCAATCACCTTGTTGTTTTCTTTCCTCACCTGTAAATTGATTTTCGGGCAGCCAAATTTTCGCAGGTATGCCTCTGCTGCCCCCATCATTTTACGTCCTAAACCCAGATGTCGGAAATCAGGAGAAACCGCTAGGTAGTTGATCCATCCACGATGTCCCTCATAGCCGGCCATCACCGAGGAGGCCAGCTTACTTTCAAACCATCCCAGCAATAATCCGTCTGCTTGACACTCAATTTTCCTGCGGATGTCCTGTTGCGGGTTGTTCCAGGACACAACCAGTCCGCATTCCTCCCACAAACGAATCAGTGGTAATTCATCACCACTGTGGAAAGGATGGATGTTCAAATTGTCAGGATCTGGTTTATTCAGATACAATTATTTCTCCACTGCACTATATGCTCCAATGAAAACAAGTGCTTCTGAAATTAATTTCCCTGGATTAAGGACGCGGAACGACCCACCGTACCTGCCAATCGTCAAGTGATGATATCCTGATTGGTCCGGCAGTAATGCAGGTTAAACCTGGCGCTTATTGAATTTCTCCATCAGCAACTCCATATCTTTTTCAAAAACCCCGGTAGTCTTTTTCTTCATGAATTCGCCGGTCTTTTCAGGTGGAGTGCGTTTTTGAGGTTTTTTCAAAGGTTTTTCCGTCTTCTTGGGTTTTTTCCCGGTTTTTATGCGTTCCGGATTCTGCATCGTCATTCCTGATTTCATGCTGAGGGAAACCCGCTGCCGATCCTCATCGACCTGCAAAACCGTCACCTGGACGTGCTGTCCCACCGTGCAGACTTCCATCGGGTCCTTGACAAATCGGTCTGAAAGCTGGGATATGTGCACCAGCCCATCGTGGTGAACTCCAACATCCACAAAAGCGCCGAAGTGGGTAACATTGGTTATCACTCCCTGTAAACGCATGCCTGCTTCAAGATCGGAGAGTTCCTGGACCGATTCATCGAATTCCACGGTCTGGTGATCCTGTCGTGGGTCTCTGCCGGGTTTATGCAATTCGGCTATGATGTCCTTTAATGTGTATTCTCCCATCGATGGTCCCTGGTAGCGGGCTGTTTCAATTTGTTTGAGTCGTTCGGAGTTACCTATCATACCTTCAACCGAGATTTCCAGGTCCCTGGCCATAGCTTCCACCACTTGATAATGTTCCGGGTGAACCGCTGAACAGTCGAGAGGATTGCAGCCTTCAGGAATGCGCAGGAAACCGGCCGACTGCTCAAACGTTTTTTCCCCCAACCCCTTTACTTCGAGCAGCTGCTTGCGGTCTTTGAAGGCGCCTATCCCGTTGCGGTGCTCAATGATGCCGCGGGCAACCGACGCGCTGATTCCGGAAACATATCCCAGCAGCGGAGCGGAGGCCCGGTTCAGATCCACACCAACAAAATTCACGCACGATTCGACGGTGCGTGCCAGGGATTGCTTGAGGCGAGACTGGTGCACATCGTGCTGATACTGACCCACCCCGATTGATTTCGGTTCGATTTTCACCAGCTCCGCGAGCGGGTCTTGGTATCGCCTTGCAATGGAGATGGCGCCCCTGACTGTTAGGTCCAAGTCCGGGAATTCCTCCCGGGCGGTTTTGGATGCGGAATATACCGAAGCCCCGGATTCGTTCACCACCAGGGTTTCCAAGGGAAGTTTTAAATTCTTGACAAATTTCCGAACAAACTGGTGGACTTCCCTGGAAGCTGTGCCGTTTCCGATGGCAATCACATTAACCTTATGCTTTGTGAACGTCTTGTGAAGAATCTCCAGTGACTCGTCGGTTTTATTTTGCGGCGGAACCGGGTAGATTACTCCGTGTTCAAGATACCTCCCGGTGGCATCCAGCACCACCCACTTGGTGCCTGTGCGGAATGCCGGGTCAAGACCCAGCACCACCCGTGCACCTCCCGGAGGCAGCAGCAGCAGTTGCCGCAGGTTTTTAGAAAACATTTCGATGGAAGACTCGTCAGCCTTCAGTTTCAGGTCAATACGCACATCAGTTTCCAGCGCGGGCGCAAGCAGCCGCTGATACGCATCATCCAGCACCTGCTGCCAGTGTGTTTTCAATTCAGGTGAGCGCTCTTTCATCCAGCTTTTCTGAAGCATTTCTTGCACGGGTTTCTCCGGCACCAGGACGTGAATGCGCAAGATTCCTTCCTTTTCACCGCGTCGCATCGCCAACACACGGTGAGGAGGAATGCGATCCAAGCGCTCCTCGAAATCGTAATACATTTCAAACTTAGAGGGCTTATCCTGATGTTCCTTTTTTACCTGTGAAACCAGGGACCCGTTTTTCGATGTATATTCCCTCAATTGCTGACGCAGCGACGCATCTTCTGAAACAAGTTCCGCGAGGATGTCTTTCGCCCCCTGCACCGCATCTTCTTCTGAAACAGGTTCTTCACGTTTACCGTTGAATTCTGAAATCCATACTCCCAGTTGCTTAAGTGATGTCTCTGCTTGCATCATCAGTTCAGACAATGGTTCCAAACCTTTTTCACGTGCAGCAGTCGCACGGGTTCGGCGCTTGGGCTTGTAGGGCAGGTAGAGGTCTTCCAGCTGCTGCTTGGTGGGTGCGGCGCGGATGGCTTTTTCCAGTTCAGGGGTGAGTTTATCCTGCTGCCGAATGCTGTCTAGTATAACATTTCTGCGCTCATCCAAGTCCTTGAGGTAGTGGTAGCGGTTCTGGATGGATTCAATCTGAAGCTCGTCGAGGTTTCCTGTAGCCTCCTTTCGGTAGCGGGCGATGAAAGGTATCGTGTTGTCACTGAGAAGCAGTGCAAGCGTGCCGCTGATTTGTTTTTGCGAATAACCAAGTTCCCGGGAAAGCTGAGGAATAAGTGATTCAAGGTGATAATACTGTGCCGGTTCAGAATCAGCGGGTGTTGGGTTCATGTGTCTCCAAAATTCTGTTAGTTCCGGGGTGGATTTAAGTTTGAATCCGGTTGAATTGATGAAGACTAACGGGAGCAAGAATAAGTTGCAAACGGCATTTCCCTGATAGATTGCTTGACAACTACACTTCGATCTGGTAAGGATTCAGTAACGATTAGAGTGGTGTTTTACCCGAAAGCGCTTCCTGCTCTATTCCTTGAAAGGAAGTTTCCTTCAATCACGACTACGCAATCCATGGACGTAATCCGCGTCATTCATTTTCCCTTGAAATATCATCCGCTTATCAGGTGGGTTCCGGGGACTTATTTGCGTATTATCTTGTTATGTGTACTGACTTTGTTTTCCATTTCCCTTCAAGGGGTAAATGCCCAGTCCACTGACAAAGCATCATTGACTATTACAAATTTTGAAGGTATGAAAGGGATGTATGTCGGCAGCATTACTGAAGGGGTTCCGGAAGGAGAAGGAAAGGTCTACTGGTTTGATGGTGGTTCCTACGTGGGTGCATTTTCCAATGGCATGGCCCACGGAAAAGGGGTGTACGTGTATCCGGATAATACCAGGTACGAGGGCATGTTCCGGATGGGAGTCCCGGAAGGACACGGGCAGTATGAATGGCCGGATGGGCGCCGCTACACCGGGGCTTTTTTGAACGGACAAAGGCACGGCCGCGGGGCATTCCTTTTTCCTGATGGAAGAAAATATGTCGGACAATTCCGTAACGGTCTTTTCCACGGTAAAGGGATTTTTGAATTTCCGGACGGGCGGCGCTATGAGGGACAGTTCGGTGGCAGCCTCCCCCATGGAAAAGGAGCGTTGCGATTCAAGGACGGAAGAAAATACTCTGGATTATTCGACCGCGGGAGAAGACATGGAACCGGATCCTGGGACTACCTTGATGGCCGACGCTACGAAGGAGAGTTTTTCAACGATGTCAAACAAGGAAAAGGGGCGCTTTTCTTCCCGGACGGCCGCCGATATGAGGGACAATTCAGAAATGACACGATTAATGGAAGCGGAGTTGCCACCTTTCCTTCAGGTAAGCGTTATGAAGGAGAGTTCAGGTATGGAAAAGCGGACGGCGAAGGCATTATTACTTTTTCTGACGGTGAATATTATTCCGGTTCATTCCGCGGGGGTCTTCGCGAAGGTCTAGGAGAATGGAGACTCCCCAACGGGGAACTTTACGTGGGGACTTTCCATAATGATCTGCGGCATGGAAGAGGGGTTCTGACTTTCCCGGATGGAAGACGTTATGAAGGAGAATTCCAGGAAGACCAGGTGCATGGCAAAGGCAGCATCCGGTTTCCCGATGGCCGGCGGTACGTCGGGGAGTTTGACAAGGGGGTCAACCATGGGCAGGGCACACTGACTTTTCCAGATGGAAAACAGTATTCCGGTAACTTCCTGCACGGCAAAGCCCAAGGATGGGGGCAGATCCTCTGGGCAGACGGGCGCAGTTACAAAGGAGAATTCCGGGATGATCATGTACACGGGAAAGGGACCCTATCTTTTCCCAACGGCAGCCGGTATATCGGAGAATTCAGAAATGATAACGCCGACGGAAAAGGGGAACTAAGTTTTGCCGATGGCAGACATTACCAGGGTGAATTCCGTAATGGCCAGCGCCATGGTATTGGTAGCCTCACCTTTCCCGATGGCAGCAGTTACGTGGGTGAATTCCGGCAAAACCTAATGCATGGAAATGGTAAGTTGACCTATCCCGACGGCAGGGTATATGCGGGAATTTTTGAGGTAGGAAAGGTCAACGGAGACGGGACGCTCCTTTTTCCAGACGGAAGGAAGTACATCGGACAATTTTCTGAAGGCAGCCTGCATGGGCGTGGTACGCTCACCTTCTCAGACGGCCGTAAATATGTCGGCGATTTCAGCAGTAACCTTATGCACGGAGAGGGTACTTTTACATTCAGCGACGGGCGGAAATATTCCGGGGAACTGAAAGCCGACCTTCCTGAAGGACATGGTTCATGGCGCTTTGCCGATGGGCGAGTTTACATCGGCACCTTCCTCAAGGGGCAGCCTCTGCTGGGGACCTTGTATGACATACAGGGACGTAAAACAGCACGCATCGTGGATGGTCGGCAGGAGAATCTCTAGTTCTATCATTCCCAGCATGAAATAAATTCCGGTTGGCATGGGCAAAGATTGATGAACTCGTAAAAAGTCCCAAAACGCACAATTTCGTTCTCGTAACTCATTGAAATCATTAGATGCAAAAAACCGGATTTCGACTTTTTACGAAACCATCAAAGATTAAATCCTTGTTCCGGATACCTGCTTGGGGAAATAATCCACGCATTCTCCTTCACGCCTGACATCCGCCGTAGCACAATGCAGCCCTCCTCCGAAGGCGTACGCATCACGGAAAGGGACCGGGATCACTTCCATCCCCAGTCGGTCCATCTGCTCCAATTGATGCGCTTCGCTGGCTTCTACGCATACGGTTTTAGGGTTAAGCACCAGACAGTTCATGGAAAGCCAGACGCTTGAGTAACAAAGCGGCGGAGGCTTACTGTGCGCTGGAGGCGCAGCGTCTATTATTTCCCAGCCGTTTGCCGTAAAAATTCTCCGCTGTTCATCCGGTAGTCTGCGTTTTGGGTTGTTGATGATTAAACCCGGGCGCAAAGTGACAAAGGTCGCGTCTATATGAATCGGGTAAGGATCTCCGGGAAAATTGACCGCGTGCACACGGTGATCCGGAAAATGCCTCCTCAGCCATTCCATTCCACGCCGGTTGGTGGTCAAACCATGCTGGCAGAAAAGGTCTTTGCCGATTCTTAGGACGTCCGCGGCGTCGAAAAGCGGTTCATGTTCGGTGGTGACAAAATCCAGTGCCGCGGTGCGGCGCAGTCTTTCGGCCAGCGTGATTTCGGCAAAATATCCCTGCTTGTATGAACGATCTGAAAGTCTCGGACGTGGACCTTGTTCCCAGCGGAACTCCGGGTCTTCATCAAAATACTGCTGCATCAGCGGGTGGTAAGCAAGGTATTCCCAGAAACGGCAGCGGAATGACATGGACGCGCTGAGGATCTCTTTGCCCACGGTCAGCAGCACATCCCGGGGAGGCATGCACCCGAACATTGACCCGGTACTGAAATCCGGGGTATTGACCGCCTGGTTCCACTGAATAGGGGTGGGGCGGTCAACCCGAATCCCCCTGTTCCGCAGAATATCCGCCAACGCATCAAGCTGTGCGTTTGCCTTTTCAACACTTTCCAGTGGACGCGGCCCCCACATCCCGCGCATGTCGCTATCTTCTGGAACTTTAGCTTCGGTCGCCGGTTCGGAAGGTGGAATGCAGCTGTGGTCCGCTCGGCCGACAATGACATGCTTCAATGGCGAAAAATCATCCCACGAACAGACTTTAGTTTTTGGTGGGTTTTGCATGAATTCACTGAAATTATAGCGTTTTATAATCAGGTAAAATTTAGCGGCACGCCGCTTACCATGTCAGCATGGAGTGTATAAAAAAATGGAAACTACTGATGAAAGAGTAAATGTTCAACGCAAAAAAAAGAACCTGTCTTGCGGGTCACCTTTTTAGAGGCATTTCAGAGCAAGCGATTCCATCTGGGTATGTGCATAAGTCCTCAGTTCTAGTGGTTTACGGAATTCAGACATGCCCAGGAATTTTGAGAAATCCCCGGGAAGATGGTTCTCCGGCCAGCGTTTCAACTGCTTAGTTTCCGCTTCATATTTCAGCACCTCGGCAGTCCGCAGTCCAATCCAGTGGCACCAACCCCGTGCCAACCGGTGAAAAGGCGTGTTTTCCGCAAGCAGGTGTGAAACCTGGAATCGCTCACAAATGTTTGCGGCGGCAAGCTGGGAAGCCATGTGAACCATGAACAGTGGTGAATGTATGCGTGGAATGACGTAAATCCGTCTTTTTAGGTGGTATAGTGGATAAGCGTAGTGCAAGTATTCATCAATGAAACGGATTGCAAATGGAGTGCTGGTTTCCCTGATCTGCATGCCGAGCAGCACATTCCAGTCAAGCCAGACCAGCTGAGGATGTACCGTCGGTTCGTGACCAAATTGCGAGAGATACTTTTTCAAGGGGTCCAGGGCAGACTCCAAATCTGAGTCCTTGTTAAGCGCCTTTGGTTCGCAAAAACCGCACAACGGTCCCAGCCCGGGCACCTGCTCCACCCTCTCCGGAAACCGGCAAAGGAAGCACTGCGGTGAGTCTTTAGTGCAGGGCTTGCAGACTTTTCTTCCGTGTCCGAAATAATACGGGGAGTCTTCCGGAATAGGCTGATGGCAGGCATGACAGCGAGTGAGGGAACCGGGTCGCAGCTTGCGGCAAAATTCGCACCGGATTCCGGATTGGGTGTCCTTTCTCAGTTGACTTGAAGGGAAACGGCATTGCGGACAGCGAGGGTATTTCGGCAGGCAACGGATGCAAACCAGGAATCCGTGACCTTCAAAGAAAGACTGGCCCTCCGGGATTAAATGATCGCAGTGGTAGCAGCGTTTCTTCATGTGCCGGAATTCCCAGAGATAAACGTGAATGAATCACACGCATTTTGCAACCCGTAGATTAACAGTCCCGACCTGTATGAGGAAGCATAGATATAACGCATTCAGATTGTGACCAGGTGACGGATTAAAAAAATTGTTGATATGTCAACTTCCTTGAACTGGACTTTTCCTGGAATCGGACGCATGATAAAAACTCCTTCCTTACGGAGATGGATGCGTCACTGGTGGGCGCCCCGGACTTCAAACCCGAGTGTGTGGCACTAATCCTGTCACAGGTGGGTTCGATTCCCACACATCTCCGCCAGTTTGTTGACTCACTTCCGCATTTTTTTCTTCCTTAACACATTTTGGCAGAAGACAAAATCCTGACGCTTCACCCAGACGCTAATAAACTGGGAGTGAACATCGACCGGCGCAAGTATGATGCGGTGAAGGCCTTCATACAGTCAGCTTTGCGTGAAAAAACGTATTCTTTTCAACAGTTAAAGACCAAAGCTTTAAATGAACTGCCTGCCCAAATCGATGGTGCTCCTGCATGGTACCTGACAGTAGTCAAGCTCGATCTGGAGGCACGTGGTGAAAAAATTTGTTGCCGCAAGCCTGGGGGACAGGTGATCCGTATATCCGAATGTATGCCAGACTGAACACTTTTGACCATGATCCGGGATTGTGTTAGTTTAACACACGATTTGTTAAGGCATTAGTCTAGACGTTTTAATATAAAGAAAAATTCCCTACTTGCGAAAGACAGCATGCACAAATCCATTTCTCCCCACACTTTCAAATGGGGAGATGTGCAATTCATTCCTTTGGTTGAAGCAGTTTTTTTAGTTTAGATTTGCCGATCGTTTGTACCGTGATCTTTAGATTCAATAATAAAATAGTTGATAAAAAAACTTGACCTCAAAATAGCTCAAGATTGAACCGTGAGGCTGGAAAGTTTTTATGACCGATAAACAAATGACCGTGCTGTTGATGAACGGTCCGAACCTCAATCTTCTGGGGTCTCGTGAGCCGGACATTTACGGAAAAACCTCACTGCAGGAGATTGTGCGTCTGGTGACCCAAACTCTTGATGAACGAGGAATCATGCTCGAGGCTTTCCAGTCAAATACAGAGGGCGAATTGATCAACTGGTTGCATGAAAGGAGGGACGCTGGATTTTTGCTTCTCAACCCAGGCGCACTCACACATACTAGCATAGCTTTGAGGGACGCGATTCTCGGGGTGGGGATTCCATTCATTGAGGTTCATCTCAGCAACGTCCATCAACGCGAACCGTTTCGGCACCAATCTTACTTTTCTGACATCGCAACAGGAATACTGGTCGGTCTCGGGGTAAATGGTTATCTGCTCGCAGCTGAGTTTGCAGCGGATTATCTGCAAACCGAACTACAAAGCTCCTGACATTACAGCCACTCCACATCACGTTCATGCGAGTTTCGTCCGGGCTGCTGCTGCAGATGACTAACATCCTGCTGGCCGCGGCAGCAGCTTATTCTGTCGGTTCTCTGGGTGGAGAAATGTTGCATCAAAGGATTTTGCTCACTCCGCTTCCCGAAGTGCCGACGGTAATAGCATACCAGCAAAAACCTGTCAAAGACGAGGGTCATGAGCGCAAGGATTTTGCTGTTATTTTAGAGCGTAACGTGTTCCAGGCGCAAAAAACAGAAGTGGTAAAACCTCCACCGCAACCTGAGGAACCTCCCCAAAAGGCGCCGGATTTAGAACCAGCAGAACAACTCAAACCTACAAAGCTGCAGATCGCGCTGACGGGAACGATGGTATATGGGTCTGACATTGCTTTTGCCTTTGTCAGCAGCAGGGACCGGATGTCCGAATACACGGTGTACC
>CAYFLK010000001.1:147823-152713 GCA_964344035.1 uncultured Pseudomonadota bacterium
GAATGCTTCAATCCAAAAAACGTTAGGCGTGATAAGGAATGCGGTGACGAAAGCGTGGAAGTGCTGGAAATTGATGACCGAAGAATCGTTATTGTACACATGGGAATGAAACAGGTCCTGTGGATGGAGGAGGCAATGGGATTCACTGTAGAGGAAACAACATCACCCGAGGCCACAAGGCAGAAATCCACCGCCCTGATTGTCCCCCCTCCTGAAGAGGAAACGATTAAAAAGAAAAGGCCCAAAAAAACCCCCGACGTTCAATCGAAAAGAGTTGAAGGTCTGACCAAGGATGGACAGACCACCTACCATTTTGAACGGATCTGGGTGGATGAGCAGTTGGAGAACTTTGACCAGCTGCTGATGGATGCCCGGGTTGTACCAACCAAGAAAAACGGTAAATCGTATTTCATGTTCCAGTTCATCAAGGATGAAAGTATCTATCGCAAACTGGGGTTGAAGACAAAGGACATCATTCTTGAAATCAACGGGTTTGTAGTAGATTCAGTTGCAAAAGCGCTGAAACTGCTGGAAGCCCTGCAATCAGAACGTGAAATTGCCCTTAAAGTGGAGCGCGACGGAGCACCACTGGAATTCATGTATTTTATTGACTGATCAACTACTAAACAGGCAATAATCCTTAAAAAGTCTGTTATCGCAAAAAATACACAGCCTTCTAATGTGGAAGTTGGATGCTGGCAGGGAGCAAGTTCCATTCTGATATTCATGCCAAAATTCCTGATGAACGTAGCCAGGGCAGGATGAAGATGAAAAATCCCTGTTCAGGTATTTTGCGATTAAAACAAACTATTAATAAAACCCCCGGACATAATTGAACAAGCACCTTCCCGCTGCGGTCATACTCGCGATCCATTTCCTTATTTTCGCACTAGTCAATCAGACCATAAATCCTCATCCGGATATGGTGGATCACTGGATGTGGTCCCGTGACCTGCACCTGTCATATTTTGAGCATCCTCCGATGGTGGCATGGATGTTCAGAATATTAACTTTCTTTTTCGGCCATTCAGAAACCGCGTTGGAAACAGGAGCGCAACTGGTCAATATCGTCATTCTCGCCCTGCTTTACGCTTTTACCGTTAGTATGTATGGGCAAGAGGGTGGGCTAACGACTCTGCTGATTCTCTGTTCAATGCCATATTTCACATTAGGCAGCGTGTTCCTGCACATTACTCAACCTTTTCTGATCAGCTGGATTGCAGCACTTTTTCTGTTGATTCGCTTTCATCGGCAATCTTCAGTGAGGTGGTTGTTGCTTCTTGGTATTGCCGCTGGACTTGGCGCATTATCAAAATACGTTATGCTCCTGTTTTACATAAGTATGTTTCTGCATCTGCTTCTGTACCGGGAAAACCGACGACACTTACTAAACCCCGGAGTTTATTTGGCAGGCATGATATCGCTGCTGTTTTTCATTCCCGTGATCTGGTGGAACGCTGAACATGAATGGATTTCCTTCCGCTGGCAACTGGCCAAAGGAACGGGTGGAGCGGAGTTCGGTGAAAACACGGGGTTGTTTACTATAGGGCATCTGCTGCTGTTTTCCCCGGTCTGGGCTGTTGCGGGGGGATGGGGTATCTGGAAATTCCGGGACAGGATCAGGATAGCGCAATCCCCTGAATCGATCATCACAGTAATGTCGATATTCCCCCTGTGTTTTTTTACTGTCATGAGTTTGAAAGGTAGTATTGCGGATCCGCATTGGGTGAACCTGTTCTATCTCGGCATCGCCATCATGCTTGGAGGCCAGCTTTCACAAAGGACACAGGTCCTTCTGAAGAAATGGATAATCGGGGTTGGGCTGCTGCTGAACGCTATTCTGATCGGATTGACCCTGCTCAATTTGAATGCTCCATTATTTGACTGGCAGCCTTTCGAACTGAAAAATAAAGCATATTTAAGAATACGAAGGGTGCCTGCAAATGTACTGCTTAAACTCGATCACATGCGCCATTACAACACGTATATCTATAGGGATCGTTTACGGGATCAACTGGGGCAAAGTGATTTTGATAAGTACGGGGCTTTGATTGAAAGGGTCGCGAAAGATATTGCCTCAGACCGATTCACCCGTGTGCTGGAATGGGATCAAACTGGAAAACAGATGCAGGAATTGCTGAAGCGGAAAGGTGTTCCGGAACCAAAATTCATTGTTTCACGTGAATATCAGTTGAGTAGCGCGTTGGCTTTTCACATGTCAGGTAGACCTTTCTCCCACAGCATCGAAAAACCTGAACGCAATATCTGGAGTCCAATTAAAAAAGTGAAGAAAGGACCCTCGATTTTTGTTTGTGATTTACAAGATTGCCAGCAGGCGCTGGAGAAATTTTCCGAGAATTTTGCGATTCCGCTTGAAGAAATCGGTGATGTGGTCACACTCCGCGGGGAACGGGTGGTGCGTGATCTGCTGGTATACCGGTTCAGTGAAATTTGAAAGGAATAAGTGGCAGGCTCGGTTTGCTTCCGTGATTTAGCAATAAAATAAACTGTGTTATCAGGAATATACGTTAAAGAATCAGTAAAATATATATGGAATGTTCTGCAGGTCAGACTGGGTTTGGTGGAACAGGTTGCGGGAAAATATGATCAGGTTCATCATTAAGTTCCAGATGCAGATCTGCTGAATCAATATCATTGATTTGTTCGATAATCTTCTTGGCCGAATTCCCTAATTCCTGAGCTTGACGTACAGGGATTTCCGGATCAACCAGGATATTAACCTGAACAGACAACTGCTGATTGAGAAAATGGCAGAGAATGTGTGAAATTCCAAGAATATCAGGCAATTGTTTAAGCGATTTGCGAATGTCATTTTCAATCTCAACTTGCGGACGCATCAGCACGATTTCCCCTTCCTCCGTATCCTCTTCAGCATCCACATGGATCAGCACTTCGTTCACAGCGGGCAACGCTTCTAGAATATGCCAGCGCACCCTTTCCGCAACCTGGTGTGCGGCTGAAACGCTCATCGCGCAGTTGACTTCAAGATGCAGGTCCACAAGCAGATGGGGGCCCATCCTGCGCGCTCGTACCTGATGAAAATGTTCTACACCGTCAACCTGTCCGAGAGTCTGGTTGATAGTGTCTATCACTTCCTGTTCAGCAACTTCATCGGTGAGTTCGCGTATGCTTCCATTTGCAATGTCAACGCCGGTTTTAATGATCAATCCGGCGACTAGAAATCCTGCGATTGGGTCCAGAAGGGGCATCCCCCATTGGGCGCCGGCAATGCCCGCCAACGCAGCAATGGAAGATACTGCATCAGAACGGTGATGCCAGGCATTTGCCATTAAAACCCTGCTGCCGCTGCGCTTGCCGACAAAACGCGTGATCTGGTACAAGAGTTCTTTCACCAGGATCGAAACACCGGCACCCCACAAAGCCAGTTTTCCTGGAACAACAAGGTGTTCGATCCGTTCCAGTGTATGCCATACCACCCCTGCCCCGGTCAGAATCAGCAGCACGGAGATGATCAGAGCCCCTACAGTTTCAAAACGCCCATGCCCGTATGGGTGGTTTGCGTCCCGTGGCTGCCTGGACATTCGCAGCGACCAGAAGGTGATCATGTCTGAAAACAGATCTGACAAGGAGTGTCCCGCGTCAGCGATCAATGCTGCAGACTGGGTTAGGGACCCGATTACGCCCTTTACCGCGACCAAAGCCAGATTTGCGGAAAACCCAAGCCAGGTGACCACCATCGGCATGCTGGAACGCCTTTGTGTATGTCTCATGGATTCAGAATTTGTCTTTCATATTACGCAGCACCGCAAAGACCGTGGATTCCGTTATTGGTTCACCGGACAGTTGAGGCTTGAGCGTAGATTGTATACCTTTTTTGCCGCATCTCATGAATGGGTTTGTTTCTCTTTCCTCTTTGATCGTGGTCGGCGTGCTGAAGCGGCCTTGAACGCGGCATTTTTTTATTCTCGTCAATTTTGCAGCAATTCGTTTATTGTCAGGTTCTACGGAAAGCGCGAACTTCAAATTGTTTTCTGTATATTCATGCCCGAAAAAAATTCTGGTCTCTCCTGGAAGGCTTCCTATCCGTTGATTCAGGGAATCATGCATCTGCTCAGGAGTACCTTCGAACAGGCGCCCGCAGCCACCGGCAAAAAGAGTGTCTCCGCTGAAAGCCGCATCCCCGAAAACGTAACTGACTGCTCCGCTGGTATGTCCCGGATTGTGGATTATATGCCCGGATACACAGCCAAAAGAAACTGGGTCTCCATCTTCAAGAAAGACTGACTGGCCAGGGATGCGTTTGCGGTCTGAATCATGTCCGCAGATTTGAAGGTCGTGGTATTTCTCCATCAGCTTCTGGTTTCCACCCACATGATCCCAGTGATGGTGGGTGTTCAGAACGGCGGTGAGGCGCACACCTCGTTTTTCGATTTCCTGAATAACCGGTCCGGATTCTGAAGGATCAACTACAGCAGCTTCTCCGGAAGCGGGACAAATAAGCAGGTAGGCAAAATTGTCGTTTAGACAGGGAATGGTTACGATTTCCATGAAAAATCCTTTCAATGCAATTCGAGTGGTGTTCCGGGGCTTTCTGAAGCATCAAATATTTCCGGCAGGCCGTCATGCTGCTTGAGAGATTTCAGCAGGGCTAGCAGAAGAGTGATGGCTTCAAGGTTGTAGCCACCTCCAGGGATGAGAATGTCAGCATGAGTACGGCTGGGCTCGAAAAATTTGATGTGCATCGGCCTAACTGTTTCCAGGTATTGTTCAATTACTGAATCCAACTGCCGACCACGATCACGCAAATCTCTTTCCAATCTGCGTATCAGCCGCAAATCCGGATCAACGTCAACATACTCACATTTCGGGTTTCAAATTTTGTTACAATGCCCCGAGGGCAAGGGCTTT
>CAYFLK010000002.1:0-71783 GCA_964344035.1 uncultured Pseudomonadota bacterium
TGCCCGGAAACCGTGACCGTGATCGCAGAACTGCTGCCGGCGGTGAAGGTCAGAGTTATGTTATCAACTGCGGTTCCACCTCCCTGTGGCACGAGCAGGGCCTCTGTTGAATCACTGGTGTAGACCGGGATGGTGACATCATAAATCGGGATGGTGTTGAGGGTCACGCTGAAGGTGACGTTGTCCCCGGCTTCAGAAGTTGTCGGCGCGCTCGGTGCGCTCACGCGCACACCGGCGTATTCATTGTCCACGTTGGTCAGCGTGACATCCGGAGGATTAAGTCCCAGGTAGTTTGCGTCTCCGCTGCTGCTCAGGCTGATGTTGACTGCATACGGGATGTCCCCGTCACGGTCGGCATCATCCTGCCCGACCACTGTGACAGTCTGCTCGGTCGACCAGTCCGATGACTGGAAGGTCAGCGTCTTCGCGGCGGCGCTGCCGTCTATCTGACCTTCTGTCGTATCGCTGCTGGAGAGGCTCAAGACCACCGTCGCGGACCCCGCCGGGGCGCTGCTCAGACGCACCGTAAAGGTGGCGTTGTCCCCGAATTCCGAGGTCGTCCCGCTGGGCGCGCCCACCAGGAAGCCCGCCGTTTCGTCATCGATGTTGCTGACCGCGACGTCATCGGGATCAAGCCCGCTGTAGCGGCTGTCGCTGGAGACCGCCGAGGAGAGCCGCACCAGGAATCCCTGGCTGCCGTCGGTCTCATTGTCGTCCTGTCCCTTCACCCTGACCTGGTGGAGACTGCTCCAGTCGGAAGCGGTGAAGACGACGCTCAGGTTGTCGGTGGTGGAGGTGTCCGAATCATCCTCGAGGATGCGTCCTTCGCTCGTATCCGAACTGTTCGCGTAGATCGTGACGTTGTCGCTCGGCTGCAGGTTGAGGCGGACGGTGAACAGCGCGATCCCTCCGGTTTCGGTGGCATCCCCGCTGACCGCGCCGATGGCGAATCCCGGGGAGTCGTCATCAATGTTCGTACCCGGCACGTCCGGCGGGTTGAGCGCTTCGTAGGCGGAGTCCGTGGAGCTTGCGTTGTCCACGCTCAAATCGATGCTGAAGGCCTGGTTGCCGTCGGATACGTTGTCATCCACCCCGGTGACCGTGAACTGTTTCTCCCCGCTCCAGTTGCTGCTGGTGAACTCCCATGAAGCCGGAGACACGGACGCCTCGCTGGTGTTGTCGCTGACCGCCGCCACCGTCACCGTGGTGTTCGGCTCACTCGTCAGCCGCACAGAGAAGACCGCGCTGGTTCCCGCCTCGGAAGTGTCGCCGCTGAGGGCGCTGACGGTGAACCCGGCGGTCTCGTCATCGATGTTGCTCAGCAGCACCGTCTGGTTGTCCAGCGCGTTGTAGGCCCCATCCCCGCTGCTTGAAGGATCGAGCGTGACGCTGTAGGCCTGGTTGCCGTCTACCAGTGAATCGTCATAGCCGTAAACAGTCACCGTCTGTGCCGAGTTCCAGTTGGCCGTGCTGAAGCTCAGCGAACTTCCGGTCGAAGAGGAACCGCCGCTGAACGAGGCTTCCGTGCTATCTGAAATCGTCATCTCCACCGTGACGCTGTCTACCGGCACGCTGTCGAGGACCACTGTGAAGATGGCGTTCCCTCCGGTTTCGGTGGTGCTCCCGCTCGGCTCGCTGACGGTGAATCCCGGAAGCTCGTTGTCGCGGTTGACCACCAGCACATTCGGCGGGTCCAGGTTCAGGTAGTTCGTGTCCGCCGTGCCGCTGTCGGCGGTAAGCACGATCTGGTAGGCGGTGTCGTTGTCGTCGGCGCTGTCGTCCACGCCGGTGACGGTGACAATCTGCTCGGCGCTCCAGTTGCTGGAGGTGAAGGTCAGGTTGTCCGTGCCCACCGTGCCCTCGGAAGTGTTGTCGCTGGAGACTCCGATGGTGACGTCCGCCACCGGGGCCGCGGTCAGCCGCACGCTGAAGAACGCCCTTGCTCCGGATTCGCTCGTCATCCCGCTGATGTCGCTCACGCGGTAGCCCGCGGCCTCGTTGTCATAGTTCTTCAGCGACAGCATCACCGAAACGTTGTCGTTGTAGTTCTGGTCCGCCGAGTTGTCGTCCGCGGCGATCTTCACCTGGTAGGATATGTTGCCGTCGGTCAGGTTGTCGTCGACCCCGACGATCGTCACCGTCTGCCAGCCGTTCCAGTTGGTCGTCCCAAACGTCAGGTTGTCGCTGGTCTCCACCGTGCCTTCGCTCGTATCCTGACTGGTGATCAGCACATAGACACTGCCGGTCGGCTCGTCCCCGAGCCTCACGCTGAAGCTTGCTTTCTCTCCGTCCTCGCCGGTTTCACCACTGTTCGTGTTGACCACGATCGCAGCGGATATGTCTTCGATGTTCGTCAGCGGCACGTCGAGCGGGTCAATGCCGCTGTAGTTCGCGTCGCTCGAAACCAGGCTGCCGAGCTGCACGGTGTAGGACTGGTCTCCGTCTAAGGTGTAGTCGTTCTGCCCCTGGACCATCACCGTCTTGTCCTCGTGCCAGTCCGTGGTTGAAATGCTCAGGTTGTCCGTACTCCGGTAGTTCGACCCGCCGTCGACCGAGATCAGGCCTTCGGTGGCGTCACTCGAAGTCACAGGCAGCGTCACGCTGCTCACCGGCTCGCTGCCGAGCTTGACGGTGAACCGGGCCACCGTCCCGGATTCGGCCGTGTTGCCGCTGATGGAACTGATGCTCACCCCCGGAGTGTCGTCGTCGCGGTTCGAGAGGCTCACGTCCGCAGGGGCTTGCCCGGCATAGTTCGAACCCGCCGCGGTTGCGGCGGTGAAGCGGATCGCGAAGCTCTGGTCCCCGTCGCTGACATTGTCATCGACGCCTTTGACCAGCACCGTCTGCGCGGTAGACCAGGTGGAGTTGTCCCAACTCAGCGTCCTCGTCGTCACCGTTGTGCTGTTGTCCTCATCCAGCAGCACCCCTTCGGTGATGTCCAGGCTGGAGAGGTTCAAAGTCACGTTATCAGAGGTCTCCAGCGGCAGATCGAGCGCCACGGTGAAGGTCGCGATCCCCCCGTCTTCGGTAGTGCTTCCGCTGGCCGCGCTGACGGTGAAGCCGTAGTTTTCATCATCGGTGTTGATCACCCGCACATCCGGAGGATCGAGCAGCTGATAGCGCGGATCTCCGCTGTAGGTCGGTTCAAGATTAATCAGGTAAGTCTGGTCTCCGTCGCTGAGATAGTCGTTCAGCCCGGTCACCGTGAAGGTCTTCGCCGTGTTCCAGTTCGAGTCGGTGAACCTGTAGAACTCCGGAGTGACCTCGCCTTCGCTCGAATCATTGCTGAACAGCGTCAGCGTCACGTTATCAGTCGGCCTGCTGGTCAGGTACACAGTGAAGGTCGCGCTCGTCCCGTCCTCACCCGTGTTGCCGCTGATCGTGCTGACCACGAACCCCGCGGTTTCATCATCAAGGTTGGTCAGCCTCACCGCCGGCGGCTTCAGGTTGCGGTAGCGGTTGTCGCCGGTTGAAGCGTCTGCCAGCAGACCGACGGTGTATTCCTGGTGCCCGTCGGTCGTGTTGTCGTCCGCGCCGGTGACCGTCACCGTCTGCGCAGTGTGCCAGTCCGAGGCCCCGAAGGTGAACTGCTTGACGGACGGGACGGTCACATCGCCCTCGCCGGTATCGTTGCTGGAGAGGGTGATGGTGACGTTGTCCGTCGGCTCGCTGTTGAGGCGCACGCTGAATGAGGCCGTATCCCCGGTTTCGGAACTGGACTCATCGGTCACGCTCACCGTGAAACCAGCGGTTTCATCATCGATGTTCACCACCGCCACGTCATCCGGGTCCAGGTAGCGGTACTTGGTGTCAGCGGTCGTGTTGTCCGCACCGAGGTAGATCGCGTAACTCTGGTTCCCGTCCGTGACATTGTCATCTAATCCGTCTACTCTCACCGTCACCGCAGAGTTCCAGCTCGCGTTGTCGAAGGTGATGCTTGCGCGGTTGGCCGTGCCTTCGGTCTCATCGCTGCTGCCGACAGTGATCGTCACGTTGTCCGTCGGCCGGCTGCGCAGGCTGACGGTGAAGGTCGCGTTGTCCCCCTGCTCCGAGGTGCTGTTGCTGACCGCGCTGATGTAGAAACCGGCGATGTCGTCATCCAGGTTGACCAGTTCCACGTCCGCGGGGTCACGTCTGTTGTAGCGCAGGTCCGTGGTGGCCGTATCCGCGGTCAGTTCGATACTGTAGGACTGGTCCCCGTCTGAGAGATTGTCGTCGACGCCGGTGATTACGATCGACTTGTAGGAGTTCCAGTCCTCCGTCGTGAATGCGACACTGCTCGTCCCGCCTGTACTGATGCTCGTGATTGTGCCTTCGCTCTCATCGCTGCTTGAAACCCCGATGGTGAGGTTGTCCGTCGGCTCGCTGTTGAGCTTGATCTTGATTGTCGCGAGCGCCCCGGCTTCCGAGGTGTAACTGTTGATCTCAATGGTGAAACCCGCGCTTTCATCATCTACGTTCGCCACCATCACGTCCCGCGGGTCCAATCCGCGGTAAGTCATATCACTGGTCGCGTTGTCCGCGCCCAGCACAATCCGGTAGCCCTGGTCGCCGTCGCTGATGTTGTCGTCCACTCCACTCACTGTCACCAGCTGCTCCGCGTTCCAGTTCGAAGTCGTGAACGTCAGGCTGCTTGGATTGACCGTGCCCTCACCTGTGTCACTGCTTGACAGAGGAATCGTCACACTCGCCGAAGGCCGGCTCATCAGACGCACTCCGAACATCGCTGTCCCTCCAACTTCACTCGTTGTCCCGCTGAGAGCAGAGATATAAAATCCGCTCCTTGAATCAAGGTTTTTCAAGGAGACATCCGGTGGATCAAGTCCGCGGTACTGATTGTCTGAAGAAGTGTTGTCAGAGAGAATTCTGATAATATAAAGCTGATCTCCATCAGAAGTATTATCGGCGATTCCGGTAAGCGTGACCGTTTGCGCGGCATTCCAGTTTTCCGGGGTAAAAGTCAGCGCTTCCGTGGAGACAGTTCCTTCCCCTGTATCGGAGGAAGAAAGGTAGACGGTAACATTATCGCCTGGTTCACTGCGGAGACTGACTGAGAAATCGGCCGTCGCCCCGTTTTCATCTGTATCGCCACTAACAAAGCTGATGTTGAATCCCGCTGTTTCATCATCCATGTTCTGCAATGGCAAGTCTTCCGGGTCAATGCCGTTGTATTCCGAATCACTGCTCACCGCGGGCCCCAGGTAAATGAAATAACCCTGGTCCCCGTCGGAGAGGTTGTCGTCCTCTCCGCGGATCAACACCAGCTGGTTTGAATTCCAGTTATCGGCGGTGAAGCTCAAGTTGTCTGAGCCGGTGTTGCCGGCAATGCTGTAGATCTTGCCTTCAGTGCTGTCGCTGCTGCTGACGGGAAGGGAAACGTTATCATTCGGACGGCTGGCTAAACGCACCTGAAAAGCGGAAAAACCGCCTTTTTCAGAAGTCGGACCACTGACAGGACTGACGACAAAGGACGCGGATTCATCATCAATGTTGGTGACAAAAACATCCGGCGGATCGAGGTTCAGATAGGCTGTATCCGTTGTGTTGTTGTCCGCATCGAGCAGAATCGCCACTACCTGGTGACCGTCCGTGAGGTTGTCGTCAATTCCGGTGAGATGCACATATTGATAAGTATTCCAGTTGTCTGCTGTAAAACTAAGGGTTGCCGGCGTGGCCTGTACTTCCGAAGTGTTATCGCTGCTGATTCCAATACTGATATTGTCGGTTGGCTCGCTGTTGAGGCGCAGAGCAAAAACGGCCTGTACCCCGGATTCGCTGGTGCTGCCGCTCACCGGACTAATCGTGTACCCCGCGGTTTCATCATCGATATTTATGAGGTAGACGTCAGGCGGATCGAGGTTGTTGTAATTGGAATCGCCGGAAGAAGCGTTATCGATCCGCACCCGGTAGGGCTGGTTTCCATCAGCTACCGCATCGTCCTGGCCCGTGACGGTGACGAGTTGCACCGCCTCCCAGTTGGATGAAGTAAAAGTCAGCGCGGAGGGCGATACAGTTCCTTCGCTGATGTTGTCGCTGGAGAGGCTGACAGTTACGTTGTCCTCGGGACGGGTGTTGAGACGCAGAGTGAAGAAAGCCACACCGCCTTCTTCTGTGGTGTCACCGCTTACCGCACCCAGCTTGTATCCCGCTCCCTCATTGTCACGGTTGGTGATGACGACATCCATGGGATCCTTCCCGCTGTAGGCCGCATTGCTGCTGCTGGCCGAACCTAGGATCACCGTGAAGGTCTGGTATCCGTCAATCACTTCGTCGTCAACCCCGGATACAGTGACAGTCCGGGCAGTGCTGAAATTGTCCGTGGAAAAAATAAGCTGATCGGGACTGACCGTACCCTCGGCAATGTTGCTGCTGAAAAGTGGGATGGTGACATTTGCAGTAGGCCGGGATTGCAGGCTGACCGTGAAGGTGGCGTTGTCTCCGCCTTCCGAAGTGCTGCCGCTGACTGAACCGATGATGAAACCCGCAACGTCATTATCCTGGTTCTCCGCGGTGAGGTCCGGGGGGTCCAGGTTTTTGTAGTTTGAATCGGATGTGCCGGAATCTCCATCGATCCGGATAGTGAACTGCTGGGTTCCGTCGGTCAGGTTGTCATCTTCTCCCTTGACATAAACAGTGGTAAGGTCATTCCAGTTGCTTGCGGAAAATGTGAGTGCCGCTGTATCGTTCCAGCTTCCATTTGAAAAGATATTCCCTTCCGTTGAATCACTGATACTCAGCGACAGGGTGATGTTATCGCTCGGTTCGCTGTTCAGTTTGAGAGTGAAACTGGCATTGTCTCCGTCTTCAGTCATGATCCCGCTGAGAGACCCGACGAGCACATTCGGAACCTCATCATCGAGATTGGAGACAAATAGATCCCCGGGATCAAGGTCCCTGTAAGCAACATCGGCAGTGCTGTTGTCAGCGTAAAGCTGAACGACGTAGATTTGATTCCCGTCGGTAAGGTTGTCATCCACACCCGTCAACGTCACCGTCTGGAACAGATTCCAGGTGTTGTTGTCAAAACTCAAGTTGTCCGGGGATACCACACCTTCCCCGGAATCGCTGCTGCTGATTCCCAGCGTGATGCTATGTGTGGGCTGGCTGGTCAAACGCAGGGCAAACATCGCCTGGCCTCCGGTCTCGGAAGTGCCGCCGCTGACAGGACTGATCGAGTAACCAGCTTCATCGTTGTCAAGATTGATGACATAGACGTCAGGTGGGTCCAGTCCATGATAACCGGAGTCAGTTGAACTAGCGTTGTCAAGCACTACCAGGTATGACTGATCCCCGTCAGCATTCAGATCATCCTTGCCGGAAATAGTTACAACCTGGTCGACCGACCAGGTTGAGGAGGTAAAACTAAGGTTATCCGGGTTGACAGTGCCTTCGTCAGTATCTGAACTTGAAACTGCAATTGTGACGTCGCCGGTTGGTTTGCTGTTCAGATGAATGGTGAAAAAAGCGACTCCGCCTGTTTCGGAAGTGGGGCCGCTGATGCTGCCGACAGTAAACCCGACTCCCTCGTTATCAACATTGGTGACAAGCACATCCTGCGGTTTTACCCCGTTGTAGAGCAGATTATTGCTTAAGGCTGCAGCCAGGATAACGCTGAAGGTCTGATACCCGTCGATGAGGTCGTCATCAACTCCGGTGACAGTCACTGTCTGCGCGGTGTTCCAATCGGAGTTACTGAAGCTGAGGTTGTCCGGAGAGACAGTGCCTTCGGACGGGTTTGAACTGGAAAGGGTGATGCCGACGTTTGTCCCTGGAGGAGGCTGTGCGCGCAGCTTGACGGTGAAAGTGGCGTTGTCGCCGCTTTCGTAGGTATTGCCGCTGATGGCGCTTATCTCAAATCCAGCAATCTCATCATCGAGATTGGAAATCTGCACGTATTCAGAAGGAAGGCCGCGGTAATTTGAATCGGCGCTTGAAGCATCGGGACTGATCCGGATCTCAAATTCCTGGCTGCCGTCGGTTATGTTATCGTCCACCCCGGTCACTGTAACAGTCTGCAAGGTCTGCCAACTTGCATTGTCAAACGTCAGGTTGTCCGGACTGACTGTTCCTTCTCCGGTATTGCTGCTCATAAGGTTGAAGATCACTGTTCCCAGAGGTTCGCTGCTGAGCCGGATTTCGAACGTCGCGTTGTCCCCTGACTCGGTGGTGTTGCTGCTCAGGCTCCCAACCGTCACCCCAGCTGCTTGAGCATCATCATCCTCGTTGACAAAAATAACGTCGATGGGGTCAAGGTCTCTGTAATTCAGATCACCGGTGTTCTGGTCTGCTGACAGGATGACGACATAAGAAATGTTGCCGTCAGTACTGTTGTCCTGGACCCCGCTCAAGGTAATGGTCTGGTAATTGTCCCAGTTGCTTGCACTGAAGACGACCTGGTTCAGGACCTCGGCGCTGTTGTTGATGTATTCGATTTTTCCTTCGCCCGCGTCTCCCACTTCCAGCCCAATTGTCACATTGTCGGTTGGAGGACTGTTTAGCTTGATGGCAAACATTGCCATCCCTCCGCCTTCAGTGGTTGGGCCACTGGTCTCGGTGATGGTGAAACCAGCGGTGTACAAATCTGTATCTTTGTTTGTCAGCAGTACGTCAGATGGATTCAATCCGAGATAACTACTGTCAGTGGTTGAGTTGTCTGCTGAGAGGATGATGCGATAACCCTGGTCCCCGTCAGATTCATTGTCGAGTTGTCCGATTACTTTGATCAGCTGTTCCACGTTCCAGTTGGACTCGGTGAAAGTCAGGCTCAGATTGTCTGTTTCGCTGTTGTTCGCTTTCAGCAGTTTGCCCTCGCTGGAATCCTCGGTGGCAACCCCGATTGTGACATTGTCAACGGGTTGCAATGTCAGCCTGACGGT
This sequence comes from uncultured Pseudomonadota bacterium, assembly GCA_964344035.1. Lineage (GTDB taxonomy): Bacteria > SAR324 > SAR324 > SAR324 > NAC60-12 > UBA1014. The sequence continues at coordinate 8,877 of CAYFLK010000002.1, forward strand.
AAAGACCGCCGTTCCTCTTGCCTCGGAAGTTGATCCACTGACAACGCTGATCTCGAAGCCCCCGGGTTCGTTATCAAGGTTGACCACACTCACGGATTCCGACGTGCGGTTTTGGTAATTGCTGTCTTGAGAAGATGCAGGTGAAAAATTGAGGAAATAGCTTTGGTTGCGGTCCGGTATGAAGTCATCAACCCCGGTGAGGGTTACCGTGTCCCCGGTCTGCCAGTTCGATGCATCCAAAACCAGGCTGGTTTTATTCAGGAATCCTTCATCAGTATTGCTGCTGGAGATTGGGATATCTACCGACGAGGTGGGTTCGCTGGTGAGTTTCACCGTCACTGTTCCGGCACCACCCGATTCAGTGGTATTGTCGCTCAGGGGGCCAACAGTGATCCCCGCGCTGTCATTGTCCAGGTTGGTCAGGTTGAACAAGTCTGACCGCAGGTTGTTGTATTTATCGTGATTGCTGACGGTTGGCCCCAGATGTATGGAGAATGACCGGTCTCCGTCGTCGATGTAATCATCCACCCCGAAAACCGTGATAGTTTGAGCTGTGTCCCAATCCTTCCTGGAAAAAATAATGCTGGACGGGGAAATTCTGCCTTCAGTGGCATCAGTGCTGGAGATGGGTACCGTCACGGAAGCGGAGGGCTGTTCATCCAACTGGATAAGAAAAGTCGTGTTGTCCCCGCTTTCCGATACTGTTGCCGAGAGACCGGACTGGGCAACCAGTTTTCCCGGTGTTGGTTCGGTAAACGGACTTTTGAAAAATACCTCGTCTGAATCAAGGTTGCAGGATGCTGTCCCAAAAAACAGCAGCGACCACAACCAATGAAAAATAGTGACGCGCGGGATAATTTTTTGTGCAGATCGGTACAGCCTGGTTGCCATGGCAAGTACAGGAAAATGCAGGACGCAGCATTGGAGTTTCAAGCCTTGACAAGGACTCCGGTCACTGCTTTATGAACCCGTTTGGGCGGCTGGAAAGTGATGCACCACTCATGCCTAGGCAGGGCGGGGAAAATCCGAATTGACCATCGAGGGAGTGGGGGGTAGGTTAATTTCAAAACCTCAAACGTAAAGAAAACTGCCTGTGTTTCCGGAGTTCATAGGCCAGGGATTTAGGTTTTTTTGTGGTTTGGGTTGTAGTTGTTCAGGTGGAACTTGGCCCTCCCTTCTAGCATCCCTCCAATGGAAGGGATGGTGAAATCATAAATCCTGGATGTACTGGCCGGACAGTATAACAGGCTAAACAACCTGGGCAGAAACACTTCCATGATGTATACAATCCATGAGCGGAGTAAGAAAGAACATGGCGGGAAACGACCTCGTTTCCTTTTGAAATTGGTTTGTGCCGGACTTTTTTTTTGGCAGGGCGCAGCGAGTGCGGCGGAAATACCGCAGTTGCAGGGCAACACCCCGGATACCATCTTCGGTGGGGTGGGGCGGATGTATCAAACCTGGTATGCAGGTATCGATTTCCTGTTGTTGAGCACACCTCATACCAACGCCCACCGTACGGTTGGTTTGATCAGCCAGTCATTCTGGATCGAATGGTGGCCTGATGACCGGTACGGAGTAAAGGGGTTTGCCTCCCCACAAAAATTCCAGAGTTTCGGCAGCGATAGCATTGATATTTCCACTCAGCATCTGGGAGCAATGGCAATAATACGCTTTCCCATTGATCAGCAATGGCAGCTCAGCGCTGGCATGGGATTGGCACAAACTGCGGCAAAGACACCGGATGGAAGCAAATCCGGCACTTCCCTGGCCACCGAATTCCGCATGGGGGTGAAAATCCTGCCCGATTTGCAGCTTGAGATGGGAATGTTGTCCCTCGACGGTTCCAGCGGCAGTGCTCCAGGAGATATTCGTCTTGGTTCAACTAGTTATATGTTTGGTTTCAGCAAGGGATTTTAATATCAAGCAGACAGTCTGCATAATTTAGCGGCTCCAATGATAGACATGCACAGGGTGAACAGGCATTTGTCGAAGACCAATATCCATGCCCCGTATTTTGATCCATTTGATCCATTAGTCCTGTCAGAACATTCGAAATAGAAGTTATATGGAATTGCCAAACGTCGAAACTCTGAGCGCGGCAGACAAGGTCTGGTTTGCTCAGGCGATCGCAGGGATGATTGTCGCCGACGGAAAGGTCGATGAAAGTGAGATGAATTTTCTCAGGCAGGCGATCGGGTTTCTGGAAGACCGCGACGAGGTTGCCCGTATGATGAATATTGTCAAACAGGGGAAGCCGCCACAATTGGAGGCAGCCGGAATTGAATCAAGGCAGGCGTTCATTATGCTGAAATACCTGTCGGAATTGATGGTTGCGGATTCCAGGCTTTCAACTGGAGAAATCAGGTTTTTTCTTTATGCCGGAACACTGCTTGGCTTCACCAGGGGAATCCTTACCAAGCTTTGGAAAACTGCGCGTTCGCAATTGGAACGGCGCAAGCCCAAAGCCATTGTCAGTGTGGGGAATTTGGAAGCGGAAGTAGTTTTGATCGAACTTTCTGAAAGCAGATTCACATTCCGTTTTCCACTGGCACTGACACCGAATGCAAAAATCATCTTACGCATGCATAAAGATGGATCAGGAACATGGGACCCGGTGGCCTGCCGCATGCTCGGTCAAAGCAAGGACAAGTATGATGGGGGCAGCTTTTCTATTCACGCCAAGTTCGAACAAAAACTGGCTGAATCACATGGCGTGCTGCAGATTCTAAACCCTGATCAGTTTCTTGGCAACGAGGGAATCGTTTTGAAACCGAAGAAGAATTCATTGATGGGACGGATGGTGCGTTGTTTTGTCTGTGACGAAAAACGTGTTCCGCATTATGTGCTTCGCTCCCGGAGCATGATTACCGAGCCCAATATCTTTGGCGTACCTGCCTATATCAAAAGTGCGGGCAAGCTGGAATTCTGCGACTACAACATGATTCAGGTCCACACCTGCCCAACCTGCGGATTTTCCAGCAACAGCATCGAATTCTATGGCAAACAGAAAACAGACCAGCCTCCTTTTGATGTCGAAGCATTCCGTGAAGGCTGGGAGGAAGCAATTCAGCCGTTACTGGAAACAACCAGGAACAACAAGGATGCATACTTCACTGAGGATCGTTCCGTGGAAATGGCACTGCTGTCATATGACATGGGACGAGCCACATTTCAACGGCTGGCCGACATCAGCATAGATGAGCAAACCAGAATAAACCTGCTGAGGAAAATGGCTTCAATGCTGCTGTTTCAGGCGGAATTGTTGATGGAAAACCAGCGGCGGAGTCAGGCCGAAGCAAACCTGAAACAAGTTGTTGACACCTTCGAACCGGTGTTTGAAATAATGGAAGGAGAAAGCATTCTCCGTGTGGCGTTGCTGATATTCCAAATCAAGATATATTTCAAGGATTACCAGTCTGCCGGGCAATACATGAAATTTCTGGATAATTACGACACGGAGGGCAAACTGGATACCGCTTCCTCAGAATACAAAACCCTGCAGGTATGCTCGGCAAAACTGAAAAAATTCTTTGACGACCGGGAGATACTGTCTCGTGACAATCTGTCCCGGTTTCACGTAGAGGATTAACTGGCCTGTTGCATGGACAGGTCTTGCTTCTCCCATCCTCCGGTTTGTATTTATCCTCATCTTTCACGCCGGTAAATGCAGATGAACTTTCCGGGAATAAAAAAAGCGTTGCTGTTATTCATTCGTGCTGGAGATGCCAGCTTAACCGGGAGCGGGTTGTGGTGAGGGAAAACAGAAAACTTTATTCACAACTTCTATACCTCGCATGGGGCTCTTGAGTGTTAGTGATTTAAAATGCCTGTAGTACAATGGAGACTGCATGACGGATCCTTCAGTAAACGCTGACGCTTCAACAAACAGCAAAAACGAGAACCGACCGCCGGCCAGACCAAGGAACCAGCGGGTATTGCTGTTGTTGCCGGAGGCCCTTTTGAAACGTCTGGGGACGCCCCTGCGGACCCGTTTGACCCAACAGGAACTGACAGTGCCGCTGGAACCGGAAACCATTGCGGAAGAAAAGCAGAACGAGTTTCAATGGTTGCTGCGTTTTCCGTGGAACCTGCCGAAACCCAAGAATGATAACCCAGTAAACAACCGACTCGTTTTCCGGGTCCCGGGGATGGCAAAACTCAGGGAGGAAAAACTGCCCCCTGCTCCGGATGAGCGAATTAATAATTTGACCAGACGTTTTCATGATTTAAATTCTCAGCTTGAAGAACGCTGCCGAAAACCGGGATTTCTCAAACTGGTGGGTACCGATGCAGTTATTCGTGAGAAACAGAGGGAAGTGGAAACATTGAAAGCCAAACTGGAGCAGTTAAACAAGGAAATTAATAAAGTTGACAAATCTTATTATCAGGCCATCAGTTACATCTTCAGCACAGCCATAGAACGCTTGACGGGCGTTGCGGTGCTGGAAAAACTGATGAAGGGTTTGATCCGCATCATGCTGATCGATGACCTAGAAAAACGCACGATCGAGGGGCTGGTGCAAAAAAACTACAGCCGCAAATACCTTTCGCACATGAGTACCAAAGAGCTTGAAGAAAAATACCGCGCCTACAAACAGGAACATGAGAAAGACTCGGAAAGGGAAATGTCCATCGGGGAATTCATCTTCAAATCACCTGAATTTGAGAAAGTCGATATCGTTTTCTTTAACCGCTGGGATTTTGATGAAGACAGCTTCTTCGTCCCGGTAGCTTTGCGGAAAAAAACCATTCTCAGCAAACAGGAGCAACGCAAGGCAAAGCAGAATCCGGAATATATTCAAAAGCAGATTGAACAGGAAGAAGCAGGATTGAAGTCCGCCAATGAACGGCTAAAAGAAGTGATGAAAGATATTAAGCGCATGGAGAAAAGCCATGAAGACGACGAATCCAAATATCAGGCGTACTTGAGTTCCCGCAAAAGGGTAATCAAGGACATCAAAAGGCGCGAAGCCAGGATAAAATCACTGAAACGCCCGATCAAAATGGAGGACCAGGCTTCCATCGTCAAATTCGATCTTTATGAAACCTTCAAAGACAACCAGTCTTTCATGGACCGCCTTGGAGACAAGGTTTCAGGTTGGGGACTGGATACCCTCTGGGAGAAGCACATGAATCCGGATGACCGGTTCAGTTTCGTCAAACTGCAGGAGATGTCGAAGCTGGCAAAGGAATGGATACGCACGAAGTCAATGTTCGACAAATTAAGCAGCGGCACTGACAACCTGGCCGATCAGTTGCTGCAGTTCTCGGCTGAGCATGATTTGCTGGTGAAAGAATCCCGTTCCCGGGCTGCCGGTCCGGGGAACTACCAGCCGCTGCTCGACGAACACATCCTCGATTCTCTTGAACGGGCTGTTATCAGTTGTGAAATCGTCAACGGTTTTGAACGTGTGCGTCAAGCTTCCAGGGATGGATTTTGAACAGGAATTGTCCGCCTCCGGAGGGACTTACATTCTGATACTGAATGCCTCAAGCAGCTTCCGTGTACTGATTGGACGATTGGGCATATTTGAAGGGAAGCCTGGAGTTTATTTGTATGTGGGCAGCGCTTTTGGCCCCGGGGGGATCAAAGCCCGGTTGGGACGCCATGCGGGGTTGAGCAGGCGTCATCACTGGCATATCGATTACCTGCGCAGAGAAGTTACGCTGTCGCAAGTGTGGTATACCCATGATCCCGAGCGGAGAGAACACCTGTGGGCAGGAATTTGGCGCATGTGGCCGCAATCCCAGGTGCTCATGCCCGGATTTGGATCTTCAGACTGTTCCTGCCTAACTCACCTCTTCCACCTCCCTGAATTCCCGGACTTACAGGAATTTCGTGCAGTTGCATATGACAAGCAGACAAATCATGAAGAAATCCTTTCCTGGGTCCCCCTTTCTTCATGATGAACTGGTTTGGTCAAGCAGCGCGTCTTTCTTCTCCCAGAGATCGTTTAGCCATTTACGGGTTGTCTGGAACCCTTCTATTTCTTTCAAACTTTCCGGCAGCGGGGCGTTATCCCCATCGAGCGGGAGTTGATCAATTTTCACCACCACTTTTTTTACCCTGCCGAATGCGAGGTCCCAGAATTTTGGAGAACTGAGCCCGGGGTAGCTGATGGTGACGTCGAGCACGGAGGTCAGTTGATCGCCGATTGTGGAAAGTACCATGTGCACTCCCCCGGCACGAGGTTTTAGCAGATTGCGATAGGGTGACTTGAAGCGCGAGTGTTTTGAGTGGGTGAACCGTGTACCTTCCACAAAATTGATGATGGTGAAAGGTTCGCCGCGCAGAGATTCACAGGACTTCCTGGTGGTATCAAGGTCCTTTCCGTGCATCTCAGGATGCAGATTCAGATAAGTGCGGGAATAACGTTTCATAACCGGCATTTCATAACTCCACAATGCCTGCCCGAAAACCGGGATCCACAGCAATTCCTGTTTGAGAAAAAAACGCGGGAAAGGCATCTTCTCGCGGGCAATGAGGAAAATAGAGATGATGTCTCCCGCGGAGAGATGATTGCTGATCACCAGGTAAGAACCTTTCGGTCTCAAGCCTTCCTGCCCGCTGATTTGATACTCCACCTGGTGCAGGAAGGAAAACAGGGCATTGTGTGAATAAATCCAGCGGTTGGCCAATCCGTAGAACCATTTTCGCAAAACTGACCGGGCGCGTGTCCCGCTGAGCAAATACTTGAATGGAACCAGTGCCAGGATGATCAGACCGACTCCAAGGGTGGAGATAAGCAGCCAGAGGATGATCAGTATTCCCTTGATGACGTCAGGAAGAATACCGACCAGCCGGGGAGTTGTATCGGGGAAATCGGCGTCTGAATCAGCGCGGGGCGACATATCCATGGGGAAGCCCCTGTTTGGAAAACACGAGTTGCCAAAGTTGATTGCGCCTTGCTCTAAAAGAACCTGCACAGCTGAGAAGGTAGAATTTCCACATGCGGAAAAACCGTTCGTCATAATAATGAACCAGTTCACGCCAGTGATGCTGAAAATTGCGTAACCAGTGCATCAGGGTCCGGTCATAATCGATGCCGAAGTTGTGCCAGTCTTCAAGTAAAAGCAGACCCTCAGCGGCTTCACTGATTTGTTTTGCCGACGGCAGCATTGAATTTGGAAATATATAACGCTTTACCCAGGGATTGGTTGTCACTTCTGAACGATTGTTGCCTATGGTCTGCAGCAGGAAAAGACCGCCTTTTATCAGGCAGCGGTTGATGATTTGAAAATACGTGTGGTAATTATGGTAACCCACGTGTTCAAACATGCCGATGGAAACGATACGGTCATATTTTTCATTGACTTCACGGTAATCTTTTACCTGGATTTCCACCGGCAGTCCCAGGCATTCCTCCTTGGCCAGATCCGCCTGTTTCCGGGAAATAGTGATCCCCACCACCTTTACTGAAAACCGTTCCACCAGAAACCTGGCGGTCCCACCCCATCCGCAGCCGATATCAAGGACTCGCATTCCGGGTTCGAGCATCAGCTTGCGTCCTATCAGATCCAGCTTTGCCTCCTGTGCCTGGTCCAGCGTTTTCGCATCCCTCCAGTAGGCGCAGCTGTAGATCATCCGCCGATCAAGCATCCGTTGGTAAAGTTCGTTTCCAATGTCATAGTGCGCTTCCCCGACCTCGAATGCGCGCAAGGGTTTCTGAAAATTGATCAGCATGGATTGCAGCAGGTAGAACCAATGGAACCAGGGGTGTAGTTTGCGGTCCAGTTCTAACCCCAAGACACGGGTCATCATCTCATCCAGCTGATCACAGTCCCACCATCCTTCCATATAAGTTTCTCCTACGCCAAGGGAACCGTCCCGCAGGATACGTCGGTAAGTACGCGGATCATGCACCTGCACATCCCAGGGGCGATCCCCGTTCAGCAATACTCCTGCCTGTTCAAGCAACGACTGCAGTTTAGTCATGAACAAGTTTTTCATGGCTCTCTCGCTTACAAACTTCCGGCAAATCGCAGTACGTCCTGCAATTTTGAATTGTGAAACAACCAGTAATCAGGCTGATAACCTGAAGGTGCCACCGGGTTGCTGTCCTCGTCAAGGTGGAGACGGTGGCTGATGGAAAGCAGAATCCGGGAATGGGGCAGCTGGTACAAAGGGATAGAACGGTCACGGGGGAAAGTCCCTGTCATTGAACCCACCAAATAGGAATCATTCAGTTGTTTTGCCAATGCAGCAAGAAACTGACACCCGTCTCCACAATGTTCATTGACGACCACAACCATGCGCTTGTTCCATGCGGGAGCATCGGCAATTCCGCTGAAAATGAATTTTGTTTCTACCCATTTTTCCTGAATATCATTTTCCTGATAATGTTCAAGCAAAGACAGCAGCTGCAGGCGTCGTTTTTCAAGCACATCCCTGACAACCAGTGGATTGCGTGAATAACGCAGGTCCCACTGCACACGGTTCATCAGGCCCCGCATGATAGGGATTGTCTGTTTTTCAAGGAGGATGACGTTTTTCCATTGATTCCCTGTCAGTTCACGCAGCCATTTTTCGATGAATGAAAAAGTGCCGTCATGGTTGCCGCGTACATCCAGCACCAGCTTTCCGGCCTTCCGCAACTGCCGACCGACCTTCAAAAATTCCCGGGTTGCCCGCTCCCGGTCTTTGCCCTCCCGGTACCAGGCAAGGTAGGGTATATGTCCGTCAGAGAATTTGAATAACCGGGAACCTGGTATAGTGCGTTTTGCCTTGGCTAAAGTCAGGGGGAGGACAACCTTTTCCCTTGTCCCCAGTTCATTTTCGAAATCACACACCAGCGGCTGAGGCTGCAAGGTGTCCAGTTTCCCCAGTTCAAACCTTGGTTCATCGGCACGCTCGGGGATAACAGGAAACAGCTTCTGTTTCCCGGAACTGCAGCCGGCCAGCCAGTGATTTGCGATGATTGGGTATGCGATGTCCGGAAGGACCCGGTTGCGCCCCTGTTGCCGCACGATTCTCAGCCCCGTAGAGAATGCAGCCCTCGGTTCAACCTGGCTGTAGTAATGGCGTTTTTGCAGAAAGAGGTCCCCGCGCAGTTGTGGATCCTCCGTGAATGAAAGCTCCTGCAGCAGTTTCTGCTGGAAATGATGTGTGAGCAGCGGGTTGGGGTTGGCCTGCAGTTCCTGCTCAAGAGATGAGAATATTTCCTCCCAGTCCGTGCCCGCCTGTTTGAGGATGCGATGCCGGGCATAGGTGTTCCGCAACAACCATTTTGTCACTTGCAAATCGGTCTGCATTTGTGCGCGTGTGAGAAAAGGAGGGGCTTCGCCGGACAAATCAATTGGCAGCACCGACACCAGCGCATGGGTAGGGGCGGTGAATCCGAACAACGCACCAATGCACAACAGGGAAGTTTGAAATAATACGAAAACTGTTCGTATTCTATCCCGGTTCATGTGGTTCATACCTGGTAATCACGGAACAGCATCTTCCACTCTTCCAGAGATAATCCATCCGGACGGCGCATTCCCCATTCCTGTTTCAAAGCGCCTGCTCTACGTCGATGCCATTCCGGAAAATGCCTCTGAATATTGTTGATCAGCGTCTTGCGACGATGCTGAAACAAACGCCGCGTCCAGTCCAGGAAAACGGACTCCTCTTCGGTTTTCATTCCCGAATCCATGGGAACCAGGTGCACGACCGCGGACCTGACTTTCGGCGGGGGTCTAAACGCCTGGGGCGGAACGCGGGTTACAATGCGGCTCTTAAATGCAAGACCCGCGGCAATGGAGAGGGGTCCAAAATGCTTCTTGGCTTGTGGAGTCGCGCAGATCCGTTCCGCAACTTCATCCTGCACCATCACCGTCAGAGACGTCCATGCGCGCCTCACTGGAAGCAGGCGCAGCAGAAGCGCAGTCGCAATTTGATAGGGCAGATTGGCAACCAGTTTGTAGGGTGGCGAATGGCATTCCGCCAAGTCTTCGATTGACATTGACATCACGTCTCCTTCAAGCAAATGAAATCCCGGGCAAGTCCCGAAAATTGTCTTCAAAACATCACACAGTTCCGGATCGACTTCTATGGAAGTAACCTGAGCTTTGCGTTGCAAAAGCGCCTGCGTGAGGAAACCACGTCCGGCCCCGATTTCCAGCACACTGTCACAGGAACATATTCCCGCGCACTCAAGCATTTCTTCCACAACCCCCCTTCTGATCAGGAAATGCTGCCCCCACTTTTTGCTCATCCTGAACTCCGGACGGTCCTTTTTTCAGCCCCAATCTGCATCATTCACTGTATCGCAAAATGAAATTGATTTGAACCGCCAGATTTGTTATGATCAATAAAAATAAATAATTCAGTATCTTGTCTTCCTTCTGCCGCGTCTTTAAATGTTGCGGTACGCGTCAAATAATCACCCCTGAACCAGACACAGTTATGAACAGTTCGTCCGACAATCCGGTCGACGTCGAATCAAAAATACTCGACCATCCGGAGGAACCCGGTCCACAGGACAAATCGATCATCATCGCCAGTGACGTATTTCCGGAAACACTGCTGATTGTCCCTCTTTATGATCGTCCGCTTTTCCCGAAGATGATGCTGCCGGTGATTATCACCGACGAAGAACTGGAAAAACATCTGCTGAAAGAGATGAAATCCTCCCTCAAGTATCTCGGTCTTGTTTTTACACAACGGGATGAGGAATCCGAAAAAGCTGAAGAAGCCGAACAAATGTCGGGTGTCGGCGTGGTCGCCAGAATTGTACAAGCGTCCAAGCAGTCCAACACGCCTCTGCAGATTGTAGTGCAGGTGATGGAACGTTTTGAAGTCGTCAATACATTTTCGGAGACTCCGCTGATTCAGGCCCGGGTGCGTTATTGGTACGATGCGGAACTGGAATCGGAAGAAGAACTGAAGGCATACTCCGTTTCAATCATTAACGCAATCAAGGAGCTAGTGCAGCTCAACCCGCTATTCAAGGAGGAACTCGGTCTGCTGATGGGGCGGGTCAATCTCAAGGAGCCAGGGACACTGGCTGATTTTTCCGCGTCAATGACCACTGCCTCCGGAATAGAACTGCAGGGAATCCTGGAGACACGGCAGGTGAAAAAACGCATTGAGAAAGCGCTGGTCCTCCTTAAGCATGAACTGGAAGTGGCCAAACTGCAGACGCGCATCAGTCAGCGCATTGAAGAAAGAATGTCCCAGCAGCAGCGTGAATTTTTCCTGCGGGAGCAACTCAAGGAAATTAAGAAAGAGCTGGGACTGGCCAAGGAAGGCAAGGAATCGGAGGTGGAGAAATACCTGGCGCGCATCAAGAAACTGAAACTCAGCGACGAGGCCAGTGAGCGCATCGATGAAGAGCTGGAAAAACTGAAACTGCTGGAACCGGCGGCGCCGGAATACAACGTTTCGCGCGCCTACCTTGACTGGCTGACGATACTGCCCTGGGGTGTTTACAGCAAAGACCATTATGATCTTAAACGCGCCAAACGGATCCTTGACCGGGACCACTACGGACTCAAGGACGTCAAGGACCGGATCCTGGAATTGATTTCGGTCGGCATCATCAACAACGATCTAGCCGGGACTATCGTCCTGCTAGTTGGCCCCCCGGGGACGGGTAAAACTTCAGTCGGACAGTCGATCGCCCGAGCCATCGGCAGGAAATTCTACCGGTTTTCCCTCGGGGGAATGCGAGACGAAGCGGAAATAAAGGGCCACCGCCGCACCTACATCGGCGCCCTTCCCGGTAAATTCATCAATGCCATGAAAACCTGCAAGACGGCAAACCCGGTGATCATGCTCGATGAAATCGACAAGATCGGAGCCAGTTTCCAGGGGGACCCTGCTTCGGCTCTGCTGGAAGTGCTTGATCCTGAACAGAACAAGGATTTTCTTGACCACTACCTCGACATCCGTTTTGACCTCTCCAAGGTTCTTTTCATTTGTACCGCGAACCAGGTGGAAACCATCCCGGCGCCCTTGCTTGACCGTATGGAGCAGATCCGGCTTTCAGGGTACATACTCGAGGAAAAACTGGAAATCGCGCGTCGTCATCTGATACCCAAGCAGCTGAAACTGCATGGTCTTAAACGCCCCCAGTTGTCAATCACCAAGCCGGTGTTGCGTGAAATAATAGACGGATATGCACGGGAAGCAGGAGTGCGGGGACTGGAGAATAACATCAAGAAGATCCTCCGAAAATCCGCGCGCCGCATAGTTGAGGAGGAAACAGAGAAAGTGAGGATAAAAAAAACCGAGCTTCCTGAGTTCCTGGGGAGACGCATGTTTGCCGAAGAAACCCGTTATCGCAAACCGAAAGTCGGTGTGGTCACCGGGCTTGCATATACCTCGCTGGGTGGCGCCACCCTGCACATAGAAGCCACCGGGATTGAATCGAAAAATCCCGGTTTCAAACAAACCGGACAATTGGGGGACGTGATGGTGGAATCATCCGAAATTGCATATACCTACGTCCGTTCCAAATTAAGCGGTGACAAAGAATCCCGGGAATTTTACAGCCACCGCTTCATCCATCTGCACGTACCCGCCGGGGCCACGCCGAAGGACGGGCCTTCGGCGGGTATCACCATGGCCTGTGCACTTTACTCGCTTGCCCGCAGCCTCCCCATCAGCCCGAACCTGGCGATGACAGGGGAACTGACTTTGACCGGGCTGGTGATGCCGATCGGGGGAGTGAAGGAAAAAACCATTGCCGCCCGACGAGCGGGCATTACGCAACTTCTTTTTCCCGAGGAAAACCGGAAGGATTTTGAGGAATTGGAGGAGAGCATCACCGGAGGCATCACTCCGTTCTTCGTGAAAACCTTTGACGAAGTGCTGTCAGTCGGGTTCCCTGCTCAAGGAGCCCGGTGATCACGTTTGCGTTTTGCCTCAGTCACTTCGGCAATCATGCTCAGGGCAATTTCCGCCGCGGTTTTTGCACGGATGTCCAACCCTGCCGGACCCTTGATCCGGTCGATTTTACACTCTGAAAACCCGGCCTCCCGGAGCCGGACACAGCGTTTACCGTGTGTTTTTCTGCTGCCGAGTGCGCCGATATAGGGTATATCTTTGCTGAGCAGGATTTTCAGTGCCGGATCGTCTATTTTGGGATCATGGGTGAGCAGGAGCGCGTAAGTGTCTTCATGAAGAGGCCAATCCGCCAATACATCCTGGGGCCATTTGGGGATTAAATGATCCGGTTTAACCGGAAACCGGTCAGGATTGGCGAACACCTTCCTCGGATCTATCACAACCGACTGAAAATCAAGGATTTTTGCAAACATGACAAGAGGGATGCAAATGTGTGCGGCGCCGACGATCAGCAGTTGATCCTGACGCGGAAAGACCTGGATGAAGACTTCCTCCCCGTCAATTTCCACCACCCTGCTTTGACGATCCCGGCAGGTATCTTCCGCAAGCATAACTGCTGGATGCTGAAGGCTCCCCCAGTCGCCCAGCGTTTTTGTTCCGGGCATGACCAGCAAGGGGGGCTCTCCGCCTGCGTTTAACCTGGTTAGCAGCGCGGCCGGTTCATTTTTCCGCAACGCGTCCCGCAGGCTAGTCCAAACTTGGCGGGTTTCCATGTTCTCTGAAAACGCCCAGTGTTTTTCCACCATTACCGTGACTTCTCCTCCACAAGACAAACCCACTGAAAGCGCCAGTTCATCTTCCACCCCGTATGTCAGTTTACGCGGCTTACCCGAATCCAGCACATCCAGGGCTTCTTCGATCACCGCGGCTTCAATGCATCCTCCGCTGACGGATCCGGCAACTTCCATGTTCGGTCCGATGATCATCCCCGCTCCCGCGGAACGTGGTGCGGATTTCCAGGTCTGAACTACCCTTGCCACCGCGAATGGAGTGCCTGCTTCAGTCCATTCCAGCAGTTCCTGCCATATGTCTTTCATGACTCACTGTCTAGCATAATTCAAAATCATCTTGGACACTCACATCTCCTGAAAGGAAGCATGTCAGTGCCTGAAAGAAACTGTTCCACGGAACCGTGCCAATCCATTATTCACATTTCAAACATTAAGGCAACTCCTGCAAATAAATTTCAAATGAAATCAGCTTACCCTGTAAATTTTGTGTTGTAAAATACCTCTGGGGGGTATAGATTATAGTACCATCCTGTGAAACTGAGGAGTCTCTCGATGCAAAAGAAACTACTGACCCTATCGTTGTTACTGGCAATTTTCTCGGGTTACGCGTTCTGCAAAACTGACCAGACAGCAAAACAAACAGTTCCAGAAGACCTTGGTCAGAGTCACTCAGTCTGCATGAACAACTTGTTGGGATTTTCTTTTGAAAGTGAACTGACAACAATTCCTGCAAGATACAACCTTCCGAAGGACCACCAATCAGGTACACTGCAGGTTACTGTTTCATCCCCCTTTTTTCCTATCCTGCCTTTTTTCAACATCCACATAATCAGAACTCATTCCTACTTATCCCTCTTCCTATTGCATCAGAGATTCCTGGTTTGAAATCCGCTATTCCCACCCTTTGAGGATTGCCCTTTCCCGAATCTATTGGGAAAGGTATTTGTATTTCAAAACAACGTACATCCAAAATATTTGCATACATTACAATTGTCCTGGAAAAAACCGTTTTGGCTTTGGGGAGGATTGGGACTTGCCCTCATCACCGGACTTGCCGCTTATCTTGTTCACATCATCATCAAAAATGAGAACCATGCGTACTTCTCTGAACAAATTGCTAAAGGTGAATGGGTTTATGTGCAAAATTTCGCAAAATGTCATGGATTATATGCTGAGGGTCTGTACCCCAAACTTCCCGGAGGCGGTAAAAACGCAAGAGGTTCCATTATTGCTCCAGCTTTGAATGGGAGTGGGCATACTGGGGAACACCCGGAGTCAATCCTGTTCAAGAGAATCAGAAACGGTTCAATTGAAGAGGATACGATGATGCATGGATTTGACAGAATACTAACAGATAAGGAAATCCTTAACGTAATCCATTATCTCCGCTCACTTTGGCAGAAATAGGTGCTTAACCCTCACAACTCTATGCCGGAAGGGAAACATGCTTTTAAATGGATCTGCCGATGGAAAAAGCTATTTTCCAGGAGATACTGGAACAAACAAATTATCTGCATTTGCAGCCAGAAGCTTAGTGTTGGACCAATTTTCACGAGTTATGGAAAAATATAATATTTCTCAAAAGAATAACTTCAAACCAATCATGTTGTATTTTACGGTGCTGATTGGGATATCCATTTTGGTTGGTGCTGTATGCAAAACAGAATATTCGGCCCCAGAATATTTAACAATTTCCAAGCCAATACCTATAACCGGCAAGGATTTTCTTAGGAATCACGTTAAAGACAAATTTTGTGAACAAGAAAGAATCCTTGTAACAAGGAAATGCTTTACTGTATCACAATCAAGTCAATACTTTGCGAAGAGATCTACTTTATTCATAGAGCATCTTATTGAAATCAAGAATTATAAGAATTCCTTCAAAAAATTATCCCCAAATCTCCTAACTTCTTTACACGCAAAAAACGTTCTACAGTTAATTTAGAAAATATCTTTTTTCATGCGATTCATATTTTGATTTATTTATTCATATTTTAATGTAAAAGGAATTATGGCAAAAACACGTTTCTTCATTGACAATCAGCCAAAAATAACCCACCAGATTGTAGAAAATGCTACAGACAATTATTTAAAGCAAGGAGGTAACATAGAACAGCTTCAACCACTTGATTTCACGGGAATGCCTCTCTATCCAAATATCCTGGAATTGGATTGGAATATAAATTGGGATGAACCAGAGGGGTCCTTGATGTTGTGGGTGGAGAGGCTGTGTGATACACAAAAATCTTAAAATGATTCATCATAATAATAACAAGAACTAGTCACACAGTGATTGCCATGATGTTTCATCGATACAATTTGATGCAATCAAGGCATGAGGAATAAGCTTGTCTATTCGAATGCGTTTTGCATTAGATTTTGGATGTGATGTTGGTTTCAGGACCTTATGTATTTTATTAGCGGGAATCTATCCTGCCAAATGCATTACAGGGAGAACAGCTGATTGAATAATACGTGATTACAAGTGTAAGTGTTTCCTTTGACATCAAATCAGGACATCATGGCAAGTCCATGCGGATTCTCACTTTCCAGTAAATAGTGAATTTCAAAGCGAACTTTCGGGAGAACAGAGAACTATCACAAATACCACACACTCAGGTGGTACAATCATAAAAGCTCAGTAAAACGAAAAACTCCAAAGGAAAACAGCATATGGATAAAAAATACAAATTTCACATTTCATTCGTCCTCATCATTATGTTTTCACTGATTCTGGCAGGTCTTGTGGTGTTGAGTGTTGAAGGGGGTAAAGTACTGCGTCAAAGCAAAACTCTGGCTGACGCTCATAATGATCAGTATCTGGAACAGAAAATTGAAGACGGGATTTTGAAATTTATTCGCAAACAGAGGGAAACCCAGAGACGGATTAATAAGAAGAATGTTGAGAAAGTACGTAGAGTCTCCCCTGGAAGGGATCACATCTATGGGAATCCCGGGGCAAAAATATCACTCATTGAATATTCAGATTTTGAATGTCCTTTTTGCAAGAGGTTTCATCCAACAGCAAAAAGGATAGTCAAGGTATATGCAGGGCAGGTCAATTGGGTTTATCGCCATTTCCCCCTAGGATTCCATAATCCAGGAGCACAAAAGGAAGCGGAAGCCTCTGAATGCGCAAATGAGTTAGGAGGAAATGACGCATTCTGGAAATATACCGACTTGATCTATGCACGTACCAGATCAAATGGCCGGGGTTTTCCTTTGGATAAGCTTACCCCGCTTGCGGTAGAAATTGGGTTGGATAAAACTCAATTTAAGCGCTGTATTGAAAGTGAAAAATATAAGGAGAGAGTGCTTTCAGATTATCACGAAGGTACGAGCATCGGAATCACTGGAACTCCCGGCAATATATTGCTCAATAACCAGACGGGATCAGTGGTGTTAAAATCAGGCGCGTATCCTTTTAATGAATTTGCATCAGTCATTGAAGAATGGCTTAGATAATTAATTGCACAATGAGTGTGTTTACAAATATAAAATTAAAGGAGTGGTTCAGCTCCATTATCATAGCATCAGCAGTTTTTCTGATGCTGGGAACAATGACTGCTTTATGGGAAAACCCATTTTTTATTAGGATGACAAAGATTTCATTCTGGGATTATATGCTGCTGGGATTAGAATCAATACTGATTGGTCTTTTTATGGGAACTCGAGCATCATCCTGTGCAATAAAAAAAGCTGGAATCGGAGGTGTTTTTGGATTCCTTGGATTTGCCTGTCCTACCTGTAACAAGATTCTTATGCTAGTTTTCGGTTCAAGTTTGCTGATATCATATTTCGAGCCTGTTCGGTATTTGGTCGGCATTATTGGGATTTCTTTGTTTTCTTATGCTTTGTACCAGAAAATGTCTCTGCGATTGTCAACCTATTCATCAACACTCATCAACCCCAGACTATAAAACGAGAAGTTATCAAACCTGTCCGGGGCGTTTTGGGGGGAGTGCTGGCTTGTATCATTTTCGCCGGCTTCACCTGTATCTGATTGAGGATTCAAACAAATCACGGAGAGTTTATTGGCGCCCGGCTGCCCAGTGTTCCTACGCATAACGCACGGTGAAAGGATGCCTGGTCAGCGGCTCGCATGTATAGGTGAAGACTCCGACCTGGTTCATCTCCGGTACGCCAGTGCAACGGTAAACAACTGCTTGGCCTGTCACTTGGTTTTTAACAGGGGTTCTTCTTGGTTTTTCTCCCTCGAAGGGCAGCAATGCCCTTTCAAACGGTTCGCAACTTGTCATCCCTCCTGCGTCATGGTAAACGTAATTCATTGAAAACTTACGGACGTTTCCTCCTCTTCCTCACCATTTTGCTTAAATGGCTGCCGGGGCTTTTAAAGCAGATCACATTGTGGCGGGGGTTTTCTAAACCGCTATGCCTACCCATGACCGCATCCTGATTGTTGATGATCAGGAAAACAACCGGCTGGTTCTCGAGGATTACCTGAGAAAACTGCGATGTGAATTTCACGGGGTCTGTTCCGGAGAGGAAGCGCTGAAACTGCTGCGCGTGTGGAAACCAGACTGCATATTGATGGACATAATGATGCCTGGAATGGACGGGGTCGAAACCACAGTGCGGATCAAGGAAATGAAAGAATACGAGGACGTTCCGGTGTTGATGGTGACTGCACGAGACGAAGCATCATCCCTGCAGAACGCGTTTGACGCAGGCGCCGTTGATTATCTGGTCAAACCGGTGGACCCGGTCGCGGTTGAGGTCAGGGTCCGTTCCGCCCTGAGAACTAGGCATGCGTTTGAACAAATCCGTGAACTGAACCGTGATTTGCTCGCGCAGAAACAGGAATTGAGCAACTTCACTCACATGGTCAGCCATGATTTGAAATCACCGGTGGTCGGTGCGGCCAGTCTCTTCAACTTTTTCATTTACCGCCTCAAAGATGAATATCCAGGGGTTTGGGAGGATGAGGGCATGCGCGAAATGCTGGACCGCATCCCGAACACCTTCACCAAAATGCTCAGTTTCGTGAACACGATGCTGGATTATGCAGAAGCTGGACGGGTGATCGGTGAACTGGAATGGGTTTCGATGGCAAAAGTGGTATCGGCGGTGATTCAGAATTTTGAGTATGCAGAACAGGAAGACATGGTGTGTTTTGCAAAGAAAGGAGAAATGCCTGAAATCTGGTGCGACCCGCTGCGTATTGTCCAAGTCTGGCAAAACCTGATTGCCAACGCTATCAAATACCGGGGCGACCGAAACCCCGTTTACATTGAACTGGGCGGCAGAGTTGAGGATAATGCCTGGAGGTTCTGGGTGCGTGACAATGGTCCGGGCATCGATCCCAAAGATCATCAACACATTTTCCAGCCCTTTGTAAGGGTTGACGAAGACACCGAGGGCAGCGGCATCGGGCTTGCCACCGTTGAACGGATTATTCACGCGCATGGCGGTAGGGTAATGGTGGATCCAAACATCAGTGACGGCGCATGCCTGGTTTTTGAACTGCCCAAATCAGCCGCACCGCAAGCGGCTTAATGAATTGAAATATTAATGGCAAGTCCCTTGAAACTGTTTAACCGTCCAGTCCGGAAAGTTTATGACATAAGACCGGTAAAAAGTCTGAGGATGTCCGGACGAAGTTTGAAACTGATGGGGTGGCTCATGCGTGTGCCCGTGCTGGGGACAGTGCTGGCGTCGGTGACCCTCTGGCAGTTGGGACTGAGCAGGTTCCGGAGGCGCGAAGCCAAAGGAGAGGCGTTGATGCACCCAGTCCACCCCCCTCTCAGGCAGCTTTCAAAAACGGATGCGCGCAGGACTCTCAAAGTTTTTTTTGAACTGCAGACCGGCAAGGAAACTGGATGTGCGCCTAACCGCAATCATTCCTTTTCTGTTGAGGAAACCGCTGATACGAAGCTCCAAAGCGCGGCAGCATCCGGAAGCAGTGGATCAAGGCGCACGCACAAATTTGTTCCGGAAACGGTGCAAGATTTCCACAACGCCTACCTGCAGGGACGCACCACCCCTTACAAAGTCGCCCAGCGCCTGCTGGATGTCATCCGCAGCATGGAGGAAAGCGCCGTGCCCCTGCGTCCATTATTGATGTGGGATGGACAGGAACTGCTGCGCCAGGCCGAAGCTTCGAGTGAACGCTTTGCGAAAGGAAAATCCCTTGGGCTGCTGGATGGAGTCCCGGTGGCGGTTAAGGACGAGCTTGATTTGATGCCTTACAAAACGATGGCCGGAACCCGTTTCTACGGGCTGCATCCACCGGAAGTTGATGCGTCAGCAGCGGCAAAACTGAGAGCGGCCGGTGGATTGATGATCGGGAAAAGCAACATGCATGAACTGGGCATGGGCGTGACCGGCATGAACCCCCAGTGCGGCGCTGCTCGTAACCCGCACAATCCCGATTATTACCCCGGAGGGTCATCCAGCGGATCGGCCGTGGCCGTGGCCGCGGGGCTCTGTCCTTTGGCATTGGGACTGGATGGAGGAGGATCGATACGCATACCCGCAAGCCTTTCCGGAGTAGTGGGTTTGAAAACGACCTGGGGCCGTGTCAGCCGTGCCGGTTCGGTACCCTTGTCCTGGAGCGTTTCCACGGTAGGTCCCATGGCCGCAACCATCCGGGATGCTGCCATCGGGTATGCGCTGATATCCGGCCCGGATTCGCGTGACCACTGGAGCTTGAACCAGCCTCCAGTCCATTTGAGTGATTTTTTTAATGACGACCTGGAGGGCGTCCGCATCGGCTGGTTCCCGGCCTGGGTGAACGATGCCAATCCGGAGGTTTCACACACTGTGCAGGCAATGTTCGAGGTCTTCCGCCAAGCGGGAGCGAAAATTGTCGAAGTGGAAATCCCATCACTGGATGCGGTGCATGTTTCACTGCTGGTGACTATCTCGGTTGAGATGCTTTCTTCCCTGGAGTCTTTTTCAGTGCGCTGGAGATCGCCCCTCGGATTGGAGAATTTCCTCAATCTCCGTTTTGCCGGACGTTTGCGCGCAGAAGATTATGTCCGCGCGCAGCGTGTTCGCGCGGAAGCAATTCACAAATTTTCCCATGTATTTGAAGAAGTGGATGCCTTGATCACGCCCACTACCGCGAGGACCGCCCCGCCCATACTTGCCGACAGCCTTGCGGTTGGTGAAGCGGACTTGCGGACCCAGCATGAATTGATGAAATTCGTCACTCCCGCAAACCTAACCGGTATGCCTGCGATTTCGTTACCCGCGGGTTATGATGGAAACGGGCTGCCCATCGGCATCCAGTTAATGGGGCGTCCCTGGGACGAAGCCCTGCTGCTCCGGCTGGCGCAAGCAGCGGAAACAGGAGTTGCACGGCGTGCGCCGATGCTGCATTATTCCCTGTTGCACGAACCGTCACCAGCAAGCAACTGAAATGGCTCGAGGGGTCACACTTACCTTTTAGAAAAGCGCAAAAAATTCTATTCATGCTTAACTCGTTTAGGAGGGATTAATGCGAAAAATAACCGCTATTCTTATAGGTGTCTTTGTGACCGGCTGTACCGTGTATCGCCTGCCGGTGGTACAGCCTTTTGTAGATGGCGAGTACTGGATACTCAGGGAACCAATGCATTTTGAGATAGGAAAGACCAATGAATTTATCATTGTGCCCAAAGGGTTTGTCACAGATTTTGCCAGTGCGCCGTTTTTGTTAAAGCCTTTGTTTCCTAAATCAGGTCGGTATATTGTTGCCGCAATAGTTCATGATTATTTGTACTGGAATCAAAGCTGCACCAAAGAACAGGCGGATAGTATTTTCGAACTGGCCATGAAAGATGCGGAAATCGGCAGTTTGCAAAGAAAAACCATGTGGGCCGCGGTTGATAACTTTGGCGGAGAGGCATGGGAAAATAATCTGCGGAGAAAGATCGATGGTTATTTAAAGGTGGTTCCAAGCTCTTACATGGAAATTCCATTTGATGTGCCCTGGAGTGATTATGTGGAAACACTCAAAGCCGATGGAATTGAAGATGCGGACTCAGGAGTCGATTTGAGTGCGGTCTGCAGAATGAGCGATACAATCTGATGCTCACTTTCCCCACAGTTGCACCCATGAAGTAATGTACAACATCACCGTGGTTTCTTTGATTTTTGAGGGTTGGAAAAGTTCTTTGAAATCAAAATGCAAATAAAGGAGCCGGTTTTCCTTGTACATGGTATGCAACCTCACGCAAAGAGCAATACACCGAGATTGGCTGTTAAGGCCGGAGACAATTGATGTGTTGCGGGGAGTCAGCGGAAGTGTTATTTATATAATTGTTTTGGAGAGAGAACCGCTTTTGTGAAAGGAGGTCTTACGAGGACACAAATCCTATACTGCTTCAAAAACACAATTCATACGGATTGATAAGAAACGGACCACATTTCATTTTGACAGTGGGAAAACCCGGACATGATCCAGGTTTGTATTAATGAAAGCTGGTCAATTCAGATAAAATTCTATAATATCAATATTTTGGGCCAGTAGCTCAGTTGGTTAGAGCAGTCGACTCATAATCGATCGGTCGCAGGTTCAAGTCCTGCCTGGCCCACCAGTAATATCAGTCATTTAGAATCCCGCCTGCTGAAAACGACTCGGTTGCAAGCGAACACAGCCCCCTTTCTTTTCAAGAAAGGTTCAAATATTGAAAGTAGTTATGAAACGCTCAATTCAAATCATCTCCATCATGTGTTTCCTGGTCCTTGGCAGTTCCGTTGCACATGCCGAACAGGTATCATTGGAAACATCCAGGGCTATTGGCATCATGGATTTCATCCTCAGGCACACAGAACTCAGCCGCGTCAAATGCGGGGAACATGTCTGCGACCTGGCCGCAAAAGATTCCGGGGTGGCCCTCGTCCTTTCCCACTCGACCATGGCGCAGGACAAGCAGGAAGACCTGCATTACACCCTGCGGATAAATGTATCCGGCGCCTTGTTCAAGGCAGGTATGGTTGTGCGGTACATGAATGATCAGAACAAGGAAGTGGTGGTGATGGGGAAGAAGACCGAAACGATTGACCATACCTACAAGACCGAGCACAAAATCCTCCGCGGATGGATTTCCCTGATTAAGGAAAAAATGTGACACGGATTTTTGGTTGACCGGTGCAGTCCCGTTTTTTATTCCTCAGTCACGTTCTCAATCTCAAGACTCCTCTGTATGGCAACAGTGGAAAGCTGGAACTGGAGCGGTCCAGGCGCATTGAAAGCGGAGACAGTTCCAACAATACCCAGCTGCACCTTCCCGCCCATGCCGGAACTCATATAGACGCGCCCCATCATTTTGATCAACACGGGCAGAGTCTTGACCGGTATCCACCGGACTTCTGGATTTGCCGCGCGCCTTATCTTGTGGAGAAAGAAGCCGGCCCCGGAGTGATCCTGGAAGTGGATGACTGGCGTTCTGAACTGGAAAAGGTCCCTGAGGACACCGACCTGCTGCTGGTGAAAACCGGTTTTGAGAAGTTCCGCATCAACAACGAGCAGTCAAGTAAATCGACTTACATTTTTAACGGTCCGGGGTTTTCCGCAGGAATCGGTTTGTGGCTACGCAGAAACCGGAAACTGAAGATGATCGGGTTCGATTTCATCTCGCTCACCAGTTATCAAAACCGGGAACTGGGACGTGTTGCCCATCGCGCGTTTCTTCAGCAGGAACCTGAAGGAGTAAGCGAGAAGATAGGGGACCCGATCCTGATAATTGAGGATATGCATTTGTCCGGACTGCAATCATCCCCCAAACTTGTGAGCGTGTCTCCGTTGCGGTTTGAAAAAGCCGACGGCAGCTCGGTTACCGTGATAGCTGAAGTTGTAGATTAAGGAAACGGCCTGGTTTAAACGTTTCCGGCCATTTTACGCAGGATGTGTTTTTGGACTTTTCCGGTAGAGGTTTTCGGCAAATCCATGAAGATCACAGTTTTCGGTATTTTATAGTGCGCCATGTTGTCCCGGCAGAACTGGATTATGTCGTCCGGGAGTATTGAAGAATCAGGTTTTTTCAGGGTAACGAATGCGCACGGAGTTTCTCCCCAGTATTCGTCCGGACGCGCGACCACCGCAGCTTCCAGTATTTCCGGGTGCTTATATAGCGTTTCTTCGACTTCGAGGCTGGAAATGTTTTCCCCTCCTGAAATGATGATGTCTTTGGAACGGTCCTTGATTTCCACGTATCCATCCTCATGCATCACTCCCAGGTCTCCGGTCCGGTACCATCCGTCTCTCAAAGCCTTTTCACTGGCTTGAGGATTTTTCAAATAACCCTTCATGATGGTGTTGCCTTTCAGCATCAGTTCTCCCATGGTTTTGCCGTCTGCCGGAACAGTCTCAAGGGTGTCCGTGTTGCCGATGCGAATTCCGCTGAGAGAGGGATAAATAACACCCTGGCGGGCCTTCTTTTCCGCGCGGGCGCTAAGGTCCAGTTCATCCCATGGTTTCTGCCACGCGCAGAGGGTCGCAGGCCCGAATGATTCGGTCAAGCCATACAAATGGAGCACGTCAAATCCCTTCGGCTCCATGGCTGCGATCACAGTGCTTGGAGGCGCGGCCCCTCCCGTGGCGATGATGACTGTGTGCGGTAGAAGGCTCCTGACGGCATCAGTAGTATGAGCCATTGCATTGAGAATGATAGGCGCTCCGCAGAGATGCGTAACCTTGTGTTCATTGAGCAGGGAAAATGCCTGAACCGGTTCGAATTTCCTCATGCAGACATGTGTGCCCCCGATCGCGCTGACGCCCCAGGTGAAGCACCAACCGTTGCAATGGAACATCGGCAGGGTCCAGAGGTAAATTGACTCGGCGTTCATGTTCAGCATCATCGGATTGCTCAACGCTCCAAGGTAAGCGCCGCGATGGTGAAACACAACGCCTTTTGGGTCACCGGTTGTTCCTGAGGTGTAATTAAGGCTGATTGCATCCCACTCGTCCTCCGGCCTCCTCCATTCAAAATCGGCAGTTCCCTGGTCCAGAAAAGATTCGTAATCCACGCTTCCCAGCGCTTCCCCGCCTTCTCCAAGCGGGTCACTGATGTCAATCACCATTGGTCGCCTGGATGTCGTGGAAAGCGCTTTTTTGATTACTGGTGAAAATTCCCGGTCAGTGATCAGCACCTTGGTTTCCGCATGCTCCAGTATATGTGCGATGGTCGGCCCATCGAGCCGGATGTTGAGCGCATTGATGACCGCGCCGGTCATCGGTACAGCGAAATGAGCCTCGAGTACCGGGGGCGTGTTTGGGGCCATCAACGACACCGTGTCTCCCTGTCCTATGCCGAGGCGCACCAGCGCTGACGCAAGGCGCGCGCAACGTTCCCAGAACTTGGAATAGCTGTAATGTGTGTCGCCATGGATAATCGCTGTTTTATCGCGGTAAATCCAGGCGGCACGTTCCAACAATGTTATCGGCGTCAGCATCTGGTAATTGGAGGGACGCCGCTGCAGGTCCTGTTCAAACTTGTTGGCCTCGGTCATGATGTGCTCCGTTTGTATTGTGCGATCACAACGAATAAGCCGTATCGCCGGTATGTTTTCATATGGCTTGCCTGTACCGGGTGTTTGTCTTTACCCTGCCTAACATGGAAAGATGATGAAAGTCAACAAATTGAATGGTTCTAACTGCATATTAATAAAATGATGAAACTGGATGAAATCGATTTGCGAATGCTCGTGATTCTTCAGGAGCAAGGAAGAATCACCAAAACAGAACTGGCAAATAAAATACATCTTTCGGTCAGTCCCTGCCATGAGCGTTTAAAGCGGCTTGAAGAAGCGGGACTGATCCTTGGATACCATGCTCGCATAGACATTCAACGCCTTGCGAGGCATTCTCTGATATTTGTGGAAGTACATCTCAAGCAGCATCATGCCGGTGATTTCAACCGTTTCGAGGAATACACCCGCGGGGTTCCGGAAATTGTTGAATGCTATGCAATCGGAGGCGGGATCGACTATCTGCTAAAAATGGCGGTTCATGACATCACGCAATACCAGCAGAAAATTGAGGTTCTTCTGGAGGCGGAACTGAATATTGATCGCTACTACACTTACATCGTCACCAAACCCATCAAGCATTCCGGCTATCCCCTCGAGGAATTGTACGCCCTCAATCAATCTTCCTGAATTTTTAAGCACATCCACCATAAAAACAACTGTCTGAAAAGCGGAAACTCCATTTTTTTTTGGAAAAACGGGGGGCTTTCAACAGCACTTCCTGCCTGTATTCGGTTATCCTGTCAATTACTTCCTTTTCCTAAAAGAGCAAAAATCCAGCATTTCAAGGAGCCGAACATGCCTGCAAAACATATTATTGAACAGCTTCAGTCTATTGACCGGAACACAGTCTTCCATCCATCCACCCATGCCAGTGACCATATTCACGGTAAAGTCCCGGTAAAAATTATCCAGGGCGGCAGCGGGATTTACATCAGGAACCTGGACGGCACTGAACTGCTCGATGGTTTCGCGGGGTTATACTGCGTCAACGTCGGTTACGGGCGCACGGAAATCGCGGAAGCAATATACGAGCAGGCCAGGCAATTGGCCTACTACCATACTTATGTCGGCCACTCCAACGAGGCGCTCATCAAACTATCGCAGCGTGTTCTGCAATGGGCCCCGGACGGAATGAGCAAGGTGTATTATGGGCTTTCCGGTTCGGACGCCAACGAAACGCAGATCAAACTGGTGCGCTACTACCAAAACATCCTCGGCAACAAGGGGAAGAAGAAGATCATCTCACGTTGGCGAGGCTATCACGGCTCCGGCATTGCCTCCGGGAGCTTAACCGGGTTGCCGCTTTACCACCAGGCTTTCGACCTGCCGATGGACACCATTCTCCACACGATGACTCCGCATCACTACTGGAACGCGGAAGCGGGCATGAGCGAAGCGGAGTTCTCACGGCACTGCGCGGGTGAACTGGAAAAGCTGATCCTCGCTGAGGGTCCGGAAACAGTTGGGGCTTTCATCGGGGAGCCGGTGATGGGTACTGGCGGAATAATTCCACCTCCGGAAGGTTACTGGGGCACGATCCAGGCCGTGCTGGAAAAGTACGACGTGCTGCTGATCGCGGATGAGGTGGTTTGCGCATTCGGACGCGTAGGAATGCCCTTTGGTTCGCACCTCTACGGAATGCGCCCGGACCTGATTACTATTGCCAAGGGACTGACCAGCGCTTATGCCCCGCTTTCCGGTGTGATTGTGAGCGAGCGGGTTTGGAAGGTTATCGAACGCGGTTCAGAAGAACTTGGTCCGATGGGACACGGTTGGACTTACTCTGGCCATCCCATTGGAGCCGCTGCCAGCCTGGCTAACCTCGATATCCTGGAACGCGAAAACCTCACCGAAAACGCCCGCGACACCGGTGAGTATTTCCTGCAAAGGCTCCATGAGGCATTCGACGACCACCCCCTCGTCGGTGAAGTGCGCGGGGTGGGGTTGCTGGCGGCGCTTGAATTTGTGGCGGACAAGACAACAAAATCACGTTTTGATTCAGGCTGGAAAGTCGGCGCCCGTGTTTCAGCGGCATGCTTAAAGCAAAACCTCATCGCACGTGCGATGCCACATGGTGATATTCTCGGTTTCGCACCACCCTTGACAATAACAAAAGCGGAGGTAGATGAAATCGTGAGAAGAACCGCCGTTGCCGTCAATTCCGTCAGCGACGACTTGACACGGGAATACTCATGGAGGGAATGATGGTAGTTGTTAACGGAGCAGTCAGAATACGGTGGTGAAATGATTGCCGGGATCGTGTACTTTTGCAAGGCATGCGCATGTGCGAAAAACCTTCCTCATGCATAATCACCGAACGCGGTTGATTTCATCCGGCATTGAGTGTACATTCTAAAAAAAGAACGTACATTCATTAAGGAGCGGACCATGATTCAAGTCAATGCAACCGAATTCCGCAAACACCTGTTCCAGTATTTAGACCAGGTGGAGTCCGGGGAAACCATCGCCATTCAGCGCAAGAATAAAGAAATCGGCCGGATTGTTCCATCAGAGTCCCCTAAGGGCAGAGACTGGCAAGACCGGATGACATGCAAAATCGAAATACTTGTCGATCCGGATGAGTTGATCAAGCCCATTGAAGGGGTGTGGGAGGATTTTATCTGATGCGAGAATGCTTCCTATTGGATACTCATACTTTGGTATTCTGGAGTCTAAAACGGGACATTTCCAAAGAGTTTATTGCTTTTCTCAACAGCAAAGCTGAGCATGGATTATTGTTTCTTTCCTCAGTCTCTTTTTGGGAAGCAGCATTATTGTTCAAAAAAGGAAAAATCAAAATCGAACAAGGACTATGGATTTGGAAACAGGAGGTTATGTCAGAGTCTCTATCTCGTTTGATCGAACCATCAGCCGAGGAAATGATGGAGTCCGTTTTCCTGCCCGGCCATCTCCGGGATCCGTTCGACAGGCTGCTCATAGTGCAGGCACGGACCCATCGAATGAAGCTTGTTTCCAAAGACCAATCCTTGCAGCGTTATGAAGTGGAATTGTTCTGGATGGATTAATAAAGGCAAGGGCGGAAAACTTCTCCACGCAGCTGAATGACCACTTCCCCATTTGAGAAATCGGTGAAAATAAAACTGATGAACTCGTAAAAAGTCCCAAAACGCACAATTTCGTTCTCGTAACTCATTGAAATCATTAGATGCAAAAAGCCGGATTTCGACTTTTTACGAAACCATCAAAACTTAGTAAGAGTTGAGGAATAAAACTAAAACACGGAATCAAAATGCCGGCATTTGAAAAAGAAGAATACCAGTATCGCATTGCAAAAGTGCGTAAGAGCATGGACGAAAAAGGTATTGACGTGCTGATTGTTACCGATCCTTCCAACATGGCCTGGCTGACGGGATATGACGGCTGGTCGTTTTACGTGCACCAGTGCGTGTTGCTGACACTGGAAGGAGAGCCCTTTTGGTTTGGGCGGGAGATGGATGCGAACGGGGCAAAACGGACGGTGTTCATGAAGCACGAAAACATCATCGGCTATACGGATATTTTTGTGCAAAACCCCGAAATGCACCCGATGGATTTGTTAAGTACGGTGTTCATTAATAAAAGCTGGTCGGACAAATCGATAGGAGTGGAAAAGGATAACTATTATTTTACCGCCTCCTGCCTGGAATCGTTAAGGAGTAATCTGCTGAATGCCGTTTTTGTTGACGCGACCGGGCTGGTCAACTGGCAGCGCGCCGTCAAGTCCCCGCGCGAATTGGATTATATGCGCAAAGCGGCGCGGATTGTGGAGAAGATGCATGCACGCATCCTGGAAGTCATGGAACCTGGGATGCGCAAAAACGAACTGGTCGCGGAAATTTATCACTCCGCCATTACCGGGGTGGAAGGCGCGGGAGGCGATTACCCGGCTATTGTGCCGATGACTCCCAGCGGGGCTGATGCTTCAGCGCCGCACCTGACGTGGGATGATCAGCCGATTACGTACAATTCCGGGACCTTCTTTGAAATTGCAGGCTGCTACAGGCGTTACCACTGTCCGCTTTCACGCACCGTTTACCTGGGCAAACCCCCACGGAAATACCTTGATGTGGAGAAAGCCGTACTGGAAGGAATCGATGCAGGACTGGAAACCGCGAAGCCGGGAAATGTTGCCGAAGACATTGAAGCGGCGTGGCGGCGGACGATTGTCAAATACGGGTTCGAAAAGGAAAGCCGCTGCGGGTATGCAATCGGGTTGAGCTATCCTCCGGACTGGGGTGAGCGCACCGTCAGCTTCCGTCCGGGTGACAAAACGGTGCTGCAGCCAAACATGACTTTCCATTTCATGCCCGCCCTCTGGTTTGAGGATTGGGGCATTGAAATCACTGAAAGTATCGTGATCACCGAAAAAGGCGCCGAACCTTTGGCCAATGTGCCACGCAAGTTATTTGTTAAGCCATAAACGTGACTTCACCCTCCGGTGAATGCCAAGCTCCATCCAAAGTGCGGCCCCCCTTTCCCTTCAGGAAAAGCTTCTCCGGAAATTGAAATTATTTCGCCTTCCTTGTAAGAAATTGCTTGATTGCTACCATATACCCCTATAAGGTATTTATATAGTGACCGGGAAAATCCAGTTACAGTTTGAAATATAAAATAATATCAGTATATTATATTATACCCTTTAAAAATGAAGAGGGAATATACAAGTGTCTGGATCAGGCGCGGGGCAGTGTGCTGACGGTAGACCATTGCAAACGACTCAGTTGAGGAGATCATGATGAGTTCGAACGTGAAAAAAATTATCATCCTGTATTCCCTGATCTTCTGCATACCGGCAATGATGCTTGCCCAGGAAGGAACGCCGGCAGGTGAAGGCACAACGGGAGGACAAGGCATGATGAAGATGAGGGACCAAAGCATGATGGGAGGCTGGAGGGGCCACGGCTATGGTGGCCCGCACATGCGTGGTCCTTTTTCCAGCAGTTACAGCAGCTATACTACAACCAACAATATTACCAGTTCAGGCACTTCTGATTGCATTTGGGGCGGACCGGTTTGCCGTGAAACCTTTGGAAAACAAACTGAACAGGCTGTCTATATCGCCCGGATGATTGATCAGATTTCCGAGAACGCGGCACGTGGCGCCGGGCCTTATCTGGTGGCTATGGCTCTGTTGATGGATTGTCCCCCTGCGCAGGCCGACTTGTTTTCAAGGGAGGTAAAAGGAAACTACCCCCTGATTTTTTCACATCCTGCTGCCGCTCATTACCAAAATGGAGTGGCAACTGTTTTAGCGGGGTTTCATCAGGTGATCGACCGTCATGAAACTTTGAGCCGACTCTGTCTTTCATCTGAAACCGGTTGGGATTCCACTGTTGCGGAGGCCAATTTTATGGTCAGTACAACTTCATCCGGGGAATCGGCAACACCGCGAATGAAATTGTAGTTTTCAAATATGTGAAGCATCGCCAGGTTGTCTCGCCGCACGTAAGCCAGCATTTCCCCGATGCCTCTTTTTTGGGCAACCTCGATCATTTGCCCCAGCAGGGCTTTTGCCATGCCGGTACAGCGCTTTGTTTCACGCACAACAAAGGCGACCTCAGCCAGGTTTTCCTGTTCGAGTAGAAAATAACGCCCCACCGCATGGATTTCCTCCATGGGGCCATGGCGCTCGGTAATGCAGAGTGCAAGGTCGCGGCTCTGGTCCACGTTCACCAGTGAATAGGCTTTTTCACGTGACATCTGCTTAGGCTGGTGGCGGTAGCGGAGCATCAAGGTTTCCGCATTGTGGGAATAAAAAAACTCCTGCAATCGCCGTTCGTCGGAGGAATGCAGCGGTCGCATGTAGTACGTCTGCCCGTCCGCCAAGCGGATTTTCTTGATTTCAACCCTGCCCAGTTCCGGGACCAGGGTCGGTTTGCGTTTTGCGTATTGAGGGACCCAGTACTGCTCCCGCACCCTTTCCAGCAGTTGGTCTCTGAAATTCGGGTGGGCTACCTGGATCAATTCCAGCGCCCTTTCTCGTATGCTTTTCCCGCGTAGAGTGGCAATCCCGTATTCCGTGACCACGTAGTGCACATCCCCGCGTGATGTGACCACTCCGGAACCCTCGGTGATAAACGGCACAATCCGGGACACCGCGCCTTTCCTGGCGGTTGAAGGCAGAGCTATTATCGGACGTCCTCCCGGGCTCATGGCGGCGCCGCGGATAAAATCGACCTGGCCGCCGATTCCGCTGAAAAAACGGTAACCCACTGAATCGGCTACCACCTGCCCGGTAAGATCAACCTCGATGGCGCTGTTGATGGAAACCATTTTTTCGTTCTGGGCGATCACCGCCGGGTTGTTGACATACTCGCTGGGATGGAAATCTATATGCGGGTGCTTGTGCACAAAATCATAAAGTGTGCGCGTACCGATGCAAAAGGAAGAGACAACCTTGTGCCGGTGGATGCTTTTTTTGGAGTTGTTTATTATCCCCTTTTGCAGCAGTTCGATCACGCCGTCACTGAACATTTCTGTGTGAATGCCAAGGTTCCGGTGTTGGTGGAGTCCGCGCAACACTGCGTCAGGAACCTTGCCGATGCCCATTTGCAGAGTTGCTCCGTCATCAATCAGCAGGGAGACATATTCGCCTATCTGATCCGCCACCGGGTCAGGTCCGCTAGGTTGAAGTTCCGGTAGTGGCTCGCTGACTTCAATGTAAGCATCAATCTCGTTCATGTGAATGAAACTGTCTCCCATGGTGAAGGGCATCCGGTCGTTGATCTGCGCGATAACCCGGTGGGCGCCGCGGGCTGCGGCATGTACCACGTCCACGGAGACGCCAAGGGAACAGAAACCGTGTGGGTCAGGGGGGCTGACCGAGATTAGCGCCACATCGATTGGAAGCGTCTTGTCCCGGAAAAGGGAAGGGATTTCCGAAAGAAAACATGGTGTATAGTCGGCATAACCTTCATGCACCGCTTCCCTGGTGCTATCTCCCAGAAAAAGCGCATTAAGCTTAAATATGTCTTGGTATTCTCTTTGCGCCCAGCGATTTTCACCCAAAGTCAGGATGTGCACCACTTCAATGTCATTCAGTGTGCGCCCGTGGTGATCGATCAGATCGTTG
Source organism: uncultured Pseudomonadota bacterium (assembly GCA_964344035.1). Taxonomy (GTDB): domain Bacteria; phylum SAR324; class SAR324; order SAR324; family NAC60-12; genus UBA1014. Next base: position 40,996 of record CAYFLK010000002.1, read on the forward strand.
ACCAGTGCGTTTGGAACGGCGGCATTAGAACCGATGAAGATGCGGTTGCCCGACTTTAGAAATCGCTTCCAGTCGATTAGGCTCTTTTCGCTCATTTTTTAGATCCTGATTTCTTTGTTTTGTTTTTTCAAATATAAGGAATGCTGTGTTTCTCTTTCCCTTCCGTTTATGCATATAAAGGTGCAGTAATACTTATACCCCAATTCAGCATAAAAGGGGGCACATGTATATCCCCTCGACTTTGGAACAAGACCGGGCGTTATTGAATCAGGGGATGATCTGTAATTGCGTGAGAATTAACCCTTTCCTTGCACAACCCTGTGCACTTCTTTACTCTGACATTTCGACGTCGGTTTTGCCATTCGTAGATATTCTATGGTATAGAACATATTCCGGTCTGTGGCAGGATTCGATTTGAAGATGAAATGGACTTGCTGTTTATTTTGTTTTGAAACCGTTGGAAACACATTTGATGTAAGAAATTGATATGAATATTCCAGCTAAATTGGATGAACTGCAGCACAACCTGCAAAACCTGCCATATGAATTTGATGAAGGAATCCGTGAGCGTGCGGCAATCGGTTTGATCGTGCTGGCAACCGATCAGACAATCGAGCATGAATACCGCCTGGTTTTTCAGCTTCCCGGGGTGGCACTGTACCAAAGCCGGATCCGAAATGACCCGCAAATTACTCCGGAAACATTAGCTGCCATGGAACAGAAACTGACTGAAGCAACGGATGTGATTCTGCCGGGATTGACGTTGGACGTGATCGCTTTTGGATGCACCTCCGCATCGATGATCATCGGTACGGAAAGGATCGCGGATATCATCCGCTCCGTGCGCCCCAAGGCAAAAGTAACGAATCCTGTCAGTGCCTCTCTGACAGCATTTGCCTCATTGGGCATGGGACGGATAGCCCTATTGACACCATACCGGGACGACATCAATCAACAGCTGCGCTATTTTTTCGAGTCACAAGGAATTGCCGTGCCGGCGATGGGTTCGTTCAACGAAGAAGACGACAACAAGGCAGGCAGGATTTCCCCCGAATCAATTTCAGAAGCAGCCAAGCGGCTGGGTAAAATCTCCGCGGTGGACGGGGTTTTTGTCTCATGCACCAACCTGAGGCTGATGGAGAGGGTGGAGGAAATAGAAAATCACCTGGGAATACCGGTGACTTCAAGCAACCACGCGATGGCCTGGCATACGCTTAAACTGGCGGGCATCAATGAAAAACAGTCAGGATTCGGCAGGCTTTTCCAGAACTGAAGATGTCAAGTAAGCAGGGCAATAGATTCAGCTCCCCGGGCCGGAACCGAAGGTGACATACCTTTTGAGGTATTGATAGTTGAGGAAACCATCGGCGGTGAAGAGCTGGGCGCTTTGTTTACGCCGCACGGCAACCGGGATGGTTTTGCCGGATGATGTGACCTGTCGGCTTTGCATCCTGACAATCCAGTTGATCCGTGTCGATGTTTCCGCACTGAAATGCCTGTATCCCGTGATGAGATGCACCGCAACCCTAGGTCCGGATTTGGTGCGTTGTTCCCTTTCCTGCGCGAAACCGGCGGAGGTCCAGCAGATACACAGGAAACAAAAAAGGGCGCAGGCAAGTGGTTTCATGGCCTTCTCGGATCATGGTTATAGAAACTATAACATAACAGGCCTCAATTCACCCGTGAAATATAACAGCAACTTCCTGAGTGGCAATCAGAGTAATATCAGGTTTTCGGATGTTCACAATTTGGTAATGGAATCATTTCACAAAAACCATTGATGGTTCAACTTCCTGCGAAACAGGTTCGTCGTGTGTTTTCAGCATGGAACCTCATCCCTGAAAAGGTTCCGGTATTTTTTTCTCAGAATGGATTTTTGCACCTTGCCCATGCTGTTCCGGGGCAGTTTTTCTACGCATAAAATCCGTTTGGGAACCTTGAATCCAGCGAACGATTTTCTCAGGCTGGACTGCCAGCCTGCCTCGTCATAAATACCGCCATTTTTCAAAACAGCCACGGCAGTGACTGCTTCTCCCAAATCCGGATGATGTATTCCGAAAACCGCTGATTCTTCGACTCCATCCTGTTGATCGAGGGCTGATTCGATTTCCTTGGGGTAAACGTTCAGTCCGCCGCTGATGATCAGGTCCTTGACACGCCCGACGATGGAGATCACCCCGTTTTTATTCATTTTTGCCATGTCGCCGGTAATGAAGAAACCGTCTTCACGAAAATCCTCGCGTGTCTTCTCCGGCATGTTCCAATACCCCTTGAACACGTTCGGGCCTTTGATTTCGAGTATTCCCACTTCTCCGGATTCGAGCTGTTCCCCTGCGTTTGTGCAGACCCTGGCTTCCACTCCGGGGAGGGGCGCCCCGACCGTTTCCGCGATCCGTTCCCCGTTGAGCGGATTCGAGGTGATCATCCCTGCTTCAGTCATTCCGTAACGCTCAAGGATGGTATGTCCGCTTCGTTCATGGAAAGCATGGAAAGTTTCCGGCAGGAGAGGGGCGGACCCGGAGATAAACAAACGCATGTTACGGCAGCATTCACGGTCAAACTCTTCGTTTGCACAAAGCCGTGCGTAGTAAGTGGGAACTCCCATGAACACCGAAGCCCGCGGAAGTTGGTGGATGATTTCGGGGGCATCGAATTTTTGCAAAAAGATAATCTTCGATGCATTCAGCAGTGCGCAGTGGAGGGCGACAAACAGTCCGTGCACATGATAAATCGGCAACGCGTGCAGCAGCACGTCTCCCGGGACCCAGCCCCAGCAGCGATGGAGAGTGAGGGCGTTCGAGGAAAGGTTCCGGTGGGTTATCATCGCCCCTTTTGAACGGCCGGTGGTCCCGGATGTGTATAGAATGGCCGCGATGTCATCGCTGCCCCTCGGGATTGTATCGAGGAATGGTTCAACTGATGCTGTTTCATCCATCAATGATCCTCCTCCCAGAACGTCAAGAGTGTACACTCGTATTCCACGGATTTTTGTGATGGGGTTTAGCGCCTCTTGTTTTTCGTGCGTGCATACCAGGATATTCGGAGAAGCGTCTTCAAGAAAATATTGAATCTCCGCGGGCTGATAGGCGGTGTTGAGGGGGAGGTACACCGCCCCGGTCTGGAGGCAGGCCAGATAGAGAAGAATTGCTTCAGGCGATTTCCCGGTTTGCACCGCAACCCGATCACCCGGACTGACTCCAAGTTTCAGCAGCGTTCCGGCCAGACGGTTTGTCTCTTCTTCCACTCTGCCGTAAGAATAGTTGCATCTTGTCGGTGATTCAATCGCGCACAGGGAACGGTCTTCGGGAAATCGGTTTAGCAGCAATTCGTAAATGTTTTCCGACATACTGAATTGAAAAAGAAAAGTCCGGAAACGAATTGTTTACTGCTTTATCACAGATCAACAATCCATTCGTGTTCCGGAGCATTTTTGAAGTGCCACGTTCTCTTGGGGCCGGCCATCACATTGAGATAGTACAAGTCGTAACCATGCGGCGCGCCCACGGGATGATAACCCCGCGGCACCATTACTACGTCCCCGTCGTGAACCGTCATCGTTTCATCCAGCGATCCGTCATCAGTGTAAACGCGCTGAAACGCAAATCCTTGTGATGGATTCAGCCGGTGATAATAAACTTCCTCGAGGGCGGATTCATCAGGAATATTGTCTGAATCATGCTTGTGTGGCGGGTAACTGGACCAGCAGCCACCAGGGGTGATGACTTCGACTACAAGCAGGTTGTCAGCAGGTTCGGTTTCGGGAAGGATGTTGCATACATGCCGCGTGTTTGTGCTGCGTCCCCGTGTTTCGCGTCCCATCGCTTCCGGCCGGATCAAGCGTGCCTGATGGTTTCCGCAACCTGGGGCGAGGCATACCGCCAGTTCCAAATCGGTGCGCGCCGTAACTGTGTATTCCTCTCCATCCGGCAGGTAAACAGCGAACGGCGCCCTGTCCTCAAAAACATCCATGCGTTCCCCGAGGTCCGACCAGGATTTGTTCCGCGTGCGTATGTCCGCCTTCCCGGATACAAGCACCAGGCATACTTCGCGGTCCCCGGTCTGTCGAGAATGCAATTGCCCGGGTTGCAGATAAAATACCTCGAAACCGACTCTTTCCCATCCCGCGGATGCCGGGGTTATGCATTGGGTTTTTCCCGATTCGTCCGGGGCTTGGCTGCGGCTTAAAAGTGTGGTCATCATACATCCTGTTATGCGGTTATGGGTATCATTGTTCAGGGGACACCAGGTGGATTTCCAGTTCGCAACCCACTGCTTCAGCATAACGCCGCAATGTGGCGATCGATGGTGAATGCCTGCTGCTGCCTCCTCCGGACTCCAGCCTGGCCACCGCGGGAGGCTTGGTGCCCATCCGTTCCGCCACCTGGGCCTGTGTCAGCCCCGCCTGTTTGCGCGCTTTCAGAAGCTCGTCAAACAGTGAAAATTTCGGCTCCAGCGCATCATACTCGGTTTTAAATGCAGGGTCATCCATCTATTTGTCTACCATTTCTTCATGAGATTTCATGATAATCTCCTTTTATCGCCATGGCTGATCTTTGTATAAAAAATGCTCTTACCATTCCATATTAAAGGACGCCATATTAACGCATATGTTAACTCAGTCAAGAAAATTGTTTATTTTCAGGGCGGATCAGGAATTGCGCCAAATCTCGATGACTTCCTGATAGCGGCTTGCAATGAGAGTGGAGACGCCGGTTTGGTCCAGTTCACCGCGGATAAACTGTTCCCACGGTTCCCAGAAAATGCTGCGTCCGATGGCAAAACCGCAGGTGTGAGGAGTGGCGCGGGCGATGCGAAACCAATCATGAAAATGTTCAATGGGGGCGTTTTTGCCAAGCAGGATCACCCCCACTTCCGGGTCATATTCGTCCATCACCCGGGTGACTGAGTTCCAACCTGCAGCGGAATCGGGGACGCTTATTTTCCACCAGAAAGGATACACTCCATTTTCATAGACCTCCCGGATGGATGACGCCATGGAATCGGCATCATCAGGAAAACCATCCGGGGGAATCAGCTCAACCATCAGTTTACGTTCCAACTCATGACAAGTGTGTTCGAGATTGCGCAGAAATTCCAATTGATGAAACCGCGCTTCAGTGGCAAGTCCCGGATGAAACTGCCAGAGTACCTTGACAAACCACGAAGCTGGGCGTTTGAGCAGATGTTGGTAAAGAGATCCTCCGGCTATCCACTGAATGGGGAAGACCCCGGACTGCTCGATGGGCGCTCCGACTCTGAAATCCGCGTATGCGGACCGCTGCAGGATGTTTTTTCCGTAATCCGGGTCCACCAGCAGTGCGGGCATTCCCTGCCGGTTATTTTCCTGGACTTTCAGGAACCCATCATAAATTCTGTTTTTAAAAACTGTAATTCGGTCCAGTTCGACGTTGTGTTCCCTGCAGCTATTTTCAAACTGCAGACGGTGGTCGAAAGCCAGCACCAGCAATTCCCCATTCCGGGGTGTGCCCAACCCGGTACGCTGATGCAGTCTCCGCAGGCGGTGGTCTACGAAGATTTCGTGCTCCTCGTCAAACCTGCAGATCAGCATCTGAAGTTCCTCGAAAGACGCCATTGATGGCGAACAGCCATGCCGGGTGACAGTAAGCGCACCGTTAGCGTTTCCCCACAACGCGCAGGTTTCAAGCGGCTCCTGTCTCAGCCAGCCGCGGAGGAAACCACTCATGAACGCATCCCCGGCCCCGAGCACATTCAGCACTTCAATTTTGAAGGGCCGTGCCGACACCGGGGATGGTGAGGAGGACCGATAAACTTCGCAACCATCCGCTCCGCGTTTGATTACCACTGTCGCGGAAGACAATTCCCTGATTGCCTCCAGGCTTGATTCGAGGGTCTGCCGCCCGCCGGCAATCATTACTTCTTCTTCTGTGCCCACGATCAGGTCCAGCATCGGCAGAAAAGGCTGCAACTGGCGGGTAACTTCCGCGGAGGCGACAAAACGAGATTCTCCATTCCCTACGTCCGTCAAACCCCAAAGCACCGGGCGGTAGTCGATATCCATGATCACAGCGCACCCGCATTTCTTGGCCAGATTGACTGCATGGAGGGTTGCTTCGCGCATGGGTGCAGTGGACAATCCCGTACCTGTAATCAGCAGTGCCTTTGCCTTGCGAAACATCTCCGGGTCGGAATGTTCCGGCATTATCTGCATGTCGGCGCAGTTTTCACGGTAAAAAATCAGGGGGAAACGGTCCGGAGGACTGACCCCCAGCAGCACCAGCCCGGTCAGGTGGCGAGGTGTGGTCTGCAGCAGGGTGGTGTCCACTCCCTCCTTCCTCAGATGTTTACGCAGAAAAATCCCCATGTCATCTGCCCCGACACAGGAAAACATTGCTGACTTCAGTCCCAGCCGGGAAGCGCCCACCGCCGTGTTTCCCGCGCAACCTCCCAGGTACTTGCGGAAACTCTGCGCGTCTTCAAGCGGGCTGTGAATCTGTTCAGCATAGAAATCCACCGCTACGCGACCCATGCAGATCACGTCGATTACGCGTTCAGAATCAAATGGACGGGAATTGTCACTCATCAAAAAAACTCTAACAAAATGAAAAACAGAAGAAGACCTCCAACCAAGTTGTTTTTAACAATTATAGGTGTCATATCCTCCCGGTTGGGAAATTGGAAATGCGCATTCTAGTTTTTTACCGGGGAGGAATTTGCGGCGGATGACTCTGCCAGGTCGGTTTCCAGCTCCTGCAGTTCCTGACCGCCTGCCATCATGGTGAGGACTTCCTCGCGCGTTATTTCATTTTTGTAAAAGGTGCCCATGTTCTTCCCCCGGTTCAGCAGTGTGAATTTGTCTCCGATGGGATACGCATGGTGAACGTTGTGCGTAATCAGAATCACTGCAAGTCCCTGCGCGCGGGCCTTTGCAACAAAACGCAGCACGATAGAGGACTGTTTCACCCCCAGCGCCGCTGTCGGTTCATCGAGGATAAGGACCTTCGCTCCAAAATATATCGCACGCGCAATTGCCAGGCATTGACGTTCGCCACCGGACATTGTACCCACTGCCTGGTGAGGATCCCGGACCTTGATCCCGATTTCCTCCATCCGTTCCTTGGCCACGCGATCGGCGAATTCTGTATCAAAAACTTTGAAGGGGCCGAAGCTTTTTTGCGGTTCCCGCCCCATGAAGAAGTTGCGGGTGACGCTCATCAAGGGAACCAGGGCCAAATCCTGATAAACAGTGGCAATGCCCTTGTCCAGCGCGTCCCGCGGGGAATAGAAGCTCAGGGTTTCTCCTTCCAGCAGCAGGGTCCCTTTGTCCGGCCGGTAGACCCCGGCCAGGGTTTTGATCAGGGTTGATTTTCCCGCGCCGTTGTCCCCCAGCAGGCACAGCACTTCTCCCGAATTGACTGAAGTGGTGATATCGTTGAGCGCAATCACCGAGCCGAAATACTTGCTGATGTTTTGCAGTTCCACCGTGTTTCCAGACATCAGCGCGCCGCCGTCACTTTTTTACGGATATAGTTATTGAAAATCACCGCAATGAGAAGCATTCCGCCAAGGAACACACGGAACCAGTCGGAGTTGATGCCGGTGAAGAAAATACCCATTTGCACCACGCCGAATATCAATGCGCCGAAACACGCCCCTACCACCGAACCGTACCCTCCGGTCAGCAGGGTCCCGCCGATGACAGCCGCGATGATCGCTTCAAACTCCTTGAGCAAACCGCGGTCCGCAGCGGCGGAGCCGAATTCCATCACCTGGCAGGAGGCGTAAATCGTTGCGCAGAAAGCGGTAAACATGAACAGCAGCACTTTCACCCGGTCTGCCGGCACCCCAACGTTGCGGGCGGCCACCGAGTCTCCACCGGAAGCGAAAATCCAGTTTCCAAATTTGGTTTTCAACAGCACCCAGCTTGAGCATGCGGCCAGCAGCAGCCACCAGACAATCACCATCGGAATTCCCGGGACGATGGGAGAACCGTCCCGGAAGGTGTCGATCCAGCCCATCGAAGCAAGCCGGTTGAACAGCATTTCCCCGATCTGGCCGCCAAAAACCGGGCCCAGCCAATCACCTCGTTCTTCCGCGATGTCGCGCACGCCGCCGATGATGGTGCGGTTGGTGAACAATACCGACAAGGCAATGGTCAGTCCGCGGAGAATGAAGAGAAAAGCGAGTGAAACGATGAACGATGGAAGCCCGGTCCTGACCACGATGGAACCGTTGATGAACCCGATCAGCAATGCCCCGGCGAATGCAAAGAGAATGGCGAGCCACACCGGCCAGCCCCAGTAAACGATGGGGATCGCAATCATCATGCCCGCAAAGCCGATCATGGATCCAATAGAAAGATCGAATTCACCGGCAATCATCAGCAGACACGCTCCGACGGCTATGATGCCTAGCTGTGCTGAAACAGTGGTCCAGTTGAGAATTCCGTCCGCGGCAAACATGCCGGTGTCTCCGGCAACAATCCCAAAGAAGATGAACACCAGCAGCGCGCCGGATACCGCACCGAGTTCCGGTTTGTTGAGCTGCCGACTGATGAAAGACACTTTCCGCAGCCGTTCATCCGCTGCCGCAGCAGGAATTTCTGGATTAACGGAAATTTGGCCTGGTTCAGGAGGAGAGGTTCCCATGCTCATCTACCAGCCTAAAAGGCAGTCTCAGGGTGTGTTGTTACCGGATGTGAAAGCACAAGCCGCACCTTCCAGGATATTTCAGTTGATTTGAATCGTCAATATGGTTGAGGGGCTCCATGATCAGCCCCTCACGGTTCAGATGCGCCATTGTGAGCTTGCCGAAAACGGTGTTTTCCCACCGCTCTCATGCCGGGTCATCTGGCCGGGCATTTGCAAACAACAATCAATGACGTTTTTTTATCAGCGGTATTCTCCCGCCAGTTTTTCCACCAGGGCGACATTTGCCTTGGTGACAAACCCCGGGCCGGAGTTGATGTTGTTGCCCGGAAGAACTCCGTAGCGGTTCAGCAGAGTCAGCACCATCACCGGAACATATCCCTGCAGGTAGGGTTGCTGATCGATGGCATAGCTGATTGTTCCACTCTTGATTCCCTTGGCGATTTCTCCGCTAAGGTCGAAAGTGCCGAAAAGGATCTGGCCGCTCAGCTTCATTTTATCAAGCGCCCTCAGGGTGGGGTGCGCCGAAGTCGGACCAAGGGTTAAGATGGCGTCCGTGTTCGGATGTGCCCGCAGATAGGCTTTAACCTTGTTCTCCACTCCAGTCGGGTCCTGTCCGGAATCTATCATCTGGTCTCCCAAGGGTACGCCGAGTGCATCGGCAAAACCCTGGCAGCGTTCAACGGATGCGGGATTGGTGATGTAATGGTTGACACACAGGAAGCTTTTCGCCCCAGCCGCCTTTGCTCGGTTGCCGGCGCCGAAACCAGCATCATATTCGGGCTGCCCGACGTACATCAGCATCCCCAGTTTAGCCGCCTGCGCGGGGGTCCCGGAATTGATCGCGATGACAGGAATGCCTTTCTTGACCGCCTTTGTAATCGGGCCTTTCAGCACATCGTAATCAGCGATGGTGGATATGATGCCGTTCGGATTGGACGCGGCAGCCTGTTCGATGATGCGTGCCATGTCTGCAAGATCACCGGTCGGCGGGTTACGGTACTCGACGGTTACGTTCAGATGCTGGCCCGCGTCGCGGATCGCATTCTTGATGGTGTTCCACCACGAATCCGAATCCGGAGCGTGACTGACCAACACAAAACGTTCGCCCGCTGCCTGGGCGCTCCCAGCAATCAGGGTTAAACCTAATGCAATGGCGATTGCACCGACTGTTTTCTTCACGTACTTCAACATACTTCCTCCTATATTGGATTATGCTGTTTCGGAAACCGCAGGGTTCCCAGATGCATGGATTGAAAACCGTGACATTTCCAACCATGGACATTTGGAATAAATTTTCCAAATCTTCACATTTATGGAATATAATGCTACAAGATGATTGTAAAGTTTTTTTTCAGAGGAAGCATATTTTTTGTTTCCGGCTAATATTCACCTCGTCGAATTGTGTCCCGACCGCAGTCGGTTTGTCCCTCAAAGATACCAGAAAATGGATGCTGCACGCCGGGTTGCGTGATGGAAAGGAGATTTAGTGAAGACCTTTGAAGACCTGCGCAATGAAATGTCTTCCCGGCATTTTTCTTTAAGCCCGCGTCTGAAACAGCTGACACGTTTCGCAATCGGGCATCCGAACGAAATGGCGCTGGAGACAATTTCAGAAATAGCCCGGCAGGCACAAGCGCCTCCTTCCAGTTTGATCCGCCTGGCAAAGACTTTCGGGTTTTCGGGTTTCAGTGAAATGCAGAAGGTCTTCCGCCAGGGCCTGGTGGAGTCAATGAGCGACTACCGCGAACGGGTCAGGGTGCTGGATCAGCGATTGCTGGAAGAAGGAGGCAACCCAGGGCAGTCGAACCTGGAATTATTCATCGAGGGAGGAATTGAAGCGTTGAACCATCTCCGTCATTCAGTCAAGGAAAAACAGGTAGAGGAAGCGGCAGGCATGCTGGCCGCTGCGAGGATTGTTCACATCGCCGCACAGCGGCGCTCCTTTCCCGTCGCGGCATACCTTGCATACGCTTTCAGCCACTTGGGCAAACCATATGTATTGATGGACAGTGTGGGGGGAATGCTCGCCGAACAGGGCAAGAGCATGGATTCCGGAGACGCGCTGGTCGCAGTCAGTTTTCCACCTTATTCCGCGGAAGTGCTGAAACTGGTAGCAGACGCTCAGGACAGAAAGATCCCTGTGCTGGCTATCACCGATAACCTGCTCAGCCCGCTGGTTTCTTATTCGAGCATGCACATGGAGGTGGGAGAAACAGAAGTTCTGAGTTTCCGCGGATTATCGCTGACCGCGTTGATGTGCCTTTCTCTCTGCCTGGTTGTCGAGCTGGGGCTTCAGATGAAAAGTTGAGTTTTTTTGGAATGAGTTGCCTGCTTTAAAGTGATTAAGGTTGTTGTCTCCTGCTAAACAGGGGCTGCCTTCAAAACTGATTCATTCGTGATTCAGTCATGATATAACGCAATGACAAAATGCATTCCCCCGGGTTTTCCGGTTTGAAATTAAAAAGCGGCGGTTATTGAATTAGGTCGTTAATGAAATTATTAGCCTTTTAAAATTATATTTTTGTACAAAATGTCGAAAACTAATCGTAGTCGAAATCGAAATTTGAATTCGATCCCGATAGTGATCCCGATAGCGATCTCGATCGTATTGGGTTCGGGCATGTCCCGGAGGGCGAAGCCGGCGTTCGGGTATTCGTCCATTGAATTATCATCATGGAGACACTTATGAAAACTATCCGACTGACCATGGCCCAGGCGCTTGTACGCTACCTTGCGAACCAACGCATAGTTATTGAAGGAAAGGAAGAAGCCCTGTTCCCGGGTGTTTTCGCAATTTTCGGGCACGGCAATGTCACCTGCCTGGGTGAGGCGCTGGAATCGGTAAAAGAGATCTTGCCCACATGGCGCGGGCAGAACGAGCAGTCAATGGCGCTGGCCGGCGTGGCCTATGCGAAGGCCAAGCGGAGACGTCAGATCATGGTCGCGACAAGTTCCATCGGCCCCGGCTGCACCAATCTGCTCACTGCCGCTGCCACCGCCCACTCGAACAGGCTGCCGATTCTGCTGCTTTCCGGAGACACTTTCAGCAGCCGCCTGCCCGATCCGGTGCTGCAGCAGGTGGAAAATTTTCACAATCCGGGTATGACCGTGAGCGACGCGTTTCAGGCATGCACGCGCTACTGGGACCGCATAACCCGTCCGGAGCAGCTGATCTCTTCCCTGCCCCAGGCGGTGGCGACGATGCTTGACCCGGCAGAATGCGGTCCGGCGTTCATCAGCCTGCCCCAGGACATCCAGGCGGAGGCATTCGAATATCCACTCGTGTTCTTTGAAAAAACCGTGCACCGCATCCCGAGACCGCGACCCGACGAGGACAGCATCGCAGAAGCCGCGCGTATTCTTCGCCGGGCAAACAAGCCTCTAATAGTCTCCGGGGGCGGAGTTTTATATTCCGGCGCTGAAGCCAAACTGACCGACTTCGCGGAAGTTCACAACATCCCTGTAGTGGAAACGATTGCCGGAAGGGGGATGATGCTTCACCATCACCCGCGCAACGCCGGGCCGCTCGGAGTGATCGGCTCCAGTTCAGCGAATGCTCTCGCCGCGGAAGCGGACGTGGTGCTCGCCGTAGGCACCAGGCTGCAGGATTTTACCACCGGTTCCTGGTCTGTTTTCGGCAACGAGAAGATGCGGTTGATCACACTGAATGCCGCGCGCTACGACGCGAACAAACACCGCGCGCATTCGGTGGTAGGAGACGCTCTCGTTGGAATTGGGGAACTTGACGCCCTGCTTGCGGATTGGAGAGCACCCGATGCCTGGACCTCCAGGGCGCAGTCTCTTTATGCCGAGTGGAACCGAACGATTGAAGAGCATTCCGGAGCGACCGACTCCGTACCGCCGAGCTACGCGCACGTGGTGGGTGCGGTCAACCGCGTGTGTGATGAGACCGATTTGGCGCTGACCGCCGCGGGCGGCTTTCCCGGTGAACTCTGCAAAAACTGGAAAATCAAATCGGTCGGCACTTTCGACTGCGAATTTGGCTATTCCTGCATGGGTTATGAAATCGCCGGAGGCTGGGGTGCGAAAATGGCTGACCCGTCGCGAGATGTGATCGTCTTTGCGGGAGATGGGTCATACCTGATGATGAACAGTGACATCTACAGTTCCGTGCTGACAGGGCACAAACTGATCGTGATCGTCTGTGACAATGGCGGGTTCGGAGTCATCAACCGCCTGCAGAATTTTAAAGGGGGTGCGTCCTTCAACAACCTGATCGAAGACTCGAAAGTGGAGCGGGTTCAGTACGTCGATTTTGTGCAGCATGCCCGCAGCATGGGCGCCCTGGGCGAACAGGTGGGAAGCATTTCCGAATTCGAACAGGCCTTCAAACGCGCCAAGGCCGCCGAAAACACGTACCTGATTTCAATCCGTGTACAGCAGCACCAGTGGACACCGGGAGACGCCTGGTGGGATGTCGGGGTTCCGGAAGTCAGCGAACGGGAAGAGGTGCGCCGGGCACGCGCGGATCATTCCGAGGGTCAAAAGAATCAACGGGTTGGGGTCTGAACCGGAAGTTTGCAAAGAAGCATCTAACGGGGCGTAAGCAACCGAGGCCGGGGGCAATCCATGAATATTTTTTGGACTCGATGAACAGCATGGTAAAATAATACAAAACATGAAGAGAGAATACATGCTGATCCTCAGCCTGGTTTAATCAATCGGGATTATCAAAATAATAAGGAGCTGGAAGATGAAGACGATCGGAATCGGCATGGTCGGTTCAGGGTTTATGGGACGCTGTCATGCAAACGCATACAGTTCCGTCGCGGGAATTTTCGACATGCCTCTCAAACCGCGTTTGAAAATGCTCGCGGATGCAGAGCCGAAGCTGGCAGAAGAGTCAGCGCGGCGCCTTCGGTTTGAACGATCAACCGCTGACTGGCGGAAAATGGTGGAGGACCCTGAAGTGGAGCTGGTGGACATCACGGCGCCGAACCACCTGCATTACCCCATCGCCATGGCTGCGATTGAAAAAAGAAAACCGGTATACTGCGAGAAACCATTGGCCTGCACCACCACGGAGGCCCTGGAGATGCGCGACGCCGCGGAGTCCGCGGGATTAGCCACCATGGTCGGCTTTAACTACCTGCAGAACCCCATGATACAGACCGCCCGGGAAATCCTGCGGAGCGGTGAAATCGGCGATCCGTTGGGGTTCAGGGGCGTTCATGCCGAAGATTTCATGGCCGCGGCAGAGGCGCCTTACACCACCCGTCTCGAAGAAAAACAGGGTGGAGGGGCGCTTTACGATCTCGGCAGCCACATCATTTCAATGGCCCGGTTTCTGATTGGTCCGATCAGCAAGGTCATGGGGATGCAGCATACCGCATACCCTCAGCGTCCGGAAGCACAAGGCTCGCGGCTGATGAAACAAGTAGGGGTCGATGACCAAACCCACTTTCTTGCGCGTTTCAAAAACGGATGCACGGGTACCATGGAAGCCAGCTGGATCGCCTGGGGGCGTAAAATGCACCTGACCTTTGAACTCAACTGCAGCAGGGGCACGCTGGTTTTCAACCAGGAGCGGTTGAACGAACTGCGCCTCTATCAAGCAGGGGCGCAGCCTGGACGTGATGGTTTCAAAACCCTGGAATCCGGGCCGGATCACGGGGATTACGCCCGATTCTGTCCCGCACCCGGGCACCAGCTGGGCTTTAATGAACTGAAGGTGATTGAAGTTTCGAGGATGCTGAATGCGCTGGCGAGCAACGGGAAGTGCTGGCCCGACTTCCGCGAAGCCTGCGAAATCCAGAAGGTGCTGGAAGCCGTCAAACGGTCCTCTGCCGCATCACGGTGGTGTTCCCCGGATGAATTGGAAATTTCCTGATGCATGTATCAACCCGCAGGGCGCAACTCTACAATCGTTTAAAATTGTTTGAATAAGTTGGGTTGCACTAAGCCAACCCAACTTGCTCGTTTACCCGCACTGAGGATGTCTAATGCCTGTCCAACTTGCCGTCGCCCCAATCGCCTGGTCCAACAGCGACCTGCCGGAACTGGGGGGAGAAACATCACTGGAAACCTGCCTCAAAGAAACTCGTGAGGCGGGGTTCACCGGTACGGAAACCGGGATCAAATATCCCATGGACCCGAAGGAACTCGGTCCGCTGCTAATAACTTATGATCTGCAGCTGGCTTCCGGATGGTTTTCCGGGACCTTGCTTGAATGCAGTGTCGACGAGGAGTTTGAAAACCTCCAGGAAATGCTTAATACCTTCAAGGCGCTGAAAGCCCCGGTGATAATCTACGCGGAAACAAGCGGCAGCGTACAATCCCTGAAAGAAATCCCGGTTTCCCAAAGGCCGGTTATGCCTGATTCTGAATTTCCGCGATACGGGCGCAAACTGACCGAACTCGCGGACCGCATGGCAGAATACGGAGTGCCGATGGCTTATCACCACCACATGGGTACGGTGATTGAAACCGAGAGGGAAATCGATCTGCTGATGGATAATACCGGCCCTAACGTCGGCCTGCTCATCGATACCGGGCATCTCGCATTCGCGGGCGGGGAGATTGAGTCCGTTACCCGAAGACACGGACCGCGCATCAATCATGTACACTGCAAGGACGTGCGACGGGAAGTTTTCCAGCGCGTCCGTGGAGAAGACATGAGTTTCCTTGATGCAGTGCTTGAAGGGGTCTTCACCGTCCCCGGAGACGGATTCATAAATTTCGGCAGTTTTGCTCAAGTGTTGTCGGAAATCGATTACTCCGGATGGGTTGTCGTCGAAGCGGAACAGGATCCGGAGGAAGCAAACCCGCTGGAATATTCAAGGATGGGGCATCAGCACTTGAGCCTCGCCCTGCGGCGGGCGGATGTTCAAATCATCAGCTGACACTTGCGCGGTTGATTGCTCTTTTAAGCAACCGTCTATATGAAGCTCAGGGCGTTAATAATTTTGTGGACGGATTCAAAGCGGGGTTCCAATATCTGAAATCGTCAAGGAAATCGTCCTTCTTCGATGAGCAAGTTTTTGAGCAGTTCAGGGCGCCCCAGGTTAAGCATGTCCGTGCCGGCTTCCGCGAGTTTCTTTATAACCCTTTTGCTGGAACTCATATGAAACGGCATGGACATGATCCCCGCTTCCCGGCATTCTTCGAGTTCTGTTTGAGTGAACTTCAACCCATTGAATTCGATGACCTGCGGCTGGTGTCTTTTAATTGCGGTTTCTAAATCAGGAAAATCGTAACGGCGAGCCATCAAACGTACATCCGCATTGAGTTTGCGTAATTTGTCCATGGTCAATAAGTCTTCGCACCAGAAAAAGCAGTCCTCGAGCATTTCAAAGTTAAGAACCAAGTCAAGCACGGCTTTTGCTTCCGCCTCCTTGATCTCGATATAGACACCCCCACGCCCTTTTACGCGATCAAGAACATCCTCCAGCCGGGGAACCGGTTCCCCGGCAAAAAAAGGGTCGAACCAGCTGCCGGCGTCCAGCTTTGACACTTCGCTGTAATTCATTTTTTTGACGGCGCCGCGGCCATTTGTCGTCCGGTTTGCCGAACGGTCATGCATCACTATAGGTACGCCATCCCTGGTTTGCCGAACATCTATTTCAACGATGTCAAACTCCTGGTCGAAGGCCAAATCGACGGCAGAGAGAGTATTTTCCGGGGCAAAGCTTTCCGCTCCTCGGTGGCAAACTATCTGTGGACGGTTGAGAATATCAGGGTTAGAAGGGAACGGCGTCAGCAGTTCCGGCTTATCGCTGCATATTCCCAGAACCGGCAGTCCGAGGAGGTCCCGCAAGACTTCCGGACGCTCCTCGTGCCAAAGCACCATTTCAAATCCCGATTCCCGTGTCCGTGAAAGCAATTCAGGAGTGATCAATTCCTGGGGCTTGTCGCGGGCGTTTTCCCATGAAGGATGGATTATGTCGGCCCCGGAAGTTTGAGCCAGGAAAAATGGATCCTCACCTGTCGGCACAAGTACCGAAAGCGGATATTCACATCGCGCTTTGTGCAGCTGAAGCAGGTCTTGAGGACGAAAAGACCCAATTACCGCAAAGTCCAGCCCCTGCCTGCGCAGTTCACTCCATACAGACAGTCCGGCGTCTTCTCCCTTGATTTCAGCATAGATGCCGACATTCATGTCACAGGCAAGTTCGACTACTTCCTTAAAAGAAGGTATCGTCCCTCCCTTGATCAATGGAAGCCGCTGTATCCGGCTCCAGGGTGATTTGCTGAGCACCAGGTTTTTGCCTGTTAAACGGAACAGGTTGTCATCGTGACAGACCACACAGACGGCATCTTGAGTGAGCCGCACATCAACTTCCCACATGTCCGCACCCAATTCGCCCGCGACCCTGAATGCCCGCAGAGTGTTTTCCGCCGCCCATGCCGAAGCTCCACGATGCGCTATGGCCAGCGGACGCCTGCCACGTTTTGCGAGTATATTGCGAAGCAGTTTATGACGCTGCAATTTCACAAACGTTTGCCGGATTCGTCAAAGAAGAGAAGTTGCTCAGGATGGACTCCCCAGTCAACTTTGGATCCCGGGGCTATAGAATGTAAAGCGGCAGGTTGAATCGAGCGCAGGAGGCTTCCATCCTGCAAACGGACATCATACAGGTTTTCACGGCCCTGCACTTCCACAAAGGAAATGGTCCCTGAAATAGTGTGCGGGTTTTTGGGCTGGTAGTATTCAGGCCGGATGCCGATTCTGATCGGGGAGCCTTCCGCGGGTGTTTCAAAGTGATCCGGTATAGGCAGTGAGCATGCCCCTCCATCAATATGAACTGCACCTGCGGAAACGGTGCCCTGTAAAAAAGCTATCGGCGGATTGCCAAGGAAGCCGGCGACGAAATCATTTGCGGGGCGCCGATACATCTCTGCGGGAGAAGCTACCTGCAGGATCTGTCCGTCTTTCATGATCGCGATGCGGTCGCTCATGCTCATTGCTTCCACCTGGTCATGGGTGACAAGGACGGCCGAAATCCCGGTTTCCACCTGGACCCGTCTTATTTCAGAGCGCATTTCCAGCCGCAGCTTGGCGTCGAGGTTTGCCAGCGGTTCATCCAGGAGCAGGGCGCCGGGCTTCCGGACCAGGGCGCGGGCGAGGGCGACACGTTGCTGCTGTCCTCCGGACAGTTGTTCCGGCCGGCGGTCCAGCAGATCTTCAATATGAACCAGTTCCGCCATTTCCCCGACTTTTATTTTCACCGTGCGTTTGTCCTCGCGGCGTACGGTCAGGGGAAAAGCAATGTTTTGGGCCACCGTCATGTGCGGATAGAGGGCATAGGATTGAAACACGACGCCGATATTGCGCCGCTGAGTCGGCACCCGGGTGACATCCCGGCCGGCGAAAAGAACACGCCCCTCATCGACCTGGTGAATCCCGCAGATGGCAAAAAGGGTAGTGGATTTGCCGCATCCGGACGGTCCGAGCAAAGCCAGCATTTCCCCCTCCTTGATATTCAGGTTCATCTTTTCAATCACGGTTACATCACCAAACCGTTTAGTGAAATTTTCCAACAGGATTTCCATCAGCCCTTTGTTCCTCCACCGTATATGTTCATCAGCTTGTCTTGAAAAAACAGGTAAAAGATGATTACCGGTGTTGCGTAAAACAGGCCCACCGATTTGAAGAGGTTGAAGTCAAAATGCTGGTCGTCCTGAATCAAAGATGCGAGAAAGACCGAGAGTACCTGGACATCATTCGCCGGTGCAAGGACGGTCGGCAAAATATATTCACTCCAACCCTCCAGGAATGAAAAAAGACCAAGCGCGAACAATCCCGGCCGAACTTGCGGCAGCACCAAACGATACCAAACCGTTAGACGGCCGGCGCCATCCTGGATTCCGGCCATTTCGATTTCCCAGGGCACAGTGTCATAAAACCCCTTCATTATCCAAACTCCCAGAGGCAGCTGCAGGGAAGCCTTGACCAGGATCACTCCGACGAGAGTGTTGTAAAGCCCGACAATCTGTAAGATAAGGAATATCGCGATGATCAAAGTAATGGAGGGAAAAGCGTGTAGCATCAGGATCCCGGCCAGAAAATGTTTGCGGAAGGGAATGTTCAACCTGGAAAGAGCATAAGCCGATGTGGAAGAGGTGGCCAAAACGATCAATGTGACGGAACTCGCGAATATCATCGTATTGAGCATTGCCAGCCATACGCTCGCTTTGCCTTCGATGTTTACCCATAAAAACCTCCAGTGTTCCAAAGTGAAGCGGTTTGGGGTCAATTCTCCCGGAGGCGTGTCCGTGACCGTATCGACAAACAGCGACACATACATGATGATGATGGGAACCGTGGCCAGTCCTAAACCGACCAGGATCGGCCAATTTTTATAATTAAGCGTCCTCATGGGGTGTTACTGCTCAATCCGCGGAGGTCTGACAAGTTCGTTGAAACGGAAGAAACGAAGGTAAATCAAAGACATTATCACTCCCACCACCACCAGCACCAGCGCGAGCGCGGCGCCGTAACCATATTGCAGATTGCCCCAGTAATTATCCAGGGCACTGTGATACGCAGCAAGTGCCCAGACTTCCGTGGAAGATCCGGGGCCTCCGTCAGTGGACAGGAAAATCTGCTCAAAAGAAGTCAGCAGAGATAATGTTTGATAAACCGTGACAAAAAGTATCGGCCATCTGATCTGGGGCAGGATAATATGCCTGATCTGCTGCCAACGGCCGGCCCCATCAACTTCACTGGCATACAGCATCTGTTTGGGAATGGCCTTGATGGCGCTGGAAAACAGGATCATGCCCATGGAAACCCCGATGAAACCGTTGATCAGAATTACTGTTACCCATGCGTTGACAGCGGTGTCCAGCATCCAGTTACGTGGAGTAACACCAAAATAAGTAACAATGGCATTGATGAAACCCGTGTCCCAGGTCAGCCATTTCCAAAGGAGGACATACAATACCGATGGAGTGATTTTGGGAAGAAACCAAAGGGACCGAAAGATTCCGGCCTGCCTTTTAGGCAGATAAAAAGTGGTGACGGCCAGAACCAGTGCGAAGCCGATGTTGAACAGTACAAGTGTCAGGGTGACATAAATGCCGGTATTGAGCAGGATTTGCTTGTTTTCCGGTAGTACAACCATTTTGCGAAAGTTCTCACCGGTCCATTTCCAGCCGGTGTAACTTGCGCTTACCAATTGGCTAGTCTGTTCCTGGGTCAGTCCCAGGTCCATTTCTTCCAGGGATCGAATCAGTTCTTTTTCAGTGGCAAATCGAACCTTGATCAATGATTTTTTGAAATGCGGCGAAAGAATCGAGGGGGTGATCTGGTACGAGCCTCCGGTGATGCCGGTGGCGGTACTCATGTTGGTGAAGGAAAAAACACCCGTCAGGATCACCGGTGTGAGGAAGAAAAGAACAACCAGGACGAGTGCGGGCGTGATCAATAAATATCCGATTTTACTTCTTGACCCCATCCGCATCGTCATAACTCCAAACCCATCATCACCCGCAAATTTCGGAAAGCAAAATTATAAAGGTTTGTCAACTTCAGCACTGCTCGAGGTTGAAGAGCCCGGCTTCAGTCGTCCGGAATCCGCATTGAGAAACAAAACCGCCGGGCGGAAACTCCGGCGGTTTATGGGGTGGATATTAGCGTATAATGATATCGCCGCCAAGGTTTGCGCGCAATTCAGATTCTACATCGGCGACAGCTTTTTCAGGGGACTTCTGTCCCGTCCATGCGGCTTCAAGCCCTTTCCACATGGCATCGAAATAAGGCGAAAAACCGGTGTGGTTGGGCTGTGCGCTGGCAAATGGCAGCAGGCGCTCGGTTGCTTCACTGGCCCAGCGGTCATTCGCGTAAAGCGAAACGCCCTTCTGAGACTTGGTGATGCCCAGGTGCGCCGATTTTATCGCATGCAGTGTGTTGATGCGGGGTTCGGACGCGATGGCAACAAGCTGAGCGGCAATTTGCGCATCTTCCTCACTGCCGCGATTGGTCACAAGGTAGACTAGCGGATGAGTAATGGTGTTGGCTTTGCCTGTGTTGTCACCGGCGGGGATCAGGCTGAAAACGATATTGCCGAAGAAATCCTTCAAACCCTCCTTGCCTGTGTACCGTGCATAGTGCCAGGTGCCGCCATGCCAGAGGGCGGCTTTGCCGGAAGCCACCTCGGAATACCACTGATCCCAGGGAGTGCCGATATGATTTTTACGCGTGACTCCCATTTCCACTGCTTTGGCGAAGAACGCATAGAATTTTTTCATCGCTCCGCGGTCAAAAACCAGCTTGCCGGATTTTGCATCCAGCATTTCACCGCCAAAGGAAAGGTAGAACTGCCAGTAGTCACCTCCCTTGGAGACTCTCGGATACCACCCGTAACCGGGTTTCACCAGACCGGCATCCTGCACTTTCTTTGCATCATCAAGCACATCGTAAAGCGTGTATTCACCCCGCTCCACCTTGCCGGGAAGGGCGCGGATGTCTGCGTCACTGTAACCGATGGCTTTCATGTACGGGATCCAGGCGAAGAAAGGCCGGGATTCCGCATCCTGGGGGACACCGTAGATTGTGCCCTCAAACGAAGAGATTTCAACCAGGTTTTCAAAAAGGTCGTTCAACGGCCAGCTGTCGAAATCGACATAATTCTCGATAGGCCGGATCAGTCCGGATTGCGACCATGGAGCGATGTCTTCATGACCGGTAACAACGATGTGTGGGGCTTTGTTCGCTTCCGCGGCCAGGGTCACAGCCTGCTTGAAACCGCCCCAGCCGTCAAAGTCGTACTTTCCTTCGACCGTGATATTCAGGTCTTCACCCCGTATCGCCGCTTCCTTCTCCAGGATATCCGCGGCCATCGCGATGGCGTCAACCCGATATGAGTCGTTGACATTAGAGCCTCCGGCCCAAACTTGGATCGTAAGGTCCTTGGCCTGCACAGCGGGAGCAATCATGATTGCAGCCAGCATGCTCAGGATAATTCGTTTCAAGTTCATAATTTCCTTTTTGGAAAAATGATTAGTGGTGGAAAAGTGCAAACACTTTTTCACCGAAGCGATGATAGAGCGGGATTCCCAATGAACCCTGCTCCTCTTACGGCCTGAAACGGGCCGGAAGTTGGATATAACTTTGTAATCAAGTTGCTTCTTAATGATGCGGTGTTGAAATTCAGATGGAATTGGTCTTTTGTTTAAAATGAGTTAGAGATTACTCACACCGTTTCACCGATTTCCTTCCCACAAATTGGGGTAGGAATTGTTTCCTGATATCCTTGGTGGAGGCTCCATTGATCTCGGCCAAAAGAGTTTGTGCGCAGGCAGAGCCCATTTCATCAAAAGGCTGATGAATGGTGGTCAAGGGAGGATCCAAGTACCTGCCGAAACTGACATCGTCAAAACCGACCACGGAAATATCCTCCGGAATCCGAAGCCCTGCCTCCTTGATTGCCGCGTAGGTCCCCGTGGCCATCGAATCGTTAGCTACAAAAATCGCGCTTATCTTCCCCCTTGCCAGCAGCTCACGCGCGCATTCATACCCGCTTCCTTCCCGATAATCCCCCTCTATCAACCATTCACCCTGAAATGTTATGTCGTGCTGAGCCAATGCGCTAAGATATCCTGCAAGCCGGGCTTGTCCGGCAAAACAGTTTGATGGCCCGGATATATGAGCGATTTCATGGTGCCCATTTTGGGCAAGATGCATAGTGGCGATTCTTCCCCCTGTCTTGTTGTCCAGGTAAATACAATGGTCTGAATACTCGGGCACATGCTTCCCCAGCACCACCATCTTGGTGCCCTGTTTGCTCCATTCCACCAATTGCTGACTCAATGTGTTTCGGAAATACAGCAGTAATGCATCACATCTTGCATCGATCATTGACTGGACGACCTGCTTTTCGCTGGCCTCGGTGCCGAAACCTGTGGAGACTACCATGTCATATCCGGCATCACGGAGAACCTGTTCCAAGCTGATGAGAATGCTGGCGTTTGCCGGTGCACTGAAAGACTGAGTGTTGTGCAATACGACTCCGATCATGTGAGAACGGTCTGTTGCCAGGCTGCGTGCAAAGCGGTTGGGGCGGTACCCTAACTCATTCATTACTTTTTCCACCTTTTCCCGGGTCGCTGGAGAGACAACCTCGGGCTGGTTGATTACCCTGGAAACCGTTGCAGTGGAAACCCCCGCGTGTTTTGCTACTGATAAAACCGAGGCCATTGGTGCTGGTGAAGCAGGTTCAATATCGGCTTACAGAAACTTGTGCCTTTGAATATAATATGTAACGTGTTATATTAATGTAAGCGCTTACATTAGTAATGTTTAACCTAGCAGGTTCAACACAGTCAAGCAAAAATTTTATTTTTTTAGGAAGGCAATTTGAAATGGCACTCACGGATAACTTGACAGACTATTTCCAATTTCCCGCGGGCTGCGACCTGTTTTCCCGGTGGCAATCGGGAGATGAGGCAGCAAGGCAGAAGTTAAAGGCACTGTTTGATGCAGCGATCAAGGGTGAGTTTGATGCAGCATTTCGTGATCCGGCCCCGGCGAATTCAGTTTGTGTGACTACTTCCCTGCATTTGATGACGCTGACCGTTTTGAACCAGCTTTATGGATGGACTTCCGCGCAGTTTTACAAGGGCGATTCACGTCGCTTCTTGCGCACCACCCTGATGACCCAGCGCCTGCTCGGCATCAACAAGTTGACGCTTGGCTGGCCGGTTTATGCGTTTGGCGCGGAAGCCGTAGGGCAGGCCATGATGTATCCGGATCAGCATGCGCCCGGTGCGGACCCAGGAGAGCCGATGCTAAATCATACGAACATGCATGTGTTGCGCACTCCTGATTTCGACAGTGAGATACCCAGGGTGATTGAAGAGATGCTTCACAACTTTTCGGAATTGACGGGTCTTGAACCGGTTGTGCATCTTCCCGCGCCCTACAGTTTTGCGGCGGATATTTTCGGGCAGGAAGAAGTGATAGCGGCGATGTACGATGAACCGGAGTTTGTTGTAGATTTGCTTGACCGGTTGACCGACGAGATACTGGTCCCCTGGTGCGAACGTTTAACGCGGAAATTTCAAGGCATCTGGCTCGAACTATCTGACGCTTCCGGCTCCCCTTTGTTCATAGGTCCGAGTTTGTTCCAACAAATCGCCGCGCTTCCGATCCAGCGGCTTATTTCCGATTTTCCATGGGGAGACCGTATCTATGTTGCCAACTACCGCGGGGATGTAACCCGGAAAGCTGCTTCCGGAGGGAGAGATCGAAAAGGGGGAGGACGGCGCAGGCGGCGGGTACAAAGCCCTGAAAAGGAAAACCTGTTATCGGGTCCGACCAAAGAGGGATTAGTTGAACTGATAGAATTTAAGCTGAGTCTTTGTCCGGAGTTTATAATCAAGCTCGATGCTGATCAGTCTCCCGTTTCTGTGTATGTAGAACAAGCACTGCGTCGTGAAAAACCATTGTATCTAGGAATAGGCGCGACACTCATCGACCGTAACAGCATAACTGACTCCGCGGCGGCAAAGCGGGGAGTCGCTGAACTTGCGTCATCCTACGCGCAGGCTGTCAAATCTGTCTCTGAATCGCTCGCCCTGAAGGGGTGCACACGCGCATACCTGGCCTGGCCCGGTGATGTTTACATCGAGGACATCAACGCGGAATCCGATCTTGAACTGGTGAAAATAATTGTCGAAGAGGTGGCTAAACATG
Organism: uncultured Pseudomonadota bacterium; assembly: GCA_964344035.1. Classification (GTDB taxonomy): domain Bacteria; phylum SAR324; class SAR324; order SAR324; family NAC60-12; genus UBA1014. The sequence goes on from CAYFLK010000002.1 coordinate 65,284, forward strand.
GGGCGATAGACCAGGGTTAAATTTAAACCGGGGTAAACTGAATTCTTTAGTGCCAGCACAGCGGATTGATCCCACCCATGCCTTTAGGGGTCCCGATTGAGCGCTTTTCCAAGCATATTCGTGCAGCCAAATCGATTCATGGATTGTAACATGCGCTCTTGTCCTTTATCGTTTTCACTTTTTGTTTAAGCCCGAGGAATGCACCCCGCCTGATTAGTTGCAGCCGTTTGAAACGGGGTCACTTCAGGCTCGCTGACAAGGCAGGTGAATTCTTGCTGTCTCCCTAAGACTGTATCCGGATGAGCAGGAGCTTGAGGATAATGGATGGATCAGGTTTTTGAAATCGTGCTGCCGATATTCGGCATCATGCTGCTCGGATTTCTGGGGGCGCGGATGAAATGGTTTGATGAATCCGCTGCACGAGGTCTTGCGCGCTTCGTCTTCGATTTTGCCATCCCGGTGCTGATGATCCGCTCGCTTTCACAGGCCGTTTTATTCGAACATTCCGCATGGCACTACCTGGCTGCGTATTTTGGCGCCACCATCGTGGTCTTTGTGCTTGGCTGGGGAATTGCCTGGTGGAAGAAGCGGAGTTTTTCAGAACGGGTTGTACATGCCTTCATCAGCAGTTTCGCCAACACCGTGCTGATGGGCATCCCGGTGGTTATGCTGACTTACGGGGATAAGGCCGTGCTGCCGCTCTTCATCATTGTCGGCGTACACAGCATGGCGATGATGCCGAGCTTCACTATCCTTCTGGAAATCGGCAAAGGGATGGAAGCCTCACTGCACAAAGTGCTGTCGGGCATCCTGAAGGGGATCTTCACCAATCCGATTATTCTCGGAGTATTTACCGGCATCATGCTGAACCTTTCCAGGCTCCGTCTCTGGCAGCCATTGGACTCGATTGCGGAACTGCTGGGGAACGCCGTCACTCCCTGCGCCCTGTTTGCGCTGGGCGCCGGCCTTGCCCGTTTCAGCCGGGACATCCAATGGCGGGAAGTGTCGTTGCTGGCGCTGTTAAAAACAGCGATTCATCCCTTGCTTGCCTGGTTGCTTGCTGCATGGATTTTCGGCATCGAAGACCGGATATGGCTGGGTGTTCTGGTGCTACTGGCGGCGATGCCGGCCGGAGTCAATCCATTTCTCTTTGCCAGTCGTTATGGGGTGGGGATTGCCGCCGCAAGCAGCGGGGTGTTCGTTTCCACCGCGGTTTCTTTGATCACCCTGACTGTGATCCTGAATCTGCTTCAGATTTAAATCCTCTCAACCGGGAACAGTTCCTCAATTCAGGGTCTTAATAAGACCTGTCAGCACCTCGCGGAGTTCCTGCGTGCGGTTGGCGTCCTTGTAAGGCTCGGTCTTCAGGAACATCTCCACGGCCTTGTCAGGCTTCTGGGAGATCTGCCGCAGGGTGTCTTTTGCCTTCTCGGTGTTGCCTGACTTGGCGTAGGCCGCCGCGAGGTAGCAGAGGCTGTCCCGCCCTTGCAGCTTGATTTTCTGCAAGCTGTCCACGGCCACGTTGAAGTTCCCCATCCAAAAGTGGCACATGCCCTCGTCCTGCAACAGGTCGTCTGGACAGAAGGGGTTGATGCGCACGGCTCGCTGCACGGACTCCAGCGCCTATTCCGGCTCGCCGGAATAGATCAGCGTGGCGGCGTTCTTGCCGAGGATATAGGCATCGCTGGGGCAGAGTTCCACGGCGCGGGCGTGGTGGTTCCGCGCCCGCTCATAGTCTCGTTTGGACATGGAAATGCTGCCCATGATTCGATGGGCCTCATGGTCGTTGGGGTCGAGTTCCAGCGCCTTGGCGGCAGACGCAGTGCTATCGTCCAGCCAGTTCTCACCAAACGCACCTGACCTCAGCGCGTGGGAGGAGTACCTGCAAGGCTTGAACTGTTTTTACGGTAAGAACCAACGTACGAACCACCAAGACCCATCATTGGTCGAAGCCCGTCGGCATTTTGAAAAGGCCGCCAAACTGGAACCGACCCTTGCAAACGCCCATGCCTATCTTGCGATCGTCGGCAGTGCGGAACTGGTCCAGTTCACCACCAAAGACCCGCAGCAAACACTGGATGGGATGCTGGCGGATGGCCGCAGGGCCGAGAGCCTGAATCCGGAAAACCCGTTGGCCTTCGCGGGTCTAACTTCGGCCTGCTTCTTTCGTGGGGATCATGCCAATGCCCAGGATTATGCCCGCCGTGCGGTGCAGTTCAATCCCAGTTTCTCTACGAGTTACTTTTGGCTGCGGTTGGCACAGGTTCATTCTGGAGAGTATCAAGAGGGAGAAAGCAACATTCGGAAGGCTTTTGAACTCAGCCCGGTGGACCCGGACTTGATCCACTTTTATGGAGTGCTTTATTTTTCCTGCTTGGGACAGGGGAGTTACGAGGAGGCGCTTGAGGCGATTGACAAGGCTCTGCACCGGCACCCAGATGTAGGGCATCATTTGGGCTTTCGGGCGGCAGTGCTGGGGCACTTGCAGCGACCGGAGGCCAAGGCGGCGCTGGAGCGCTACCTTGCGCTACGTCCCAACCTCAAGACCCGTGACGACTACCGCCGCAACTTCATTCCCAACTCCGCGCTTGCGGACCCCATTATCGAAGGACTCGTCAAGGCGGGCTGGGAACCGAAAGATTGAATCGGTTGGCGACACTCACCCACCACACGCGCTTTCCCTTTTCCCGTTTGAAGAGGGTTCTGTCCGGCGATGATTACGTGCCGAACGATTCGATCCACCTTCTCCCACGGGGAGAAGGCCGGGGTGAGGGGGAACAGGGCAGGGGGATTCAAGCCGAGCAGATTCACCTTCCAGGCACCGCTATCATTATAGACTGATTCAAAAATAACTCATTCTTTAAGCAATGCTTTCACGGATGAAGAAGCCAGGATCTTTTTCTCAGCCGCGTATATTTCGTGGTTATGTTCAAGCCGGGCAAGGTCATAGCGGTAATTGACCATCAGCCCCGCTGCCTGTGTCAGCCCCTTGTTTGATACATCTCCAAGCCAGTTCACCCTGTCCAGCGTTGCCCCGTTTTCAAGATGGAACCGCGCCACCGGATCATTGGGGCTGCCGTCCGGACGGTCTGACTTCAGCAGATACTGAGCAGCCAGCCTCAATATTCCCGGTTTCAGATGTTCCGCCAGGTCAGCATCCCCGGGCCAATCATGATTGACTAGATGCTGCAGCAGTTCGGCGGCATTTTCGTCCCAGCGCTCTCCGGACTTATGTCTCAGCCAGTTTATGAACCCCGGCATCGGGGAGAGGGTGGCGAACTCCTCCAGGTGGGGAAAGTGATTCTGCAGATCATTGGCCACCTGCTTGATCAGGAAGTTTCCGAATGAAATCCCCTTCAGTCCTTTCTGGCAGTTGGAAATGGAATAGAAAATCGCGGACTTCGCCTTATCCGGGTCCTGGATCTCCCGGTCCGGGGCAAGCACATCCGCGATTTTGGCCGGTACATCCTGTCCCAATGCCACTTCCACAAAAATCAGCGGTTCATCCTGCATGCTGGGATGAAAAAATGCGAAGCAGCGGCGGTCTTCCGGTTCCAGGCGCAGGCGCAGTTCATCCCATGACGGGATTTCGTGAACCGCCTCGTAGGCGATGATTTTTTCCAGGATGTGCGCCGGGGTTGTCCAGTTGATGGCGCGCAGGACCAGAAATCCGCGGTTGAACCAGGAACGGAACATGTGACAGAGATCAAGATCAACCCGGTTCAGCGCCTGATTTGTTTTTGCTTCCTTGAGCAGGGCCTCCCGCATGCGCACCAGCCGCACCGTGCCATAAGCTACGGAGTTCAATCGCCGGAACAATTCCTGACGGGGGGGTTCGGCCACTTCGATCAAACTGCTGAAATTGGCTGGACTTCGTTCTTCAAGGTATTCCCTTGCTGCGTTTATCACCGCTTGCGGTTCGAGGTCATAGTTCTCAGCCAGCAGTTTGAAAAAACTGTTTCGTTCATCTGTTCCGGTTTCTTCATAGAGCTTGTGGAAACGCTCGGCATAAACAAGCGCGGAGGCTTCACCTTTTGTCTGCAGCACGGCCTCCGTCAGGCTTTTCAGGGACTGTTCAGCTTCCTCCCCCTCGAGCCAGCTCAGGCGGGGCAGTTTTATGCTCCGCTTAAAAATGGAATGCAGGAGGTCATGAAAAAAACCGGCATGGGTCATTTTGTGCCAATGTTATTTTGATGGTTTCGCAAAAACTACTGCTTGAGCGCCTTGCCACTCTCTCATTTTTCATTCCGTGCGGAGTGACAGTTTTATGTGTGTCATAAACCGGCAAAATTCTATTTTGCGATTAAATCATGGAGACGTTAAAAAGGTATGGTTTTTACCGGGCAAGTCCCCGTCAGGAGATCAACTGCGGCGCCGCCTGTTCAATCATCGGTTTCAGCTCGGCCAGGGCTTCTGCGGCAGCTTCCAGCGCGCGCGCGGTTTCTGCTTCGGTCATCACCGTGGACAGGGCGAAAAAGCCCCTGTTTCCGATAAAAACGCCTTTGTTCATCAGTGACAGGTTGAACAGACGCAGCACGTCCCGGTCCTGTGTGAGAAACGCGGTTGAAGCGGTGCTGATCGGTTCCGGGGTGAAATGGAGTTGCTGCAGGGAGCCGCAGCCTTTTATTTGCGCCCTGATATTTAAATCGTCTAGGACCTGCTGCAGGTCCCGGGCAAGAGACTCCCCCATCCTGTTGATCCGTTCGATGGCCCCGGAGTTCATTTCCTTGAGTGCGGCAATACCGGCGGCGACACCGATCGGGGAGGCCACGAAGGTCCCGGCATGATGCGCGGGGCGTTTGTGCCTGGGAGAAAAAACCGCCATCACTTCTTCTCGTCCACCGAATGCACCGACGGGCAATCCTCCGCCGATGGTTTTCCCCAGGGCAGTCAGGTCTGGCTGCACGTCATATAACAGCTGTGCACCACCGGTGGACAACCGGAAACTGATCACTTCATCGACAATCAGCAGCACCCCGTTGGCGGAGGCGACTTCCTTGAGAAATTTCAGGTAATCGTCTTCCGGTGGAATCATCCCCGCTGCTCCCATCACGCCCTCGACAATCACCGCGGCAAGTTCATCGCGATTCTCGGTGATCAGTTTTTCGGCGTTTTCCTTGTTGTTAAAGGGGGTGGTGAGGACGTCCTGCTCCGCGCTTTTAGGAATGCCCGGAGGCAGTTTGCGCCAGCCGACCTGCATTTCCATTATGTCATAACTGCCGTGATAATTTCCTTCCATCTTCAGGATTTTATCCTTCCCGGTGAAGGCCCGTGCTCCGCGGATGGCGAACATGCATGCCTCCGTCCCGGAGGTGCAGAAACGCACCCGTTCCATTGCCGGTATCCTCTCGCAAAGCATCCCAGCCCATTCATACACGCGATCGAAAGGCGCGGCCATCGCGGAACCCTGCGCGGCCTGGCGGGTTATCGCTTCAACCACGCTGGGGTGATTGTTCCCAAGCAGCATCGAGGTCCAGTTGTTGGAAAAATCCAGGTATTCATTGCCATCCACGTCGTAAAGCCGGGAACCGTCACCGCGTGACATTACGGTGGGATAAGGTTCCATCCAGATTGATATGCGCATGTCTCCGTCCGGAACGTAGCGTGCTGCGTCCCGGATGACTGCTGCTGATTTTGAGGTACGGTCCCGATAGGTTTTTTCCAGTTCTTGGCTGAAACGTGAAATGATTTCTTTCCTGGACATGACTTTTTTTCCTTGGATTGTGATTCATGAAGGGCGATGCTCTCGCAACATAACTGTTTGACCACGAAAAACACAATACCGCCAGTAAATCGGGACTAAGGGGCTGTCCTGCGCCTGCCTGTCGCGTTCGCGACGCAGACAGTTGCCCGCCCATCGTTCCAGGGCATATACATATGTTTGCCCCTACGTATCAATTTGCAGGAGTTTTCGTTATTTCAATCAGATGATGTTGTGTTGTTCGTGTATTTTCTGGTTCTTCAGGATGTATGCGAGATGAACTAAGATGACTAATGAGTTTACACTACAAATAGTTTTACGGGGGAGGCGGGCTGGTTTTCAAGTCGTAAGACCATTGAGACATAAAAGACGCGGATAACGAGTGCTTGGTCTTGCTTGTCGGGCCATTGTGGTTAGAATATTCTTTTTTCAGACAATGGTGTGTAGAGACCGGTTTCGCAGGTACAGAAGAAACCGCAATAATTAAAAAATTGATCCGGGGTCTGATATTATTGGATGATTCACCCCATTCACGAATATTAACAAAAGGATTAAGATGAAAGAAGTTGTGATACTTGGCGCCGCCAGAACGGCCGGAGGAAAATTCGGAGGTTCGCTTGCTCACTTGAATGCTACGGATTTTGGCTCCCAGGTGATCCGCGAAACAATCAGGCGTTCAGGCATTGCGCCCGCGGAAGTGGATCAAACCGTTTACGCCAACGCATGGCAGGCAGGCGTGGGGCCCAATCCAGCCCGCGTGGCCTCGGTTGAGGGAGGGGTACCGATTGAAACTCCCGCG
>CAYFLK010000002.1:71793-143974 GCA_964344035.1 uncultured Pseudomonadota bacterium
GGTGTCGGTCAACGTGCGCTGCGGCTCCAGCATCCAGGCGCTTATTTTCGGAACTCAGGCCATCAAGGCGGGAGACGTCGAAACAGTGCTGGTGGGAGGGACCGAGAGCACCAGCCAGGTCCCCTACGCATTGTCAAAAGCACGGTTCGGTTACCGCATGGGCAAGGGGGAACTGCTGGACCTGATGCACAGGGACGGCTTTCAGTGTCCGCTGGGAGGAGGATTGATGGGTGAACTGACCGATGACCTAGCCCGCGAGATGGGTATCGGACGTGAAGAACAGGACTCTTTCGCGCTGGAAAGCCAGAACAAGGCGGAAAAAGCGGTCAAGGAAGGAAGGTTTGAAGAAGAGATTGCCCCCGTCGAGGTGCCGGGGAGAAAGGGGGAACCCCGGATTTTCAAGGATGAAGAAATATTCCGTGAAGGCATGAACATCGCTTCGCTGGAGAAACTGAAACCGGTTTTCCGTGCAGACGGAACAATCACTGCCGGAAACGCCTGCGCACTCTGCGACGCGGCTTCCGCGCAGGTCCTGATGGAAAGGTCTAAAGCGCAGTCGAGAGGGTTGAGCCCGCTGGCGCTGATACGGGGTTATGCATTTGTCGGTTACGAACCGAAAAGGTTTGGATTATCACCGGTCAAGGCTATCCCGGAGGCGCTCAAAAAAGCCGGTTTAACCCTCCAGGACATCGACCTGATTGAACTGAACGAGGCATTTGCCGCCCAATACCTTGCCTGTGAAAGAAAGCTGAACCTTGACCGCGAGAAGGTGAACGTACACGGAGGCGCCATTGCACTTGGACATCCGGTGGCTGCGACCGGGGCGAAAATACTCACCACACTGCTCTATGCCCTTAAACAGAGAGACCAGCAGATGGGCCTGGTGAGCGCGTGCATCGGCGGAGGGAACGGAGTGGCCCTGGTGGTAGAGCGCTTGAATTAACCCGTGAAGACCATACTGGACCGGTTGGCCCTTGCCCGGTTAGGAGCGCTTTCCCGGTTAACACATTTTTCGAAAAGCTAAATCGGGGATTCATTGATCCAGCCGTTCAACGACTGTCTGGTATTCCTCTTTTTTCCGTTTCAGTTCCAATTCGATTTTTTCATATTCAACTGGATCGTCTTCATCCAAGCGTCTCTTTTCCAGCAAGCGGATATCCCAATCCAGGTTATCCAGGATTTCACGCCCCGCTTTTTTCAGTTCCTCCGGTACTTTACCACGCCGTTGCGGTGGTTTCCGCTCCAGGGGGGGCGATCCGAGTGGACCGCCGAACAAGTGCTTGAAGATGAAATAGGCCAGGAGCAGAAAAACAAGCATGCCCAGCAGGGGAAAGATCCAGAACATTTTGAAAATCATCATACCTCCCTGCATCATCTTCCGTCTCCATTTATGACTGCCCCGTGATTTTCGACCAGGTATCCCGCAAAGTGACTATACGGTTGTAAACCGGTTTCTTCACTGTCGAATCACTGGAATCAGGGATGAAGTACCCCAACCGTTCGAACTGTAACTGCCTCACAGCTTCTGCATTTTTCAGAGACGGTTCAATTATGCAGTTGTCAAGCACGTCTACAGAGCGGGGATTGAGGTCCATAATGAAATTTCCGCCTTTTCTTTGGCTTCCGGGAGAAGGTTGTGAAAACAGGCGGTCGTAAAGCCTGACTTGCGCGGTTATTCCGTGTTCCGCGGAAACCCAGTGGATGATCCCCTTAACCTTGCGCCCTTCCGGTTTTGCTCCGCGTGCCGTTGACGGGTCATAACTGCAACGCAGTTCTATGACTTCACCCTTCGCATTCCGGACCACTTCATCACAGCGGATGACATAGGCATAGCGCAGACGCACTTCCTTACCAGGTGCAAGGCGGAAGAACTTCTTCGGCGGATCCTCAAGAAAATCATCTTGTTCAATATATATTTCCCGGGTCAAAGGCAGGTTCCTGCGTCCCATTTCAGGGTTGCCGGGATGAACAGGCGCATCCAGCTGCTCGGTATGGCCTTGGGGAAAATTGGCAATCACCACTTTCAGGGGTTTCAGCACGGCAAAAGCCCTTGGCGCGGATTGATTCAGAATTTCGCGCGTGCAGTCCTCCAGTACCTGCATATCGATGTTGTTTTCGCTTTTTGAAATGCCGATGCGCCTGGTGAAGAGCCGGATCGCTTTAGCAGGAACCCCCCTGCGGCGCATACCGCTCAGGGTCGGCATGCGTGGATCGTCCCAACCGGAAACGTGTCCTTCCTCAACCAGCTGGATCAGTTTGCGTTTGCTCAGCACGGTGTACTGCAGGTTCAGCCGGGAAAACTCTATTTGCCGCGGGCGGCATTCAGCCCCGGTTTCTTCCAGCACCCAGTTGTAAAGCGGACGGTTGTCCTCGAATTCGAGAGTACAGAGGGAATGCGTAACTCCCTCGATGGCATCGGAAAGACAGTGGGTGAAGTCATACATCGGGTATATGCTCCAGGCATCCCCGGTGCGCTGGTGTCTCGCATTGCGGATGCGGTAGAGAGTCGGGTCGCGTAAAGTTATATTTGCGGAAGCCATGTCGATTTTTGCACGCAATACATGAGTTCCTTCGGCAAATTCGCCATTTCGCATGCGTTCGAAAAAGTCCAGGTTTTCCTCCACTGCGCGTTCCCGGTAGGGGCTGTTGCGCCCCGGTTCGGTCAGGGTCCCCCGGTATTCCCGGATCTCTTCAGCGCTGAGGCTTTCCACGTAGGCCTTGCCAGAGCGGATCAGCACCAGCGCGTATTTATATAGCCGTCCAAAATAATCCGAGGCATGGGTCAGCCTGTCTCCCCAGTCAAACCCCAGCCAGCGTACATCCTCGAGGATTGCCTCGGCGTATTCCTGGTCCTCTTTCAGCGGGTTGGTGTCGTCAAAACGCATGAAGCATATTCCGTCGTAATCCGCGGCCATGCCGAAGTTTAGGCAGATGGACTTGGCGTGCCCGATATGCAGGTATCCATTTGGTTCCGGGGGAAAACGGGTGACAACTTTTTTGTGTTTCCCGGATTTGAGGTCTCCTTCGATGATGCTGCGGATGAAATGTGCCGGAGGGTTTTGCGCCTCCATGGTATCGTTCATGCGGGTTTTGAATGTGATTAAATATGAGCAAGATATGAAGATTTGTTCCCAAATTTCTATCATACTGCACTTGAAGTTCCAAGCGCAGCGCATTCTGAAAGAAGCGGTTTCTTGGGCATCCGTATGCTAGACTGTTACCCGAATTTATAAGACCGCCAGCCTTTTAACCGAAAGATCCGGGCAGTGTTTTCAATCACGTGATGGATGTAGAAAATGAACCAATTCAGGGAAGAGATGAAGGATGTCATGGATGCTTTCGGAAGCATCTCCTTTTGGCGAACGCTGCTGTTCACCCAGTTGGGATGCCTGGCCTTCGCGCTGGTAATCAACGGGATATTGATACCTCAGCATTTCTTTTCAGGGGGGTTGATGGGAATTTCTCTGCTTATCCGCAGCCTTTCCGGAGAACAGGCTCCCCTCAGCGTATTGTATGTGTTGTTGAACATCCCGATATTCCTGCTTGGTTACCGCGCATTTTCACTACGCTTCATCGTCGTTTCGCTGTTAGGGATGGCCATTCTCAGCATCAGCCTGGAACTGACTGAAGGAATGCAGGTGCCGACCAGGGAGCCGATCCTGGCGGCAATCCTGGGAGGGGTGATCTCGGGAGGAGGGTCCGGGTTTTACCTGCGTTTTGGAGGTTCGGTTGGAGGGCTGGATATACTGGGGGCGTATTTCAAAAAAAAGTTTGCCGTTCCGATCGGGACAACGTTCATCATTGTCAATATTTCGGTGATCGGCGCGAATGCTTATCTATACGATCTTGATATCGCGTTATACACCGGTATTTTCATGTACGTATTTTCATGGGCACTCCAGCGCGTGCAGACCGGGTTTTCCCAGCGTAAAGCGGTGTTCATAATTTCCAATCACCCCGAAGCGGTTGCGGAAAACGTGATCCGCAAACTGGATCGAGGACTGACTTTTTTCCATGCCTATGGAGGATTTGAGAAAGAACCTAAAAAGGTGATTTACACTGTGATAAACCTGCTGGAACTCGGACGTTTGAAGCAGTACCTGTTTGAAACCGATCCGGACGCCTTCGTCGCGGTTAACGACACCGCGGAAGTGATAGGCAGACGTTTCCTCACCTGGCAAGAAGAAGGGTTTGAACGCCGCGGGTCCCAAGAATGAATATAACGGGACCCCGGTGCGGCAGTCAGTGGATAGTCCTGTCAATTTTCCATGAAGTAACCCTGTTCGTTGTGGAGGGTGATGTCGAGTCCGTCGTATTCTCCCTCTTCATCGACACGCAAACCCCCGGTGATGGCGCTGACGATTTTCAGCAGCACCCATGAGAGGACTGCGCTGTAGACAACAGTAAAGATCACGCTGGCAAGCTGGGCCAGGAACTGACCACCGATGGTCTGTCCTTCCGCAAGTCCCATCCCACCGAATCCGTCGGCAACGAAAATCCCCGTCAACAAAGCGCCGACAATGCCACCTACTCCGTGCACGCCAAAGACGTCGAGGGCGTCATCATATCCGAAACGGGGTTTGATCACCGTAACCGCGTAGTAACAAATAAGCCCCGCGGCAATGCCGATTACCAGTGCCCCCATCGGGCCGACGCTTCCGGAAGCCGGGGTGATCGCCACCAGTCCGGCCACCGCCCCGGTTGCGATGCCCAGCACGCTGGCTTTTTTGTGCTGAACCCACTCCGCCAACATCCATGTTACTGCCGCGGTGGCGGTGCACACCTGGGTGACCAGCATCGCCATCCCGGCCGCGCCGTCGGCGGCCAGGGCGCTTCCGGCATTGAACCCGAACCATCCAACCCAAAGCATTGATGCCCCGACAACCGTCAAGGTCAGGCTGTGTGGAGGAATGGGTGTGTTTGGATAACCTCTGCGTTTGCCGATCATTAAAGCCGCCACCAGGGCCGCAACTCCGGAATTGATGTGAACCACTGTTCCTCCGGCAAAATCGAGGGCGCCCAGCCGGTCTCCGAAAAATGATCCGTCGCCGGACCAGGCCATGTGGCAAACAGGGGCATAGACGAAAGTGAACCATAACCCGGAAAAAAGCAACATTGAAGAAAACTTCATCCTTTCAGCAAACGCGCCGACTATCAATGCAGGGGTGATGATGGCAAAGGTCATCTGGAAGGTGACGAATACAGATTCCGGGATGCTTCCCGAAAGCGAGTTTTCATCCATGTGTCCGAGGAATGCCAGGCCCAGTCCACCCACAAACGAACTGAAATTGGTGACCCCCGCGGACATTCCTCCGGTGTCAAACGCCAGACTGTATCCATATATTATCCAAAGGATCGTAATAAACCCCGCCAGGGAGAAACACTGCATCAGCACCGAAAGTACATTTTTTGCGCGGACCAACCCGCCATAAAACAAGGCCAGTCCGGGAATGGTCATGAACAGCACAAGCGCTGTTGAGGTCAACATCCACGCGGTGTCTCCCGCGCTCAAGTCGGCAGCCCACAATGCCGCCGGGTAAAAAAGGGCAGTCAGCAGGACAAACCCGCCGGCGATTTTCGCTGAAGCGGCCTGTGCCGCGGGCAGCATTTCTTGAAATATCTTTGATGAAACCATCGTCTCTCTCCTTTCCCGTTGGTGACTGAATTCAGGAAAAGGGAAGAATTTCCGTAGAAGAAAATCCTTCCCGCAATTTTTCAGGCCTGTTCCGGCTTCAGCGCCGGACGTGTGATCGGTGTGTTTACAAATTCCGGGTAGGACTGCATGCCGAATTCCCTGACATCAACCCCTTCCAGTTCTTCCGACTCAGATACACGGATTCCAAACACGGCCCGGAGGGCAGTCCAAACCACCAAGCTGGCACCGAAGGTGAAAGCGCCGATGACCGCAACGCCGGTTAACTGGTCGAGAAAAGCTACATCGTCCTTGAAGATGCCCACCGCAAGCGTGCCCCATATCCCGTTTACCAGGTGAACTGAGAGGGCGCCGACAGGGTCGTCTATTTTCAAGCGGTCAAACATGGGGACGGCAAACACGACAATAACTCCGCCGATTCCCCCGATCAGGCAGGCAAGCCCAAGTGACGGGTAATCCGGTCCGGCGGTGATTGCAACAAGACCGGAAAGTGCGCCGTTGAGAACCATTGTCAGGTCGACTTTCCCGTAGCGTAGCTGGTTGGTGATGAGCGCCATGACTGCGCCCGCGCACGCGGCAATGTTGGTGTTGGCGATAACCGCGGAAATTGAGTCCACATCATCCTTGCTGCCCAATGCCAGCTGAGAACCACCGTTGAAACCGAACCAGCCGAGCCAGAGTATGAATGTGCCCAGGGTTGCGAGCGGAAGGTTGGATGGCAGCACCGGGTTGATCTTTCCGTCTTTCCCATACTTTCCGCGGCGCGGCCCCAGCAGCAGCACTCCGGCCAGTGCGGCCCATCCTCCAACCGAATGCACGATTGTGGAACCGGCGAAATCGCTGAAACCGTCAATCAACCCACCAAGCGCAGTGCCGCCCCAGGACCAGTGTCCCTGGATCGGGTAGATCAGCGCCGTCAGTGCCAGCGTGAAGATCATGAAGGGCCAGTACTTCATCCGTTCGGCGACAGTGCCGGAGACTATCGACGCCGCGGTTGCGACGAAGACGACCTGGAAGAAATAATCTGAAAGCAGGCTGTGACCCTCGACGCTCGCGCCGTCCAGCGTGAATCCCATCCCCATGAACGCATTCCCCTCTCCATACATTATGTTGTATCCCACCAGGTAATATGCAATGCAGGCAACCGCGTAGAGGGTGATGTTTTTGGTAAGGATAGCGGTCGTGTTCTTGCTGCGCACCATACCTGCTTCCAGCATTGCAAATCCGGCCGCCATCCACATCACCAGTGCTCCGCTGATGATGAGCCAAATCGTATCCAAAACGTATTTCATTTCAACTTGAAATTCCATTTGATGCTCCTTTGCTGTTGGGATGAAGAATGCTTGCGCCGACAATTTGTTTTTCGGCATGTTTTGTGAGGATTCCGGATTGCCTTCAGCGACAAGATATGCGGCACGTCACCGGGAGAAAAACCCGGACAATCCGGAACCTGTTATTCCTTCAGCACAGAGTATGCCCCATTTCAGGTCCTGAAAGAAATACTTCAGTACACTGATATAACTTAATATATTTATTTAACCTTGAATAAAGGAAGCAGTGAGGAACGATGTTTTTTTAAACATATCCCGGGAGGAGGTTCTATTTATTGGGCACTTGATGGGTGATGTCTATCGGGCTGAGGTTCAAATAAAGGCATGTTTTGCTCACCGGGATGAAAAAACAGGCATAGATATTCATTTGGCGAATGCCGGCGGCGGTGAGTTATAAATTCAGCCGTCGCGCATTTTCTTCGCTTGACGGATGATATCCAGGGTCTTATTCCAGAGTCCGAGTTTTTCCAGTTGATGCATTGGAAACCAGCGTGCGTCTGCTGCGTCGTCACCCGGATGGAGTTCTCCTGATCTGTATTCCCCCATCCATTCGATCAGGCTGTAATGGTAACGGACCCCGCCTTCAGGATCAGTGGTGATGGAGTCAACTACATCCACCATCGTCAGGGGTCCGAGTACAAGCCCGGTTTCCTCAAGCACTTCCCTGCGCGCGCCATCTTCAAGGGTTTCCCCGAGTCGCTGCTTGCCTCCGGGAAGGCTCCATTGCCCCTGTCGGGGTGGATTCCCCCGCCGCACGAGCAGCACTTCATCCCCGCGAAGGACGACAATTCCAACCGCAACGATCGGCCGCGAGGGGTATTCACGATTTTCACTCACAGACCGTATCCTTTAAGCCAATGGCGCAGTGATGCCCGCACCTCATCTTCACACACACTTTCACAAACGGAAATACCGGCGGTTTCCAGGATCCGAATCCCTTCCCCGTTAACCCTGGGGTGCGGGTCCCGGATAGCGATCACTACCCGCGCGATTCCGGAGGAGACAATCGCACGGGCACAGGAGGGTGTTCTTCCTTGAAATGAACATGGTTCCACTGTGCAGTAAAGTGTTGCGTCCCGTGGATCATCTCCTCCCATTTTTGCCGCTGACAACGCAGCAGCCTCGGCATGGGCTTCTCCGGGAGGCTGGGTCGCTCCTTCGCCGATGATGTTGCCCTTCCGGACGATCACACAGCCCACCCAGGGGTTGTCCCCGGTCCTGCCTTTCACCTCTTCCCCCAGTTCAATCGCGCGCCGCATGAATCTAGGGTCGTCATCGTTCATCAGAAAACCGGAGACTGGGTGGAAAGAATGTGGAAACCCGCCCTGCGGGGATGGAGATTTTCAAAAACGCAGTGAACTCAGAAATGCAGCCCGAAACCGGTCATTACATGTTCGGATTTGACCAAAACGCAATCATCCAGACGGGAGTTTGTGCCGTTGACCTTGGCCTGGTACGTGCCAAACTCAAGCTCGTTCATGCGATAACCGGCCAGCAGTTCTCCTCCGAAAAGGGGGATGCCGAGCAGCAAAAAACCGCCCCCTCCCCGGACCTTGTCGGTCACATACTCGGTTCCATTTCTGCTTAGTTCTCCACGTCCGTAGATGCCTTGTCCGTATCCCAGGGTCAGGTTCCACTCCCCACCAAAGGTCAATGAAATATCGAGATTGTCGCTTTGCTCGGAGTGACTGTCTGAACCAATACTGCCTTTGGTTGTCATTGTAGTAAACCCGAACCCGAACCCGTTTTCGAAAACAAAATACCCGCTGTATCCGGAAGTTGAGAGAGTTTCGTCGGATTTGTTTTCACCCTGTAAGAGGGTTCCATTTTCATCGGACAGAACCAGGTATCTCAGGCGGGAAAATTCGTCCGCATACAACATGCATGTACCCACTCCGACTACCGGCAGCAACAGCAGCAGGGTGCGTAAAATAAAGAGATGTAATCGGGAAATCATGATTCGCCGGTGCATGAACTATCTGTGTACATTGGGGACCGCGTGAGAAAAACATGCAAATTCGGTTCATTTTATTATACACAACATGCTGATTCTACTCAGCGGCATTCAATCAGGAGGTGAGGATAATGGTCGAAAGGCTGCAAGACGTGAATCCGGTATCCTCCCCTGCAGATCATGTCCGCCTTGCGGAAACAGTTATGTCCACTCGCGCAGGCGACGAGATACTGCATTTCCGTGCGCGGGTAATTCAATTCAGGTTTCGTGGTGGTGCAACCTGTCAGCAGGACAAAAAGCAGCACGCAATTAAATATTGTGCGCATTCATCCCTCCAGTTCAAGCATGATCGGCTGGTGGTCCGACGCGAACGTTTTCAGGTTGACCTTCATTGTCTTGAGGCGAGAGCGAACGGGGGAGCTGATAAAGAAATAATCCCGACAATGCGGTCCTTCTTCCCATTGCTTGTAGTCAAATACTCCGCAGGTTGGATCACGGGGGCTGTCCGGAAAAAGCAACATCCAGGCATCATGCAGGTCCGGATATTCAACGGGAAAGCCAGATGTCATTTTTCTGTAGGATAGGCTCTCCGGGGTGAAGTTGAAATCTCCGCACAGTATCATTTCCGGGGGACGTGGGACCTGCTCGAAAGGCGTGCAGGGCATGTCATGTCCGGGGCGGTAGAACTGCCCGCATGACTCTTCATGCAGTTCACGTAACCGTTGCACCTGGCTCAGCTGCTGCTGTTCGGAAAAATACTCGAGGTGTGTGTTGACGATGCGGAAAAGCGATCCATCTTGCTCGAGCGTCAACTCCGTCGCCTGCCGCGCCATGAATCGCGCCTTGGGATCGGGGGGACTGGGGAGTTGATGATAAAGAATCTGTTCCGGGTTGGTGCGGGTCAGTACGAGGTTGCCGAATTGCTTCCGTTTACCGCAGGCTCTTCCACGCCGGTTATGCACTTGCCCGAAAAAATGCTGATAATCCGGAAACAACTCAGCAAGCTTATCCATTTGGTCTGCTCCTTCGTCGGCACCTGGATCGTTCCGTGAAACTTCCTGCAGGCAGATCACGTCCACATCGCCGGTTTCCTGGATTGCGGCAGCAATCCGGGCCAGGTCGATTTTACCGTCCACCCCCTTGCCGTACTGGATGTTCCAGCTCAAAATGCTCCACATGCTTCTGCCTTTTAATCTCATTAATGTGCCCAGCCAACACAAAAAAAACACACCGGGCTCAGTTTGGTATACCTCTGCAATTGATCCATGATCAGGGTGGGAATTTGATGCGTCTTGTTGGAATACACATGCTGCCGTATCTGTTCGGCCAACACCCGATAATCCGTTACATATTCTCCGCAGCTTTCGATTATTTCTTCTGCAAGGTTGACAATCTGGGCTGACTGGTAGGGTGGCGTTTCGCAAATTGTTTCCAGTTTACTCCTGATTTCCCTGTCCACTCCCGGCGGAATGGGGTCGGGAACATGCTGGGAGGTGTCGTCAGTGATCTCGTGCTGGAGGTACATCCTGAGCACCGGGTACAATTTTGCAAAATCGAGTGGTTTGATCAGGTAGTCCGTTGCACCTGAGTCAAAGGCCAGTTCCTGCTGTTCAAGAAACGCGTCAGCAGAGAAAGCAATGATAGGGTCATCAGGGTTTTCAGCAGAACGTCGGATGCGGCGGATTGCCTCCAGACCATCTATTACCGGCAGGTGCATGTCCATCAGTATCAGGTCGGGATTAAATGTGCGGGCTTCCTCTACGCCGTTCAGACCGTCCGCGGCAATTTTGATGTCAAGGTGCGCGCGCTGGTGTCCCTGTCGAAGCGGAGCCAGCGTCCGACGGCTTCGAAAGCGAGGCCGATGCCGCTCAGATTGAACTCGATGCCCAAACCTAAATACGCGCCCTGTACACTTAAAACTCGAAGGCTTCCATTGGAGAAAACTCGTTTCCTGAAACCCTTAAGCGTGTAAACGACATTTCCCCTTCCCGTGGAAAGAGTTTTGTCTCCAGCCCCACTTTACGCACTTCAATTCACTCATAAAAAACTACTTTCTCTCCCTGTATCAGAAAACTGGATTCGGTTTCGTAGATCATTTCCCCTCCCACCATGAATTCACCGATCTCAAGTACGCCATAGAGCCAGATCGCATCAAGCAAATATTCAAAGGGAACCGGTTCTTTCATTTTGACAAAAATCACCTGGTTCGGCGGAGGTGGAGGAACATGGATGCACATCCCAAAAACCGGAACTAGCAGGAATTCGCTGATGTAGTCAAAACCGGCATCACCTTCGATGGGGACGGCATAACCTGGAATTTTGACGGGTTTTCCTATCAGTTTCTTCAGCTCAAGAGGCATTTCTCCGGTTTTCACGTTAAGCTGCCGTAATTGTCTCCAGCTGATTTCCCGGGTGTCGAAAATCGACCCGAGGGATTCAGAACTGAAAAACAATAACAGCAGCAGTAAAAGGATTATCCGGTTAGACATGTTTAATGATCTTTATTCAGAGTCTTATGCTCATTCCATCAGCCAGAGACTGTCGGTAAGCCCGATAGGCAGGAAAGGCACCCATCAGCATACCTGCGATGGTGATTGTGGCCAGGACATTATAATCCTGAATCCCGGGAGGCGTCAAAGGAAGAAAAAACCCCAGCCTGGTTTGCAGTACAGGTTGGGCGAAGAACAGGAGTATGTAAAGCAACAGCATGCCGGTGGTGATACCGCTCAGTGTGAGTAAAAGTGCCTCCCCGATGAGCAATCCTGAGATTGTACCTGGACCGGCTCCCACCGAGCGCAGGATTGCCATCTCCCGTCTACGCTCGTTCAGTCCGGAAAGGAGGGCGGTCATCAACCCGAGGAGACCTGCCAGCACGACAAAACCGCTGATTATGCGCAGTCCGGTTTCCGCTGTGCGCAGCAGTTCCCACAGTTCCTGAAGCGCGGCCCCGGGAAGGATGGCGCTCAAGGGTTCCTCATGGTAAGTGTTCACCTCACGCTGCAGACTGAAGGCATGGATTTTCGAGCGAAGTCCCACCAGAAAAGCTGTGATGGCCTCGGGGGTGAGATCCCGCTTGAGCACATCCTCGGTATCGAGGCTGTCATCCTCCATCGGCGGGACCCCGCTTTCCCAATCGATGTGCATGGCAGTGATGCCTTCCAGGCTGACATGAACCGTCTGGTCCACCGGGGTGCCCGTAGGCGCGAGAATACCGACCACGGTGAACGGCCGGTCTTCGTGCTTGAGAAACGAACTGCTTCCGGTTCCATGGGAAACAATGATCGGATCATGCAAACGGTACTCGAGCTTGCGAGCCGCTTCGGCCCCAAGCACTGCGTCAAACACCCCGGAAAAAGGTTTTCCTTCTGAGAATTTTAGACGCTGACGGTTCCCGTATCGGAAGAGTGTGAAATAATCGAGATTGGTCCCCAACACGCGATACCCATGATGGGAATCCCCGAGAGAAAACGGGATGGTCCAACGAACCCGTGAATGGTTTTTGAAATCCTGGTAACTCTCCCAGGTGAGGTTGTTGGGGGCATTGCCCATCCTGAACACCGAATACAGGAGAAGTTGGAGAGATCCTCCCCGGGCTCCGACGATAAGGTCTGTTCCGGAAACCGCGCTGGAAAAACTGGTACGGATACCTTTCCGGATCTGCTCCACTCCAATCAACAGGGCAACACTGATGGCAATGGAAAAAAGCGTGAGCAGCGCTGTCCCTTTTCGATTCCAGAGGCTTTTCGCAATCAGGTTGATCATGCCGCCTCCAAACCCGGAACCCTGTTGATTTGAGGAAGGGAAAGACTCCTTCCGAAGAACCGATTCAGTTCCGTGTCATGACTGACAAAGAGCAGGGCACTCCCTGCATTGTCGCATTCGGCAAAAAGCAGATTGAGGAAAACTTCCCTTAGGTCAGCGTCGAGGGCGGAGGTCGGTTCATCGGCAATCACCAACTCAGGCCTGCCGATGAGAGCCCTGGCCGCGGCAACGCGCTGCTGCTGACCGACACTTAATTCCACCACTGGACGTCCCTCATTGAGCGGTTCGGATAGTCCCAATGCCGAAAGCAGCCTGCGGACCTCTTCGGTCCGTTTCTCCTCATTCTCACCTGTCCTTTCGGCACGTTCCCTGGAAAATCGGAGTGGGAGCATGACGTTTTCTTCGAGTGAAAGATAAGGAAGCAGGTTGAAAAGCTGAAAGATAAAACCAAGGTGAGCAACCCGAAAGGCATCCCTGCGGGCACGGGAGAGGCTTTTCAGTTCCTCTCCGAGCACCCTGAGGCTGCCGGATTCTGCCACCAGGATGCCCCCAACCAGGGAGAGCAGGGTTGATTTGCCACTGCCGCTCGGCCCCTGAAGAAAGACACGTTCTCCATGATCGATCTTCAGTTCGAGAAGATCGATGGTTGCCCGTTCTTTGTTGGGCCAGCGGAAACGCACATCCTTCATTTCCAGTACTGCTTCAGTCATCTTCAGCGCCAACCGCGGATCCGACCATCACGTTTTTCAATCTCCATCGCACCCTGACGGTCTCCCACGATCCACTGCACCCGGATCTCTTCGATACGAGGAAAAACTTTCATCATGCTGGTTTGCACCGAATCTAGATCATCCGCGTGACGGCAGTTCCAGAGGTAGCTTGCATGAAATTCCGAATGGACTTCTTCCCCGTGCTTATCATGATCTCCCTCCTTGTCACGGTCGTAATCTTTTTCAGATTTGCTTTCATCATGGCCGTCTCCGTGTTCATGTTGCTCTCCTTCATGATGTTCACCCTCTACTGAAAAAAGGGTCTGCGAAACCTTGATCCCAACCGGTATACACTCCGCTTCATCAGGAATCCAGAATAGGTTTGAGGGATTGGAAAGGGTTGCTATAGCTTTGGCGAACACCTCACGGTCCTTGTTTGCTTCCGGAAAATGTTCAAAACCGACCAGGCTGTTGGAGGGCACTTCGAATTCCAGCTGCAGCTTTTTTCCTTCCATGGCCATCATGACATTGGCGGCACCGTGTTCATGAGCATCGAGTTGGCGGCTTTGGGCATAAATTTGTAGGGGCAGGAACAGACCTGCCAGAACTAAAAGGATGTAATGCATTTTGATCAATTTTTGTTTGAATTTAAAAAAAAAGGTTCTTCTCAAACTACAAACAAAGGTGGAGCGCGGGTAGAATGGTAGTAGTCGGATAAGATTCCTTTGGAAAAGCAATCGAGCGAGAAAAATTCAAAGGTAATGGGAAAATTGAAAAGGATCGAATATTCCAGAATTGCTGGGGAAGATTCCTGATTGATTAAATTAAAAGTATGAATCTCCTCCCCCGATTCCGGAGTATTCATGGGAGGATGTGAATGTTCCGGATCGGTGCATTGAATCAGAGCAAGATCCGCAAATGCTTTTCGAACCGGCCTGTTAATCACCCACTGAGAAAAAAATCCCAGGAACACAAAGATGATTATCAGAAATGATACAAACGCTTGTCTGGCATGCAACATCAGAATCTGTAGAATGAAATGTTATAATGTAACATTATTAATGTATAATGGTTTGTTTTCAAGAACTTTTTTTGAAACTGTCAAGATCCGCAGTTTCAAGAAGGCACATTTCCTTTTCCAGACAAAGCGGAAACTTGTCCCACTCCCCGGCAAGAAGCTCATAGCCGCCGGTGAGTTCACCAAACGAAGGGAGCAACAGCAGCTATCCTGCTAATTGGAGTGAGGAAACGATGTTTCAAGTAAATAAAGAAATCCGTAAGGCAATCCCGTCAACATGTTTATTCCCGACATTATGTTTAGGAAAAAGCATGTACATTCATCGGAATTGTCGCACTTGGGGATTTTCGGTTACGTTCTGAACCGCTAAGTCTTCAAATGAACTTATAGAAGTGGACGCCGATAGAAGGCGAGTAGGTGCGCACGCTGGTGTCCCTGTCGAAGCTGAGCCAGCGTCCTGCGGCCTCGAAAGCCAGGCCGATGCCGCTCAGATTGAACTCGATGCCCAAACCCAAATATGCACCCCGTCCACTTAAAACTCCAAGACTGCCGTTGGAGATGAACTCGTTTCCGGAAACCCCGAAGCGCGTAAACAATATTCCTCCTTCCCATGGAAAGAGTTTCGTCTCCAGCCCCACTTTACGCACTTCAATCTTCTCTCCTAGCTGACCGGTTGCATCCGCTTCCTTTTCATCGGCGAAAATGATGCTGTAGGAGATCCCGAATGAATAATCAAACGGGGATTCCCACCAGATATTGATATTTGGCCCCAATCCCTGGTAGCGGGCGTCTATTCCATGACGATCGGAGCTGATCCAGACAGTGTCGAAGTGTTCGCGGGCACGCATCTTCAACCGGGCGCTGAATGCCAAGGATGGATACAGGACCAGAAATGCCAGCAACAATGCTGTACAAAACTGATAAATGGGATTTTTCGTGAAACGATTCACGAGCAGAAATATATTGTCTCGAATGTTGATCTGATGGCAGTGCCAGCGGACACTGAATTGGGGAGGATAACAGGATTGTCCGCGCTTCTCCAGCCTGGAAAACCGCGGACGGATGTGAGTGAATGCAAAGTGTGCTGTTTCAGGACTCAGAACAATTCCGAATCCTTGACTTCCGCCATCTCCAGCATTTCTTCAGAGAGCAGATAGTCTTTGCCCAACACAGGTTCTCCCGCAATGTGATCGATCCGCTTGACAGACCCCCCTTTTTCGAGAAACCGTTTCATTGCTTCATTTACCTGATCACGAGTGATTTCCATATTCATTGATTCCTCCTGGAACGTGATGTGTGAAAACACTCTAGCTTGTTGCAAATCACGGACCATTTTAAAAATTCAAAGATTTCATTGGCTTCTCCCTGAAGCCGGGAATGGTGGATATAACCCCACCGGGTTTTTCTCCGGAAAAAAGGGCAATCCCGATTCCTGAATTTCCCGCAAACAACTCATGATGGCATTGAGTTCGCATCGTTTCCGCATTACAGTCTTTTCAAGTTATGAATAAGAGCACGCTGAAATATCGGAATAACCGAAATTCGTATCAACAACAGTGTTGCTGCATAAACAGTAACTTTGGCACACTGAACGCATGAGAACATTTCTTGACCGGATGCGGGACTTGAAGCTGGCGGAAATATCCAGTCGTCAGTCTGAAGCTCCCATCGAAAAACTGCGTTCGCGGGCCTCCGTGATTCCTCCTGCCCCATCCTTCAAAGAGGTGCTCACTCGGGCAGCGGAAAAGCCACTGTCCTTGATCGCCGAGGTTAAGGCGCGGGCGCCCGGGAGGGAAAACGTGAGCAGTCTCGAACCAGCCCCTGTGGTCCGGGATTATGTCTCCGGGGGCGCAAAAGCCATTTCCGTGCTCACCGACCGGACATGGTTCGGCGGCAGTCTGGAGGTTTTGGAGGAAGTGCACAAAACCGTTTCGGTACCACTGTTGCACAAGGATTTCATCATTTCATCATACCAGCTGCTGGAAGGAAGGGTGCGCGGCAGCAGCGCCGCGCTGGTGCTGGCATATTATTTCAATGAAACAGAACTGGGGAAAATGATTGAAGAGTGCAAAACGCTGGGTCTGGAGCCGGTGGTGGAATGCTCTCTCGAGGAGGAACTGCCCAGGGCTCTGGCGGTTGATCCGGATGTGCTGATGATCAATAATCGGCCTATCGCGGCTCTTCCTGAAGAACCTAGCGGGACGTATCAGCGGGGCAGCGTTGAAGTGACCCTGGACTGGTGGAAACGCAACCCGGCTTTGCGGCAGTGGAAAGCGCGGCCGGGGCGGCTGCTTGTCAGCGCGAGCTTCATTGACTCTTTTGAACACGTCCGTCGCCTGATGGCAGTTCCGTGTGACGCCTGCCTGGTCGGCAATGCCGCGATGACCGCCACGGACCGTGTTGCATTCTTGAAATCCCTGCGGGGGGGGGGAATTGATAATCATTCAATGATACAGGATTCATGAATAAATTTACCAAGCATGATATGAGCATCCTGGTCGTCGATGACGACGAGAACATACGTCTGGTCCTAAGCCGCGCACTTGAAAAAGAAGGTTACCGGGTCAGCACCGCCAAAAGCGCAGAGGAAGCGCTGTCTGTGCTGCAGCGCAGTTTCTTTCACGTCGTTATCACCGATATCATGATGGCGGAAATGAGCGGCATTGAACTGCTGGGGCAGATCAAGGAAATAAACTCGCTGATGCAAATTTACATCATGACCGCACACAGCACACTTCCGCATGTGATTCAGTGCATGAAAGGAGGCGCTTATGATTTTTTTGAAAAACCACTGCAGCTTGAAGACATACTCACCTCTCTTGGGGAAGCCGCGCGCCGCGCGGCACGCTGGAAGGAACTTTACAATAAACATTCGATTCCGGCAAAAGCGGAAAAGGCTCATGCGGAATGAGGCATTCAAGGAGACGCGGATTCAGAAATGGCGGGTGAGGACATAGGAGGCAACTTGACCGAGGGAATCGCGTGCCTCACCGGGAGGTAGACAGTCAAGTTGTTCCAGGGCTGAGCCGACATGTTCCTCCGCGCGACGGAGAGTGTGGCTGATTGATCCGTAGACCTTCATCAAACGCATGACTTCCCGCACCTGTTCCATGCTGATGATCCGTTTCTGCAGCAGTTCCTCGATGAATTTCCGGTCCTGTTCACTGGCATGCGAAAGCAGATGCAGCAGGGGCAGCGTGATTTTCCGCTCTTTCAGGTCGGTGCCGACTTGCTTGCCTGTCTGTTGGCGGTCGTCGTAATCGAGGGCGTCATCAACGATTTGGAACGCCATTCCCAGGGATTCACCATAGTTTTGCAGCGCGTCTGTTTCTTTACCCGTCGCACCAGCCAGTAATCCACCCATCCTGGTGGCGGCCCCGAACAGGCAGGCGGTTTTGTGGTAGATGATTTTCCGGTATTCATCTTCATCCGCCGACCCGAGATCACGGGTCAACTGCAGGATTTCCCCTTCCGCCATCAGCGTGGTGGTATGGGACATCAGTACCAGTATAGGCAGGTTTCCCAGTCCTGTGAGCATATGAAAGGCTTTGGACAACAGGTAATCCCCGGTGAGTACGCTGGCTTCATTACCCCAGATCTGCCTTGCCGCCTTTCTCGCACGGCGGGTTTCCGCCCCGTCTACAACATCGTCATGCAGCAAGGTTGCGGTGTGCAAGTATTCGACAACCTGGGCCGCTTTCCGGATTTCAGTGTTTGTCCCGGAAAACACTGACGCAGCAAGCAGCACGAGTGAAGGCCGCAGACGCTTGCCTCCTGAAAGCAGAATGTGTTCAGAAACAGTGTTCAGCAGATCGACGTCGGTGCGGATGTCCCGCAGTATCGCTTCTTCCAGCAGTTCCAGGTCACTACCGATCGGCGCCAGGATGTTGTCCAGGGTTACGGATGGGATATCGTTTTTTTCAGCGCGAGCCAGGGATTGCGCTTCCATTCCTCTTTATAGGTGTTTCGCTGTTGAACTGTTTAAGGCTTGTGGGACGAATCTAATTTCCTATACTCCTAACGCTTGCTTTGCCGTCCGGGACATGCCCGGACCCCAAATAATCTGCATTCCGGACAATCCGAAAGAAAAGTCCGCTCCGTCGTTCACTGCGGTGCAGTTCACTAACTCAAGTCTTTGAGGACTTGTTTTAACAACAGAAGGCATTGAGTTAAGATCAGGGTTAGCAGTTTGGAACTGATTGAACAAGATGTTACCGGAATATTGCCCCTGTCTGCGCCTGCCTGTCGCTTTCGCGAGGCAGACAGGTGCAACGCACAGGCAGGCAAGTTTAAAGTTTTATGAGACCAAAAAGGATACAGACTGCGATTCTCCATACGGACTCGAAAAATTGTAACAAAACAAATACAGGCTTCCAAGGTATGTTTCCGGTGTATATCGGTCAGGAAGGTAAGTCCATCCCCAAAAACTGCTCATTCCGAAGAAACTACATAGGACGATGACCCTGCCCCCGTACGAAAAATGCCATCCGCTTGTGGAGATTCTGGTGAAACAATACGGTGTTTCTCCCAAACCTCTGGAGAAACTTCACGAGCAGTTGCTCGCATACCGTCATGAACCAATGCGGCTTAAAGAAATTTTTTTAAAATACGAAGTGGTTACCGAAGAATTGTTTCAACAGGCGCAAGCCACGTTTTATGAATTGGAGTACTGCGACCATTTTAACGATGCTCCGGCTGCCAGGGAATTCACTGATGTGATCCCGATCCGTTATGCGAAGCGCTTCATGTTCTTCCCTGTGCGCTGGAAGGGGAAGATCCTGGAGGTCGGCATCGAGGACCCGGCCAACACGCAACCACTCGATGATTTGAAACGGCGCTGCAAGTGCCCTGTCCAACCGGTGGTGAGCACATCACGCTCGCTGCTTGAACTGATCAACCGCAGTTTTGACAAATCGTCTTCCTCCACCGAAGAAGCGGTTGATCAACTGGAAACAGATGAGGATTTTGAAGGAATCCTCGGTCTTGAAGAACCGGAGGACCTGCTGGAGGCAACCGATGAAGAACCGATCAAGAGACTGGTGAACAGCATCCTCTGGCAGGCGGCGAAGGAGGACGCCAGCGACATCCACATTGACCCGGCCCCGAATGAAACGGCAGTGCGGTACCGCATTGACGGTGTGCTGCACAGAATCACCACCCTGCCGCGTCCTGCGCATGTGACAGTTGTAAACCGGATAAAGGTTATGTCCCGTCTCGACATTGCCCAGAAAGGACTACCCCAGGACGGCAGGACGATGGTGCTGATTGCAGGGAAGAAAATCGACATACGGGTTTCAACAATCCCCACCGTGCATGGGGAAAAAATCGTCATGCGCCTGCTTTATCAGGAGGAACGCCTGATGCAGCTAAATCAACTCGGGCTGACGCCCAAGGTGCTGAAACCCTATGAAAGGATGATTAAACGACAGGGAGGCATCATCCTGGTTACCGGGCCGACCGGCAGCGGGAAGACCACCACTCTCTATGCCACTCTTGCCGAAATCGATCACCATGCTCAGAATGTCATCACCATTGAAGACCCGGTTGAATACAAACTGCCCGGCTACAGCCAGATTGAAATCAATCCAAAACTCGGCCTGAGCTTTGCGAATGCCTTGCGTTCAGTGCTGCGCCAGGACCCGGACGTGATCATGGTAGGAGAAATGCGTGATGCGGAAACAGCGCAGATTGCGATCCAGGCGGCATTGACCGGACACCTGGTGTTCAGCACACTCCACACCAACAGCGCTCCGGCTTCCATTACCCGTCTGATCGACATGGGCATTGAACCCTACCTTGTTTCTTCCACCATCATCGGCGTCCTGTCACAGAGACTCGTGCGCAGAATCTGCCTGGATTGCAAGGAAGGGTATGCTCCTCACCCCGAACAACTGCGCGAGTTGGGAGTCGATGCTCTGCAGCAGACCCTCGGCGGGGGTCTGCTTTTTCAGGGCAGGGGATGTAGTAACTGCAGAAATACAGGATACCATGGCAGGATGGGTATTCATGAACTATTGGTGATGAATGACCGGATCAAAAATGTAATCCTCGAAACAAGTGATGCGAATACAATCCAGCAATGTGCGCTGGAAGAAGGGATGATCAGTTTGAAAATGGACGGCGCAGCAAAAGCCATCGAGGGAAAGACAACCGCGGAGGAAATCCTCTCCGTTTCCCGTGAGGACGAAGCGGAGATGATGGACTCCTCATGAATTATTTTTGTTGCGGCTCATGCGTTCCTGTTTCTGGATTGACTTGCGAAATATCATTCAATCTTCAATATTAATGACTGGTTCCTGATAAAGGTTTTTTGCTGATCTGGACCTTTTAAAAAATCTAACAACCATTTCAGTGCAAAGACAGTGGTTTTAGAAATCTGAAGCAGCAAACCTTCAGTTAAAAGTGCTAAACAACCAAAGCAGGCAAGTCTGTTTCTTTTTCCCATCCCAATCCAGCCTGCCCCCGATCATGCATATGACAGGCAGCAGTTGAAGCTGAGAAGGGAACTCCGGATTTCAACATCATCTCATGCAGAGGAGAAATGAAGATGACGCAGCCCGAGGAATTGCTCGCGCCCTATGGAATTGAAAACACGAATGTGATCCGAAATGCCATCCCCGCGGTTCTGTATGAAGAGGCGCTTCGTCACGAACCGGATGCAGCTGTTTCTGACACTGGAGCGCTGTTGGTCTCTTCCCATGAAAAAACCGGACGCAGCCCCAAGGACAAACGGATTGTTGCCCATCCGTATCTGATTGACGATGTCTGGTGGGGAGACATCAACATCGGCATCGATGAGGACACTTTTCTCATCGTGCGGGAACGTGCTTTTGATTATCTGAATATCTGCGATCGCCTTTATATTACCGACGGCTTTGCGGGTTGGGACCCCAAATACAGGATCAAGGTGCGTATAATCGCCTCACGTCCCTATCACGCATTGTTCATGCACAACATGCTGATCCGCCCGGATGCGGAACAGCTTGCCGGGTTCGGGGAACCGGATTACGTGATTTTCAACGCAGGCCGTTTCCCGGCAAATCCGCGGACTAAATACATGAGTTCTCGGACGAGCGTGGACCTCAGCTTTAAACGTAAAGAGTTGGTTATCCTCGGCACGGAATACGCGGGAGAAATGAAGAAGGGCGTGTTTACCATCATGAACTACATCATGCCCAAACAAGGCATCCTCTCCATGCACAGTTCAGCAAATGTCGGCGATGACGGGGATGTCGCGCTCTTCTTCGGGCTTTCCGGCACCGGAAAAACAACCCTCTCCGCGGACCCGAAACGGGCGTTGATTGGCGACGACGAGCACTGCTGGACTGATGATGGGATCTTCAACGTGGAGGGAGGGTGTTACGCAAAGTGCATCAACCTGTCCGCGGAAAACGAACCGGACATCTACCAGGCTATCCGTTTCGGGACGGTGCTGGAAAACGTGGTATTTGACGAAACGAACCGTAGGGTCGATTACAACGACGGATCGATCACGGAAAATACCCGTGCCTCCTACCCGATCGAACACATCGAAAACGCGAAAATACCTTGCATCGGCGGACACCCGCGTAACATCCTCTTTCTCACATGCGATGCTTTCGGAGTGCTTCCTCCAGTTTGCAGGCTGAATCCCGCGCAGGCCATGTACCACTTTATCAGCGGCTACACCGCAAAGGTCGCCGGGACGGAAATGGGAGTCACTGAACCGGAAGCAACTTTTTCCGCGTGCTTCGGCGCAGCTTTCATGGTGTGGCACCCCGGCAAGTATGCGGAGTTGCTGGCGGAACGCATCAAGCGGCACGACGCCGCGGTGTGGCTGGTCAACACCGGCTGGTCCGGCGGCGGTTACGGGGTTGGAAGGCGTATGCAGCTGAAATACAGCCGGGCCATTGTTGACGCCATCCTCGCAGGGTCGCTTGCAAAGGCGCCAACCATCCGCGACCCATGGTTTGGCCTGGAAACGGTGACGGAGTGCCCCGAAGTCCCGAGTAAAATCATGCAGCCCCGGAACACCTGGAACGATCCCCAGGCCTATGACCGGGCTGCGGCAAAACTGGCGGAAATGTTTATCGCCAATTTCAAGCAGTTTGAGCAGGATTCAAACCCTGAAATCGTTGAGGCCGGCCCGCTCACCGGATGAAAGCCAAGCGGAAAATTGTAAAATCTCATTGACAGCGGTACCAGCATAAAACTGGATTGAACAATTCCAAACATTTCGGTGTGTTGCCATTGATGCTGATCTCGTGAAGTCTGGAATATTAATTCAGTAATTGCTTCAAAGGAATGACACCCCTGGGCGGACACGGGGGCCCGCCCCTACATTAAAGTGGAATAGCAGGTCCGGGTCCGTAGGGGCAAACCCCCATGTTTGCCCAATGGGACCTTGATTTCACCGCTTTTCAGCCTGTTCTACTGAATTCTCACTCAGGCGAAAATTCCGCCGAATTCACCCTGGATGAAGCGTTCGAAAGGCAGGTCATCCTGTTTTACGAAGCCTGGTTTGAGCAGGCCCTCGGCAAGCATCGACACCACTTCGGCCGCCCCGCAGGCGGTTGTCAGCTGGATCGCGGTCATGCCGTCTCTTCCGTATAGTTTGCGCACCCAGTTCCTCTCGGTGAGTTTCCCGTCGATGTAACCGGTCGCCTTGGCAAAAAAAACGACCACATCGTCTTCGGTGGTGGGAACATTGAGGTTGAAGATTTCGTTGGTCAGGTCCATCCTATCGCGCAGCCCGAGGTCTTCGAACATGAAGCGCAGGTAATCGACGTGTCCGGGATAGCGGATGGTTTTGTATTCCAGTTCCTGCACCACCCCCATAAATGTCTCAACCAGGGTCCCGACACCTCCGGAAGTGTTGAAGGCCTCATACTCGTATCCGTCGATTTCGATTTTCTCCAGCCCCTCGAGCGGTTTAACTTTGACAGGTTGTGACTCGACGATCGCGTCACAGGGATGGACATATTCGTTGAGCAAACCGGCAGTGTTCCAACTGAGGTAATATGACATCCGGTTGGCAGGATACAAAGGCAGTGCTCCAACGCGCAGTTTGAGGGAAAGCGCCGTGTCGAACTGTCTCAAAAGGTGTGCGCCGACAATGTCGATCGCCCCGGGAGCCAATCCACACTGGGGGACGAGGGACCCCTCCGCATCAGCATCGAGGTTGCGGATGAAGTTCGTTGTTTCCACGTCCTCGGTGAGATCGACATAGTGGATGCCCAATTCCACAGCCATGCGTGCAACCTGTTTGTTGGCGGTGAAATCCGCTGCTGAGAGCACGATTTGCGAACCTTCAAGAAATTTGCGCAGCGCGGAAGCATCTCCTGTGTCCACCGCACTGATTTCCGGAGAGTCGGAATGGAGGTCCCCGAGGGTTACCGCGAATTGTTTTTCCAACAGGTTTTTAAGGGTCATCCCCACTCGTCCTGCGCCTAAAATTGCCAGTTTCATTACGCCTCTTATAAAAATATGCTGTAACCTCCTGAGTCCTCAATGATTGTAAACTTCAAAGGGTGAACGGGCAAGTTTGACAGGCTTTGCATTGTGGGAAAGATGAAAATCAAAGGGCTTGTTCAGCCATAAGATCATCCGCGTAACCGAGCGAGGCATCGATAGCCGAGATGAGGAAATCAATTTCCTCCCGGCTGACTATCAGCGGGGGGACAATCCATATCCCGAATTTGTCGGAAGGGATATAAACATTCCACTTTGCAAACAAAAAGCGGGAGACATCATTGACAAGCGTCGAGGTGTATTTTTCTGTGATTCTGCGCACGGGTTTTTTGCTTTTGCGGTCTTGTACCAGCTCGATGGTCCAAAACAGACCAAGCCCACGCACATCTCCGACAGAGGGGTGTTTTTTCTTGAGCGCATGCAGTTCATCTCCCAGGACACTGCCCATTTTTACGCAGTTGTCCAGGACCCCCTCCTCAAGCAACACCCTCAGGCTTTCCAGCGCCGCCGCGCAGCCCAGCGCGTGCCCGGAATAACTTTGTCCATGACCGAAGATATTGTCTTCAAAGTTTTTAGAGATTTCTTCTGAAAATATTGTTGCAGCGAGAGGGCAATACGCACCAAGCGCCTTTCCAAGCACAACTATGTCAGGATCAATACCCCAGTGTTCAACCGCGAACAGTTTGCCTGTGCGGCCCATTCCACACATAGTTTCATCCGCGATCAGCAGCAATCCCCACCGTTTTGCCAGGTCGCTCAGGCCTTCGAGGTATCCCGCCGGAGGAGGGATGATGCCGTTGCTGCCGACCACCGGTTCGAAAAGGATTGCCGCGACCTTGTTGTTGCCGCCTTCCTGTTCGATCAGGTGTTCCAGATAATCCAAGTTTACTTTGACCCATTCAGCGCCTGTACCAAAGCTGGAACGGTATGAATTCGCCTCCGGCGCGAATACCACTCCGGGAACGGTGAAGGGCTCCTGGAACCAGCGCCGGGGATCGCCGCTTGCTGAGGCTGCAGAAGCGGTGGCCCCATGCCATGAACTGTAGCGTGAAACGATTTTGTATGGATAAGGGTACTGCTGTGGCGCATCGACCTCAATCCGGCGATCTTTAAGCACGGAATTATACTGGTAAAGCCGCGCCCCCTTGATGGCCGCTTCCACCGCGGCCGCACCGCTTTGCGAGAAGAACACCCTTTTCCCCGGACTTCCCGGGCTGAGTTCAGCCAGTTTCCGCGCAAGTTCAGCTGTAGGCCGCGTGGCAAAATCATCGGTCACGTAAACTACCTGCTCCATCTGCTCGCGCATTGCCTGCAACACCTTCGGGTGGTTGAAGCCTAGGTTTATGCATTCGTGAGCGCTGCGAAGGTCAAATATCCTGCGGCCGTCGGTGGTGTGGATCCAGCAGCCTTCGGTTTTGCTTACCGCAAGCGGAGAATAATCCTTTTGTGTGGACCAGCACCGCATAAAGTGCCGCGCCTGCAATGATGCGAAGTTTTCAGAACTGGTCATGATTTCTTTGCCTATTCAGGGGTATCAGTGGTTGATGCCATGTGTAAGTGCTTCACAGGCAACGCAAAAGAATCAAGAATATCGGTAGTCTGGAGAAAAATAAATGGTATACATGAAACCGGGACATAAAGGTGACCATTGCGGAGAGGATTTTCCTCTGAAGAAAATCACCAGTGATCTTGACTTGAACGAAGTGCCCCTGCTAGGATTTTTCGTTTTACAAATTTATTTTATTTCAACTTTAACCGGATCGCCCCCGCCTTTAACCGGAAACTCAAGCGCTCCGATCTTAATGCATCCCCATCATTAGCAGGCAATGCGGGGTCTACCGCGGGTTAATGTGCGGGGAACGGCAACCTATCTTCAGGAACACCATGGCAGGCATACGCGCAATTACATTCGATCTTTGGGATACAGTCTTTATTGACGACTCGGATGAACCGAAGAGACGCAAAGAAGGACTCCCCACCAAACTCGAGGAACGCAGACAACTGGTGCATCATTTTTTGGGAAAACATGCGCCTATTTCGCGTGAATTAGTTGATTGCGCGTATGCTGCCGCGGATTCCGCATTCAACAAAGTCTGGAAGGAACATCATCAGACCTGGTCTGTGAGGGAAAGACTGGATGTTGTGTTTGCCGGTTTAAAGCGGGAACTGCCCAGGACGGAACTCGATGAACTGGTCAAACTGCACGAGGAAATGGAACTGAATTTAAGTCCGGATCTTGTGTTGGGAATCGACGAAGCCATCCGGTCCCTGAAAGACCGTTTCAAACTGCTGGTCATTTCAGACACGATATTCTCTCCGGGTCGGGTGCTGCGCGGAATCCTATCCAAGTACGGTTTAGCGGATCAATTCGACGGATTCGTGTTTTCCGACGAAACCGGCTGTTCCAAACCGGACCCTCGCGTGTTTCAGAGGGCGGCGGAGTTGGCAGGTTGCCGGCTTGAGGAAATGCTCCACATCGGTGATCGTGAAAGTAATGACGTATTCGGCCCACAATCGATGGGGATGCGTGCGGTGCTGTTTACCGGTGCGGTTGACCGTGGAAGCGGAACCACATCCGCTGATGCCCACTGCAGAGTTGCTTCGGAACTGGTGAACGCGGTCATGTCTTTTGCCTGAGATTATTCCACATTCATCACGACGAAGTCAGTTAAAAATCATGTCATCTCCATTGTTCCTGATCATCGACGGTTACCCCGAACAAAGCCGGGACGAGTTTGATGCAGCAGGCATGACCCACGCATGGAAGCTGTACGCCAACATGTTGCAGCACATTCTGCCTGAAGCATGGTATAAAGTCTGGCTGCCGAGCGACACCGCAGAACTTCCGGATGGACTGGCCGCCGCGGATTACGACGGCATCCTCTGGACCGGGTGCAATCTCACTGTTTACCGCACTGGGCAGCCCAGGGTTATGCGCCAGCTCGAACTTGCCCGCCAAGGATTCGAATCCGGGATACCGAGTTTCGGGTCTTGTTGGGGACTGCAGATCGCGGCAGCGGCAGCCGGGGGAGAAGTGAAGGCCAACCCTCTTGGGCGTGAAATGGGTTTTGCCCGAAGGACGACCCTCACCGAATCCGGTGCGGCTCACCCGATGATGTCGGGGAAACCCCGCGTTTTTAACGCGTTCATCAGTCATGATGATGAAGTAACCTCGCTACCACCTGATTCTGAGGTCCTGGCGTCAAATGATTTCACCCGCATCCAGGCCGCGGCAATCACCCACCGCAAGGGAACTTTTTGGGCTACGCAATATCATCCGGAATATGATTTGCGCGAAATGGCGCGGCTGATTGTCGCCCGTGAGGAAAAACTGGTGAGCGAGGGGTTTTTTCAGGACGGGGAGGATTTGTCTGAATACGTTGCAAAACTTGAAAAACTGCACATGGAACCGGAGCGCAAGGACCTGCGCTGGCAGCTAGATATCGGTGATGAAGTGCTATCGCAAGAAACCCGCCGGGCGGAATTCAGCAACTGGATGCATCATCAGTTGCTTCCGTCCCTGACCTCCTGAAACAAATCCAATACCCCGCGGTGCAGTTCGCCGGAGGCTGACGCAAGCACGGTGCCGTCCCATCCAGGCTGCACCGGGTTTCCCTGCCAGTCACTGATTACACCACCGGCTGCTGTCACAACCGGCACAAGCGCCGCAGCGTCGTAAAACTGCATGTCCGCTTCTGCTACCAAGTCGATCCATCCGCAGGCCAATTGCCCGTACAAATAGCAGTCACCGCCGAAACGACGCATTTTCACACGGCTGAAAAGGGCTTCCGTCTGTCTGGCTCGAAGACCTTCGAACATAGAGGGGTCTGTGCTGAAAACCGTTGCCTGCCGCAGGTCATGATTTCCTGAAACCCGGCAGACCGTTTCATCTGTGACAGGGTAGGTGCGCCGAAACCGGCAGGGTCCGCTTATCGTCCCGCTCCATCGTTCTCCCAGGGCGGGGATGTCTATTATTCCCAAATGGGGCTGCCCTTCATGCATCAGCCCGATTAAAGTGCCGAAAACGGGAAACCCGGTTATAAAAGCCCTGGTGCCGTCAATCGGGTCGAGCACCCATTGCCATTCGCTTTGCGGACGCAGTGGCGAGAGTTCCTCCCCAGTAACTCCATGATCCGGGTATTGCCTTGCAATTTGTACACGCAAGGCGCTTTCGGTTTCACGATCAACCCGAGTCACCGGAGTCGAATCCGCTTTGTCCTCCACCTGGATAGGGGTGCGGAAATGCCGCTTGACGATTTCCCCGGAAATGTCCGCAAGACTGTGGGCAAATCGTAACAGTTTACTGGCTTCAGGTTCCCTCAAACAGACCCCCGTGAAATCTTCAGTTTAATGTGCGCACAAATTCAACGATTTCGGAGATCACCCGCTCATTTGTTTTGGGGGAGATGATATCTCCGGCAATGACATGGTTTTCAGGGTCCGAGGAATCGGTGATCAGCACCTTTTTTTTTCGTTCCGTGCCCAGTTGGGAGTAGAAGTGATCAATGCGTTTCGGGCTGACCGTTTTGTCAGCGGGAGAATACACGAAGAGGCTGGGGACCCGGATCTTCGTGAAATCCTCGCGTGTAACATCATGCACCATCTTCAGCACGGAAAGACCGACTCCGCTGGGATAACGGTAAGTCCAGCCATGGGCCTGTGCGGCGTTGCGCGGCTCCCAGCGCCTTTCCCTGCCGACGACAAGCTTCACAAGTTGTCTTGACCAGGGCAGATGGACGAGGAACCTGCGCGCATCGTTGAGCCCAAGATTGGGAGACACGTGAATCATGGCGTGCAGGGAAGCATCCGGGTGATATAATGCCAGCCAGCAGGCCAGGGTGCTGCCGGTGGAAGTTCCCACCAGCACTACTTTTTCCCCAAGCCTCTTTCCTATTGAAAGTGCCTCTAACGCATCCCGGAACCACTCCTCCGCGCCCGTACCGCCCAGCGCTTCCCCGGTTCTTCCATGTCCGGAGAGACGGGTGAGAAAGAGATTCGCCCCCAGAATCCGCGCTGCCTCTTCCGGAACAGGAGAAAGTTCCACACGGCTGGCGGAGAAGCCGTGCAGGTAGATCAGAGAAAGCGGTGTTCGGACTTTGTTGACGGGATCCACCCAGACGATCTTCTTCTCCAGTCCCGGTCGGATGTCCTGGAGACGAGATTCCGATTCCCGCAGCATCTCCTCCAGATTATCCGGCAATTCTGGTTTAACAACCTGGTGCTTGAGTTGTTCCCTCGGTCCCAGCAGAAAAAACGCCGCTGCTCCCAGGAAAATCAGGAGGAGCAGCCCGGTTAAACTCATGCCTGGCCGGGTTCCTGCGCCTGCGATTCGAATTCTTCCACCATTGCCTTGAGGAACAGGAAAAGAGTTTGCAGGATGGAAAAGATCGGTACCGCGAGCAGCGCCCCGGCAATCCCGGCCACGTATTCACCTGTGACGAGAGCAAAGACAATCAATGCCGGGTGAATGTGTGAAGCCGACCCCATGATTTTTGGATTGAGAAAGTTCCCTTCCAGAAAATGGATGACAAGTATCCACAGCAGCGCCAGCATCCCGGTATTAAATGAAACGGTGAGCCCCATAACCATGATCGGGATGGTGGAAATGATCGTGCCGAAAATCGGTATCAGTGAAAACACCATTGCCATCAGGCCCAGCGTGAACGCAAACGGAACCCCGATCCACAGCAGCCCAATCATGGTCAGGATCCCGTTGACCAGACAGATGAGCAGTTGTCCGCGCACCACCCCGTTTAATCCGACATCGAGTCTGGCCAGCAACGAACCATAGCGCTGCTGGTGAACCTGGGGAACCATTGAGCGGATGAAACGGTGGATGCGTTCCGTGTCAACCAGGATAAAACCCGCGACCATGAAGGTGAGGAATAGCGTGAACACCGAACCCGCGATTTTTGCCACCAATTGCCTCCCTAACCCGAGGAATTCCGTCATTCCGCCTTTCAAACGTTCCGCGCCGGTATTAATAAGCGTGGACCATTGAGCCTGAATATCAAGGGTCTGGGGGGAATTGCTTTTTGAAGCTCCCGCTGAAGACGACCGCCTTTTAGGAATAACTTCAAGCCTTCCCGCTTCAAGCTCCCGGATTTCGTAGGTATAATCCCTGAGCAGCTGCGCCAGTTCACCGGCAGGCTCAGGCTCCGTTGTCGATTCCACCTCTTTCTTTGCAGGCGGCTCCAGTTCCAGGGGTTCCGTTTCCGGAGGTTTGGGAAGCAACGCTGCCCATTCATTGATTCTGCGGTTTATTTCCGGGATCCATTGCTGCGTGAGGGTGGTTACTGCTTTCGGGAACTCCTCAATCAGCCGCCCCATTTCCGTAGTGACCCTGGGGACGATGTAAGTCCCTCCGCCCATCAGGGCCAGGAGGATGAGGAGGTACACCAGGATCACCGCCATTCCGCGAGGCATTTTGCGCCGGCGATATTCAAACCTGTGCAGGCGATCTATCCCCGGGGCCAACACGTATGCCAGAAACCCTGCCAGCAGAAACGGGAACAGGATGGCGTGCAGAAACAAAATGACGGCGGCTACTGCTGCCAAAATCGTCAGGATGATGACAATTCGGCCACGCTTACCGAGGAATTCTATCATGGAGGGTGGAAAAGGGGAGGACCTTCCGAATAAACATGAAGAACAGACTACCTGCCTGGCCGGATTTCACAAGCTGAAATGACCGACCACGGTGTATAAACCGCGGGGACTCTTTGTGTTCGGTGATCTTTTATACAGCTTTCACGCTTGCAGAAAAATGCGTCAATCCAGCACAACCTGGTATGCCGATCCGCGCGTGTGCAATCTGGAAACACGCAGTTCCACCGGTCTATCCGCGAGATTGAAAGCGACCCGGCTGATTTCCAGCAAAGGGGTCCCTCGTTCCACTTTCAAAACACTTGCGTCAGCCGGTTCAGCCTCTACTGCGCGCAGGGTTTCCTTTGCCTGGTGGATGAAAACCCCGTACTGGCGCTGGTAAAAATCATAAAGGGTGTTCGGCAGTTGATCGTCCAGAACGTCCAGCCCTGGAAAAAGATCATATGGAAGAATGATTGACTCGTTGATGAAAGGTCGTTTCTTCATCAGCCGCACCCGTTCTATTTTCCAGACTTTCTCGCCTTCATCCAGGTCGAGCTTTCGGCAATGAGTTCGCGAGGCCTTGGCGCTGGAGATGCGCGGGGGGCGGCTGTCGGGGATAAGGGATTTTCCTGTGCCGTCAACTACTCGGAAAAAACGAAACAGCGACTGCGCCGCGGTGTGTTCGGCGATGAATGTGCCCCGTCCCTGGCGACGTACGACAA
Organism: uncultured Pseudomonadota bacterium; assembly: GCA_964344035.1. GTDB lineage: Bacteria > SAR324 > SAR324 > SAR324 > NAC60-12 > UBA1014. The sequence continues at coordinate 102,982 of CAYFLK010000002.1, forward strand.
GTTTGCTGCGTGCTATCGCATCCAGGGCCTTGCGCACCGTTCCCTGGCTGACGCCGAGTTCCGCGGCTAGTTTCGGTTCCGCTGGCATCGGTTCGCCTGGTTCCCATTCACCCTGGTCAATTCGTCGGATGAGGATTTCTTTTACCTGTACATACAACGGACGGAAGTCCGGATTTGTCATGCTTTTTGCCATCTGGTTCTCCTTGCAGGAGTTTCTTATACATGAACTCCCCCGGATTGTCTATGTAAAAAAAACCTTGTTGCTTCATATGGTTGCTGTTTACTTGCAAATCGGCTTTTTCCTGGCAGATGAGCGGTAACTCCTGTTTTCAGCGCAGCTAAACCCCGGCCGCTCTCTTACTTCAATGGGCTCCCGCTTGCGGGTGCATCTTGGAAAAGATATAATACATTTTTATATGATTATAATTGTTTTTTTCAAGAACATAAGTATAACTAAGGAAAAAAGTGAGTCCTAACCTTTTTGAAGCCGATGCTGGTGAAACACATAAAGCGCATGGAAGCAGGGGCTAGAGATTCACACTTTCCACTTGGTTTTCGGATGCACGCTTCTTGCCAAAGCAGGTTATATGGAGTGTGCTGTCCCACCCCGTGAAAATACGGCATGATATGGCGAGGGGAATGGTGCTTCAACCCTGCAGTTGAATGTGCCCGGTTTTATTGGGGTATGACTCCGGTGCAGAGCTGAGTATTCAGTGGTTTAAAAATCAATCAAAAAAAAAGAAAGAAAGATGAGAACTCATTTTATTGTGCATGATTCCAACGATTCTGTAGGCGTGGTGGTTGTAACAGGAGTACTGACCGGAGAACAGGTAAACGGGTGGGTGATGGATACGGACGAGACTATCACATGCACTGCTCTCGAAGAGGTGCCGCTGGGGCACAAACTGGCGCTGCGCACAATACCGCAAGGTGGCACGGTGACAAAGTACGGACAGGATATCGGCATCGCGGTTGCGGATATCTCCCCGGGAGCGCATGTACACGTTCACAATGTGAAAACAAAGAGGTGGTGAAATGAAGGCAGTCTTTTCCAAATCATTCATGGGATATCGGCGGGAAAACAACCGCGTCGGCGTTCGCAATCATGTGGTTGTTCTTCCTGTTGACGACATTTCAAATGCTGCTGCCGAGGCGGTCGGCCGCAACGTGTTTGGCACACTCTCGATTCCTCACAGTTACGGCAGGCTGCAGTTCGGGGCAGACCTTGAACTTTTTTTCCGCACCCTTATCGGAACCGGCCGCAACCCTAACGTGGCCGCGGTGGTGGTGATAGGCATCGAACCAGGCTGGACACGGCGCGTGGTCGACGGTATCGCGCAAACAGGAAAACCTGTGGAGGGCTTCTCCATCGAAGGCCAGGGAGACATCAGCACGATTGCCCAGGCGTCGCGTACTGCCAAGGATTATGTGCAATGGGCCAGCGAACTGCAGTGTGAAAAGTGCGGGGTCGAAGACCTGTGGATTTCAGTGAAGTGCGGAGAATCCGACACCACCTCCGGTCTCGCCTCAAACCCGTGTGTGGGGAACCTGATGGACAAGCTCGAACCCCTTGGAGTGCATCTGTGTTTCGGGGAAACTTCGGAGTTGACCGGTGCCGAGCATGCATGCGCCGCGCGTGCAGCCACTCCGGAAATCAGGGAGAAGTATCTGAAAACCTGGAACGCGTACAACAATTTCATACTTGAAAATAAAACCGATGACCTTAGCGAATCACAGCCCACCAAGGGAAATATTGCCGGAGGGTTGACTACAATCGAAGAGAAGGCATTGGGGAATTTCCAGAAAATCGGCAAAAATCCAACTTTCATCGATGTTCTTGAACCGGCTGAAGAACCCGCCAGGGGTCCGGGCCTGTATTACATGGATACTTCATCAGCAGCCGCGGAATGCGTAACCCTACAGGCGGCAGCGGGATTCACCGTCCACCTTTTTCCCACCGGACAGGGAAACATCATCGGCAACCCCATCGAACCGGTGATCAAACTCACCGCAAATCCAAAAACAGCTGAAACCATGGCGGAGCATATCGACCTCGATGTTTCCGGAATCCTGCATAGGGAACTGAACCTTGACGAAGCCGGGGACAGGTTGGTGGAGATGACTTTGAGGACCGCCAACGGGCGGCTGACTGCCGCCGAAGCGCTCGGGCACCGTGAATTTGTGCTGACCAAACTTTACCGGAGCGCGTGAATCAATCGGGGAGCAGCTGGATCCTCCTGGATAGCTTTTACAAACTCAACAACATCCCTGTTTCAGCAATACATAAATCATCCCATTGGTGGAACTGACTCCTCTCACCATCACCGGATTGGTGCTGTGTTTTCTCTGGTCAGGCTTCATACGTTCCGGGTTGGGCTTTGGGGGGCTGGTGCTGACCCTTCCGTTTGCGCTGATGGTGGTTGACTCCCCGTTGCATATCCTGCCGGTAGCGATTGTGCATGCGTTCCTGATTGGGACCAGCACCATGCTCACGGGATTCCACAACATAGACTGGCGCCGGCTGGGAAAGATAGTGCTGGTTGTTTCCGGACCGGTGGCCCTCGGCCTTTTAGGCCTGATCACGATACCGGAGAAGCTGCTCTTGTTGCTGGTCTTCGGCGTGGTTATGATTTACTCATTGCATTACATCCATCCTTTTATCCGCATCAGCGGCAGGGGTTGGTCTGACCTTGCTGCACTCATTCTGGGAGGCTACCTTTCCGGTCTTGCCCTGCTTGGTTCGCCCCTGATAGTCTCGGTGGCTGCCGGCTGGATTGAACGGCGCCGCCTGCGTGACAGCCTGCTCGCTCTCTGGGTGATCCTTGCCCCGCCGAAACTGGCTGTGCTTTATTTCTCCGGGGTTGACCTACACCTCGACTGGCAGTGGTGGCTGCTGCCGACCAACCTTGTCGGTCACTACCTCGGCTTGAAATTCCATGACTATCTCCTTGGCCTGCGTTCCTCCGGCTTCTACCGTTGGCTCGGGGTGACGCTGATGATCGTGGTGCTTGTCGGCATCGCACGCATGCTTTTCCGGTGAGTCCATGACTCATTTTACACAAAAAAATCTCAACAAAAGGACTCGATATTAATTTATTCAAAGTTTTTTGTTGATCTTTTAATTAGTTCCATTAAAAATAAGTAAATTCAAAACTCGCCCGTTGTTCCTCAGGCTGAGAGCCCACTTCAGATCTTCTGGAACTCCTACACACAATTCCAGCAAAATTCAGGCGCATCAACAACTGCGCTTACTCAGTTTCGTTACATCAGGAGTATCGAATCATGCAGATTACCGGAATGCACTGGGGTGCCAGGCTTCTCAAGTACGTGGGGTTCCCGACCTCGGAAGTGTTGGGACCGGAGGCTAGTCCTGATGAGATCAAGGGTCTCATAGACAGGCACGGAGGGGTGTTGGTCAAACCGATTTTCAAAGGCGGGGTAGGCAAGAAAGGCAAGGCCGGGCTGATCGGCAAAGCCACCGACGTGGCCACGGCAATGAAGGAGAAGGAGCGTCTTTATTTTGCCGAACACAGTCATGACAACACCTACGCCAAGGCTGAAGGGGTTACATTCGAAGGCCTCGTTCCTTCGGATTATGAAATCTACTGTTCCATCACCGACAGCACACGGTACCGGGCTCCGGCGATCACCATTACCCACCATGGCGGCATGGACATCGAGGAACTGGGAGAGGACAAGATCGTCAACGTGCCCTTCGACTCCCTGACCGGGTTCAAGGGGTTTGTGGTTAACAATTCCCTGCAGCGTATCAATGCTCCGAACGAAATCGTCAGCCCACTGGTGCAGAACCTCCCCAAGCTGTGGGACCTGTACCACAATTACGGCATGAGCATGCTGGAACTCAACCCGATTCGCATGCTTGACAAAGGAGGCGGAAGGCTGGTGCCGGTGGCCTGCGATTTCAAATGCTCGTTTGATACGGACGACCCTAACTGGAAAAGGCTCAACCTGCCCTCCAGCCTGGATGTATCCAGCTATTCTCAGTTTGAAATGGAGGTGAACCAGCTGCGCACATACCAGGGGCAATCTGATGTGTTTGTCACCAACGAAAGCGGCACAATCACCGCCATGACTTTCGGTGGCGGCGCCAACGCCATGGTGACTGAGCTGCTTGGGGATCGGGGCACCATCTCATCGGATTTCGGCGGCAATCCCCCCTACCAGAAAATGTTCGACATCAGCCGCATCACCTTCAAATACTGGCTGAAGCGGAGCAACGTGCTTTTCATCATCGGAGGCAAGGCCAACAACACCGATATCTTCGAGACTTTCCGGGCCATGGCTGATGCCTTGCGCGAATACTTCAACAATGTGGGGCCTACGCCGCTATACGTGGTCGTTGGGCGTGGAGGACCGAACCTGGTGCGCGGGATGGGTTACATGCGTGATACCCTGGATGCATTGGGACTTCCCTACCGCATCTTCGGTCATGACTCTGCCATGAGCTGGGTTGTGAACTACGCGATGAAGATCGACGACTGGATGGCTAACGGAGGCCACGCGGAGATTGCCGGAATCCTTGGGATAAATGAAGAGCAGTGAGGAAAAATTGATATGGGCAACTACTGGAGACGAGCAATGAGCACTGGTTTTGAACTGAATCGCGGATACAACATCCATCCCCGCGGAGTTGATGCTTTTTCAGATTATTTCGTGGGCATCAGTTCACTGGCATCCGTTGCCACCAAAAACGACAGGGTGTGTGTGCTCAATATACTGGGCGGTGAGAGCCGCTCGGTGACTCCCACCAGTCACGCGTATTCAGGCGGCAACGTTGTCTGCGGCACCCAGCCCGGGAGATCAGGTTCAAAACTTAAAACCACGGGGGGTGACATACCGGTTTACAACAACGTGGTAGAAGCGCTGGGGGCCGGTCACAGGTTCAACACCGCGGTGGTTTACGTGCCTCCTGCCGGAGTAAAGGATGCGGTGATCGAAGCGGTGCGTGTCAACCCCGAGATTCTCAAGGTGGTGATTGTCACAGAAAAGGTGCCCCTCAGGGATGCCCGCATCATCCGCTCATATTGCCAGCAGCGAGGTGTGGACGTCTTCGGCGCAAACTGCCTGGGGGTTGCTGATGCACATAACAAGGTGCGCATCGGGGGCGCCCTTGGCGGAAGCAAGCCGGAGGAATCGCTGGTGCCGGGTTCAGTGGCCGTGTATTCCAACTCCGGCAATTTCACCACCACAATCGCCGTCTACCTGCTTACTAGGGGCTGGGGAACCACTACCTCTGTATCTTCCGGTAAGGACGTATACATCCATTACGCCGCACCGGAGTTCGTTCATGCCTTTCACAACGACGCCCGCTCCAAGGCGGCGGTTATTTATATCGAACCGGGAGGCTATTATGAAGCGGATATCAACTTTCACAAGCCGGTAGTAGCATGCGTGGTAGGCCGCTGGAAGGCAAAACTTACCAGGGCCTGCGGCCATGCCGGGGCAATCGCCGGTTCCGGGGACAGTGCTGAATCCAAGGAGAGGTGGTTCATGGATAAATTTGGCGTGGATGACATCTACACTCCGGAGAATCCCGTCTATTCAGCCAGGGGCGCGGTGGTGACCAACATCGCCCACGTGCCTGAGGCTTTGACTGCGGTGATGGAGGCAAACGGCGCAAAGTCAGACTTTGCCCCTAAAGGGGATCTCTCACTCAAGTGCTGGTTCACCAACGACCAGGGAATTCTGCTTCCGGAAGAACTGGCAATCCCCGTAGTTGAAGCGGTTCAGCCTTATGGCGAGCACATCGATATACTGAACGAGCAGGTGGGCCTGATCCAGCCTCGTCAAACCCTTAAGGATGCCTCCGGGGCCACGATGATGGATCCCAAGAGCCAGGTGACCCGGATTCACGGGGTGAGTGTGTTGGATTCCACCGCAAAGAGTTTCGAGGAAAACCTGGTTCATGCTCTGCTGCGCAGCTATCCGGACGAATCCGGGCGCGAAATGACAAACGTTGTATTAAACGCATATGTCAATCAGGTTTACTCTCAGGGGCTCCTTGCCGCTGATGCAGCACGCAAGTCGGGAAACAGCCCAAACACAGCCCTCGCTGCCGCTGTGGCAGGGGTAGGTCCGGATATGTTAAAACCCGCGCAGTCGGCAATCCGCACCCTGGTGGAATTGTTCAAAGATACGGTTCTTCGCAATCCGGGCGAAACCGGGTTCGATTTTTCAACCCAGTTTAAAGCAGCGTTGAAAGGAAAAGCAGCGGAGGACCTGGTGACCAAGGATGAAGCAAATCTGGGACAAACCATGCTCGATGCCATGGCGGCACGTGGGGTTCAATCGGTTTTCATTGATTTTTTGAATGCCTGGGCTGAAGAGACCGGACACGCCATAAGCGCTCACGCGGTAATGGGTGCGGTTGCGTGCCACTTGGCATGGAACGGCCTGATGTACAAGCGGTTGTCATTGAACTCACTTTACAACTTGCCCTGGCATTTACGGGTTTTCAGTGTGCTGATTGGGGCATCGGTGGAAAAGGACCGGCAGGGGGAGGAACACTTCTGCGGAGTTTCCACAAGTGAATTGCTGGGCGAATGGAGTTTCACGGAAACCGCATACCTGGCACTGCTTGACGCAAGACCGACGACCGAGGAACTTTTCACTCTACAAATTATCCTGGGCATGGTGATTTCCAACGGCCCGGGGACTATCTCCGCTCAGGGAGCCAAGGGAGCGGTCAGCGCCGACGGGCCTGAAGCGCCGGGACGGGTGCAGATCAACAAGGGCTACATCGGTTTCCTGTCACACACCGGATATGCCCACGGCGGCAATGGCTACGAGGCCATGACTTTCCTGATGGAGCGCTTCAGAGAGGTTGGTCTGGTCGATCCCGGGGCTGAAGATCACGGGCTAGACCTGGCGCAGATGGCGCTCGATTACGCAAAAGAATACAAAAAGTACAAGGTCCGGGCGAAGGCGGAAGGGGAACTCTCGTACTGGAAAATCCCATGCATCAGCCACCCGGTTTTTAAAGGCAAAAAGGTGAACCACGATCCCCGGGAAGTTTTTGTCAACAACCTGCTTTCTCAACGCGGACAGTACAATGCTTTCCTTGAGTTTTACCACGAGTTGGTTGAAGCGCTTTTCAAGACCGGGGTCAGTAATAATGTATACTGTGTCAACGTTGATGCGGTAATCGCGGTGTTGTTGCTGAAGATGTTGTGGAAACCATACCAGGATGGCGAGATTTCCGAAAAAGCGCTGGAAAACGCGGCTTTCACCGTGTTTCTATTCGGACGGATGATCGGAAGTTCCGCGGAGATTGATGATCACATCAACCGGGGCAGAAATATGGATACCCGGACTCCATCAAGCAAATGTCGATTCGTGGGGTAATACGTGAAAAGGTGACGAAACGGAGGATTTTATTTTTGTACAGACAAATAAAGGGAGATAATATATGATATTATTCATCGCATTAAATCAGTTAAGTATCAGATCATTTGCTTGACATTCAGGCATTCCTTGCCTAGTATCTTGCCCACTCGCCCAAATTAATTCGCCCGCTTAAAAACACCCTGTCATGCAGTGTGCCCTGTTTCCATGAGGACAAGGCAGGGTTCCACAGATTCTAAGTTTCCCCGTGAAGACATGGGGAGAAGCGACTTTTCACAACAAAAATATTTAAAGTGCGATGAACCTGTCATGCCGAAGGCTCATCCCGGGGATCAAGATGAAGATAATGAAATTCTGTGTTTTTACATATCAAACTAATGTTTGCAGGTAGTTTCTGATGGCTCTTCAGTATGATGTCGTGATTGTGGGAGGAGGAGGCGCCGGATTAAGAGCGGCCATCGCAATCGCCGAAACAAACGCGGATCTGCAAATCGCGTTGGTGAGCAAGGTTTATCCGATGCGGAGCCATACGGTTGCTGCCGAGGGTGGCGCCGCGGCAGTTATAAAAGGCAACGACAGTTTCGAAGATCACTGTAAGGACACCATTGTTGGAGGTGACTGGTTGGGTGATCAGGATGCGGTGGAACTGCTGGTGAGGGAAGCGCCTAACGAACTGATACAGATGGAACACTGGGGCTGCCCGTGGTCCAGAGAACCTGACGGTACGGTTGCTGTGCGCCCGTTTGGTGGAATGCTGATTGACCGAACCTGGTTTGCCGCGGACAAAACCGGTTTTCACCTGCTCCACACGCTTTTCCAGACTTCATTGAAATACAAAAATATCGTCCGTCATGTCGAATGGTTTGCCACCAAAATTCTGGTTGAAGACGGGAGATGCCATGGAGTGACTGCGATTGAACTGCGTTCCGGTACCCTGGAGGTGATTGCCGCAAAAGCGGTTATCATGTGTACCGGAGGCGCCGGACGTGTTTTCGCCTTCACTACCAACGGAGAGACAAAGACAGGCGACGGAATGGCAATGTGCTACCGGGCCGGGATTCCCTTGAAGGACATGGAATTCGTTCAGTACCATCCCACCGGGCTGCCGGGATCAGGAATCTTGATTACAGAGGCGGCGCGGGGAGAGGGGGGCATCATTGTCAACAAAAACGGGTACCGGTATCTCCAGGACTATGACTTGGGCAAGCCTCATGACCTTGACGATCCCCTGCATCCCGTCCACAAAAGCATGGAATTGGGGCCCAGGGACAGGTTAAGCCAGGCATTCATCAAGGAACAGGAAAAAGGAAACACAATCCCCGGGCCATTCGGAGACGTCGTACACCTGGATATAAGGCATTTGGGCGAGAAGAAAATTGACAGGAAACTCCCATTTGTCAGGGAACTGGCAACAAAATACATGGGAACAGACCCTGTTTACGAACCAATCCCTGTGCGTCCGGTTGTACACTACATGATGGGTGGAATCGATACAGATAAAGATGGTGGCACCATGCTGCCGGGACTTTTTGCGGCGGGTGAATGTGCCTGTGTATCGGTTAACGGAGCCAACCGCCTGGGGTCGAATTCACTTGCTGAAATCCTGGTCTATGGCGCCCGTGCAGGGAGAGCGGCGGCGGCCTTTGCCACCAAACATCCCCATGTTAATGTAGATGCCCTGGAAAAACAGGGGGCTGATGAACACGATAGAATCATCCGTGATTTCCTGCATGAAGAGGGCGGAACCGAACGGGTCTCCAACCTCCGCAATGAAATGCATCATATCATGGAACAGAGTGTGGGTATTTTCCGGTCAGAGGCGAGTATGAAGGAAGCCGGCAACAAGATCGAGGAAGTTAAAGACCGGTTTTCTTCAATCCACATCGAGGATAAAAGTCTGCATTTCAACACTGAACTACTTTTGGCTTTGGAACTGGAATACATGATCGATGTGGCCGAAGCAATCATTTTCAGCGCGTTGGCAAGGAAGGAAAGTCGGGGTTCACACCAGCGCACAGACTTTCCTGTCCGGGATGATGAGAATTTTCTGTGCCACACACTTGCTTACCGAACCGAAGCCGGCAGCCGCATCGAATACAAGGACGTCGTTATTACTCAATGGCCGCCGGGAGAACGAGTTTACGGATTAGAGGAGTGAAGTTGTCTGAAACAGTTGAAATTGAAATTTTCCGGTTCCGTCCGGAAAAGGAAAACGAACCTTTTTTCCAGAGTTATGAAGTTCCCTACAGGGAAGACTGGGTGGTTCTCGATGCCATTAACTACATCAAGGATGAACTTGACGGCACCCTGTCATACCGCTGGTCATGCCGGATGGGGGTCTGTGGAAGTTGCGGAATGATGGTCAACGGCGTGCCTAAACTGACCTGCTCGGCTTTTCTGAAAGACTATTCATCCCGGAAAATTCGTGTTGAGCCCTTGCATGGATTCCCGGTGGAACGCGACCTTATCTTCGAGATGCACGACTTCGTGGATAAACTGACCGAAGTCAAACCTTTTATTATCAGAAAAAAAGGTGAGGAAAAACCAGTTGAAGAAGGTGAATATCTCCAGTCACCATCACAACTGGCTCATTTTAAACAGTACACCCTGTGCATCAATTGTATGCTCTGCTACGCGGCGTGTCCCATATATGCGATGAACTCAAGCTATGTAGGACCCGCTGCAATCGCTCTGGCTCAGCGTTACAATCTTGATTCACGGGACCAGGGGCGTAAACATCGCAAGGAAGTGATTGACAGTCACAAGGGGATTTGGGAATGCACCTTTGTCGGCGAATGCAGCGCGGTGTGTCCTGAAGGAGTAGACCCTGCGGCTGCGATTCAGCGGGCAAAGGTGTCCAGCACCCTGGACTGGTTCAAGGAAACGATGATCCCATGGAGCAAGACAGAATGACTTCCTACATCAGACCTTATCCAAAAACCTGGTGGCTGGAAAGAAGACCCTACTTCTTCTTTGTGATCCGCGAATTTACCAGTCTGTTTGTCGCAGGATACTGCCTGTTTCTTCTGGTTTTACTTTTTAAACTGGGAGACAGCAGGGAACCATATACACAGGTGGTTTCATTTTTACAGTCCCCAGTCATCCTGGTTGTTCATATTATTTTTTTTATTTTTGTATTCTATCATGCCTTCTCGTGGTTTAACTTAACTCCGAAGATTCTTGTACTCCATTTGGGTGAGGATAGAGTCCCGGAAATTATCATCTCCGGAGCAGTCTATTTAGCCTGGATAGCTGTATCGATACTAATCTACTGGCTTATATTCGGAGCTTTGTCATGGTGAAATCCATCAAACCCTTCATGTGGTTTTTGTTTTCCGCGGGAGGTATGATTTCAGCAATGCTGTTTCCTGTCCTCCTCATCATTACCGGAGTTATTATACCTTATGAATTAACAGGAGAATCAGTTTCTTCTTTGCAAAGAATTCAACATGCTGTACATAATCCAATTATAAAAACGATAATATTTTTCGTGATTTCACTGCCGTTTTATCACTGGGCGCATCGTTTCCGCTTTACACTGATTGACATGGGCCTGAAGCCTTTCAGTTTAATGATATCCACAATCTGTTATGGTGGCGCTGTAATCGGCACCATAATGACCGCTTTTATTCTCTGGGGAATATGACCCCTTTCACAGTATTGAAAACAAAGTTTTGAAATTAATAAAGGAATAACATGAATACCTCAAAACATGACACCATCCATCATTTTGCAAACGAATTTGCCTTTGAAAACCTCAAAGACAAATCCGGAGTCGAGCAGGCCCACCCGGTACGTGCGCACCGTACCAGGGACGGTCAACTCACGCAGATGCAAAAACAAATCGCCGATTTGACAAAACGGGTCAAGCAACTGGAACAGATGTTGGAAAAGCAGGGTTGAGAAACGTCAACCGGTACCGGCAGCATTAAACCTCGACCACGCTCCCGGCTCCTTGCCCGGTTTGCAGTGGACTTCCACGTCAAGCACCTTCCCTCATTCAAGAGCCAGCGATGCAACCGGGTATTCCTCATTCTCAAACAGCACCAACCCTGCTGGATACATCCAGGACGGATGGCTGGTGGATCAGACCGTTTGTTTCCGCGCTTGGGCTGTTTGTATTCATTGGTTATTCCTGCTGGGCGGCTTTCCAGGGGGATCATTACCAGTGGGGGCCGTATCTTTCTCCGTTCTATACTCCCTTGATAATCGTTGACTGGTGGCCATTTTCTCCCGCATTCCTGATTATATGGGCACCAGCTGGTTTCCGGATTACTTGTTATTACCAAAGGCAAACATATTACCGCTCTTTATTGCTCTCTCCTCCCGCCTGTTCTGTCGGTGGTGTACGGAAAAATTACCGCGGTGAGCGTTTCCTGCAGCTGTTCCAGAACTTGCACCGCTATTTTCTCTATCTTGCATTGTTGCTGTGTGTAGTGCTGGGGTATGACGCTGTGTCTGCTTTCGGTTTCCACGAAGGATTCGGAATCGGCGTTGGTACCGTGGTGCTGAACCTTAACTTTGTGTTCCTTACCGCATTTACATGCGGGTGCGATTCACTTAGGCACCTGGTCGGAGGAAATGTCGACTGCTATTCCTGCGCTAAAAATGGGAAACAGCGTTATAGGGCGTGGAAATTTGTCAGCTTGTTCAACATCCATCACAACCAGTGGGCGTGGATCAGCCTGTTTTGGGTGGGATTTGCCGATCTCTACATACGCCTCGTATCAATGGGGATTGTTACCGACTTGAGGATCATTTGAGTGAAAGCATCAGAAAAACCTGAACATCAAATTTCCGTTGATCGGAAGGTTTACAGACCAAGCTCTTTTTTAAATACTGCCTGATGAATTGCGCCCTGTGAAATAATCCCGACTAGTTTTTTCCCTTCTATAATGGGAACGCGACGAACATGCTTGTTTATCATGAGTGACGCCACCTTCAAAATTGGTGTATCAGGTGTTGCTGTGACCGCGTTTCTGGTCATTAAATCTTTTACCTTCATTTTTGTGACATCCTTGTATCTATCTTCCATTTCTTCAAAGTTTATACTAGAGAGGGACTGATTATATATCTCTGTGTAATCCGGGTACATTGCAAAGAGTATGTCCTTTTCAGAAATGATTCCCATTAAATCACTATTTTCATCAACTACAGGCACACCTGTAATCATGTTTGTGCAAAGTATTGCCGCCGCTTTTTTTACCGAGTCTTCGGGCATTACCGCAAAAACGTCCTTGATCATTATTTCAGAAACTTTCATTTTCCAACCTCCATTGTTTTTCGGTTTGTTATTTTGATATAAATCACGCCCTGTTTAATTCTCTTGAAATAACAAAAACTGAGATCAGCATTCAAGCATTTCTATTAATGAATGTGCAATTACGATTGCCTGCAAACTAATCTCCAGCAAGAGATTAGGCGATGTTGGGTGCAAACTCAAGCAGTTTCATCAAATAAAATGCTGTTAATTTGGTTTCATTATGAGTAGAAACTAAAATCATCTTACGAAAAAAGATCTCTCAGTGTTGTCCTGATTTCAATATTTCCAGCTTGTTTTGCGTTACATCGATCGCTCCCGTGCCTGAGTACAGTACACTGGTTCAAGCCTCCCGTACTCACATGGCAGGGGGAGCGCACGGTTCATTGTAATATGCCGGCCTCGGCGAACAGAGGATTGCAGGAAATTCGCCAGACTGTTCTTGCTGCATAATACTTCATTTTCACGCCACGTTCTCTCCTCCTTCCCTTTATCAGTCTTCACAAGGATTCTTCTTCTTGACATTCTGTAAAATCTTGTCTAGTCTCTCGCCAAATTTGGCAGGCAAGTAGCGTCTGGAAGTAAGTTCAACCGGAGGGGCCGCCAACGGTCTATCCATTTAATCATATGTGGAGTATAGTGTATTGTGTTTAAGGATACTGGATGCTCGGTTGAACGGATTATCACCCATATGGATGGTAACCCTGAGTCTGTCCTAGAGTGTGAAAAGCTGACTCCTCATTGTGTCTTGACTGATGCCTTGTTCATTAGATGTTTGACGAGGTGCTTGCTTGAGGCAACTTTCCTCCATCAGCTTTGACGCCAAGCCCATTGGAAAGGGGAAGCCATGAAAAAGCCAAAACATGACACCATCCATCATTTTGCGCATGAGTTTGCCTTTGAAAACCTCAAGGACAAATCAGGAGTTGATCAAGCCCACCCGGTACGTTCCCATCGAACCCGGGACGGTCAACTCACTCAGATGCAAAAACAAATCGCTGATTTGAACAAAAGGGTCAAGCAGCTGGAGAAAATGCTCGAAAAGCAGGGTTGAGTGTCATCCAAAAGTTTTACGGCATATTCCTTCCCGAAAACGCAAAACCGGAAGCATGCATCGGTTTGCGGTGAATTCATGCGCTGTTCGGGCATGTTATATTCTATATTGAAAGCATTCATAAGTCATTGATGCAGACTGGTTCTTCTATATCACAAACAACCCCTGCCCTGCTGGAGACAACCCAGACGGATGCATGGTGGATAGGCCCGGTTTTTTCCGCTTTCGGGCTGCTTGCCTTCATAATCTATTCCACATGGGCAGCATTTCAGGGAGACCATTACAAGTGGGGTCCGTATCTTTCTCCGTTTTATTCTCCCCTGATCATCGTTGACTGGTGGCCTTTCTCTCCGGCATTCCTGATTCTCTGGGCGCCGGCTGGATTCAGGCTCACGTGTTATTATTATCGCAAGACTTATTACCGTGCTTTTTTTCTCTCGCCTCCCGCCTGCGCAGTTGGTGGGATGCCACAAAATTACCGCAGGGAGCGAGCCCTGCTGTTGTTCCAGAACCTGCACCGCTATTTTCTTTATCTCGCCCTGCTGTTTTGTTTGATTCTCGGGCATGACGCCGTGGTGGTCTTCGATTTTAACGAAGGCTTTGGAATCGGTGTCGGCAGCGTGGTATTGACCCTTAACTTCGTTTTCCTCACCGCATTTACATTCGGCTGCAATTCCCTCCGGCATCTGGTCGGCGGAAATGTCGATTGCTATTCCTGTGCGAAATTCGGAAAACAACGGTACCGGGCGTGGGAATTGGTCAGTTTATTCAACCTTCATCACAACCAGTGGGCGTGGATCAGCCTGTTCTGGGTGGGATTCACAGATCTTTACGTGCGTCTCATTTCAATGGGAGTGTTCTCAGACCTCCGGATTTTCTGAATGGAACAATACGAAATCAAGGAACATGATGTGCTGGTAATCGGCGCAGGAGGCGCTGGATTGCGAGCAGCGGTGGAAGCTTCCGCGTCCGGGGTGTCGGTCGGACTGGTATGCAAATCACTGCTCGGCAAGGCGCACACAGTGATGGCGGAAGGAGGAATGGCCGCGTCCCTGCAGAATACCGACGACCGTGACAACGAGCAAGTACACTTCCGTGATACTATACGCGGTGGAAAATACTTGAACAACTGGAAAATGGTTGAGATTTTCTGCCGGGAAGCGCCGGACCGTGTACGTGAATTGGAGGAATGGGGAGCCCTCTTCGACCGGACTCGCGAGGGACTGATCGCGCAACGGAATTTCGGCGGCCATCGCTATCCCCGCCTTGCGCATGTTGGTGACCGTACAGGGCTTGAAATGATCCGCACCCTGCAAAACCATGGCATTCATCAGGGCCTTGAAATTTACATGGAATGCTGTGTTGTCGAACTGCTCAAAGAAGGGAAACGGGTTATCGGCGCATACGCCTTCTGGCGTGAAAGCGGTAAGTTCATCCTCTTCCGTGCCAAGGCGCTGGTACTCGCGACTGGAGGGATCGGCAAAGTGTACCGGGTGACCAGCAACTCCTGGGAATCAACTGGAGACGGGCATGCCCTGGCATACCGCGCAGGGGCGGAATTAATCGATATGGAATTCGTCCAGTTTCATCCTACCGGCATGGTTTGGCCTCCGAGTGTGCAGGGAATTCTGGTCACCGAGGGGGTGCGGGGTGAAGGAGGCGTGCTGAAAAACAGCGATGGCCTCCGTTTTATGTTCAACTACATCCCCGAGACTTTTGCCGCGGAAACTGCCGATAGCGAGGAGGAAGCGGCACGCTGGCTTGCCGGAGACAGAGAGGCGCGTCGTCCGCCAGAACTACTCACCCGGGATGTGGTAGCGCGCGCCATTCGAAGTGAACGTCTGGCTGGACGCGGCAGCCCCCATGGTGGAGCATTCCTTGATATTGCCGGCCAGCGAGACTCGGAATACATCAAGAAGAAACTGCCCAGCATGTATCACCAGTTCATGAAACTGGGGAACCTCGACATCACCACCACCGCAATGGAAGTAGGGCCGACCTGCCACTACATGATGGGCGGAATAAAAGTCGATCCGGAAACTGCCATGTCCACAGTGGAGGGACTTTTTGCCGCCGGTGAGGCCGCCGGGGGGTTGCACGGAGCGAACCGGCTGGGAGGCAATTCGCTCACAGACGTACTTGTCTTTGGCGCTCGTGCGGGACGTTGCTCCGCTGAGTATGCCTGCGCTCATCCAGATATCCCGGACCCAAATCAGGATCAACTGAAACAGATGGAAAGGATCTCTCTCGATCCTTATGAACCGGAGCGTACAGAAAACCCGTACGCACTCATGGCGGAACTTCAGGAAATGATGGAGAAGCATTCGGGCATTGTTCGCACTCGTAAAGAAATGGAAACGGGGCTGCAACTGTTGCATACACTTAAAACTCGAGCGTCCAATGTGCGCGTGGAAGGACATCGGCAGTACAACCCCGCATGGCATTACGCGCTTGATCTAAGAAACCTGTTGTGTGTGGCGGAGGCGATTACCTTGGCTGCATTGCACCGGGAGGAAAGCCGCGGAGGACATACCCGCCTGGATTTTCCTGAAAGCAGCAACGAATTCAAGCAGCTGAATACGATTATCCGCAAGGAGGAAGAACGCATGGTTTACAAGCATAGAGTTCGCGAACCGATGCCTGCACGTCTTAAAAAATTACTGGATTGAAGTAGGCGGTAGCAGGCATGAGTGAGGCTAAATTTCACGTGTACCGCGGTTCAGCCGCACAAGGGAAACTGGTTGAATTCCCGGTTGAAGTCAGCGAAGGAATGGTTGTCCTCGATGGTATTCATCAAATCCAGGGACGCCATGCAAATGACCTGGCTGTGCGCTGGAACTGCAAAGCGGGAAAATGCGGTTCCTGCAGCGCAGAGGTCAACGGTGTTCCCCGCTTGATGTGCATGACCCGCCTGGATGAACTCCCACTAGACAAGCCGGTGCGTGTCGAACCCATGCGTCGCTTTCCCCACATGCGCGATCTCGTCACGGATGTCGGATGGAATTATGCACTTAACCGGCGCATCCGGCCAGTGGCGCCCAAACCCAGAGAGGCGGACGGGACATTCCGCATGCAGCAGGAAGACATTGAACGCATCCAGGAGTTTCACAAGTGCATCGAGTGTTTTCTCTGCCAGAACGTCTGTCACGTAATGCGCGACCATCAAGTGCCTGATTTCGCAGGTCCACGATTTTTCATCCGGTTAGCATCCCTTGCCATGCATCCTCTCGACACCCACGACCGGCTTCAGGAACTCAAGGACAAGTTCGGAATCGGGTTTTGCAACATCACCAAATGCTGCACGGAGGTGTGTCCGGAAGAAATCCGCATCACCGACAACGGCATCATCCCGCTCAAGGAACGAGTTGCCGGGGTCTTCTTTGACCCGCTTGCCTGGCTGTGGCGGTTTGTTTTTACGTCAGGCCCAGAAAAGAAAACCCCCGTTAAGCATCCCTGAGCAGTCGGCATTTTCATAGCACGCTTTCTATCCCTTTTAATATTTCAATATTCGCTTGATTCAAGACCTGGTTAACGACTTCCGTACATCTACGGATGGGAGCAAAATTGGTTTTGCATTAAGATGTGATGTAACCGGAAACCCGGTTTAATTCAGATGCTTCGGGCAGTTTTTTTGAGAACACACGGAGCAAAACCTGAGAACCGAGGCAACCTACTCCACCAAGGTGGAGACCGTCAGCGAAGGAGGGAAGATGACTGCCGGAACCGCGACATCACAGAGTTTCATGCGCTCGGTTTCTGAGCACATTCTGCTTGAAAGAATCGGAAATCTTGAACTGAGACTGCAAGCGCTCGAGGAAATTCTGAAGAAAATCCAGAAAGCACGAATGCCTGAAAACATTGACGACGCAGACAGGCCTTCAATGGATACGGATCCAAACGCGTGGGCGTTCAGTCAACAGGGTCGTCAGCAGGGACCGGAAGCCTGGGTCAAACACAACTGAACCCTGTTTCTACCGGCAATCCTGTCTTTTTGCCTGCCCGCAAGGCAGATACGTCGTGATGCATTTCAGGCATCCTGTTTAGCGATTCAGGCAGAAGAGGAAAGCCGCCATTCCGCGGGAAGTTTGGATTCAACATCCTCCACCCATATATTTCTGACACACACTCCATAAGCTTACTCTGGTTGGGGCCTGCAAATAGTCCTCAGTCATCCCACCCTGATATCAGGAAAGCATACGTTCTTCCAGGTGCTCGACTAAATCAGAGACTTTCTGCATTTCTAAAACCGATTCAATATCTGCCTCAACTTTGAACCAGTCTTCAAGGGACATGATTATGTTCATCGCATCAAGCGATTGGATGTCCAAATCGTCCCGCAAGTTCATGTCCGTGTTGATATCACCGGATTTCAACCCCATTTCCCGAGCGATTGTATCGAGGCAGGCTTCTTCTATCTGGATGCGGGTTAGGGGTTTCATTTTTTTTGTGTTTTCATGATTAATTGTTTTGCTTTCACCGCATAAGGGTGAAATGACAGAATATGCTATTCAACGATGATTTTTTTTCAAAACAGACCTTATCAGTTTTCCGGACTGCCGGACCCTGACCAGTTTTTCAAAGCATCAATCTCTCCCAAAGTCAGCGGGGTCGCATACTCGAGAGGCATCTTGCGGGTAACCCCGCTCAGGTCTTTGTCCAGGATTCCAGCTTCTATCCAAAACCCCAATACGTTTGCGCCACCAGTGTTACTTGAATTGTCGTAGACGGACAGGTCCAGTGTCCCGGGAGTGCCAAGAGGCGTGTAGAATGTGAAGGGACGCACATGGCATGTGGCGCATTTGGCTCTCACCAGTTCTCCGATTCCGTTTTTCCAGGTAGGCGTACCGGTTATTTTGATTTCATCAGGAGCATCCCCCCCGAGTGTATCGGCGCGTGAACATCCAAGCAGCAGAATACAAACTATAAGCAAATGAAATAAAGATGAAGCATTGCTCCAGGACATGATTCCTTAAAACCGCAAGGTTGCCGAAAGCTGAAAATGGAGTAGGAATTCTTCTGTCCGGTGTTGTTCAAAATGGAAGCCCCAGTTTTTTAATCTCATTCCGAAACCCAAGAATTGATACGCATAGGGTTCGTTTTGTATTTTCAAAGTGATTTGTGATTCTTCAATCCAGAGATCCGAATTCAGAAAGCCAAACCCAAATCCGGCATAGGGCTGCCAACCATCAAAATCCCATCCTGCCGACAGATCAGTGTTCTGCTGCCGTGTTTGAAAACGGTCCTTGTACTTTGTAGTTGTCATTGGGCCGAGTACATTCCAGGAGGAAGCGGAAACCCTCCATCCAGCCAGCAGCCGTCCCCAGGAGTGTCTCAAACCTGCTTCAGTTTGAAATGCCGAGACATGCTGCTTCCCGATGGTAATTCCGGGAAACCCGGAGATGCCAAGCATTCCACCTCCCGGTAAAAAAAACCGGAACCGCAGACGTCCGGAAACAGGCAAAGTTTCAATCGGTTCGGTTTTAGCCCCGATGCGTGAGTCAATAGTGGGCATGGGCTGCAAATCCGCGCCTATTTCCAGCATCCAGGGAGTTTCCGGGGACGGAGCGGAATTAGCCCTCAGGTCGAGCAAATGGGCATAAACCAGTTGAAGCCTTTTGGATTGCTCAAGGGCGGTAACAGCAAACAGGGTGGACGGTAACGCAAGAAGAAAGCAAAAGGAATAAATACACGGCTGAAACGCAAACACATGCACCCGTGATTATGTTATAGACCAGTCGCACCGTTGATCAGTTTGCCGGAGCCCCCGCTTACGTGACAGGTTGCGCAGGCACCGCTGCTCGTGTCCTGGGTCATGGCAGTCACGGTCCCGCCGAGGTCCACTTTTGGAAGTGTAAAACTGCCCACTGCTTCGGTGGTGTAGAAATTCCCGCTCGCATCAACCGCAATTGATTTTACCAGTGTTGAACCTGAATATAGCTTGACGTACCCGGTTCCAGTATATGGTCCAGACCCTGCGGAGTTATAAACGCTGCCGGCAGCAGTAAAAACATATTCCCCGCTACCACCGGAAGCATGACATGAAGCTGTGCAGTCCTGTCCAAAATTGTGGCTTATATCATTGAGTGAACTGATTTCAGTTTCGTTTTCATCAAGGGAATCTTTTTCATCTTCTATCTCCGCGCAAGCGTTGAACAGAAGCAGGATGATTGCGCCAATGAACAGCGACAATGCGTTTTTCATTTTACTCCTTCAAGGTTTGTTTGCGGCAGTGGAATGCGGATGTGCTCGTCTTCGTATGAGCCAAATTCCGCGTAGCGATGGCACGCGCCGCAGTTGAGAAAACTGCGTATCGTATTGCGCATGAAAATTTCCTCGGAAATGTCTTCATGTTTGCGCTTCCAGTAGCCGGTCCCGGTGATCCGCTGCGGCGTCTGCGAATCAGGGATGGAACGCAGCAGCTTGAACGCAGCTTCGGAATGGAAATGCTCTGCGGAATTGTCCCTGAGATAACTAAACAACATTGATGTTGTATCAGGATCCAGCGAGGCATCTTCTCCAAAGTGATTTTCCAGCCCGGTCATCATAGTTTCCCAAGAACGGCTGGGCAGCAGTCCCGGATGAAACCCGAAATGACAGGAAGCACATTCGCTTTGGTAAAACAGAAGGCCAGGCGCCTTTTCTCCCCGCATTGCAGCCAGGGTGACCGGAGAATGGTATTCCATGGAGATCAACACAGTTGCCGCCAGGCAAACAAGAGTGAATGCACTCAAGAATATCCGCTGGACACGAGTGTTCGGAACAAGTGTCCGGTCTTCATCCCGTAGTTCTGCTTCTTCCCGTTTAAACCCGGTGATCATCGCCCATGGAAGGTTTTCATTATGAGTGATGCTTTCAATGAAAGCGGCAAGGACGTGGATGGTGGCGAGCGTCAGCAAAGCGTATGAAACCCAGCGATGCAGGCTTTTTGCATTTTCCCCCTTTTGCAGGGTAAAAAAACCGGCCAGGGGGCCTGCGCGTTCTTCACCGGCCAGGGTAACCGCTCCGGACAGGGTGATTACGAGCAGCGCCAGCAACAGCATTACGATCATCCATGCTGAGAGTGGGTTGTGGCCGAGTTTCCTTTGCGGCAAGTTTCGCAGCCGCATCCGGGAATATTCCCATACCGTACGCGGACCGGTAACAAACTGACTGAAACGCGCAAACCCGTTACCGATCCAGCCCCAGACAATCCGGAACACGAGCAGGGCAATCACCGCATGCCCGAACCAGACATGCTGGACCAGCCACCATTCCCTGAAACTTGTGGCCCATGCTCCGATTACAGAAATCACCAGTAGCCAGTGAAATACGCGGGTCGGCCAGTCCCAGACTTTGACTCTTGGAAACGGCAACATGAAACTGCTCTCCGGTGATGCGCTTTCCGGTGGATCAGCGCGGAATACGGACATAGTCTTCATCATACTCTCCCTGCTGCGCACTGCTGTGGCAAGCGGAGCAATTTGAAATTGAGCGAATCTCCGGGCGAGCCAAGACTCTTTTCGAGATGTGCTCGGAATGTTCATGACGCAGCTTGGGGATGTTTGATATACGCAGATAAATACGGTTGCCTGCGCTGCGCTTGATAGTGCGCGAAATTCTGCTGTCAGATCGGTCGGCTGAAAATGTTTCCAGGTGTTTATTGATTTTGACGTGCGTGGTTTCGTCAAGTGATGCGTCCTCACCGAAATGGTCCGTGAGTCCTTCCATCAGCTTCTGCCATGATCCTGCCGGCAGCATTTCCGGTTGGTAGGCCATGTGGCAGGAACCGCATTCCTGTTCAAATTCAGGCGGCGCATGCTTAATGGAAGCGAGAACAGGGGCGCCATTTTCACCGACCCTTCTGCCCCGGTGTTCATAATCGTCATCGTCATCGTCGTCATCGTCGTCATCGTCAAACCAGGAGGAAAACCAGCCCCCACGTTTTTTGTGTTCTCTGCGATCATCATCGTCGCCGTCCGCCCATGTGGTTGCCGTGCAGCTAATGCCGAGAATCAATGCGAACAATAACGGTATAATCTTGAATTGATTCATTTTATCTCCTTGATCAGTTTAGCGTGAGTGTAGAAAAGTGAGGAAGTGTCCTTTTTCCTCAGGGGTACATTCGCGTTCCAGGGTCCATTTGCAGTTGCGCCGGAACCATTTTTCGATTTTTTTGGCATCAGTCAGCCTCTCCGGGTTAACCGAGGGCAAAAGCGGTTCAATAGTTTTGCCCGAAGTCACGTGTTGTCCGATTCCTGCCGGGTCATCACTGTGGCACACGGAACATGAGCGCAAATCCCGCTTTTTGGTATGCATCCGTTCGGCAAAGTAAAATTTCTTTCCGGTTTGTGCTTCAAATCCGGAAAATCCAGGTTTTTCCGTGCGCACAGCATTCAAGTACTTTTCCAACAATTGCATTGCTTCCAGACTGACCGGGGCTCCCGCAAATACGACTCCAACCATCAGCAACCCCACTCCGAGAAACGATATATTCCGGAATAAGATGATAATTTTCATTTCCACTTCCTTGTCTTCATAAATTTGGAAGGTACGCACACTCAGCCAAAATTCTTTTGAAGAACCACATTTCTAATAACGATCAGTTCAGTCATCTTCATACCGCTCATGACGTTCGTGTCGTTCATGACTTTCGTAACCTTCATTTCCCTCGTAATACCGTTCATAATTACCGTTACGGTGCTCTACGTAATAGCGTTCGCGCAGGGGGCATCCGCCCAGCACAAGTGTTGCCGCGGTCATCAGCGCCAGTGATTTGCAGTTCATCAGCAGTCTTTTTTGATTTCCAGGTGAAGGGCTTTCCAGCAGATCAACCGCAAAAGCCGTCACTATCCGCAATTCATAAAAACCGCAATTCTTGTGTATCATGTGTTTCTCCCTTTTCCAGAACAAAAAAATAATTTTTTATCGAAATCAATCAAGCGGTGCGTGTCCTGCCAACATGGTGATGATCATCAGCACTGACATCAGGTGTTGCATGTGCAGCAGGCGTGTTACTCCGGCGCCAGGCTGGTCAGCGCGCCGCAGTTTCATGATCAGTCCTGTCACAGCCAGCAGGGTCATCAGCCCCCATCCGAACCAAACCAGCCGGTTGCTGTCTTCAGCCGTGACACCGTGTATCCAGGCTATTGCGATCAGAACCGGGTTGCCCCAGTAATGAAAGTGTCTGAACCGGTTCTTCCACTTGAGCGGCCACTTGAAAATGCCGGGAACGGAAATCCGCACACCCTTGGGCATTCGTTTGAACCCCATACTGTAGTAATGCAGACCGTTCAGCAGCAGAAATCCCCACAGCGCTATCGTTCCCAGGCCTTCGCTGATTTCCTCCGCCATTTCATTTTCATGCTCCCGGTTTTCATATTCCCACCCCTCTTCATCGTCATCAGCCACAACATTTTGAGGTGCACTGAGTATCAGCAGGATCAACACCGCGGTTATCCACCCGGATTTGCCGCATGTGAATGCTTTTGTTATCATTGTGTCCCATGTTGAAAAACCGTGAATGAACAAGTTCGGCATGAATGTGCTTCATGTCCGTTCATTTTTCATTTATCCTTGGTTGAAGCAATCATGACCTGAAACTGAATACTCCGCAATCGGGCAAATATAAATATGGATAAGACCAACAATATCAAGATTGTAAAACGTGCTGATGATACATATGACATAAACTGGGAACTGAACACCTGGGTTACTCTTGCTGGACTGCTTGTGGTAAGCTCACTGCTATCCATGGATATCCTCGCGGATTATATCGGTTGGCACACACCTTCCCACTTGATCACGGAATTCCTGTCCGTGCTGTGCCTGATTGCGCTGATGATTTACCTGTTGATCATGTCCCTGCGGGCCAGAATCGCCGCACGTGTGCTGGAGTCAAGGGCAAGCGGTGCGGAGGAGGAAGCCCTGAAATGGGAGGAAAAATACCGGGAACTGCTGAAAGGATTGGGGCACGCTATCGATCAGCAGTTTGAACAGTGGGGACTGACAACAGCCGAAAAAGAGATCGGGCTGCTTATACTGAAGGGAATGAGTTTCAAGGAAATGGCGGAACTGCGATCAGTCAGTGAACGCACCATCCGGCAGCAGGCAACGCTCCTCTACAAAAAAACTGCAACAGGAAACCGCAGCGAATTTGCCGCGTTCTTCCTGGAAGACCTGCTTCTGCCATATGATGAGTGAAATAATACAGGGCCCGGGCTTTTGATCCTGGACTGGCCGTGAACAAACACATCCTTCTGCACCGGTGTGGTTCAACACGGTACTTTCGAGGTAACTCGAATTACTCAATATTGAAGTACTACTCTAAACAGCGGTTGTTGTGGTAATCCCCGGATAATGCGTTTTTGCGGGTATCTACGGAAAATTATTTTAAACTTAAAATTATCTTGGAATTCCATTTTTCACGGTTTACTGTGTTTTTCATTGGAAGAAAGGAGGACAAGTGAAGATAGTATGCATCGGCGGAGGTCCGGGAGGACTATATTTTGGTATCAGTATGAAGCTGCGCGACCCGGAGCATGATGTGCTGGTTATCGAGCGAAACCGCCCGGACGACACATTTGGGTGGGGGGTGGTTTTTTCGGACCAGACGATGGAAGGTCTGCAGGCAAACGACCCTGAAAGCGCCAGTCAGATTCTGGACAATTTCGCGCACTGGGATGATATTGACGTTCATTTCCGGGGGCAGTTGATCTCTTCCGGAGGTCATGGTTTTTGTGGTTTGGGGCGTCAAAAGCTGCTCGGGATTCTGCAGAACCGCGCGCGCGAAATAGGGGTCCGCATGGAATTTGAACGCGAGGTGACTGACCCGGCGGAATTTACGCAAGCGGACCTGGTCATTGCCTGCGACGGCATCAACAGCAGGGTGCGTGACCTGCATGCGGAGCAATTCCAGCCTGAAATTGATGAACGGAAAAACAAGTTCATCTGGCTGGGCACGCACAAGGTATTTGAAGCATTCACTTTCATATTCCTGGATACCCCGCATGGCTGGATCTGGGCGCATGCCTACAGGTTTGAGCGGGATACGAGCACTTTCATCGTCGAGTGTTCAGGAGAAACCTGGCAACGGCACGGTTTTGCGGGGATGACCCAGGAGGAGTCGGTTGCCACCTGCGAACAACTGTTCGGCCCATATCTGGATGGGCACTCCTTGATGAGTAATGCCGAGCATTTGCGCGGTTCCGCTGTCTGGCTGAATTTCCGCAGGGTGAACTGCGCACGCTGGTCTCACGGCAATGTGGTCCTGCTGGGAGACAGCGCTCACACCGCGCATTTTTCAATCGGTTCCGGGACAAAGCTCGCATTCGAAGATGCCATAGACCTTGCCGATGAACTGCACCGGGGTAAACCGCTGGAACAGGCACTCGCCGATTACGAGGAAAAGCGCAGGCTGGAAGTGCTGAAACTGCAGAACGCGGCGCGGAACAGCACTGAGTGGTTCGAACAACTGGACCGCTATGTTGATTTTGAACCTCTGCAGTTTGCCTACAGCCTCCTCACCCGGAGTCAGCGGGTAAGTCATGAAAACCTGAGGTCCCGGGACAAGACCTGGCTGGAAGGGGTTGAACGCTGGTTTGCCGATCACTCCGGCTCACCGGATACCCGCGTTGTTCCGCCGATGTTTGTGCCATATCAGGTGCGTGAACTTGAACTTGCGAACAGGGTGGTGGTTTCTCCGATGTCGATGTACAGTTCCGAGGACGGAAAGCCTGGAGATTTCCACCTTGTACATTACGGAGCCAGAGCACAAGGGGGTGCTGGACTGGTGTTCACTGAGATGGTGGATGTCACGCGAGACGGAAGGATCACCCCCGGATGCGCCGGGCTTTACAGGGACGAACACACCGCGGGTTGGAAACGGATTACTCGCTTCATACACGAACACACCCAGGCAAAAATTGCGGTACAGTTGGGACACGCCGGTCCGAAAGGTTCCACCAAATTAATGTGGGAAGGCATGGACAAACCGCTTGATTCCGGGAACTGGCAGCTACTTGGTCCGTCCGCGGTTGCTTTTTCACCTGACAACCAGCTCCCGCGGAAGATGACGAGGGAGGACATGGACCGGGTGAAAGATGCTTTTACCACCGCCACGTTACGTGCTGAACAAGCCGGGTTCGACTGGGTGGAACTGCACTGCGCGCATGGATACCTTTTGTCTGCTTTCCTTACTCCCCTGCTGAATCATCGTGATGATGAATACGGCGGCGCCATCGAAAACCGGCTCAGGTATCCGCTGGAAGTGTTTAAGGCAATGCGCTCTGTCTGGCCGGAGCACAAACCGATGTCGGTTAGAATTTCCGCGACAGACTGGATGGAAGGCGGGGTGGACCTAAAAGAGTCTGTGTATATGGCACGCGCTTTTCAGCAGGCAGGGTGTGATGTGATTGACGTATCAGCGGGCCAGACGCGTCCTGACGCGCAACCGGTTTTTGGGCGGATGTTCCAGACACCATTCGCGGATTGCATCAGAAATGAAACGGGAATGCCGACGATGGCGGTGGGAAACATCTATGAAACGGATCATCTCAACTCGATCCTGGCCGCGGGTCGTGCCGACCTTTGCTGCCTGGCAAGGCCTCATCTGAGCAATCCCTACTGGACCCTTCATGCGGCGGCAGAACAGGGGATCAGCGACTTTGCCTGGCCGGTACAATACCTTTCCGGGAAAGAACAGTTTGAAAGGAACCTTGAGCGCACCGCGGCGCTCATGTCTCCCGGGCCGATATAACCAGCACAAGAGAACAGCTACTGATGAATTTAGACAACATTCTGCCGGAAGAAATTCAGAAGAAGCGATTGCGTCTCTGGATTCGCATGCTTCACTGCACTACACGTATTGAAAACCAGGTGCGGCGGCGTTTGAGGCAGCGCTTCGGAATCACACTGCCGCAGTTTGACCTGCTGGCGACGCTTGACCGCGCCCGTGAACCAATGACGATGACTCAGTTGTCCGAGTCCCTTCTGGTGACCAATGGTAATGTTACCGGTGTTGTTCAGCGGCTTGCCGCGCAGGATTGGCTCAGGCTGTACAAGCTTCCTCGAGACCGCCGTTCGCACATGGTCTCCGTGACAAATTCAGGACGGGAACGCTTCACCAAGATGGCCGCGGAACATCGGGGATGGATCACCGAACTTCTATCCGGGTCTGAATTTCATGAAGATGATCTGGAAGAAATGCTGAAACAAGTCGGCAGGGAGCTGCCGAAAAACTGAAAATGAGGCAAACATGACTGCATACATCGATACTTTTGTGAGGGATAATTTGCCCGAAAAAGAACACTGGCCAGATTTCGCAAATCTTGACCGGTTTGATTATCCCGAACACCTCAACTGCGCGAAACCATTGCTGGATGATGCTGTCGAAGAGGGATGCGGTAACCGGACGGCGGTTATCATGCCTGGTTGTCAATGGTCATATGCTGAACTTCAGGCAGACGCTAACCGTATGGCCCGGGTTCTGGTTGAAGACCTGGGAGTGATTCCGGGTAACAGGGTTTTGCTTCGGGGTCCGAATTCATACGGAATGCTCGCAGCGTGGTTTGCGGTGATGAAGGCCGGCGCCATCGCGGTTTCAACAATGCCGCTGCTGCGCGCAAAAGAACTGCAAACGATTGTCAACAAGGCAAAAGTTCGGCTGGCGCTATGTGATTCCCGCCTGCAGGAAGAAATGGAATCCTCGCACGAAGAGTCCTGCCTTGAACGGATTGTTACTTTTCATGATGGGGAATTGGAAAAACTGCAGGAAAAAAAACAGGACGGTTTCGAGAATGTAGAAACGCTTCAGGATGATCCCTGCCTGATTGCCTTTACATCAGGAACTACGGGAGAACCAAAAGCCGCTGTACATTTTCATCGCGACATGCTGAGCATGTGCCGTGCATACAGTGAAAACTGCTTGAGCCCTGTTCCTGAAGACCGCTTTATCGGCAGCCCTCCTCTGGCTTTTACCTTCGGTTTGGGAGGTATCGGGCTGTTTCCGCTGCATGCACGGGCAAGTACGGTTTTGTTGGAACAGGCTACCCCCGACAAACTCTTTCCCGCTATCAAAGAGCATCAGGCCACCGTGTTGTTTACTTCACCGACGGCTTACCGGTTTATGTTGAATAAAATAGAGACAGACATGCCCGCCTCGTTGCGGGTATGCGTGTCAGCGGGAGAAATGCTGCCAAAACCGACTTTTGATGCATGGAAGGAAAAAACCGGTCTGGAAATCTTGGACGGTATCGGCTCAACCGAGTTGCTGCACATCTTCATTTCATCGAATAAGGATTCCCTGCGTCCCGGATCTACCGGAAAACCGGTCCCGGGATATGAAGCAAAAGTTGTCGATGACGACATGAGTACCGTGGAGCCAGGCACGTCCGGACACCTGGCGGTCCGCGGTCCAACTGGCTGCACCTATCTTGCGGATGAGCGCCAGCGTGAATATGTACGCGACGGATGGAACCTGACCGGTGATACCTACATGATTGATGCAGAAGGGTTTTTCTGGTTTCAGGCGCGTACCGATGACATGATCATTTCGGGCGGTTACAATATTGCCGGTCCGGAAGTTGAGGCCGCCCTGTTTGCCCACTACGCGGTTGCGGAATGCGCGGTCATTGGCGTTCCGGATGAGCGGCGCGGACAGTTGGTCAAAGCTTTTGTAGTGTTAAAAGGAGAACATAAAGCACAGGAAAATCTGACGGCAGAACTCCAGGATTTCGTGAAAAACACCATTGCGCCCTACAAATATCCCCGTGCCATTGAGTTTGTTGCAAGCCTGCCTAAAACGGAGACCGGGAAAATTCAGCGTTTCCGCCTGAGGGAAAGGGGGGTATCTGGATAATGTTCAAGAAAGTGAAAGCTGGTAAATCACATGGCACTGCGATGCCGAGAAAATTCCGCTAACCTGAACACCTACACTGAACCATGGACGCAAAAGACATCCGCCCGAGGCATTTCATGTGGGAGTTGAAAGACTCCCTGGCGACCATCACCCTCAATCGTCCTGAACGTAAAAACCCCCTCACCTTCGATTCCTATGCAGAACTCAGGGATACTTTCCGCATGCTTGTGGACATTGAAGAAGTGCGGGCAGTGGTTATAACAGGAGCGGGAGGGAATTTTTGTTCTGGTGGAGATGTACATGAAATCATTGGGCCCCTGACCGGGATGGACATGAAAGGACTGCTCAAATTTACGCGCATGACGGGGGATGTGGTGAAGGCGATCCGTGCATGCCCACAGCCAGTGATTGCTGCGATTGATGGGATCTGTGTCGGGGCAGGCGCCGCCATCGCGATGGCATGTGACTTGCGATTGGGGACCCCCGCTGCAAAAGTTGCTTTTCTGTTTACGCGGGTAGGGCTTGCGGGCTGCGATATGGGTGCTTGTGCGATACTGCCGCGGCTCATTGGACAGGGGCGCGCATCAGAACTGCTGTTCACCGGACGCAGCATGAACGCGGATGAAGGTTTGAACTGGGGTTTTTTCAACTCCCTGTATTCCACCGATAAATTGTCCGAAGAGGCTGAAACAATGGCGGTAAAACTGATTAAAGGACCGAACTTCGCGCATGGCATTACCAAGACAATGCTCAACCAGGAATGGAATATGAGCATTGAGCAGGCCATTGAAGCGGAAGCACAGGCCCAGGCGATATGCATGCAAACCCAGGATTTCAAACGCGCCTTTGAAGCTTTTACGGAGAAAGCGAAACCGGTGTTCCTGGGAAACTGACGCAAAACAACCGATGGTTAAGTACTTTTATTTGCTGTTTGTGCTATGCTTTCCTCGAACAAACCGCTGCTTTAACCTGTTTTATCAGTTGTGTCTGTAAATTGATGGAAAAACGAAAAACAGTCTGCCCCCTGGATTGTCCCGATGCATGCAGCATGATCGCAACGCTGGAGAACGGCGAAATAACCAGAGTGGACGGCGACCCCGAACATCCTTTTACGCAAGGGTTCCTATGTAAAAAAACACGGACCTACCACCACCGGGTTCAGTCATCAGAAAGGGTAATGTTTCCCCAGCACCGGGTGGGGAAAAAAGGGGAAGGTAAATTTGAAAGGATTTCATGGGATGCCGCGTGGCAAACACTGGTTTCACGACTGACTGACATCAAGAACCAGCACGGAGGGGAAGCGCTCCTTCCTTATTCCTATGCCGGAAACATGGGGCTGATCAACCGTGTTGCCGGTGATCCTTTTTTTTACAAATTCGGCGCAAGCCGCCTGCTACAGACCATTTGCTCCTCTGCTTCAAAAGCAGGATGGGACATGCACTATGGCTCACACCCGGGCAGTCCTCCGGAAAAAGCTGCCGACGCGGATTTGATTATTGCGTGGGGGATAAATGTCAAAGTGACAAACATCCATTTCATGCCTTTGATCGTCGAGGCAAAGCGCAGGGGAGGAAAGTTCGTTGTCATCGACCCCTACCTGAATTCAACCGCTAAATCAGCGGATTATTATTTCCCAGTTCAGCCCGGGGGAGACACTGCGCTGGCCTTGGGTCTCATGAAAATCCTTCTCGAAAACGGAGCAGTCGACCGTGATTTTATTGCTCACCACACTGAAGGTTTTGATGAAATTGCGGCGTATTTAATGAGACTGAACCTGGATGAGTGCTCAAGTATTTCTGGACTGAGCCTGGAACAGATAAATGCTTTAGCTTCCCGGCTTTCCGGAACACGAAAAACCTTCATCCGCATGGGAATTGGTTTGTCGAGGAATACGCAGGGTGCGATGTCCGTTCGTGCAATAAGCTGCCTCGCTGCGGCATTAGGGTTGTTTGATGGCGGCCGGGGAAGGGGTGCATTGCTGTCCAGCGGGTCGTTCAGTGGAGATTCAGCGCGGCTGAAGTACCCTTCTCTGCAAGAAACGAAAACCCGTGAAGTGAACATGGTCCAACTGGGCCACGCCCTAACAGAACTGACGCCCCCGCTGAAAAGCCTGTTTGTGTACAACAGCAACCCCCTCAGCGTCGCCCCGGACACAAGCCGCGTGAGAGCAGGGCTGGAACGTGAAGACCTGTTCACCGTGGTGCATGAGCAGTTTGTCACCCCGACTGCAAAATATGCGGATTTATTGCTGCCGGCGACTACTTCCTTTGAAAATCATGACCTATACACCGGTTACGGACATTTTTATCTGCAAAGAGTGGAACCCATTGTTGCGGAAAAAGGTGAGGCGATCAGCAATTTTGAACTGTTTCAGAAGCTGGCGGTGAAGATGGGATATACTGATGCAGCGTTTGGGCAGACTGTGAACGAGAGAATCGAACACTTTGTTGAAAGCATGAAAGGCATCCCGGAAGAACAGCAAAAGAGGGGGATTTTACCGGGACAAGCTGTTCGTTCTGAAATGATGGACTCCGGGGGCAATTATTCCAAATTCCGAAACAAGCGTTTTCGCTTTTCCGTGAAACCGCCGACTCCAGATGTTCCCTGCATCCCATGCATTTTGAAAAGGGAAGAGCTGGATGATTTTGATTTGAAAAGCCGGTTTCCATTGAAAGCGATCACGCCCCCAATGCCTGACCTGTTGAATTCCACATTCGGCGAACGCTATCCCAATGAAACAGGGATGGTTCTTATTCATCCCCGTGATGCAAAGTTGAGACGAATCACTGATGGAATGCTGGTGGAAATTTACAATGGAAGGGGCAGGAATTTGCGCAAAGCCGATGTTTCCGATAGGACTCAGCCAGGGCTGCTGGTGCTGGAAGGGGTTTATTGGGAAAACAACTCATCCGGGATGACTGGAGTGAACGAATTGACTTCGCAGAAGACGACCGATTTAGGAAAAGGAGGGACCTTTCATGAAATGCGGGTTGATGTCCGGGAGGCGGTTATGTCATGATCTCTTTTTCCCCAATGCGGTTCCCTCCAACAGCAGAACCACCTTGCTTCCACCTGACACCAGAACCTCTACCTGATCCAAACTTGTTGCATGCTGGACCAGAAAATTCTTGACTGGCCGTTTTTTGAAGATCATCATCGCCGGCTGGCGCACAACCTTGAGGCTTGGTGCATTCGAAACATTGCCTCCGGATATTTCCCCATCGCCCCAGCCGGAGAATCAGGCAAACACGAAACGGTTGCTGAAGTCGACCGCGCATCAAGAGAACTGGTGGAACAGTTGGCTTCGGCAGGATGGCTGGATTGGAGTGTGCCCGGAACTACAGACGATGGAAACCAGCGGCTCGACGTGCGGGCTTTGTGCTTGATTCGGGAAACACTGGCACGCCACCGTGGGCTTGCCGATTTTGCCTTTGCCATGCAAGGGCTTGGCAGCGGGGCGATTTCGCTTTTCGGAAGTCGGCAACAATGTGAGCAATATCTTCCATCGGTTAAATGCGGAAGCAGCATCGCAGGCTTTGCCCTCACCGAACCAGATGCGGGTTCGGATGTGGCTAACCTGCAAACCAGGGCTGAGCGGACTGATCAGGGATACCTGGTCAATGGAAGCAAAACCTGGATTTCCAATGGTGGGATTGCGGATTTTTACACCATCTTCGCCCGCACCGGGCAGGGAGAAGGCAGGGATGGCTTAAGCGCGTTTATACTCGATGCAGACACACCCGGACTGAAAATCACCGAACGTCTCGAAACATTAGCCCCTCATCCGCTTGCCTCACTGGAATTTCAGGATGTGCTGATTCCGATCAACAAATTACTGGGAAAACCAGGAGATGGGTTTCAGATAGCAATGAGCACACTGGATGTGTTTCGTCCAACTGTTGGCGCCGCCGCGCTCGGGTTTGCAAGGAGGGCGCTAGACGAAGCTCTGGCACGCACCACCAAACGCAGGCTTTACGGACAAACCATGGACCGGCTGCCCCTGGTGAAAGCCAAAATCGGGGAAATGGCCTTGCAAATCGATTCCACTGCCTTGCTCGTCTACCGTGCAGGATGGGTCCATGACTGCATTGGCGGGCGTACTACCCGCGAGGCTTCAATGGCGAAACTGTATGCCACAGAAACTGCACAGCAGGTAATTGATTCCGCGGTGCAGCTTTTCGGGGGACAGGGAGTCCGATCCGGCACTCCGGTTGAGGAACTATACCGTGAGATTCGTGCATTGCGGATTTATGAAGGTGCATCGGAGGTGCACCAGTTGATCATTGGTGGTCAAACCATCAGTGATTTTCAAAACAAGCCTCAACCCGAAACCGGCGTCCAGTCATGAACCTGTCCGACTGGATTGAACGCCATTCAGCGTTTACCCCAGAAAAAACCGCGATTCGTTTTTTTGAAACCAGTTCTGACGGGGACCCTCTAATCTGGAACTATGCGCAGTTTGCCAAGCGCATCCGGCAGTTGGCCAGGGGGTTGAAGCATGAACTGGGAGTAGGGCGGGGTGACCGTGTCGGTTTCCTGGGAATGAACCACCCGGACATGCTGGTCATGTTATTCGCATGCGCCCGGCTAGGAGCGATGCTTGTGCCACTAAACTGGCGGCTTGTCCCACCGGAGCATGAATACATCCTGCAAAACGCCGGTATGCACTCGCTGGTGGTTGAACAGCGGTTCAGAGAACACACCGAATCTATCCTCTGCAGGTTCCCCGCAGTGAACTTCGTTTCCCTGGATTTCTCCGGGGAAAGCTGGAAATCGTTTGCATCAATACTTATGGAATCCGGAGGTGACGACCTTAATACTCACGTCGGTTACGAAAACCCGCTGCTGATTTTGTATACATCCGGCACAACCGGCAAACCGAAAGGCGCTGTTTTGACCCAGAATGCATTATTCTGGAACGCGCTCAACAGTATGCACCTGCACGAATTTACCAGCCGGGATCACGTGCTTTCCGTGCTGCCTTTGTTTCATGCAGGGCCCTTGAACATCCAGACCACCCCCGCTCTTTACACCGGTAAGGAAGTAACCCTTGCCTCACGCTTCGATCCGGGTGAAACCCTGAAACTGATCGAGGAAATGCGTCCTACTCTGCTGCTTTTGGTCCCGGCGACGATGCAGGCGATGCTCAGGCATCCCGCATGGGGTAAAACTGACTTGTCAAGTCTGCGTATGCTGGTCACCGGTTCTTCTGTAGTGCCCCTCGATTTGATAAAAGCTTATCATCAACGGAATATTCCTGTCGGTCAGGTATATGGTTCTACGGAAACCTGTCCAATTTCTGTATACCTGCGCACGGAGGATGCCGTCCGCAAAGAAGGTTCCACAGGCAAATCAGCGCTGCATACAGAAGTGCGAATCGTCAATGAAAACGGGACCGATCAGCCTGAAAACGTCCCTGGAGAACTGCTGGTACGTGGTCCGAATGTGATGCGCGAGTACTGGGGCAACGTACAGGCAACCGCTGCGGCTTTGCATGAAGGCTGGTACCGAACAGGAGATATCGGCTTCCAGGACAATGAGGGGTTCATTTATATCAATGATCGAAAAAATGACATCATTATCTCAGGAGGTGAAAACATTTACCCCGCCGAATTGGAAGTAATACTCCTGGAAAAAGAAGGGGTGACTGATGCCGCCGCGGTTGCTCGACACGATCCGGAATGGGGAGAGGTGCCGGTGGTTTTTTTGGTCTGTCAATCCTTTGAAAAACCAGGAAAGGTGGAAGTACTATCCTGGTTCAATAACCGGATTGCACGTTACAAGGCGCCGAGAGATGTATATTTCCTGGATGAAATGCCTCGCAACTCAATGGGGAAAGTCCTTAAATATGAACTGCGCAAAATCGCCAGCAAATATATGGGAAGCTGAGGTGGAACTATTTCACTGTATGCCTGCCGTGATCCTGTGAATTGGTTTTCAAGCTGAGAGTTGGGCTGTTGTCTTTCCGATTTCATGACCCTTCAGATGCAACCACTAGATATCAATATACCTCCACTTGAAGAACTTGACATTCGCAGAATTCAGTACTATTTTTGCGGTTCGTGATTCCAGTGGTTGGAAACCAACTCCCAAGCTTCAAAATGCTCAACATTTCAAGCCGGGAGTTAATTTCATCATCCCCCCTATATTGGAGGAAAAAATGAAAATCATTGCTTTGCTCAACAAAATCGCTTTTCTAGCGTTTATCCTTATCCCCTTCAGCTTAGCCTACGCCGCAGAGCCGATCAAAATCGGTTCGTTTCTAGCGGTGACCGGCCCGGCTTCCTTTCTCGGAGATCCCGAGAAGAAAACCCTTGAACTATATGTGGAAAAACTGAACGCGGCAGGAGGAATCAATGGCCGCAAGGTGGAGTTGGTTCTCTATGATACCGGTCTCAATGCCAAGAAGGCGGTTACCTTTGTAAAGCGATTGATCAATCAGGACAATGTTGATGCAATTGTCGGCGGCACTACCACCGGCGAAACCATGGCCGTGCTCAAAGAGGTGGCGAAAGCAGGGGTCCCCTTCATTTCACTTGCAGGCGCTTCGGTTGTGGTTGAACCCCCGAAGAAATGGGTGTTTAAAACCCCGCATACCGACGCAATGGCAGTTGGCATGGTGTACAACGATATGAAAAAACAGGGATATTCCAGGGTCGGACTTATTGCCGGAAGCGGCGGGTTTGACAAATCCTGCATGAAAAACGCCAAGGCCATGGCCAGTGACTCCGGACTCCAGGTTGTGGCTGCCGAAACCTATGGTAAAGGCGATACTGACATGACGCCGCAGTTGACAAAAATACGGAATGCCAATGTTGACGCTGTCCTGTTCTGTGGATTTGGTTCGCCAGCTACAGTTGTAACCAAGAACTACAGGCAGCTCGGTATTACTGCGCCCCTATACCACAATCACGGATCCTGTTCCAAAGGCTTCATCAAAGGCTCAGCCGGTGCGGCGGATGGCGTGCGTATCCCCTGTGCGGCCCTACTGGTTGCGGATCAGCTTCCCTATGGAGATCCTCAGAGAGCTGTCGGAATGGCCTACATTCAGGCATACAAGGAGCGTTACAACGAAGACGTGTCCACCTTCGGAGGCCATGCCTATGATGGTCTCTTTCTGATTGCCGACGCCATTCGTCGGGCAGGTGGTGCAGACAAGGCAAAAGTCCGCGATGCCATTGAATCTACCAGCAATTTTGTTGGAGTCGACGGCATTTTCAATATGTCCGCGGAAGACCACATGGGGCTGGGTCTTGATTCCTTCAAAATGATGGAGATTTCAGGTGGAGACTGGGAATTCCTCTATTAACCCCCGGGACGATAACCACTGCTATCGGCAGAGTGGGGGTGAGGGCATGACCCGAACCCCCAACTTCTAGTCAAATTGAAATCGTAATTCGATTGCTCCTCAACCAAACCCTCCCAAGGGAGAGGGAGTGGCAATAAAATTCTGTAAACTGCCCGGCAGGCAGGCTTTCCCTATCCGCATAAGCATCATCAACAATGGTTTGGGTCTCCGATATGTAAACACATCCGTATAACTACCCACTTCAAAACCTACAACTCTTTCCCGTCAGGACCAAACATTACGACTGCAAAAAACCAGTGGTCCATCAAAATGATTTTGTTAATTTTCGAAAATCCCTTTCGCAAAGGGGCTGTCGCCTCACAATCCGCTGCGCGGCGCGCAGCTCCATCCGGGAGGGTACAGGGGCGTGATTCCTCCGCCGACTAGTTACTTCATACTAAAAATGCAGTATAAGGTGATTGCTAAGACTGATATCAGCACAAAAACGAACTGATGTTTTCTGATCTTCTTCAGTTTCTTTTTTCCGGGATCACGGTTGGGGCTATTTACGCTCTCGTCGCCCTCGGTTTTTCCATAATCTACAACGCGAGCCATGTCATCAATTTTGCGCAGGGTGAGTTTGTCATGATTGGCGGAATGGGGAGCGTGTTCCTGTCAATGTCGGGGATTCCCTTGCCGCTTGCGATGGTGGGTGCAATCGCGCTGGCCATGCTCTGCGGCGTAGCCCTGCAGAAATTAGCGATCCAACAGGCGCGAGAAGCGTCGGTGGTGAGCATTATTATTATTACCATCGGCGCCTCGATTTTTCTGCGCGGAGTGAGTGGATTGATCTGGGACCGAAACTTCCATTCTCTTCCCGCTTTCAGCGGGGAAGACCCACTTTACATTGGAGGCGCAGTGGTCATGCCGCAAAGCCTGTGGGTGTTTGGTACAACGGTGGTTGTGGCCATTGCACTTGGCATTTTCTTTAATTATAGCCTAATCGGCAAGGCCATGATCGGGACCGCCCACAATCCTTTTGCCGCAAAACTGGCTGGCATCAACACGGGAAATATCCTCATTTTGTCCTACGCACTCGCGGCATCCCTTGGAGCTGTTGGAGGCATCCTGGTGGCGCCGATCGCCCCTACTCATTATCAGGTAGGCATAATGCTGGGACTGAAGGGATTTTCCGCGGCGATTGTCGGAGGGATCGGAAGCGGTCCTGGGGCCATTCTCGGCGGATTGCTGGTTGGCATCGCCGAAGCCCTGTCTGCGGGGTATCTTTCATCAAGTTACAAGGATGCAGTGGCATTTGTCATAATTTTAACAGTCTTGTTCTTCAGGCCGACTGGTCTGATGGGAAGGCGCAGGGGAGAAAGAGTTTAGAGGCAGGATGTATTCACGCTTGAATTTAGATCGTTACTGGGGCTTGCTTACTCTTGCGGCGGTGATTGCTTTTTTACCCATCTTCCTGCCCAACAGCTTCTATTTTGACGTGGTCATCAATGTCGGGCTTGCATCCATTGTTTGCGTGGGCCTTAACCTGTTGATCGGTTTCGCCGGTCAGATCAGTCTTGGTCATGCAGGTTTTTTTGCTTTGGGAGCTTACAGTTCTGCAATCCTGACGGAGAGTTATGATTGGCCTGCAATTTCTGCTCTTGCCGCAGGCATGATATTAGCCGCCATTGTTGCACTGGCGCTGTCTCGTCCCATTTTACGCCTGCACGGGCACTACCTGGCCATGGCTACACTTGGCATGGGCATCATTATCTCCATCATCATGAACCAGGAAGTCGGTCTGACCGGTGGGCCCGATGGCATGCCGGTGTCATCCTTGTCCTTTTTCGGACTTGAAATTGTCAGCGAGCTTTCATGGTACTGGGTGGTTGGAATCTCTCTGTTGCTCACTGTTTGGCTTGCACTGAACCTGATTGAATCTCCAATCGGCAGGGCCCTCCGTTCTGTCTCTGGTTCGGAAATGGCTGCTCAGGTGGTTGGTGTAGACACCGCACAGTACAAAATGCTGGTTTTTGTCCTATCGGCGCTTATCGCCGCGTTTGCCGGCAGCCTCTTCGCTCATTACACTGGGTTTCTCACCCCCGACGAAGCGGGTTTTCTCAGGTCAGTAGAATTTGTTGCAATGGTCGTGCTTGGCGGCATGGCGTCGGTTTTCGGTTCACTTGTAGGCGCGGCTCTGTTAACCACCCTGCCGCAGTTCCTGACAGTGTTTCACGATTACGAACACATTGTATTCGGCTTGGTTTTGATGCTGACCATGATCTTCATGCCGAAAGGATTGGTCCCGAGTTTAGTCCATCTGTACCAGAGGTATCGCAAATGAACCTGCTGGAAGTCAGCGAGTTGTCGAAATCCTTTGGCGGGGTGACGGCGCTCGAGGGACTACATTTCAATGTTGGGGAAGGATTGATTCATTCTATTATCGGACCCAACGGTGCGGGTAAAACCACCCTGTTCAACATCATCACGGGATTGTACAAACCGGATTCGGGAGAGGTCCGTTTCGCAGGAAAAACTGTGAATGGTTTGGCCCCGCACCGACTCGCCTCACTGGGTATCTCACGGACGTTCCAGAACCTGCAGATTTTTTTCAACATGAGTGTTGTCGAAAACGTTATGGTCGGACGTCATCTGCACACTTTGCGCAGTCTACCATCTTCCCTGCTGAGGCTGCCTTCTATGGTCCGTGACAATGCAGCATGCCGCCATAAAGCTGAAGAATTGCTGGAGTGGGTGGGGCTTGCCGAGTACAGGGAAGCCGATGCAGGCGTGCTACCTTACGGTGCACTGAAGAGGCTCGAAATTGCGCGTGCTGTAGCAATAGAACCACGCCTTCTGCTGCTTGACGAACCTGCCGCTGGATGCAACGTTCGTGAAACCCAGGAAATCGACGCGCTGATTCAGCAGGTATCCGAACAAGGTGTAACTGTCATACTAGTGGAGCACGATATGCGCCTTGTGATGGGAATTTCCGACCACATTCTGGTCATCAACTATGGACGCTGGCTTGCGGAGGGCACAGCTGAAGAAGTGAGAAACAACCCTGAAGTAGTAACTGCATACTTGGGCAGCGGTGCGAAGGATTGAATTGTTGCTGGAAATCAACGGATTGAGTAGCAGATACGGGAGGATACGTGCATTGCGGGGGGTGGACTTGGTCATCGGGTCCGGAGAGACAGTCGCGCTAGTCGGTGCAAACGGAGCGGGGAAGACGACTTTGTTGAAGGTTATTTCCGGATTGCAGCAGGCAGGAAAGGGGAACATCCGTTTTGAAGGCAATCCGATTACCAATGTCCCGCCCCATCGGCGGGTGGTTCTCGGCATTGCGCAGGTTCCCGAAGGGAGACAGATGTTTGGTCCGATGACGGTGCAAGACAATCTCCTGCTGGGGGGGTACACACAAAAGCGAAAGGAAATACTAAACGAACTGGAACGGATGTATGACATGTTTCCGAAACTCAAGGAACGTCGAAAGCAATCCGCGGAAACGCTTTCCGGAGGGGAACAGCAGATGTTGGCAATTGCCCGGGCGCTGATGGCCAGACCCCGCCTGCTGCTTCTTGATGAGCCGAGTATGGGACTTGCCCCGCTCATTGTGGAACAGGTATTTGCTGTAATTAAGAATCTCAAAACCAGCGGGACAACGATTTTTCTTGTCGAGCAGAATGCCTATGCGGCTCTGTCCGTTGCAGACAGGGGATATGTCCTTGAATCCGGACAGGTCACAA
This sequence comes from uncultured Pseudomonadota bacterium, assembly GCA_964344035.1. Taxonomy (GTDB): domain Bacteria; phylum SAR324; class SAR324; order SAR324; family NAC60-12; genus UBA1014. The sequence continues at coordinate 142,531 of CAYFLK010000002.1, forward strand.
TATCCGGGTCCGGAGAAAAACTGCTTGAAAATGATGCAGTGAAATCAGCATACCTTGGACTGTAATTGTCAAAAGTGCATTTCATTTAATCCTACCTTACACTTTTCCCTCTTCTTAAAACTTAGACTTACACAAGTGTCTCAGTTTCTTTAATTATTTTCTTTGACAACCTGCCTGCAGCAGGCGGGATAGTGAGAAATTCTTATCTCATCCAAATCGTAAAACGTTACCATTCAGATTATATGGGGGTACGGGGAAGCAATGCCAGAGGAAAACTCGGTATCATCTCTCAGCAGTCAGTTCAGCGGCGCCGGGCCGATGCGTGATGGGCTGGAAATAGATTCCCAAGCGGTACAGGAATTTTTCACGCAATATGTTCCAGGTTTTCACGGGAAAGTTCGGATTACCCAGTTTAAGGGAGGCCAGTCGAATCCCACTTACAGAGTAGAAGCCGGCGGCAAGGCTTGGGTCATTCGCCGGAAGCCTCCTGGAAATTTACTGCCTTCCGCACACGCGGTCGATCGTGAATACAAGGTAATAACAGCACTTGGGGCTACTGATGTCCCCACACCCAGAACGGACGTGATTTGTATGGATGCAGGTGTACTGGGAACACCATTTTACGTTATGGAATGTGTGGAGGGCACGGTTTACTGGGAGGGACTGCTGCCGGGTAAATCACCTGATGAAAGGGCGCGTATTTATGATTCACTTAATGATTCACTCGCCCGCTTGCATTCGGTTGACTACCAGCTGCTGGGACTTTCAGAATTCGGCAGACCGGGAAACTATGTCTCACGTCAAGTTAAACGCTGGGGAGGGCAGTACTATGATTCAGAATATGAACGTATTCCGGAAATGGACCGGCTGATTAAATGGCTGAACGAAAGGCTTCCGGAACAGCAGTCAACCACTGTTGTGCACGGGGATTACCGGCTTGATAATGTTGTCTTCCATCACCGGGAACCGCAAGTGCTGGCTATCCTTGACTGGGAATTGTCCACGTTGGGCGACCCGCTGGCGGATTTTGCCTATCATGTCATGCAGTGGCGAATCCCGCGGAAACTGCACCGTGGTCTGGCCGGGGTCGATCTCGAGGAACTTGGGATTCCAAATGAAAACTCCTACGTGGAAGCATATTGCCGGAGGACCGGGCGTGAAGCAATCGAAAACTGGGATTTTTACATAGTCTTCAGCATGTTCAAACTTGCCGCTATCTTTCATGGCATCCTCGTTCGTGAGAAAATCGGTACCGCTGCAAGCAAGTTTGCTTCTGAAACCGGAATGATTGCCCGTCCTCTCGCGGAACTGGCATGGCGTCAGGTCGTTGAGAAACGCCTTCAGTGACCAGCATCAAGTGGCCGGAATGAAAGGGTGTCGGGGTGATTATTTCCTAAATTGAGCGATTCTTAAAAAAGTAACGGAACATTACGATTATATTTTC
>CAYFLK010000003.1:0-3132 GCA_964344035.1 uncultured Pseudomonadota bacterium
TTTATCAAATTAATCAAAGAGATATGACTGATCACTTAAGGGAACTTCGGTCTAAGCCTGCTTGTCTGCAGGCGGGCGCAGCACAAGCCGACGTTCATAAATCCCCCCTGCCCCCCTTTTGCAAAGGGGGGAATTGCACCCTTCAGCTTTGCAAAAGGGGAGGAATTGCACCTTCACCCTTTGTAAAAGGGGTGGTATGGCGCATCCCCCTTTGCAAAAGGGGGACTGAGGGGGATTTGGGATACGCTCCCCTCAACCACCGCAGAATGGTTCCCTCATCCCCGGGGAGAGGGATGGGGTGAGGGAAATATGAAGACTATCCAGGTTGGTCGGCATCGGCGCCGAGGTATGCTGCTTTAACCACCGGATCGGCGGAGATTTCCGCGGGTGTGCCGGCAGCTATCACGCATCCCTGATCGAGGACATAGACACGATCGCAGATGCCGGTGATGAAATTCAGATCATGGTCAATGACGATCACCCCGGAACCTGTGGTTGCCGCGATGGTCCTCACCTGGTCGATCATCGCCGTCGATTCGTTGTTATCCATCCCGCTGGTGGGTTCGTCAAGCAGCAGGAAGTCCGGAGACGCGGCGGCCGCACGGGCAAGTTCAAGGCGCCGGGCATTGCCGTAATCCAGTTCCGCCGCACGCCGGTTTCGATGCTCCCAGAGTCCTACCAGCGCCAGCAGGCGAGCCACGTCGGGCCGCGGACGGTGGGAACGATAACGTTCAGCTGCAAGGCGCGCGACCTCGATGTTTTCGCGGACTGTGAGCGCGGAAAACAAGCGGAAGTTCTGAAAAGTGCGTACAAGTCCGGATCTGGCCACTTCATGCGGAGACATCCCGGTCAGGTTTTGATTGCCGAGGTCGATTTGTCCGGAGTCGGATTCAACCAGGCCGGTGACCACATTCAACAGCGTCGTTTTGCCCGCGCCGTTAGGGCCGATGAGTCCCACGACCTCATCGGCCAGGGCCTTCAGCCCGGCGTTTTCGAGGGCCCGGAACCCTCCGAAATCGACGGTTACCGCCTCCGCCCGCAGCACAATGTGCCGTCTCTCCGCATCACCGGGAAGGGTGGGCGGGGCCGCTTTTGCGTGACTGCGCATACGCCCCAGCAGCCAGTGATCGAATTCCCAGTCGCCCAGTATCCCCTCCGGGCGGAAGATCATGAAGCCGAGCATCGCTCCGCCGAGGAAGATGTCGGTGAGTCCTTCACGCAGCAGCCAGTCCAAAACGCCGGTATCGAGTTCGGCGAGTTTGCGGGTCAGTTCGCTGCCGATGGTGATGATGACGACGCCGGCAAGCGCCCCGGTAACACCGTTGCGGCCTCCGACAATCAGCATGGTCAGCGTCAGCAATGTGTAGTCAAAGAAAAAAAGCCTTGGATTGATGCTGCCCAGTTCAAAGACCCTGAGGGCGGAACCCGCCGAGACTACGGCGACCGAGAGGAGCAGGGCGATCATCTGCTGCACCGCAGGATCGATTCCCATCGCCCGTGCCGCAAGATCGTCCTCGCGGGCGGCCTGCGCCAAACGGCCCGCGCGGGTTTCCTTGAAAAGCCTGGCGATAAGGACGGCGAGGACCAGGAACACGTAAATCCAGTCCTTTCCCTGGAGGGTGGCGTTTCCGAAGGGACTGAAGGACAGGCCTATCTTGCCGCCACGGGTGAGGTCGGTCCAGTTGCGCGCAACCTCGTGGACCACGAACAGCAGCGCCAGTGTGATCACCACCGCCGACACCGCCCCCGAACGCGCTCCCGAGCGGGAAAGCGCCAGCCCGATGAAAAAGGCGATCAACACCGTCAGCGTTACCGCAACCAGTCCGGATTGCAGCGGGGTCAGATCGACCTCCGCGAGCCCGAACGGGGCATCCGGGATCTGCCTTGCTTTGCGTCCGGGGGAGATGGCGCAGATGGCAAAGGCATACCCGGCAATGGCCCCGAAGCCGATGTGTCCGAAAGACAAAACTCCGGTGTTGCCCACGTAAATCTGGATGCCCAGCACCACGATCGCGTTGATCAGCATCTGGGTGACGAGGCTGTCACGGGACGATGCTCCGCCCATGGTATAGAACCAGCAGCCGGCAACCAGGATTGCCGGAAGGACCATTGAGCTAAGAGCGGGAGCGACGGCGTGCCGGAGCGGATCGTTTCGCATCAGACACGCTCCACTTGGCGCACGGTGATCAAACCCTGGGGCCGAAAAACGAAGAGCAGGGCTATCAGCACAAAAACGATCCCGTCTGTCAAACCGGCGATACCCGCCGGCAGGCGGGAGATCAGCAGCACCTCGACAAGCCCCAGGGTGATCCCGCCCAGCACCGCGCCGCTGAGGCTGCCCAGCCCGCCGATCAGGGCGGCCAGCACTCCTTTCAGCATCGGGTTGAGACCGGCGGTGGGGCCCGCCTGGCCGCTGCGCATCAGCCAGAAGACCGCGGCGACCCCGGCCAACAGGCCGGAAAGGATAAATGCCCCGCGGATTACGCGATTGCTGCGGATCCCCATCAGCCTTGCCGCGTCGAAATCTTCCGCCGCCGCGCGAAGGCTGATGCCGAACATGGTGTGCTGCAGCAGCCAGTATGTGCCAAGGAGCGTCGCCAGGGTAGCGGATATGACCGCGATGTCATAAATTTCGAGGCTGATGCCGCCTATCCGCCAGGTGTTGAAAATCCAGTCAGGACGCGGGAACTGGCGGAAGTTTGCGGAAACGTACATCACGAACAGGGCCTGCACGAGGAAGTGCACTCCGAAGGATGTCATCAGCATGGTGAAGTCAGGCGCGCCGCGGACCCAGCGGAATGCCACGAACTCGATGACCACGGAGGTCAATACCGCCACCAGCACGATGGCCAGCGCTACGAGCCTCCAGTCAAGTCCACTTGAAAGCAGCCAGTAACTGGTGTAGGCGCTGACGGTGATCAACTCGCCGTGGGCAAAGTTAACCAGGTGCATCACCCCGAAGATCACGGCGATGCCAAGCGCAAGCAGGGCGTATATGCTGCCGCGCCCGAGTCCGTCGACAATCTGCTGAACGAGTTCCATCATGCCGCCGCTCCCGAACTGCCAAGGTATGCGTCAAACAGGTCTTCACGGCCCGCCAGTTCAGCGGCCGGTCCCCCTACTACGATCTGC
>CAYFLK010000003.1:3142-123224 GCA_964344035.1 uncultured Pseudomonadota bacterium
CGTAGCCGCGGTCGGAGGCAGCAAGCATGCGCTGGGCGTTCTGCTCGACGACAAGCAGTGTCCTGCCCGTGTCACGCAGTTTGGCGATCAGTTCAAATACCGCGTCCACCAGCACCGGGGCCAGCCCCAAAGACGGTTCGTCCATGAGCAGCATGACAGGATCGCTCATCAGCGCCCGACCGATGGCGAGTTGCTGGGCTTCTCCTCCGGAGAGAAAACCTGCGGGAGTATGGAACTTGGATGCCAATACCGGAAAAAGGTTGATGACTTCATCCAGCAGTTTTTCTCTTTGGGCGGCGGGTCGGGTAACGCCGCCGACGAGCAGGTTTTCGCGGACGGTGAAATTTGCGAAGATCCGCCGGTGTTCCGGAACAAGCGAAAGCCCCGCGCGCAGCATGCGGTCCGGCGCCCAGCCCGATACGTTCACACCATTGAAGATAACCCGGCCCGCTGCCGGGGTCAGCAGCCCTGCCGCCGTAGCTAGCAGGGTGGTCTTGCCCGCCCCGTTTGGGCCGATGAGGCACACGACCTCACCGGCCTTAACGTGCAGATCTACTGTACGGACAGCGGATATTGAACCATAGCGGGTATCCAGCGCCTCAATTTTCAGTAAAGCGCTGTCAGTCATCCCTCAGTCAATGGTAGCGGCCAGGGAAGGCGCGCCGTTTACGACACGGTGGATGAAAACCGGTTTCGCGGGTGAACCGTTTGTTCCGGAATACGAAAGGTTGCTGGTCGCGCCGGCCACCCCGTCGGTTTTCGCGATTGCAGCGCCGAGGACCGCCGGGTCCATCGATCCTGTGCTCTGGAACGCGCTGATAATAACGGTGATCGCGTCAACCGCCAGCCCGCCGAATGACGCATTTTCCAGCGGGGCGCCCTTGACAGCCTGGTAACCGTCTGCCAGCGCCTTGATGCGGCTGCCCGCGGATGGATATGAATGGGTGGTGTGGTAGAAGCCTTCGACGCCCTTGGTGAAATATCCTCCTGTTGCCTCAAAGGCGTCAGTGACGAGGTAGTTCGTCTTGACCCCCGCTGCATCCAGCTGGCCCCGCAGCACCGCGCTCTGGAAAGACAGCATGGCAGAGTAGACCACGTCAGGGGCTTGCCCCGAGGATGCCATCGTGTTGGCTTGGGTGGAAAAATCCATGTCGTCGATCGGCACGAAGTTATAATCGGCGGTCACCTTGCCTCCTCCGGCCTCGAAAACCTTGGTGAAGATTTTCGGGTTGTAGCCGAAGTAAGGTCCGGGGGCGGAGAAAGTCACCGCGGTTTTCCATCCCTGGTTGAGGGCGAATTTGGCCGCAGCCGTGGCTTGGGCGGTGTCGTCGAAGGCGACGAGGAAAGACATTGCGGATGAATTGGCCAGCGCCGGTTCAGTTGAAGCAACGAACAGCGTGGGGACCTTGCCCGCAGTGACCTGCAGCAGCGGTTCGCCGAAATCCGGAAATGGAGGCCCGAGTATGGCTGAAACACCGGCGCTCACCAGTTCGCGCCCGGCACGCTGGGTCACTTCCGGGTCTCCCTCGATGTTCTTGATGATCAAATCCAGCGGCGATCCGCTGACTCCGCCGGCACAGTTCACCAGGTCGACGAAATAGGCGGCCGCTTCGCTTGCCGGTTTGTCCGCGAATCCACCGAGGTCGGAAAAGTCCGCGGCATAACCGATTTTGAGCGGTGTGCCGCTGGGCGCGGCTTTGCACGCGGAGAGATCTGCAGCCAGCACGGAGTCGATGTCGAATGAACCGGCATGAGCCGTCCCAAGCATCAAAAGCGCTGTCAGCGTGCCTAACATGATCGTTAGATATGATTGTTTCATGGTTCCTCGTTTTGATTTGTTACAGGGACAAGTGCCGTTCGGTTCACCGTGAACCGGGCGGATGCTTGCCCAATAGCTTCGAGTTCCGGCTGCATCCAGATCACAAGACAAGGACAAAATCCTGGTCACTCTCCAGGTCGCATAATCCGAACTCTAGGTTTTCAAGGCATGGCATGTTCAGGCTGGTCCCACCGGTGCTTCAGGCAGTCCATGCTGCCGCAGCCATTCCGGTCTCACGGGAACCATCCGTCACATGTTCCGGCTATCCCTCGGCGGGTCGCTCCGCAGCGTTGCCCGCTTCCGTTTCACCGGATTTGTTCGTAAAAATGATTTTCAAACACGTTAATGACGATTTATAACCTTGCTTGCATTACCATTGCCTTCAATTAGCCATCATCCTCCACCCACGGGAGGCCAGAATGCTACGCGGTCACCGGCCACCAGCCGCTGTTCCAATCCACGCTTGATGCCGTTTACCACCGGGATTGCGATTTCATGATCCGGGATTTCCAGGACCCGGTGCAGGAGTTCCATCAGGGTAGTTTCCTCCGGAACGCTGAGCGGCAGCGCTTCTCCGATTTCCAGGGAAGGGCGATGGCGCCGCAACCCGGCATTAAGGACGACGGTTATCTCAATCATGCGTCAGCGGCAACGTTCCACAAGCCTTCCAAGCCCAGTTCTTTCAGTTTCATGCGCGTGGGTCTTCCGGAGTCATCCCAGCCACGAAGCTGGTAATAAGTCTGCAGGTGCTCCTGCAACACGGCGCGGCTGCCGGCACGCGGTCCGTCTGGTGAAGGTTCGGACACTCGCTCCGGCAGTCGGTCGTCGTCGCTGGTGAAACCCGCGCGCAAGTTGAACAAGCGCTCCAGGTTCCAGATCCGGTCTCCCTGCACGATGGAACGGTCGAAGTTGAAATCAATCCCGGTCGCCGGCGCCAGCAGGGCGCAGATTTCACGGTGTGTGATGGCGAATTTTGTGAACAGGCAGATGCCGGTCGAATCGACGAATGCGGTCGAGTTTTGAAAAGGACGCCTAACCATTTCTTCTTTCTGTTCCAGCACATCCGGAGGCATGTAGCGTGGGATCCCGTACAGTTCAGCGGCAACGGTGTTTCCGCGCACGTGGCAGGCCCCGCGGTTCGAGGTCGCATACTGCAGTGCCATTCCTTGAAACACACGCGGACTGTACGCGGACATTTCCAGTTTTTTCGCGCCCATGAAACACTCGGGATGGCCGTAGCGCATGGCCAGCCGATAACTTCCGTCGGCCAGGATATCACCAAAACTCTCGCGTTTGCCGGTCATCTCCACTGCACGGACCATGGCCGCTGCATCCCCGAACTTGAGCGGGAAGCCGATTTCTTTTTCCGGCAGCGCCCCTATTTCAAAAAGTTCCATCGCGCAGGCGACGGTCGCCCCGGTGGAAATAGAATCGATGCCGTAGTCTCCACAGAGGTAGTTTGCCTTGGCGACAGCGGCCAGGTCTGAGACCCCGCAGAGGGCGCCGAAGCACCAGGTTGATTCATACTCCGGTCCCTCCCCGCGTCCTTTGAAAGGTCCATCTTTCACTTCGGTGACCCTGGTGCAGGCAATGGGGCAGGCAAAGCAGGCGCGGTTTCGCTGCAGGATATTTTCAACGATGGCCTCGCCGCTGGTTTCGGCTGCTCCTTCGAAAGTGTCTGACTGGAAGTTGCGGGTGGGGTAGGCCCCCATTTCGTTGATCAGGTTGACGAGGCTGGACGTTCCGTATGCACGGAAACTTCCGAATGTGATAGGGTCACCGGTTATTTTTCCATGCATGTCCATGGTTGCTTTCCAGAATTCTTCCGGATCTGCCAGTTTAACTGTCCCTGTTCCGCGCACAACGACGGCTTTCAGTTTTTTTTGACCCATCAGCGCGCCGACCCCGCTGCGCGCGGCAAGTCGATAGTTGTCGTTGACCACTCCGGCGAGCAACGAGAGTTTCTCACCGCCGGGACCGATGCAGGCCACCTTTGCAGCAGGATGGGTCAGTTTGCACACTGCAGCTTCAGTGTCCACCGGGAACTTTCCCCACAAGTCACCGGCGGGCCGGATTTCCACCGTCTCATCTTCAATCCACAGGTAAACCGGTTCCGCTGATTCTCCCTCAATGATCAGCACATCATAACCTGCGAACTTCAGTTCCGGGCCGAAGAACCCCCCGGAATTGGAACACGCGATGGTCCCGGTCAGCGGGGCTTTGCAGACCACCACGTAACGCGCGGTGGCGGGCGCCCCGGAACCGGTGAGCGGTCCTGTGCCGAAGATCAGCGGGTTTTCCGGACCAAGCGGGTCTGAAGCGGGGTCCATTTCCGCATACAGCAGCCGTGAAGCCAGCCCGCGGCCCCCGACGAAATCTTCGGCCATGCGCTGTTCTAGGGGTTCCCTGGAAACGCCTCCGTTACTCAGGTTGACGCGCAAAATGATCCCGGTGTAGCCATGAAAAATATTTTCTCCGCTCATTTTTCCACAAGGGTCCAGAGGTGTTCCGTCATCGCGGTTTCCATTTTTTCACGTGTGGCAACATCAACACTGCGAAAGGTGATGGCCTGCGTAGGGCAGTATCGAGCGCAGGCGGGATTCCCCCCGCACAGGTCGCATTTCACCACGGTTTCCCTCGATTCCGCATATGTAATACCACCGGTCGGACAGGCTGGAATGCAGAGCATGCAGCTGACGCAGTCTTCCTCAATAACACTGATGACGCCTTGTTCGTCGAGTTCCAATGCATCGTAATGGCAAGCCTCCAAGCAGTGAACCTCTTCGCAGTGGGTGCACATGATGGGGAGGAAAAAATCGTCCCTGGGATAGGCGACCTGGATGCGCAGTTCGGAAGGTCGCACAGCCTGTTCATGTTCGATTGAACAAGCGACTTCGCACATCCGGCAGCCGGTGCACATGCCCGGGTTGACCGCCAGCAACCGCTGCACCCCGGCTTCATCTGATTCATCGTATGCGGGAGGAATCATGAAGGGAATCCCCTCGCCGACAGTCTCTGATCCACGCGTTTGCGTGTCCTCAGTAGCCAGAACGGCGGCAAAGGAACCTAAAGGGGTCCATTTGGTCTGCAGCCATCCGTCGAAACGGCCGCGGTTGAAAGGAACTAGCGCTTCAGGACGCTTGCCTTCCTCCACCCAGCGGGCGAGATGACGCCCGACAATCGGGCCGAGTGCGAGACCGTGTCCGCAGAAACCGGAAGCCAGCAGCACGTTTTCGTTGAGTTGATCGATGATGGGCATCCCGTCCGGAGTGTTGGGGTCCTGACCGCCCCAAGTGCGCAGCAGCCGGGCTTTATCAAGCCCGTTTACAAGTCGTGAAACATGTGCGACCGCCATGGACAGGTTATCGCCGGTGGTGCGCGTGTCCTCCTGTTTCTCCTCCTCGATCACTCCTCCGCCGAAATGCACTCCTCCGTTGCGGGTCTGCCGGAAGAACAGGTCGCTACTGGCAACCCCGAACATCTGCGGGAAAAGGTCCGGCAGCGGTTCAGTGATCATGGATTCGTACCGCACATTTCCAAGGGGCAGATCATAGCCGATTTTGCCGCACAGTTCCTGTGACCCGGGACCCGCGGCAAGGATAACTTTAGGTGCACTGGCGCTATGGGAAGTAGTTTCAACAACCGCCTGTCCGTTATCGGTTTGGCGGATATTCAGCACCTCACTGTTAAGCAGGACGCGGGCGCCGCTTTCAACTGCGTTGCGGTAAAAGCCAGTCACCAGCCTGAACGGGTCGCAGTGCCCGTCTTCCTGACAGTAACTGGCGCCGATGATGTTTTGCCTGCGCAGCACGGGGACCAGTTTCAGCACGTCGGTGGCATCCATCCAGCGTACATCCAGCCCATGGGATTGCTGGCGCGAGATGTCCACCTGCATCGGACGCCTGTGATCATACATTTCAACCAGCCGCAAATTGCCGGAACGGGTGTATTCGATGTCAGTTCCCAGTTCGTCGGACAACCCCGGGAACAGGGCAACGCTATCTTTTGCCAGGGGGATTTCATCAGAAACACGTGCGGACTGGCGGATGCCCCCGCCGGAACGTCCCGTTGCGCCGCTGCCGATGCCCTGGCGTTCGAGCAGCAGCACATCCGCGCCGGATTTTGCCAAGTAATAAGCTGTCGCGCAGCCCATTATTCCTCCGCCGACAATGATGACGTCCGCCTTTAATTCGTTCATCATCCAGTCCTCGCCATGCCGTACCCGGTAACATGATCATCCCAGTTCAGTTCACCCGCATCAGCAACAGGGCCTCCAACCGATTCCATGGGCACGGGTTTCACCGGAGCACGCGCGGTGAAAGGTTTGATATCCTGTAAATCGAGTCCGGTTTCTACTGCCAAGAGCCGGCGCAGAATGGATGTGCATATTCTTCCCTGGCAGCGTCCCATTCCCGCGCGGGTCCAGGGTTTCAACTGATTGAGCCGGGTTACTCCCATGCGGACAGCGTCTCGAATTTCGCCGGCGCTGATTTCCTCGCAGCGGCAGACAGTCACCTCGTCGGAGGCCAGCTCACACAAGCCGGGTTTGATTGGGAACATCTTCCCCAGCGTGGAGACGGCATCCCGTGCCCGCGATTGCTCGAGGCGCAGGCGGTTCAGGTCAGAGTCAGCCTGAAATCCGAGTTGCATGGCGGCAACCGTCCCAGCCAACCGCCCTTCCAGAAGCGCCACATCCGCACCGCCGATGCCCCGGGTTTCACCCACGGCAAAAAAGCCGGCAACGCTTGTTTCAAGATCGCCGTTGGTTTTGATGGCGAAACCGTCGAAACCGGGATCGTAATATTGTTCGCAGCCGCCGATACTTGGCAGTTCGATTGCGGGGATAAAACCGTAGTTCAAACAGATTGTGTCAACATCAAGTGTTTGTTCGCTGCCGGCGCGAGGTCTCCCTTTACCGTCGACTTTCATGATCACCGCGTCGCACACCTCTTCTTCTCCAAGGGCTCGGGTGACGATATGCCCGTATTTCAACGGCACACGCGCATCCAGTAGTTTTTTCTGGTTTGCCATCCCCTGTCCAAGCTTATCCCAGTGCCCCCAAAGCCTGGGCGTCTGCAGAAGAAATTCACTGCGCGACTGCAACTCCAGGATGGCGGAAATATCGCCGCCCGCTTCCAGAATCTGCACGGCTGCCAACTGCAGTAAAGGGCCTGTCCCCGCCAGCAGGAATTTCCGTCCGGGAAGCATTCCCTGCGATTTCATCATCAACTGCGCGGCGCCGACCGTCATTACGCCCGGCAGCGTCCAGCCCGGGAACGGCATTACCCGCTCATAGACCCCGGCGGCGAAGATGACGCGCTTGGCCTTCAGCGCGCGCGAGCCCTCTGTTCCGTAGAGATGGAGAATCCGTTCATCAGCGGACACATTCCAAGCTAGCGTGTTGAATTGCAGGTCGATGCCGGGGTGCTCAAGACCTTTCAGCAGTTCACGGCCTTTACTGATATTCTCCGCCAGTGCGGTGGGGTATTCGTGTCCGTCACGCACGGATGCAGGCTGTTTGTAATACTGCCCTCCGGCGCCGGAAAATTCATCCAGCAGCACCACTTTCGCTCCCGCTCCCGCCGCGCTCACCGCGGCGGAGACACCGGCAGGTCCGGCGCCGACAACGGCAATATCAGTCTTTTCCGGTTTAGCAGTTAGGCTCATCAGTCTGTAATAACTTCACACCCGGGTTGAACTTGCGTGATGCAGGTGCGGACATGTGATATGCCGTTCACGGTTGCCATGCAGTCGAAACACATCCCCATGCCGCAAAAGTAACCTCGTGGAGAACCGCTTTTGTCAGCGACGTGGATTTTTCTGTGTCCGGAGGCCATCAAGGCGGCGGCAATGCTTTCTCCGGAATAGGCTTGGGTTTCCTTTCCGTTTACGGTGATGCTGATTGCTTCGCCACGACGGATTCCTTCGATTCGTGATGCTTTCACTTTCTCACCAGGGGTTTGCGACTTTGTCGATTCCGGCCAGTGGCACTCCGGTCATGGCGGAAGCCTCTAGCGTGAGCGCCCGCAAGTCTTCCGGTTCCAGGTTGTGAACATTTGATTTGCCACATGCTTTGGCGATCATCGTCAGTTCCATTGTCACCGCGCGCAGGAAGCTTGCCACCCGTTCACCGGCCTCGTCAGGGTTCAACCGCGAAGCCAGTTCTTCATCCTGGGTTGCTATACCGACCGGACAGCGCCCGGTGTGGCAGTGGTAACATGCTCCTGGAGCGGCGCCCAGTGCCGCGTAATCCGGTTCGTGCATTGGCGCGTTGCAGTTGAGGGTGATCAGAGCGGCCGTGCCAATGGCCACCGCATCCGCACCAAGCGCCAGCGCTTTTGCGACATCGGCCCCGCATTTGATGCCGCCGGAGACAACCAGCGACACTTTGCCGTACATTCCGATATCCTCCAGCGCGCGCCGCGCGGCGGGAATGGCGGCCATAGTGGGGATACCGGTATGATCAAGCAGAAATTCCGGCGATGCCCCTGTGCCGCCTTCCATGCCGTCGATCACAATCACGTCAACTCCTGATTTCGCCGCAATCTTGACATCCTGCGTCACTCGGCAGGCGGGCAGTTTGCAGAAGATCGGCAACCTGTATCCGGTGGCGTCACGCAGTTCCTCGATCTTGATCTGCATGTCGTCGGCGCCTAAAAAATCCGGATGTCGAACCGAGGAGCGCTGATCGATTTCTTTTGGCAGCTGACGCATTTCAACAACCTTGTCAATCACTTTCGCGCCCAGCAACACGCCGCCCGTACCGGGTTTCGCCCCTTGCCCAACCGCGATTTCAAGGGCATCCGAGCGCCGCAGGTGATCCAAGTCGAGTTGGTAACGGCTTGGGGTCATCTGGTAAATCAGTTTTTTGGACGCTAAACGCTCTTCTTCGAGCATCCCTCCCTCCCCGGTGGAGGTGCAGGTGCCCAAGACCGAGGCGCCATATCCCAGCGCCATTTTGGCGTTGCGGCTGAGGGAGCCGAAGCTCATGGAGGCGATATAGACAGGGATGTCGAGTTCCATCGGGCTGCTGACCAGTTCGGGGTTGGCTCCACCCAGGACGGTTTTGGTTTCACAGAATTCGCGGTAGCCTTCGAGGGGAAGCCGTGTCATGGCAGCCGGGACAAAGGTCAGTTGATCGAGAGTGGGGATGTTGAAAAAAGTTGAGAACCCACGAATCTGGTAGCGTCCGAGCTGGGCCTTGGTTTGAATGTCTCGGATCACCGCTGGAGGCCAGATTTTACTCCGCGATTCAGGTTTATTTTTCAGACTTTCAGCCATGCGTCCGCCTCCCGTTTGTCGAAATACCAGAGTTTCTGCGCGGCAACGACTTTTTTCCAGTCCCGCCCGACCGGGTTGAACCCGGCTTCCGTCAGGTTGTTTTCGATTTCATCGACTTCCGCGGATGTGGGAATTTGGACGGTTGCGTCCACACCCAACCCATGGATAGTTCCTGCGACATAGATACGTCCCTGGTAGAGGGAATCACCTACGCCGTCAGCGGCATCCCCAAGGACGATCAGTTTTCCATCCTGGGCCATGAAACCGGAAAGAAAACCGATGTTGCCGCCAACGATCACTGTTCCGCCCTTTTGCGCCACTCCCGCGCGAGCGCCAGCGTTTCCTTCGACAACAACGGTACCTCCCATCATTGAGGCGCCGACGCTTTGTCCTACCGAACCGCGCACTCTTACCAGCCCCTTGTCCATTGCTTCGCCGATGCCCCATCCCGCGTTGCGTGCGATGGTCAGTGTTCCGCCGTTGTTGAGACCGCCGCAATAATAGCCGACGCTGCCGGCGAAGGTGACATGTCCAGGACCCGGCATTGCGACACCCACATTGTGCCTGGACCGGGGATTGTCTACGACAATCTCATCTCCGTTCGCCAGGGCCTGGCGCAGTTTTTCGTTCAACTCCCGGATGGACAGCCGGTCGGCATCAAAACGTCTTACCGGGTCCATATCACCACTTCTCCGGGACCGTAACTGGTTGTGTCGATCTCCTCTCGCAGGACCTGTCGAATGGACTGCTCCTCAGTCGCCATCACCGCCATTCCATCCTGCTCTGAGACGATCAAGGGCTTTATGTCCAGGCGGTCTTTGGCCATGCCGATGCCTTCCGGAATGGAGATCATGTAGGTGAACACTCCGTCAAGCACGGACACTGAGTAGCGCAAGGCAGTTTCAAAACCGTCACCTTGTTTCATACGGTCGGCAATGAGTACGGAAATCAGTTCTGAATCGTTTTCACTGGAGAACTCGTATCCGGACTGGTTCAGCAGCCGCCGGGATTTGAAATAGTTGGTGATCTGTCCATTGTGCACGATTGCCACATCAGGGAAAGGACAGGCCCAGAAAGGGTGACCGTGGGCGACGTCCACCTCGCTTTCCGTTGCCAGCCGGCAATGCCCGAGTCCGTGAGTGCCGATAAATTCCTGGATGCCGTGCCGCGCTGCGACTGCTTCCGCATCGCCGACATCCTTTACGATCTCCAGTGAATGTCCAAAACTGTGCACCTCCACTCCATCCAAAGCAATCCAGGCAGCCGTCGCTTTTCCTATGTCTACGTCCGGACTTGTTTCCAGGCGGACAAATGCATCGTGTGCGGCGTCATATCCATCCCAGCAAGGGACGCCGTTCAGTTTACCTCCCGCTGATTGCAGAGCATTCTCCAGATCTTCGAGAACCTGGTCCAAACGGGAACGTCCTTCCACGCGCAGGCGAGCCACCAGCCGATCCTCGCTCCACGGGCCATAGAGGGCGAAGCCGGTTGAATCGGAGCCGCGATGGCGCAGGGCAGACATCATTTCCACCAGGTTATATCCCAGTGCTCCACTTTCAGCGAGACGTATCCCTCCTATTCCACACATTCGGTGCTACAGTTTCCGTGTTGAGATATTTGCTTAACAGAATCCAAATCTATCGGTGAAAGTGAAGTTCGTACCCACCAAGGGGATTCCGGTCATGGCGCAGGCTTCCAGGGTCAGCGAGCGGATGTCTTCACGTTCCAGGTTAGCAAGTTTTGTTTTTCCCGCAGCCTTGGCAATGATGATGGCCTCGTTGGTCATCGCGGTGATGTAGTTGGCCACTCTTTCCGCAGCATCTTCCTTGAGCAGTTTACGGTACTTGGGGTCCTGCGTGCAGATGCCGGAACCGCAGATGCCCTCGTGACACTGGGAGCAGGCAGTGCATCCCATAGCAATGTTTGCTCCGGTGCCGATTCCCACCGCGTCCGCGCCCAGCGCAAGGGCCTTGGCCACATCCGCGCCGTCCTTGATTCCTCCGGAGACGATCAGGCTGAATTCCCCCTTCAGTCCCATGTCCTCAATTGCCCGGGTTGCCTGAACGAGCGCGGGCAGGGTGGGGATGCCCAGGTTCTTGGAAGCAACCACCGGGGCGGCGCCGGTGCCCGCCTGGCATCCGTCGACGACGATGCCGTCCGCGCTGGTCTTGACCGCGATTTTCACGTCTTCGGTGACTCTCCCCGCCCCGATTTTCAGGAAGATCGGGATTTTGCCGTTGGTGATATCCCGCAGTTCCTTTATTTTGAGGACCATGTCGTCTGCGCCGAAGATATCGCCGTGGCGCGGATGGCTGTACAGGTCGATGCCTTCCGGTATCTGTCTCAGTTCAGCAATCTCGCTGGTTATCTTGTTTCCAAGCAAATGACCGGTTAGCCCGGGTTTTGCGCCGATTCCGCAGATGATCTCCAATGCGTCCGCAGCCTCGATGCTTTCCAGAGAAAACCCGAATCGGCTGGGGAGTATCTGCACCACCTGTTTGTAGGAGTTTTCTTTTTCTTCCGGGAGCAGCCCTCCTTCCCCGTTGTTGATGGAAGTGCCGACTATGCGGGTTGCTTTTGCCAGCGCGGTTTTGGCTTCCTTGCTCAACGCCCCGTAGGACATTCCGGAAATCATAATCGGGGTTTCAATTTCCAGTGGTGTTTTAGCATGCCTGGAGCCGAGAATGGTTTTGGTTACGCAGGGTTCCCGGTAGGTGTCGACCGACAGTCTGGAGAGCTGCGCCGGCAGCACAAGCAGGTCATCGAAATCGGGGAAGTGGGTTGCCGCTCCCATGCCCCTGACGCGGTGCTGACCCGTGACCGCTTTGTGGTTGATCTCAGCGCGCGTTTCCTTGGTCCAGACACCCTGCTGCGCGATTGAGACTTTGGGCACTTTTTTGGCCTTGTCCAGGTATCTGACATTGCTGCTGCTTTCAGGCATATTCATGACCTCATTGCTGATGGGCAGGAACAAACAGTGAGTATTTGTGACGCCCTGATTCTAATGGTATAACGCTTTTGAAATCATCCACGGGATGGTCAATCTGATAGCACTCAAAAAGTTCGGATACTATCCTTTTTTCATCCGTGGTGATGGGGATGACGCGGACATTGTTTCCCAGCTTGCTTTCCAGCCCGGGGTCGACGGAATGGATCACGCCTCGGTACATGGATTCGCCGATCACGGGTCCTATTTCCCCGAGGACGATGATGCGACCGCCTAATGTCATGTAACCCGCCCAGCGGCCGACATCTCCACAGACAATCAGGCTCCCCCCTTTCATGCCGAAACCGAGCCTGCTTCCGCTGCTGCCTTTGACAAAAATCACGCCGCCCATCATAGAAGGTCCGCAGTTGCTGCCGGTGTTACGCTGGACAATGATTTCGCCCGCGCTCATGTTGTCCCCGGTGTACCAGCCGGTGTTCCCATGAATATCAAGAGTGGGACCGGCCAGGAAACCACCGGTGAAATAACCGGTGCTTCCACGCACGGTCACCCTGCCTTTCCCCTTGAGCGCGGTGCCCAGGTTATGTGCCGAGTGCGGATTTTGTAGTGTGATTTCAGAGTGATTTCTGATCAATTTACGCAGTTCCCTGTTGATCTCGGCGCTCCCTCTTTCCGCGATGTCTAAATATTCCATACTTTTACACCCCCCGGGTCCATCTCGGTTGCATTTACATCCGGAGCTATTTTCGCAAGTGAAATTTCCTCGGAGCCGAGCAGTACTGATCCGTCGCCTGTTTCATAATACAGGACCGGCTTGATGCCCAGTGCATCCCGGAAAATCCCAATTTGCTCCGGTGTGCAGGCGATGATGGTAAACACTCCGTCGAATTCTTCCATGGCCTTGTGAATGGCCGCTTCAAGATCGCCCCCGTTTTCATTCATCTGAAAGGCGACAAACTGGACGGCCATTTCGGAATCATTATTGGTCTTGAAACGCACCCCCTTGGCTTCCAGGTTTCTTCTCATGTTAAAATAATTGGTGAACTGACCATTGTGGACAATGCTCAATTCTGGATGCAGGCTTGAAATGAATGGGTGGGCGAAATTGATATTTTCAATGCTCTCTGTCGCCAGCCTGACATGGCCGACGCCGTGGGTGGCGGGTCCGAAGCTGAAACGGTGGCGGGCCTCCAGATCATGGGCGGTCCCCTGGTCTTTATAAATCTTGATATGTTTCCCGATGGAGTGAACGCATAACCCTGGGTGTGTATCGATTTCATGATGAAGTGCATCGATTTCCGATTCCGCGGTGTCGATGGAGGCTTCGAAGAAATGAAAAATGCCTACACCCTTGTAAGTCCTGGGGTTTGCAGCCTTCCCAAATTTTTCAAGAATGCCGGTCAAAACAGTCTCGCTCCGAGGGTCCTGAAAAGAAACCCGCAGCTGTATTTCGTCGCGTACTTCATAGACGGCAAATCCGGTAGCGTCCCTCCCCCGATGCTCTATTTCACCAAGCATTTCAATCAGGGCGGGGCCTAAACCGGTGGTTTCCCTGGAAATTATTCCCGCAAGTCCACACATGACAATGACCTCCGCGAGTAATGAGGATTAAAGGTGGTAGGAATATTCATTGAACTCCCAATCCGTCACAGCGGTCTTGTAGCGGTTCTCTTCCTTTTCTTTCAGCGCGATGAATGCTCCGATCAGTTCCGGGCTGAACCTTTCGTTCATCATCTTGTTGGATTTCAATTCTTCGATTGCATCCCGGAGATAAAATGGAACTTGTTCATACTGTCCGGATTCATCGTGATAGATGTCGTAACCGGCGGGTTCTCCCGGATCGGTTTTGTTTTCAATGCCGTCGAGTCCTGACGCAAGTGTTGCGGCAATGGCAAGGTAGGGATTTGCGGAAGCACAGGCGGCCCTGTTTTCAACCCTTGCCCCATCTTCCCTCTCATCTGGGACCCGGCAGTAGACCGTCCGGTTGTCTCCGCCCCAGGCAATAAAATAGGGTGCAAAGGAATCCTGGACGAAACGCTTGTAGGAGTTGATGGTCGGGGCCAAAAAGGCAGACATCCCCTTTGCATGCGCCAGCTGACCGCCTATGAAATGGCGCTGCAGATCCGACATTCCGTTTTTACCTTCAGGATCATGAAACACGTTCCGGTTATCTTCACTGCGGACCAGCGACTGGTGGATGTGGTAACCGTTTCCCCCGCCATCATTTTTTGGACGTCCCATGAATGTGAGGTGCAGCCCGTTCTGCATTGCCAGTTCCTTGCAAACATACTTGAAGGTGAATGTCTGATCGGCCATCTTCAATGCTTCTTCATGTTTCCAGTTCACTTCATATTGACTGGGAAAGAATTCGTGGTTCAGATAGATGATATCCAACCCCAGCTCCAAGCAAGTGTTTTGAATGTTCCTCAGGATCCCCTGCCGGTCAACAGCAGGGTTGACCTGGTAGACGCAAGAGGGAGCGGAGTTGTAGTTTTCATTCCCGTTTGCCGGGTCGAAGAGCATGAATTCAAGCTCGGAGGCGGCAACTGCCTTGAATCCTTTTTCTTCGTATTGGGAAAGGATTTTTTTCAGCGCACCTCTCGGGTCCGCGGGGTGCGGCTGATCTCCAAGGTAAGTATCGCCGATAATCCTGGCGGTGTGGGGCTGGTGGGGGAGAACCGCAAATGTATCGAGGTCCGGGCGAACCTTCATGTCGGACCAGCCGGTTTCGCTGCCGCAGCCTCCTTCTACCGCGATATCATTTGACAGGTCAACAATGTAGGTTGCTTCAGCAAAATGCAGACCTTCTTCAAGGGTGGCCTGCAACCTGCCGGCGGGTATCAGCTTGCTGCGGCAAATGCCGTGAAGGTCGGGGAAATCGATCCTGATCGAATCGATGTCGGCGGCTGCCATTTTTTCTTGAACCTCTTTGTAATCCATATTTTCCTCTCATAATGATTGTTGTAAAAAATAAGCGTATCAAGGTATAGTCAATAATATCAGTTAGATGACTATAGTATCTTGTGGGATGAATATTTGTTCAGCAATACATAGGACGTTTGTCCTATATTTGTCAAGAGTTTTTTCCCCAAATGAATTAGGATTATGTGTCAGAAGATTGCAATTGGCTTTTTACTTTGCGGCGGGGGATAATTCATTAAACTCCTACCGAGGAGATACAAGAAAGCCAGCGATCAACCTTCTCGTAAAAATCGTGGAGTTATCGTCTTCAGCGGTCGAGCCATTTGACGGACATTCCGCGATGTTTGAATTTGTGCACTGATTTTTTTATTTGGAACATTCACTCATGGGGAACCGGACATTGTCGAAACAGGAAAAGAAAAATTCCCTGCGCGCAAGAAACGCTTCTTACGACAAGGGACAGATACGCATCGAGAACATACTCAATGCCGCAAAGGAAGTCTTTGTCCAGGAAGGATACAACAAGTTTACTTTAAGGCAGATCGCCCTGAAGGCAGGTATAACAGTTGGGAATCTCAACTATTATTACAAAACGAAAGATTCACTTTTCAGGGACCTGCTGGATATGATCCTGCAGGCATACCTGGATGAATTTGACAGGGTCATCAAGGCCAGCGGTGAGTCTCCCAGGGAAAGGTTCATTTCAATCATCAATTATCTCATCCAGGATTTGAACAACCCCCAGACAACCAGGTTTTTCCCTGAATTGTGGGCGCTGGCGAACCACAACAAATATGCGGCAAAACTGATGGAGCAGATGTATGTCGAGGAACGACGGGTTATCTATGAACTGATCAGCGATGTGAACCCGAACCTGGATGAACAGCGGAAAAAAGAAATTACACTTTACATTTCCTGTTCGATCGAGGGTATGACGATGTTTGTCGGTTCAGAGAAAACGCATGAATCGATGCTGGAAGCCATGAAGAAAACCGCATGCGAGAGTTTTATGAGCCTGCTGAACTGATTGGGTATTTCCTCACAGCACGCGGTTTATTCATTATTCGGGTTGACAAATCAGCCTGCCTGCAAGTGTGGGTGATGCACCTGAACCTCAGCTTTAACAGACATGACTGAAATGATCTCTCAACTCACTTTCAGGGCTATGGCCGCGGCGGTGTCTCCCGCGGCACAGCCTCCCACCAGCAGGGTCCCACCACCGGCGAGTACGGTTTCTTCGATAGCCTCGATGACGAGCCTGCCGACTGTTGGTCCCTGGGGATGTCCATAGATCAGTGAACTGCCGTAGTTGTTGAAACCTTCCGCGTCGATCCCCATTTCCCTGGCAAGGTAGACGTCGTTGCCCGCGAAAGGGTTGTGTGTTTTCAACGTGGTGAGTTCGCCGATTTTCAGTTCTGCGTTCTCCAGCGCCATTTTCACCGCAGGCACCACAGCCTTGGCCATGTATGCCTTTTGCGTGCGCGCGTATCCGTAACCGAGGACCTGGATATTCACCCCCGGATCAACACTCAATTCACTGGCATGGTCCTGGGTGGTGACAGTCAGTGCGCAATGTCCATCCGCTGGATGGGTTTGCGACCCAAATGTGTGGATCCCTTCCGGAATAACCGGTTTCAGGTGTCCCAGTCCTTCCTCGGTTGTTTCCATCACCCCTTCATCGGCATCGATCTCTATTGTCTTCTTCCTGGAGACCTTGATGGAAACCGGGAACATGTAGCGTTTCTGAAAAGCACGCTCGTCCGCCAAGGAATCCTGGTATTGCTGGTAGCGTCGCAGGGAAAGACGGTCGCATTTTTCACGCGTCATGCCTGCTTCGCTGGCGACGTTTTCCGCGGTCTGGATCATCGCCTCACCGGCCCAAGGATCACGGTTGAAGTTGTCCATTACCCAGTTTTCAGAAATCACTTCTCCTCCCGGACCCGGAGGATTGGGCCATACGCTGTGAGGGCCGTTGGAACAGCGGTCCGCCATCAGGCAGAACACTGTCTGGTGGAGACCTGTTTCCACTCCCATTGCCGCCTGGTACAGGGAAATGGTCGAAGTGGAACAGGCCTGGTTGATCATGATTCCGGGAATTCCCTCCGCACCCAGGAGTGCCGCCGCCCAGGGTCCTCCATAAAACCCGTGTTTCTGGTGTACGGTGTTGCCCAGGAAGAAGTAATCGAACCGGTCCGCTTCCCATTGCTTGTGCTCAAGCCAGCGGCGAGCGGTTTCCGCGGCAAGTGCGATTGCGTTTTCGTTGGCCATGCTTCCCTGCCAACGGGCGAAAGGGGAACTGTAATACCCCCGGTACGGGATGAAGGCTTTTCTCAACATTTTGCTCAATCTCCTTGACTGAATGGGTGATGTGATTCAAGCCGGTCCGGGTTCCCGTTCCAGCCATTCTGCTGATTCTGCCTCCTTTTTCTGAACCGGCTAGCGCCAGAACCCGTCCTCGTCGATCCGGTGCAGCGCCTCGATTTCCAGTGACGAGGGCGGTTCGGTTTCCCGGACTTCCGGTAGCGTATGCAGGTCCCATCCGGTTTGTTCAAGCACTTCTGAGATGGTGTGCCCGGGGTGTACCGAATCAAGATGCAGCTCATTGTCCGGACCGTGGGGACGAAGGATCGCCCGGTCCGTAATCAGCGCCGCGGGACCTCCCTGCAAGCCGGTTTTTTTACGGCTGTCTCCTCCTCCCAGGTAACCCGGAGAGGTGATGTAACCGACGCGTTCTACCAACCTGCGAGGTTCATGGTTCATGATCGCCACCAGGCGTTTGGACATGGCGGCAATATCAGCGGCGCCCCCGGAACCTGGAAGTTTCACTTTGGGTTGGCTGAACCCGCCGATATAGGAACTGTTAATGTTGCCGAAACGGTCGATTTCAGCCCCTCCAATGAAACCAGTATCGACATGTCCGCTTTGCAGTTGCCCCATCACCTGGACCAAGCCGCTGGCCCAAGCCGCGCCCTGCTGATTGGGTGGGTCGGCCATCGTGTAGAGCATGCCCGGGGCCGGTACATCCCGGACGATGCCGCACTCAAACAGGCCCACGGCATTTGGTGCGTGAGTGAGCTTGGCTACACCAAACGCCGTGATCGGCAGGCGCATGCCGACGAAAACCACTTCAAGATCATGGATTTCGCGCGCGGCCGCGATGATCATCAGTTCCTGTGTTGAGTATTCCACTGTTCAGAACCCGGGTTGTCTTCAATCAAACTTCAGCGTTCTTGTTATTTTCATTCTGCTGAATAATTTACCGACGCGGAGAGTTTGTAATCTCTGATGCGTAACCGGTCCAGACCAGGACCGAGTTTTACGCAATATGCTTCATGGTCTGGAACATCCAGCACCCATTCGTCCAGCCACTGCAAGAATCCTTTTCTTTCCCTGGAGATGCGGTGGTATTCATTGAAAAAAGCGTTGTCACGTTTCCACTTTCCGGTCATCGGCGAGGGATGAGTGGATGCAGGGACATGGCAGACGGCATGGACACGGTACCCCGGGAACAAAACCCGGTTTGGGTCGGAGGCGATTATTTCCGGTGGGACGATCTCATCCGCAATAGCCACCACTTTACGTGATGCCAGCGCTGCTTCCTGGATAACCCCGAGGTTTCCCCAGAAATGGCAGTTGCCCATCAGGTCAGCGCGCTGGACGGAAAGCACAGCAACATCCGGATTGAGGGGGGGGACCTGTACGAGCGGGCCGGAATAGCAGTGAAACGGGTCCTCGGCAACGCGGAAAGCAGGGTTAGAACGAAGGATGTCTGACCCCAGCAAAGTGCGTATGGGGACATAGGGCAATCCATATGCCCCTGCCATTAAAGCCATGCCGAGGGAGAAATTGGAATGATCGCGGACCTTATGTAGATGAGGAACCCCCTTTTCAAGCGCCCGCCGGTAGTTGTGTGCGAGACCCCCGGATACATTTCCGACCCACGCCCCGGTGATTTCTGCCACGCATCCGGCGCCGATCAGCAGGTCGGTAGACATGTCTGAAATCGGCGCAATGATGTTCAGGTCGCGTCGCCGCAGGCGGATGATTTCATGGGAAGCGGCAAACGGAATGCACGCTTCCAGTCCGGCGCCAAGGACCACGGAACATCCATCCTTCACGGTTTCGGCAATCGCCTCTCGCAGCGGTTTCAGCTTGTTCCGCATGTCTGTGCACGGCGTGAAGTCTCAGGCGGACCGCAGTTTAAAACGCTGGATCTTGCCGGTGGCTGTTTTAGGCAGTTCACCCACAAAATGGATCCAGCGCGGATATTTGTACGGTGCGAGTCCACTTTTGCAGTGAAGCAGCAGGTTTTCCGCCATTTCATCCGATGCCTCGCCGGTATCATTGAGGACAACATGCGCTTCTGGTTTAACCAGGCCCACGTCATCAGCACGTCCGACTACGGCGGCTTCCAGCACCTGGGGATGTTCCACCAGCTTTGCCTCGATTTCAAAGGGTGAGCACCAGATCCCCCCGACTTTCATCATGTCGTCGCTGCGTCCGCCATAAACGAAATAACCTTCTTCGTCCTGATGGTAAGTGTCCCCGGTGTTGAGCCAGCCGTCTACAATTGTGGCGGAAGTGCGTTCCGGATTGTTCCAGTAATACTTGCAGGTGGAATCGCCCATTATCCAGAGGCGACCTTCATTGCCTGGGCCGACATGCTCACCTTTTTCGTCTACGATTTTTGCCTGGTATCCCGGGGTCATGCGCCCGCTGGTGCCCGGTTTAAAATCGTCCGGGCGGTTGGAAATGAAGATGTGCAGCGCTTCCGTGGAACCGATGCCGTCCAGAATCATTGTCCCGGTTTTTTCCTGCCAGCGTCGGAAAATGTCAGCGGGCAGCGCTTCACCGGCAGAAACGCAAAACCGCATGGAAGACAAGTCAGGAGTCGCCTTTTCCAGCGCCTGAAGCTGTGCCGCGTAAAGAGTAGGCACGCCGAAATAAAGTGTGGGACGGAATTTTTCGATGACCTCGAAGGTGCTGTCGGGCGTAGGCCTTGCGGGATACAGCACCGAGGTCGCTCCGGCCCACAGGGGGAAGGTCATGGCGTTGCCGAGACCGTACGCGAAGAACAGTTTTGCGGCGGAAAAACAGACGTCATCTTCCCTGACCCCCAAGGTGTCCATTCCGTAGTGCTGGCTGGTGACGACCATGTCCCGGTGGCTGTGCACCGTGCCCTTGGGTCGTCCGGTTGTACCGGAAGAATAAAGCCAGAAACAGTCATCAGTGGAGGTTGCCGAAAAAGGTTCTATAGCGCTGCTGGAACTGTCCAGCAAAGACAGGAACCCGTCGCCTTCGGCGTCGACGCAATAGACTTGCCCTGGTTTGCGGGATGCCAGTTCAAGCGCGGGTTCGACTTCGGAAGCAAATTCAGGAGAATAGACTAGCCCCGCGCACTCGGAATCTTCGATCATGAAAGTGTAATCCTGTGCGCGCAGCAGGGTGTTCAGCGGAACCGGGACAATCCCCGCCTTAATCGCGCCCCAGAAAAGGTAGAAGAACTCGGGACAGTCCTTGATCACCATCAGTATCCTGTCTCCACTCGCAAGTTCCAGGTTTTTCAGCGCGTTGCCGCACTGGTTAACCTTTTCGGCAAGCCGCGCATAAGTTACTTCTTCGCCGACGGCGGTGCGGATCGCAACCTTCTCGGAACGCCCCTCATCCAGATGACGGTCGATGAAGGGAACCGCGACATTAAAAACTTCGGCATAAGTTATGTTTGCCGGGCTGGTTGAGGAGTCAACCGTTATCGTGTGTTTTCGCATGGAACCTCCCTGTGATTTCCATTTTGATAAATTTCGGGATTGCCTGCGTGGAACTGCTCAAGTTTTTCAAAACCTTGAACAGGCATTACAGCATTTAAAACAGGTGCGGACCAACAGTTTTCAAGTCTGAATCCAAACATGCATATTCGCAAAAAAAGGGGAAACCGGAAAGTTGAAAAAGCCGTGGTTCAGTTGAAACGGACAAATTCGAATTCAAACGGTCTGCGGTTTATTTTTCCCCGGGGCGGGGCAATCCAGTTGGCGATTTTTCCTGGTACGGTGACAGGCTGCATCAGAGACTGCACGTATTTCCTGTCGTCTTCACTCGGCAGCCAGTTATTCCTGTTTTGTTCCCATTCATTGGGGCTCAAAAGGTTTCCCTGGGGGTCTGTTTGAATCTCGGAGAACTGGCCAATACCGCGGTGGAACGCGCGGTGGGGCAGTTTTAACTGAAAGTCGATCCCGGCTTCGTGGATGATCTTGTTCCAGCGCCTGACCCCGAGTTCGGAATCCGAGATGTAATCGTCCCTCAGGCGTTCGTTCACCGAGTTCAATTCCGGAACCTCGGACTGCACCAGCTGACCATCCATAAGCTGGAGCATCGGATAGGAGGTATCATAAAGCTGGTGGTCATCCTCGATCTTCGATTCGTTGAAACGTCCCTTGAGTCCCATGTTGTAGTAGTTTGCTGCATTCGTCGAAAGTTCCTGACCGAACAGATCACATGAAACGCTGAAATGGAAGTTGAGGTATTTCTGGAGAAGAAGCAGATCGATGCCCCCATGCGCACGCACGTCATTGGTACTGTGTTCATTCATCAGATCACAAGTGCGCTGCACCACCCGGCTGATCCCGGTTTCCCCGACAAACATGTGATGCGCCTCCTCGGTTAACATAAACCGGCATGTGCGCGCCAGCGGATCGAACCCCGATTCCGCCAGTGAAGCCAGCTGGAATTTGCCGTCCCGGTCGGTGAAATAAGTAAACATGTAAAATGAAAGCCAGTCCGGGGTCTCTTCGTTGAATGCCTGGAGGATCCTGGGTTTGTCCGCGTCCCCGGAGTGGCGTTCCAGCATTTCTTCCGCCTCTTCACGTCCGTCGCGCCCGAAGTAGGCGTGGAGCAGGTAAACCATCGCCCAGAGGTGACGCCCCTCTTCAACGTTGACCTGGAACAGGTTGCGCAGGTCATACAGGGAGGGACATGTTTTTCCCAGGTGACGCTGCTGTTCCACCGATGCCGGTTCAGTGTCACCCTGAGTGACAATCAGGCGCCTCAGTTCCCCGCGGAATTCACCCGGGACTTCCTGCCATGCCTTCTGTCCCTTGTATTTGCCGAAACCGATCTTCCGGCCTTCCACCTGGGGTTCGAGGAAAATGCCCCAGCGGTATTCGGGCATGCGGACATAGTCAAAGTGCGCCCATCCATCCTTTTCCACGCTCACCGCGGTACGCAGATATACATCGAGATTGTTGCTTTCCAGCGGTCCGAGTTCATTCCACCAGTTGAGGTATTCGGGCTGCCAGTGTTCGAGCGCACGCTGCAGGCGGCGGTCGCTGTTCAGGTTGACGTTGTTTGGTATTTTTTCACTGTAGTCGATACTCATGGGTTTATTTTATTCAATGAGTGTAAGGAGATTCATGCGCGGCCAGGATCATAACTGGCTTGTTTCCCTGTTCCGTATAATTTAAGCGCCCCGTTTTCACCAACCGCGTTGGGTCGCTGGAAAATCCAGTTCTGCCATGCGCTGAGGCGGCCAAAGATCTTGGTTTCCAGGGTTTCCGGCCCCGCAAAGCGCAGAGAAGCTTCCATACCGGTCAGAGCGTCCGGGGAGAAACTGGTGCGCTCTTCAACAGCGATCCGCACTTCGTCTTCCCAGTCGATGTCGTCAGGGATAAAAGTCACTAGGCCGAGTGCCTCCGATTGTGTGGCGTCCAGTTTTTCGCTGATGGCCTCCCGCACTGCCTGCACGCGATCAGGCTGTTCCAGAAAACGGGTCTGCAGGCGTGTCAGCCCGTTGCACATGGGGTACGAGCCGAAGTTTAATGCAGTCGGGATCAATAACGCCGGAGGAGATGGATCTTCCTCAAAAACTCCGTCCAGCATGTAACTCCGATCGGCAGCGAGCACAAGTTCCAGGAGGGTACCGGCAAAGCAGCTTCCCGGTTCGACAAAGCAGAACAGGCTGCGGGAAGTGAGGTCAAGGCGCTTGTAAACCCGTTTCAGGTTGAGCAGGATTTCACGCGCAAGCCAGTCCTCACGGTTTTCCTCCAGCAATGCGTCATATTCAATGACGCGCTCCGCGTCTCCCCGGGAGCGGATGATCCAGGTTCCCAATTCAGGTTCGTTGAAACTGAGGTGCAGGATGGCGTCATCAAGTTCGCGCGCCATTGCCAGCGGCCAGAAATCCGTTCCTTGTTGATGTATCTGCGCAACCGTTTCCGGAACCGTTCCCTCTGGCGTGTGAATTGTCAACTCCACACATCCGCGTGACCTGTCGCAGCGCACATGTACGTGTTCATAGCGGATGTCGTCGCCTTCTATTTTCTTGTTGAGCGGATTTAGCCGAATTCCCTTAGGGTCTGATGGCTTGATGTTACGCGAGGCGAATTCCTCCGCGCGATTCTGCACCGATTCCTTGAAATGCGAACGGGGGGCAAGTTCATCGACCAATTTCCATTGAATCGCGCGTTTACCCCGGATGCCTTCTGAAAGTGTACAGAAATAATCAGCGTGGTCGCGCCGCACTCCGCGCTTGTCCACAACCCGCGTTAAACCTCCTGTTCCCGGAAGCACTGCGAGAAGACAGACTTCCGGGAGCGAAACGGAGCTGGAACCGTCGTCCACCAGCATGATATGTTCCGTGGCCAATGCCAGTTCATAACCGCCGCCGGCAGCTGTTCCGTTGAGGGCTGCTATGTAAGTCTGTCCGGAAAACCTGCTTGCATCTTCTATTGCATTCCGGGTTTCATTGGTGAATTTGCAGAAATTGACCTTGTGGGCATGCGTCGATTGGCCCAGCATCGGGATATTTGCCCCGGAACTGAAAACACGCTCCATGTTCGAGGTGATGACCACCGCTCCCACTTCCGGATGCTCGAAACGCAGACGCTGCACAGCATCGTGAAGCTCGATGTCTACGCCGAGATCGTAAGAGTTCAGCTTCAGCGTGTATCCCGGATGAAGCCCGGCGTTTTCATCAACCGATAAAATGAGTGTAGCGACCGCCCCTTCGCAATATAGACGCCAATGCCGGTATTGCTCCGGAGTGGTGTTGAAATCTATCATGCCCTGCTCTTTGCCGTGTGTGCTCTCTGATCAAAAGGATTGGCTGAATAATATGAGGCTTTTATAAATAAAAACCTTTACTGCCTGAATAAATCGTATAAAATTGTACCGAAATACATAATAATAAGAAACTATCGATCGCATATGGTAGAGTCAAGCCTGAAAGCAACAACAAGGGGAAACCTATATGAGCGTTCCCCCGGCAGAGTTTCCGGGGAAAGCACGGGTGTAGTGGAAAGTATGAGGGCGTGCAACATTCGGCAGGCCGAGGCAGCGGACCTGGAGAAGGTCATCGAACTGGACGCGAACATCACTGGATTGAGGAAGCGGGAAAACTGGAAACAACTGCTGCATCGGTTTGGAGCACAAAACCGCAACGGTTTTTTCCTGATAGCGGAAGACGGCGAGCGTTTTCTAGGGTTCATCATCGGCGAGGTGCGTGCATGGGAATTTGGTTCACCTCCCTGCGGTTGGGTGTTTGCAATCGGAGTGCATCCTGAAAGTAGAACCGAGAGGATCGGCACGTGCCTGTTTGAGGAGATCTGCGAACGATTTCGCCGAAGCGGGATTTTTATTGTCCGCACCATGCTTGCGCGGGAAGACCATTTGAACATGAGTTTTTTCCGCAGCCAGGGAATGCGCGGCGGACCGTTTATCCAGCTGGAAAAAAAGTTGGATGATCCCGCGGCGGTCAGACCAACCGGAAACCCCTCATGAAACTTAATCGAGCAACTCGATACGCCTTGTACGCGGTGCTGGAACTGGCCCGTGATCCTGAGACTCACATGTCGGCCACGGAGATAGCAAAAAAGTACGGCATATCGGCCAACCACCTTGTCAAGGTGCTCCATGATCTTGGCCGGGCCAGGCTTGTCGGGTCAGTGCGTGGCGCCGGGGGGGGGCACCGCTTCATCGGCAATGCCAAACGCACCACCCTGCTGGATGTGATAGAACTTTTTGAGGATGTAAGGGAAACAAACAGGGGGGTGCCTGAACCGGGAGAGGAAACCAGCATCGGGCAGTCACTGGGGCTGGTTTTGAAGGAAATCGAGGACATCGCGGTGGCAACCCTGGCCTCAATCAGTATCGCCACTTTTCTCAAGACCATGGAACCTGTCCCGGCCTCGCCTGCAAATGCGCAAGAATGGCCCCGCTTGTAAACGGACACGGGCAATGTTCTGCAAACCGAGATTTTTCATGAAAATTCACCGCAGTCGGTTGAAGGACTTATCTCATGATTTGCTGACGTGAATAAGTGCATGAAGCGTGTTTCTTTTCACACACTTGGCTGCCGGCTCAACCACTCGGAAACCGAGGTATTGCAGCGCAGTTTCGAGCAGGCGGGATACCGTATAGTGGATGAATCAACCCCCGCCGAGGTGTGCGTGGTCAACACCTGTACGGTTACCGAACACAGCGACGCAAAAAACCGCCAGGTCATCCGGGCTGTTCATAGGCGTAATCCGGAAGCGGATATTGCTGTGATCGGCTGCTATGCGCAGATGTCCGCGGAGGAAATCATGGGCATAGAGGGTGTAGCACTGGTAGTGGGGAATGAAGAAAAACTGAAGCTGGTGGAATATCTTGATAAAATCGAAATCCAGGATTCACCGCTAATTATTCCTTCTCCCGAAAGCAGAAGGAGCAAAAGGGCGAAACCCGGCAAAACTACTTTCCTCTCACCGGTCGTTGAGAGAGCAGTTTTTCTTCCCGACGAGGAAAAGGGGAAACCGGACTATGCCTACCGAACGCGGGCTTCCCTGAAGATCCAGGACGGCTGTGATTTCATGTGTTCGTTCTGCATCATCCCGTTTGCACGCGGAAGGTCGCGCCACCGCAATTTCGAAAACCTGCTTGATGAAGCCCACATGCTGGCCGGTGAAGGAGTGAAGGAAATCGTCCTCACCGGTGTCAACTTGGGGATCTATAATGAATCCGGAAGGACCCTTGCGGATGTGGTGGACGCGCTTAATGAACTGCAGGATATTTCACGTATACGCATCAGTTCGATTGAACCGACAACAGTGCAGCCGCAACTGTTGGAATACATGGCTGACCCGCGACACAAGCTGTTGCCTTTTCTCCACCTCCCAATGCAATCAGGTTCAAAAGAAATATTGCGCGACATGAAACGCCGCTACGGTCCAGATGAATTTGCCGAGGAGTTGTTGAGCGCCTGGAAACGTCTTCCGGACCTATGTCTGGGGACCGACGTGATGGTCGGTTTTCCCGGAGAAAGTGAGGAACAGTTTGAAGCGACATTGAAACTGCTTGCCGATCTGCCGTTGGCTTATTTTCACGTCTTTCCGTTTTCCGCCAGAGAAGGCACGGCTGCGTTCCGGATGGCAGACCGTGTTGATCCGGAAACCAGGCAGCGGCGAAGCGATGTGCTTCGTGAACTGAGCCGGAGAAAACGGAGGATGTTCCAGAAAGCGATGCTTGGCTCGGTCCGCGAGGTGTTGTTTGAAAACAGGAAAGCCGATGGAAAGCAGTGCGGGTACACAGACAACTACATGCGTGTGGCCCTTAACGATCCTCAATTCCCGGATTTTCACAATCGAGTCATCCCAGTTCAGTTGACATCGATAAAGGGTGGGGAGTTGAACGGCTTTCCGGTGCTTGAGGGTCAGGCTGTGTCTAGCGGATCAAGCGATTTCACCAGTTCATCCATTTGCTTCGCCTGACGCAGAAACGGTTCCAGCAGTTCTAGCCGTAACGCGCTTGGTCCGTCGCACAGCGCCTTTTCCGGTTCCGGGTGTGCCTCCAGGAACAAACCCGCCAGCCCCTGCGCCATCCCTGACAACGCCAGTTCACGCAGCCACTGCCTGCGCCCTCCGGCGGCAGAACCTTTTCCGCCCGGGACCTGCAGCGAGTGGGTCACATCAAACAGCACCGGGTAACCGTAGCCTTTGAGAACAGGGAACCCAAGCATGTCCACCACCAGGTTGTTGTAACCGAAGTTGCTGCCTCGTTCGCACAGCATCAGCCGGGAGTTGCCCGCGGACTCGAATTTTTTGAGGATGTTGCCCATTTCCCAGGGAGAAAGGAACTGGGCTTTCTTGATGTTGATCGCAGCGCCGGTTTTTGCCATCGCGTTCACCAAATCGGTCTGCCGGGAAAGAAATGCCGGAAGCTGTAGCACATCCGCGACTTCCGCCGCAGATTGTGCCTGCCATGGTTCATGCACATCGGTGAGCACCGGTGTTTTGAATTCCCGTTTAACCCTTTCCAGCAGGCGCAGCCCTTCCTCCAGCCCAGGACCTCGATGGGAGTTGATTGAAGAGCGGTTTGCTTTGTCAAATGAAGCTTTAAAAATATAAGGTACCGCCAGTTGTTCTGTGACAGTGCGAAAAGTCTCAGCGACATGCATCACCACCTCAGCCGATTCCAGCACGTTCAAGCCCCCGATCAGGACGAAAGGCAGGTTGTTAGCGATTTCAATTTCAGCAATGTTCACGGAATTCTGACTCGTCATATTCATAAAATTTGAACGGGTTTCATCTGCTTTTCCACTCCCGGACCCCAAGTGTCGGAAAGCATGTATCCCAGCGGGTATGGGTCCGAGGGGTCGACCCCGTATTGGCAGACAGCGTAAATCCATGCGCTGCCGGAAATGCGCGGGAGGACTGCCGGATAATCACCAACACGGGTTACCCCGGTTATTTCCAGGTCAAAGACACTGTCGATGATCGATCTATGACGAATTTTTTTTCCGATTTCAAGCGATTCCCGTGCATGCAGAACCGCCAACCTCGCTGCGCTGCCCGTCCCGCATGGAGAACGGTCCATGCGCCCAGGGAGCATTACCGTACCACTTCTTAATTCAAGGGGTCTGCCGTTGACCGAATCGCAAAACATGGCATACCCGATACGGTTTAATTCGGGAATCATTGGGTGTTGAACTGGAACCTGCTCCACGGCGGCATGATAGATTTTCGTGCCTATATCCACCAGTTCCCGCGCCTTTTCCGGGAGGATCTCCAGGTCCAACGCCTGTGCATCAATCAAGACAAAAAAATCTCCGCCGAAGGCGATATCGACCCTGATAGTACCAAGTCCCGGCACCATTAAAACATGATCAAGATGGAGTGCAAATGCGGGCATGAAATCCAGTGAGACTTTTACGCATTTCCCATTGAAGCAATCAGCGGTTGCGGTAACCAGCCCTGAAGGAGTGTCCAACACCACTGTGGTTTCTGGTTCCTGCATCGGCAGGATTCCGGTTTCCAGCAACACCGTGGTGACGCACATGGCATTGGAACCGGACATCCCGTGACAGGAATCAGCCTGCATCGGAACAAAAGCAGCGTCAGCGTCGGGTCTTGTGGGAGGCAACAGCAGGTTGACCGTGATCTGGGAACTTCCCCTAGGTTCTTGGACCGTGAAGCGGCGCAGGCTGTCGTCCACCTGGTTCAGGTGCCGCATTTTTTCCAACATGGTTTTTCCGGGAACATCCAGCACTCCCCCGGTGATTACCTTACCCACTTCCCCCGCGGCATGCGCACAGACGACATGCAGAGTTTTACTCCACTGCATCGGCAAGCCTGGGTTGATCTGAAACAAACATCATATGAACCGGTTCAAAAGTACTCAGTTTGTGTGTGTCCCGTAAAACAATCTGCTGTGAGGTTGCGTTTCGATTGATCAATGATAGGGGCGGGATTCAAATTCGCGGGCCATTCTTCCAAAACGCATCACACACTAACCTGGCAGTCAATCGCAAGTTTTGTGAATGTCTTGTCAGGAGACAGTATACATCAATACAATCGGCAAATCTGTTGCATGAGTATCCTGTTGGTATTTCTGCCGAGAAGGGTTTCTGAAGCTAACCGCAACCATTCCGGGCTTCTGTTCGGGCTGCCCGGAAGAAGGATGTCTGGATAGGCGGGAGGGGGGTATTGCCGAGTATCATGTCGGCGGCTTTTTCCGCAATCATCATCACGGGCGCGTAGATGTTGGCATTGGTGATGAAAGGCATCACTGAGGCATCCACCACCCTAAGGTTTTCCACGCCATGGACCTTCATGCTGTCCGGCGCGACAACGGCGTTTTTGTCCGTCCCCAGTCGGCAAGTACATGAAGGATGCAGGGCGGTTTCCGCGTCTCTGGCAACCCAGTCAAGGATCTCATCCGGGGTCCGCACATTGGGTCCTGGCGAGAGTTCTCCTCCGTTGAACGGATCGAACGCGGGCCGGCTGAGAATCTTGCGGGAGCACAGGATGGCTTCAACCCACTCGCGGCGGTCCTGCACGGTGGAGAGGTAGTTAAAGCGCAGGTGCGGTTTTATTCGCGGATCAGCGGAATGAATCTTCACCGTACCTCGCGCGTCGGAGATCATCGGCCCAATGTGGACCTGGTAACCGTGTTCAGCGGTGGGAGAACTGCCGTCGTAACGGATAGCAAGCGGGAGGAAGTGGAACATCAGGTTCGGGTATGCTTCATTTTTGTTGCCGCGGATGAAACCACCGGCCTCGAAATGGTTGGTCGCGGCAGGTCCGGAGCGCAAGAAGAGCCACTGGAAACCGATCCAGGGTTTGTTCCACCATTTTAGCGCGGGCTGCATGGAAACCGGTTGTTTGCATGCGTGCTGAATGTAAACCTCGAGGTGATCCTGCAGGTTTTCTCCCACTCCCGGAAGGTGCTGCTGGGTCTTGATGCCGAGGGGTTCAAGCTCCTTGGCCCTGCCTATCCCGGAAAGCTGCAGAAGCTGAGGGGAATTGATCGCCCCCCCGCAGCAGATTATTTCGTTTGCGTAAATCCGTTCTGGTCGTCCGTTGCCCGGTATAAATTCCACCCCCACCGCCCGCTTTCCCTCGAAAAGAATTTTGGTGGTCAGAGCCCGCACTTCAACTTTGAGGTTGGCGCGGTGTTTGACAGGATGCAGGTAGGCACGGGATGCACTCAGTCTTCGACCCCGGTGGATGTTACGGTCGAAGGCGGCGAATCCTTCCTGCCGGCAGCCGTTTACATCATCCGTCAGGGAATATCCCGCCTGCTGGACTGCGTCGAAAAACGCCTGGAACAACCGGTTCTGCGCCAGCCCACGCTCAAGAACGAGCGGTCCGTCGGTACCCCGAAAGTCGTTGCCGCCTGCAAGACATGATTCCATCCGTTTGAAATAAGGAAGGCAGTGTGCGTAGTCCCAGTTTGCCATCCCGGGCTCTGCGCCCCAGCGTTGATAATCCATCGGGTTTCCGCGCTGGAAGATCATGCCGTTGATGCTGCTCGAGCCGCCGAGCACCTTGCCACGGGCATGGTAGATGCGTCTCCCGTGCATGTGCGGTTCAGGCTCAGATTCGTACATCCAGTCGTAATGCCTGTTGCCGATCGGCACAGACAGCCCGGCGGGCATGTGAATGAAAATGTCCCAGCGGTAGTCCGGACGTCCCGCCTCCAGCACCAGCACCCTGTTAGAAGGATCGGCGCTCAGGCGGTTGGCCATCACACAGCCCGCCGAACCGCCGCCAATGATAAGGAAGTCGTAGGGTTGGGCCATCATCCTCGATTGAGTTCAGGCTTTGCCTTCAATGTTTGGATCTATTATGCGTCTTTTATGCAGGATTCCCCGGAAGAAATCTTCGTCAAGCACCATCCCGATTTCCTTGCCATCGCTCACCAAAACTATCGGCCGCCTGGTTTTTACCCTGGTTTCCAGCAAGGTTTTCAACGGTGTTTCCGCGGGCATGCGGGTAGCATCTTTCCTTAAGTTTCCCTGAACTGAATTAAGGGGACTCATAACGGCGCTTCCCTTCAAAACCCCGAGGGGATTTAGGTGCGTAACGAATTCCGCAACATAATCGTTTGCAGGGTTAAGGATGATCTCTTCCGGAGTGTCATGTTGCACCAGGCGTCCTTCATGGAGGATGGCGATATGCGTACCCAGCTTCACCGCCTCTTCAAGGTCATGACTGACGAATAGGATCGACTTGCCGAGGGAGGACTGGAGTTGGAGCAGCTCGTCCTGAAGGTGCGTGCGGATGAGCGGGTCAAGGGCGGAAAAGGGTTCGTCCATGAGTAGGATGTCCGCGTCGGTGGCGAATGCCCGGGCGAGTCCTACTCGCTGCTGCATCCCTCCGGAAAGTTCATGCACCTGCTTGTCAGCCCAGCCTTCAAGGTGGACAAGTTCCAGTTGTTTCCTTACTGCCTTGTCCCGTTGTGATGGAGGCATATTTTGAAGCTCAAGTCCGAAGCCGACATTCTCCGCGACAGTGCGCCACGGCAAGAGGGCAAACTGCTGAAAGACCATTGCGATGCGCTGTCCGCGCAGGTTGCGAAGCATTGTTTCGCTGCATGAGGCGACATCCACCATGCTGCCCAGGTGCCCCACCAGCACCTCGCCGCGGGTAGGACGGCAAAGCCCGTTCACGCAACG
Organism: uncultured Pseudomonadota bacterium; assembly: GCA_964344035.1. Taxonomy (GTDB): domain Bacteria; phylum SAR324; class SAR324; order SAR324; family NAC60-12; genus UBA1014. The sequence goes on from CAYFLK010000003.1 coordinate 34,538, forward strand.
CAGCAGGGTGGATTTTCCTGATCCGGAAAGTCCCATCAAAACGCACACCTCTCCATGTTCCACCATGAATGAAGCACCCTGTACAGCTATGACGTTTCCGGTTTTTTCCTGGATGGTTGTGAGGCCCTCTCCTTCTTTCAACCTTGTCAGCGCTTCGTGAGGAGACGGGCCGAAAACGACATCCACTCCCCGGAACTCAACGACAGGTTCGGTCATCGACGTTCTGGTTGCTTGAAGACGCGGTCAAGCAGGATAGCGAGGAAGACGATAGCGAGTCCGGCTTCGAAACCCATGGCGACGTTAACCGAATTTAGCGCGCGCACCACGGGTTTGCCGAGTCCGTCCGCGCCGACAAGTGCGGCGATGACCACCATCGAGAGCGAGAGCATGATGCACTGGGTTAAACCGGCCATGATTGTCGGTGTAGCGTGCGGCAGTTCTATTTTCCAAAGCAGTTGGTGTTTTGTCGCGCCGAAAGCAAGTGCCGCTTCCCTCAGTGATGAAGGGACCGAACTGATACCTAGATGCGTAAGGCGCACCGGTGCAGGGAGGGCAAAAATGACAGTGGAGATTATGCCCGGCACCATTCCCAGTCCAAACAGGATCAGCGTCGGGATCAAATAGACAAAAGTGGGAATGGTCTGCATCAAGTCGAGTACAGGGCGCAGAAGCTGGTAAAGCCATGGTCGGTGTGCGGATGCGATCCCAAGCGGGATCCCGATCATCATGCAGATCAGTGTCGCCAACAAAACCAGCGTGAGGGTTTCCACAGTGCTTTCCCAATATCCCATGTTGACAATCAGCAACAGTGTCCCGAGACAGAGCAGAGAAAGCTTCCATGAACGGTGCAGCCAGTAGGCGAAGACCGCAATGACGGAGATTAACAGCAAAGGGTGGCACCACTGCAGCACGCCCAGCAGCAGTTCTATGATTATCTCCAAACCGAAGGCGATCCCCTCAAAAAAACCCGCTGCGTGGTCGTTCATGAAATCCACCCCGTTGCGCATCCAAAGCCCGAGAGGGAGCTTGTTGTTTGTGAGCCAGTCCAGCATGTGCAGCCATTCAGTCTACGTTTCTGCTTAATTGAATGAACATGTCAGGGGTAGCGATACAATCGTTGCACTGGGTTTTTTCCCACATGTATTTGTTGAACTTCAGGTGGGCAGACAGAACCCGGCGAGTGTTGAACGCAGGATTCTGTCCTGTTCGGGTAAAGGTGTTTAAAGTCCAAGATTAGTCCGCACGGCGGAAAGTCCGTTTTGACCATTCAACGTTTTCACCCCGGCGAGCCAGGAGTCTAGGGTTTCCGGATTTTTTTGGAGCCAGTTACGGGCAGCCTTTTCAGGTTCCTGACCGGCATCGAGGATCGCCCCCATGATCTCGTTTTCCATAGCCAACGTGAAGCGCAGTTGTTTGAGGAAACGTCCAAGGTTCGGACACTCTCTTGCCAGTCCGGTGCGGACATTGGTGAACACTTCCGCCCCACCGTAGTTCGGGCCAAAATAGTCATCACCTCCGGAAAGGTAGGCCATCTCGATATTTGCGTTCATCGGGTGCGGTTCCCAGCCAAGAAAGACGATCCATTCATTCTTGCGAACCGAGCGTTTAACCTGGGCCAGCATTCCCTGTTCGCTGGATTCAACGAGCTTGAAATCCTTCAGTCCAAACGCGTTTTTCCCGATCATGTCCAGGATCAGCCTGTTTCCGTCATTGCCGGGTTCGATCCCGTAGATCTTGCCTTCAAGCTTGTCACTGAACTTGGCAATGTCGGCAAAGTCTCGCAGACCACCGTTGTGGACGTATTTCGGCACAGCAAACGTGTACTTGGCGCCGGTCAGGTTCATGGCAATGCTTTCCACCGAGCCATCATCAAGATAGGGCCGGAGATCGGCTTCCATTGTCGGCATCCAGTTTCCCAGAAAAATGTCGATGTCTTTGTTCTTGAGACTGGCATATGTGACTGGAACGGAAAGCATCTGGGTTTTTGGCGAATAACCCAGGCCTTTCAATACAAGTGAAGTAGCCGCGGTAGTGGCGGTGATGTCGGTCCATCCGACGTCTGAGAATCTGACCGTTTTGCACGCCGATGAATCCGCCTGAACCGGTGTTGCCAGCCCCAGCGCCAGGGCCGCTGCGATTAGAATGCGCATCATAAAACACTCCTATAAATGGATTGGAAATCGGCCTCAGCCGCGAAAAATAGAAACACTATCATTTGTAATGATATCTGACAAGGTTATACGAAACATTTGGTGCTTATTGCCCGAAGCCGGTTCATGGAATCGGCAAGTCCAGGAGGGGCGCGTACTGCTGTCCGGAATACATGTCGGTTTCTCCACTGTCCACCTGAACGCTCTGATTTTCTCACAGGTATCAGGCAAGCATCACCAGGAGCATAAACATTGTTTCTCCGGCAAGAATGCCGATCCAGAGACGCCGCCCGAAAGGGAAAAAGAGCAAAAACGCGACGGAAATTGAAAGCACCCTTTTCCACAAATCCACCGTTGCCAGCATTCCGTTGGGCAGGAACACGGTTCTTGCGACGAGCGCGCCCATCACGGAATAGGCGAGGCAGGTGAACCATTCAAAGATGGGGTGATGGGTTTCGATTCGGTTGCCGATCATCACCCCGGCAAACCGCCAGCAATATGTGGCCAGCACCGCCGCGGCAAAAGTAACCCAAGGATCAAGCATTATCATTGACCGGACTGGTTTTTTGTTTTGACGAGATTCTTTTGCGAAGAACAAAGGCTAGCGTCCCGGAGATCAACCCGGATGCGGCCAGGTTCCATTCCGGAATCAATTTATGCAACAGAGGTCCGGCAAGGCAACCGAGGAAGAAGGCCAGCAAAAAAGGAAGATGATCGGTGTTGGACATGATCAGTCCAAAGTAAACTGGAACCAGGAAGATCAACCCCACTGTCACAGTCACCGGAAGCGCCCCGGAGAGAAGATATCCCTGCACAACTCCGATTTCACCTGCCGCCATGCAGATTGAAGAAAACCCGAGGTAGTATGCAACTCTCCTGTTTGGTGCGATTTCCGGACCCCGGAACATCATCTCCCCCCAAGTGTTTATGGAGATGAAATGGGCAAGCAAGTAATGCCAGCGTCGGTCATGAGGTGAATCCTGAAATACTGGCATCATGGACAGGGTCATCGGGAGGAACCTCGCGTTGGCCCCAGCTACCGCCAATGCAACCGCCGCCACCGGCGCACCAAGCCCAAAAAGTTCCGCATGAACCGCCTGACCCGGCAGCCCCCAAATCAATGCGGTTGACATACCCGCCATCAGCAGCGAAAACCCGTTTTCATGGGCAAGTGAACCAAAACCAGTCATTGCCGAAAAAAGCAGCAATGCCGGCACACCGAAGGCGTTTTTCATTCCATGGATAAATGCTGATTGATTTGTTTTCACGACTCACCAGGAAACAAGTGCCGTAGACATGCACCAAAGCCTGAGTCCTGCAAAGTGACCCCAAAATGCGTAGGAAAAGGCCGGACCTGTGATTGAAAGCTGATTCCTCTTGGAAAATTAAGTGGCAAGTTTGAAATCATGTCAGCCTTTAAACTCAGCAATTGACTTGCCTCCGTTTCAGGAAATGGAGGATTCTCCTTATGAGTCAGAACCAGCATGTTAAACAGTTCAGATAGACTTAACCGATTCTGCATCAATCCAGTGACCAGAAACAATACGGTACCACAAATGAAGCATATTCAACAAACCGCGCACTTGGATTCAATCAGTTCCTTTCTGGCAATGGAGATATTCGCAAAAGCTGAAGAACTGGAGGCACAGGGACGGGACATCATCCACCTTGAAGTTGGAGAACCTGATTTTCAGGCCCCTAAAGCGGCGGTTTCCGCTGTTAATGAGAGTCTTTCCACCCACCCTGCACGCTACACCCACACCCAAGGCATTGCCCCCTTGCGGGAAGCCATTGCGCTGAAATACAGAAAGGATTACGGAGTGAAAGTGGCCCCGAAGCAAATCCTGGTTTCCGGCGGGTCATCCATTCCCATGTACATAGCCGTGCGGATGCTCGCGCCGTCTGGAAGCGAGGTGATTGTCACTGATCCCTGCTATGCCTGTTATGAAAGCATGATCCTGATGGCTGATTCCAAACCGGTGAGAGTAAGGCTCCGGCTGGAAGACGGGTTTCAATTAGACCCTAGGGAAGTAAAACGGGCGATCACACCCCGCACCCGGGCGATAATCATCAACTCGCCGATGAACCCAACCGGGGTCGTTTTCTCCAGAAACTGTATGAAGGAACTGGCATCTCTGGGAATTCCGGTGATTTCAGATGAAATCTACGCGGATTTGAGCTATGAGGAACCCCCTTTCAGTTTCATGGAGTTCACACCGCAAGCGGCGGTTCTGAACGGATTTTCCAAATATTACGCCATGACCGGCTGGAGGCTTGGTTACTTGATCGCCCCACCGGAATGGATCTCCACAGCGGCACGGGTGCACCAAAACCTGATGATTTCCGCCAACCAGTTTGTCCAGGAAGCCGGGATTCGTGCCCTCCAGGATGGACACGAAGAATGTGAAAGGATGATGGCGGAATTCAACCGCAGGCGACTCCATATGCTGACGCGCTTAAAAGAGTTGGGGTTGGACCCCGGGTATCAACCAAATTCCGGGTTTTACATCTTCCTCAAGTACCGTGACCAGCGGCGGGGGTCACTTGAACTTTGCCTCGAAATTCTGGAAAAAGCGGGGGTGGCCCTCACTCCGGGGATAGATTTCGGACCCGGCGGGGAAGGCTTTGTGCGGTTCAGTTACGCGAATTCAATGGAAAACCTGGATAAAGCCTTGGACCGTCTGGCGGAAAGCCAACTGCTTTGATTTCAATGATCAGTCTGTTCTGTTTCGGAATAGTCCTGATTTCAGTGTGGAGCCACTTCCGGATGCTCGGGTTCGATTGGAAATATCTGCGCGTTTTCAGGGCAAACACCAGGGGGCTGTGGAGCGGTTCCTCGAATTGAATCGGGATTACTGCCCCTGCCTTGACCCATTCCATCAAAACGGTCCTCTCCCAGGGAAGAAGGTGATCACCTTTTGCATCAGTTGCCAGAAGCAGGAGTTTTTTGACTTCTACGCAATTGACTGCCTTCCGACATATCGTGGGTGCTGACGCTCAAGTAGCAGTAGCGGATCCACTGGTTGAAGAAATTGTTGCGATGTGATCGCCAGCGGTTTTGCGGATTGTCAAAATCGAAATTGGCCGGGGGCGGCACTTCCGGATTCTGCATGTCCCTCCTTGCTTCATCCGCAAGCCTGCTGCAGTTGTATTCCGGATGTCCGGTATGGGCGATGAAGCGGTCATCGGCGGTGGCAAAAATCGTGTATCCCGGTTCCTTGCCGTGAGCCAGCAGTTTTAATCGTCCGTCCTTTGCTCCCTCTTCCATTGCCTCGTCGGAAATGCCCGCGTGCCTGCTTTGGGGGCACCAAAACCGGTCGTCCAGTTCTCCCGTGATGGGATGAGTCTGATCAAGGTTTTCCAGTTCAAACACGCCGAACAGTTTCCGGTCATAAGTGAATTTGTCGATCCCTTCCAGGTATGCCATCACAAATCCTGCCCAGCATAAACCAAGTGTGCTGGGAATCGAATCCCTTGCGTCGTGGAGTATCGCGCTTATTTCTTCCCAGTAATGCACGTCTTCAAATCGGAACGTTTCCACCGGTGCGCCGGTGAGGATCAAACCATCCAGGGGTTTATCCCGGATTGCCTGTTCATAAGTGACGTAAACATCATCAACATGGTTTTCATCCCAGGTTTTGTAATGGTGGGATTCCAGCCTGATCCAAATCGGTTCCAGCTGCAGCACCGAAAGCCCAAGAGGATGAAGGATGTTGAATTCATACTGTTCCCCCAGAGGCATGATGTTCAAAATCCCGAAACGCAGCGGACGTATATCCTGACGTTCCGCCTGGTCGGGAGGTACCCAGCGGATGCTGTTGCGCTCAATCAACGGAAGCGCGTGATAATCGGGGCGAATTACGATGGTCATGACAACTCCGGAGTTGTATCAAACGTGAACAAACCACAAGCAGTAATATTTTTGCAGTTTGTTCCTTGTTTTCAGTTACTTGAATGAATTGATACAACTACTGAGATGAATGCGCGGAAGGCTTTTTACGGCGAGTCAGCACTTTACTCCTCAGAGTCGTATCGATTCCCGACGAGTTGCATCGCGGGCTGGCTTTAGCACCTTCAGGCTGTAAAGGCTGCTTGGCACATCAACGGGCCAGTTCCCTCCGTGCCATCACGATACATAATGTATCGTAGATTAACCCAGTCCAAGTGAATGTCAAGTCATAGACAAGCTGCAAAGGGCCGGCAGCAAAACCATGCCATTAAAATGAGATGAGATGATTTCAAATTTCGGACGGACTCATCATGGAGTGTTTCAGGTGTTCCTCAAAATCTGATTTACGCAATTTCCGGTGGTCTTCCGGGGAGAGATAGAAGGTATCGATCACCTGATGTCCGATGGTGGTGATCACGGCCTGCTGGATTTTCGCACCTATGCGCTCGAAGGCTTCAACCATTTTGAAATACACCAATGGGGCATCGGCCATCGCCAGTTTAACACGCAGGTATTCCTGGTTTTTCCGAGTGAAACCATACGTTTCCGGATCGGTGCCCAGCCAAACAGGATAATCCCGGGAGGCATCCCTTGTGGACTGCTGAATCACATAACCTTTTTGGTCGTCATCAAGGTATTCCATCTGCAAGCGTGTATTGTAAAGGAAATCCTGGGGCTGGATTTTCAAATCCGGGGGAGGATTGTGCAGGATTGCGTTTTCCAGTTCCCGTGGGAATATCATCTCCGCACCGTCCCTGGTGGAGACTTTAAGATAGTAACAATACGCGGTTCTGTCTCCCTGAAAGTGGATTTTGTTCATCTTGCCCGATTCAATGTTCAGCCGTTTCATGCTCAACGTGTAAGCCACCCGGGAATTGATTCTGGGTTGGTCATGGACATAGAGCAACAGCCCGGTGAGGCGTCCGCGTGAATTTGTCAATACGCTTACGATTGCAGGACGATCGAGCCGTGTGAAGGTCTGCAGATTTGAAGCGAGCACGCCTGGAGGCGTGCTGAGCAGGAAGCGATTTGGAAGTGTCTCAAAGAACCAGTTCAGGATCGAATTATGGTTTGCGGTCAGTTGAGTGAGGGTGGTATTGCTCAGACAGTGGCGGATGGTGCGTATCATCTTGTCGGTGGTCCGGTCCACACCCTGGGAATCGAGTGAACCTAGCTTGAGGGCCCGCCACAGTTCAGTCAACTCTTCCCTGGATTCCTGTATGCGTTCCAACTCCTCTACGTTTATCTGCTTCAGCGGTTCCACCAGGGCGGTGTCCAGGTCAAAGCGAAGGCTGCGGTTGATCAGCAAATCGATCCGGGTGTCTGTTTCCAGGTCCTTTTTCTTTTTGTCCAGGTAATCGTGTATGAAATCGATCGGGTCTCCTTTCTTGTTGGAAGCCCGCATTTCCGAATAAACACGATAGGTCTCCTCAAAGAAATTCCTCAGGTTCCGGGTATCCCGCGCGTTGCTGTCGCTGACCGCACTGTAGTCGGAGATGTTGCAGAGAAAAAGGAGGATGACGTTGATCAGGTTCCGGTCTGCAATTTCAAAGAAACTCTGCAATGCCTGATCGAAATACGAGGAGGTTTTGCTGAGATGCACCACCGACATGTGGTGGACTATCAGCAGGGACACGAGGTTTTCCAGTTCCGGATCATCGTAGCCCAGCCGTTGCAAAGCCTGCGCGGCGATTTGAGTTCCTGAGACTTGATGCTCCGTTTTCGGATCGATCTTGCCGATGTCATGAAACAGGAGTCCCCACCTCAGCGCCAGGATATGTCGCGGTTTGAGGAACTGGTACAGTTCCGGGTAATTTTTTCTTAAACGGTCCAGTTCTCTTTGGGATCTCTGCAGAGCCAGCAGTGTATGGGTACACACCGGATGTTGATGATATGTCAGGTTTCTGAGCAGGAAGCGCATCTGGTTGCATTCCGGGATATAACAGCCGATCAAGGTTTGAGGGAGTTTTAAATCTCCCATCAAATCACTGATTTCAAACATCAGCCCCAAGGCCCTCGAAACAAATGGGGTCTGCATCAGGGCGCTGAATTTTTCCGCTATTTTTGTTTTGTTAATCTGCATCCGATCAGGCGTGTAATGCCTGATCAGTGACGCCATTTCGTCCTTGAGTTCATACGTCAAATCATAATCTGAGTTGCCCAGGTAGATGAAAAGTTCCAGCAAAACGTCAGGCTCGCTAAAAATTAAGGAAACGGGAACCTGTGGAAGTCCCTCGAGTGCATGGACCTCTACAACTCGCATGTTTCCCAGGTGCACTACCACCTGGAATTTCGGGAACGTACGCACAATGGTCCTGTCCATCAAGCGGTCCAGTATGACCTGGGAGAGTTCCCGCATCTGTTGCACCATTTGCAGGCGGAAACGATCGAACTCATCTACTGATTTGAACCGGTTCTTTTTGAGCAAATACAGGCGTTCCATGGCATCATTGGTTTGGTCCGCCTCCAGATTTTCCTTTATGCAGCCTACGTCTCTTGCTTCATTGTCATAGTAATTTTCCTTTGCCGCGGCGGAGAAATTCCTCAGATCATGCAGAAATTCCAGCGCCTGGCAGAGTTTGAGTCCCTGCCTGGATGAGAGCAGGTTTTTTTGTATCAACAATGCCAGCAGGTCCGCGGTCTGGCTGGGAAAGATACCGAATGTCGCCGCCGCGACCCACAAGGGAATTTGCAGGGAACGCAAACCGCCATGATCCATTTTCAGGTTCATGCTGTTCAATGACGGCACAGTGTTGTCATGGTAGTCCTGGATCAAGTTGAGCACATATGTTTCATAAGTGATGATTTGAAAGAAGCGGTTTTTCAGTGAGACTGCCAGGGTTTGGTTGCCAAGCAACACCCTGCTTTCAAGTATGGACGGGATGGTGTGAACCGCGCTCGGCTCATTGAACCGTGACAGATCTTCATCGATTTCAAAATACTGATGCGCAGTTTCCACTCCGGACTGCTGAAGCAGCATCTCGACCTGCATGATCACTTGCCGCAGCAGTTCCGCCTCTCCGGAGTTCAGGCGATGGGTATCCAGGCAATAACCGATATCATGATCGGAAGAAAGACTGAGTTCCGCCCTGCCGTAGCCTCCGCGAGCGAAGATCACAAGGTGTTCCTTAATGAACGCAGGTTCATTCCGCGGAGCTTCAATTTGGGGGACCTGTTCTTCCAGCACCTGGAGCCGCTCCTGATGGGACCGTATATCGGCGTGCAGCCCGTCAAGGATGTCTTCATAATACTTGCGGACTTGCAGGGCCTCATCATTATCCTCATTGCCTGTGTCGGATTGCTCGATTTGCTTACTCAGCAATCTCAGTTTTTCCTGCTTCTCCGGCAGAATTTTCCGTTTGTATTGGATTTCGTTTTTCAAATCCTCCAGCAGTCTTTCTTTGATCAATGGCAGGTCGACAACCGTGTAGTCAAAAACGGTTTGCACCACACTGTCCACCAAGCGTGTGTATTCTCCTAATATCACGAATGAATTTTCCGCGATTAAATTATCCTGGATGATCCGTTTTTTCTGGTCGTTGAAATACAGGGAAACTGCTTCAGCAAAAACTTTTTCACGCGCGGCAAGGTACTCCTGGTTCTGACTCACTTCTTCCTGGAAAGCGGTCCAGTGTTCCTCAAGCAGGTTTTCCAGGGCGGAACCATGCCAATACTTTTCGCTCAAGTCATCATTGAACCGGAATCGGTTCAAAAACGGGTAGTTTTCAATGGGAGTGAATTCTGACTCGATGGACATGCTCGGTTTCCGGTTTTCAGTGTCGAATGGTGACACACACGTAATTCATCACTTGTCACCTGTCGCCGGAAATTTGAAACGGTACAGGCGGGACATCGGGAAAGCATTCATGGTTTCCTCATACAGGTTCCTGTCATAGCGTCCGAGCAGAAACATCTGGTTGAAATTAGAACGGAACACGTCCTCTTCAACTAGCTGTACTTCGGAAAACTGGCGGGGATTGGCCATGACTATCTGCAAGGTGTAGCCATTGCTGTGGGGGTATGGTTTCTGTCCTACGACTTGTCCTCTCATGATCTGGACTACTCGCTTGAGCGGGAGCCGTTTGTTGATCCGCCCGGATTTAAGATCGATGACTGTGGGACCGCATTCCAGTTTTTCGTTGACGATTTTCTGGCAGCGCAGGTTCTGATATCCCTTCGGGTTGCTCCCTCCTTTTTCCAGGTCCCAACTGCCGATGCGCGAAAATGCACCGTACTTTCCGATCATGTCCGCAGTAAAGAAAAGATAGATAGGATCCCACGGAATATCAGCGGGATTGTTGACCGCTGCCAGCAGCTTTTCCGGAGAGGATTTGTTGTCGGCAATCCCGCTGTTTCCCTCCGTTGCCAGGAACCGGGTGAGGTTGAATAATTCCCGGGGGTCATGACTGATCAGCCCGCGGGCGATGAAATACGTTTTCGGACTGAACTGGCTTCCGCCATCATGAAAAGTCGCCAGCCCGGTTGCATCCGTCAGCGCGTATCCGAAATCCCACCAGGTGAGCAGGGCCGAATCGGGAGGCACCCGTCTCCGCACTTTGTTGAATGTCGCATACAGGGGGGTGGGAATCGAAGGCGCAGGAACAAACGAAACAGCGGTTTGAGTGGAAATGACCAAGAAAAAAACACCGGTTATGCCGTAAACCACCACTTCTCTTACCCATGGTTTTTTCAGCAGATGCAGGATTGTGTTTTTTTGAACTTCTGGTGCTGTTCCGTTAGTCGAGCGCTTTTCTGCTGCTGCCGACCCACGGTTCTTTTTCTTTTTTTTTACTGGGACGTTTTTTTGTTTTGAATTTGTTTCGGGAGACGTGAATTGCTTTGCTGATTCAAGGACAAAATTGAACACCAGGACCAGCAGGTATCCCAGGCCAATGCCGATGAAGGGTGCGAGGTACATGATGAAACGTCGTGATGAATGAAACCCAAGCAAACCCAAAGCCAGTATAGGCAGCAGGGGGACAAGGCTGCGCCAGTGAAAAAACGCAAAAGCGGCAAACCCGATGAACCCGGTCCAGCCCAGTGCGGGATGAGTCAGCACTTGTTGAAAAACCAAAGACTTCGGCACCTTTGAAGCTTCGGAAATGGTTTGGAAGACGTTGGGGAATGTAGCCGGGTTTGTGCCGTTGTCCTGAACCGCCTGTTTTGCTGTATCTTCAAAAACCCAGTAATTTTCCAGAAACCCGGTGATGCTTCCCGTTCCGCTTATGAAATGTGCGGGAAAGGCAAACAATATGAACAGCATGGAAGCGGTGAGGATGATGCGCAGCCGGTCCCCACGCAGCACCAGCCCGGCGATCAACACCACGAAAAAAGCCAGCGTGAATCCTGGTTTTCCGTACCACCAGACAAAAGCGTAAAAACTCAACCCGGAAAACGCTGCGTAAAGGAGGGTTTTTTGCGCAGATTTGGCCTGCACTGTCAGCAGGATCAGCATGGCGCCCAGGGAAGGGAAGAACAGGTTGAGCATATCGGTATCGATCCTCCCGATCGAACTGCGAGTATAGTATTCGCTGCAGAACGTCGTCACCAGTCCGCCCAGCAAACCCGCGGAAGGGAATCCGACTCGGTAGAAATAGATACCCAGGGGAATGATGAAGAGGCTGGCCAGCCAGGGGATCAGCAGAGTACCGACAAGATAGTAGTTCCCGGTGAAAAACGGCGTCAGTTTGGCGATCAGAAAACTGAGCAAGGGTACATCTCGGTAACGTGGATTTTCCTTTTGCGCACCTCCATCAGGAAGGCGCGGTTCATGGAATCGCGCAGGGATTTTCGCTTTCGTTTTTTCTTGAAATTCCTTGCTGTTGCCCGGGTATGAGCGCAGGGTGTCCTTTCCGTATACCCCCTCATTGTATTCTCGTGCCCAGCGCAGCCAGTAAGGTGCGTCAAGTGTGGTCATCATCGGACGCTCACCGACAAAATAGGCACGTGGTTTTTGCTGCCATGTCACATACTGCTGGTGGCGCACATAGACCGAAATCGAATAACACGCGACCAGGGCCAGGGCAAACAACCACGGAGAATAACTCCATCCAGTTGTCAACCACCGTGAAACGCCGGCCTTGGTTCCGGTAAAATGAGCAGTTTTACGTGTCATCCAGATGATCCAAAAAGAGTCATTTGAGTGTCGTTTCCACGCATGGGAATGCCGAGATGATCGAAAGCGTTTTGAGTCGCCACCCTGCCCCGGGGGGTCCGCTGTAGAAAACCCTTGAGAAGAAGGTATGGTTCGTAGACGTCTTCTAAGGTGTCCTTTTCTTCCGTGACCGCTGCTGAGAGAGTGCTTAATCCAACCGGACCTCCGTTGAATTTGTGGATGATGGTTTCCAGAATGTGACGGTCCATCGAATCCAACCCTTCCAGGTCCACCCCAAGTTTCCGCAGGCTTTCCTGAACAAGGGATTGACTGATAACTCCCGAGGTCTCAAGATCGGCAAAATCACGGCAGCGTTTCAGCATGCGATTGGCGACCCGGGGAGTGCCCCGTGAACGCCGGGCAAGTTCCAATGCAGCCTCTTCCACTATTTCAATGTCCAGTGTAGAAGCGTTGCGGAGGATGATTGTTTTCAGTTCTTCCGCTGAGTAGAAATTGAGACGGCACTGAATGCCGAAGCGGTCACGCAAGGGTGAAGACAGCAAGCCTGTGCGGGTAGTGGCTCCCACCAAGGTGAAACGGGGAAGTTCGAGCTTGACTGTCCTTGCTGAAGGTCCTTCTCCTATGATGATGTCCAAACTGAAGTCTTCCATTGCACCGTAAAGCACCTCCTCGACTACCCGGTTCATACGGTGGATTTCATCGATGAAGAGGATCGTGCCCGGTTCATGGTTTGTCAGAATGGCGGCAAGGTCTCCCTGTCTTTCAATCACCGGTCCGGAGGTGGATCGTATTTGCACATCCATCTCCCTGGCAAATATATAGGCCAATGTGGTTTTGCCCAGCCCCGGAGGGCCGCTGAGCAATACATGGTCCAGTGCGTGGTTCCGTTTTCTGGCCGCGGCGATGAACACTTCAAGATTATGCTTGATTTCCTCCTGACCGACGTAATCCCTCAGGGATTGCGGACGCAGGGAAAGATCGTGCTGTTCTCCAAGCTGAGGTCCCGGATTCACCATCCGGGATTCCTCTTTGAGGAGGCCGCCTTCATGTTCGGGCATGGGGTTCAGGAGGTAACCGCGTGATTGCTCCGGGATTCCCGGACAGCCACATCCGGGCTTATGCGCCAGGTGAAGAGGGGAGAAAAGACATACATCAACATGTACACGAAAGAAGCATAGCCGAAATACGGGGTAAAGATGAATACCAGGATCAACATGATCGTGAACCACATGAACGCACGGTTCCTGCTCATCAGGCGACCCACGTGAATGTAACGCAGGAAATAGGCGTTCATCAACAGCGAAGCTGCGATCATCAGCCAGAAACACAATAAGCCCCAGAACACCACCATATCCGATCCGCTGTCAAACGCCTGATCCAGCATGATGAGCGGCGCCGTGACCAGCAGGGCCGCGGCGGGAACGGGTATTCCTTTGAAAAATCCAGGGATGCTGTGGCGGTCAAGAATGAAGAATATCAAACGTACAACACCTAAAACCGCATAACCGATTGCCACCCAAATGATAGGCAGGGATTGAACCGGTTCAGCCTTGATCTGTTCCATCAGCATGTAAAAAATCAACGCCGGAGCAATACAGAAACTAACCGTGTCGGAGATGTCGTCCAGCACTCCTCCCAATGTGATATGATGAGATTTGGATTGTTGTGAAGGTAGCGGAGTGGTCAGACCAAGTTTGCGTGCGACAGCGCCGTCGAGTTTGTCAAAAAAAGCCGCACCCAGCAAAATCAGGTATGCTTCCTTGATTCTTCCCTGCTGTGCAAAAAATATCGCCAGAATTCCCATCAGCGCGTTCATCACCGTCAATGCATTGGGAAAAATAGAAAGGATGCGGCGGCGCAGCGGTTTATCGCCCAGGCATAAATCATCTAAACAAGCGGTTCCGTATTTCCTGCAGTATCCGGCGATTGATCCGAAATTGATGATAAGAAAAAGGATTTCAATGATGAAGAGGTTGCGGGGACGCATTTCACCAAGCCAACCGATCCATGAAAACCAGAACGAACCTTCCAGACCCGGAATATGGAAAGCATAGATGTAAAGAATTGCTCCAACCGGTGCGGCCACGATGGTTCTCAGCCGGGTGACCTCCTTCAGTTCCTCTTCCTCGCCCTTGCGTAGGGAAAAATTGCGCATGAAATGTGCGAAATTGTCGCGCATCAACACGGTGACGCAGAGGATCAGGACCAGTTCGACATGCAGCATTTCCAAACGGGTGTTGGCTTCAGCAGGGAGGAAATGGTAACGCCACATCATCCCCACCGAGACCATTGGGAAGATGATGGAATAGACCGCTTTGTCCATGATCCGGTCGGCCAGGTGCGCCAGTTTTGCCTGTGGTCGAAACCTTGCGGCAAACCAGCCATCGATTAAATCCAGAAACATGGAGGCAACCAGGCAGATCACTCCGACAAAATAGGCTTCTGCAGAGCGGTTCAGCATCACTGCCAACGCACACACCATTCCGGCAAACACGAGCGGCGGTCTGCCATACACAAGCATGGCAGCAACCTTGGTGGGGATGAAGGGGGAATGACTCATCAGCGGGCGTGCAGGGTTAGTAGTCTTGAAGCTGTTTCTCAACATTGAAGATGTACAGCATCAGCGCGGCGCGGATGTAAAGCCCGTTGCGTAGCTGACGCCAGTACATCGCGCGCGGGTCCACATCCACCGAAACATGGATTTCTTTGCGCCGTGGCAAGGGATGCAGGATGATCGCGTCCTTTTTCATTTTTCCCAGGTTTTGCTGGTTCAGGCTGTAGAGGTTGTAATCGATTTGCCGGGATTCGCCGGACATGTCGTATTCGTCCTGTAGACGCGTCATGTATAAGGCATCGACTATGGGAAGTACTTCCTCAAGGTTTTCGGTTTTGTGCAGAGGCACCTGGTTGGTGTGCAGAAAATCCTCTAAATCCGGGGCAATCTGAAACGCGGGAGGCGCGACAAAATACATTTCCACATCACTGTATTGACTGAGCAGAAATACCGCGGAACGGACCGCCCTTCCACGCAGGAGATCTCCGACAAATCCATAACGTTTCCTTGAAATGCCCCCCCGGTTTTGAAAGGAACGGTGCATCGTGTATAGATCAAGCAACGCTTGCGTGGGATGCTGATCCTTGCCGCTGCCACCGTTGATAAAGGGCACGCTTCTGGCGGTGTGGTCCAGGAAATACGCCATGAATTCGCAAAACCCCGGTTTGGGATCACGCATGATGATAAGGTCGAAATAACTGCTGAACACCCGTACTCCATCTTCCTGGCTTTCTCCCTTGTATTCTGAGGAAAGGGAGGGGTCCCGCACTTCTGCCGTGTCCATACCCACAAGCTGGCAGGCGGCAAGGAAAGACAGAAAAGTCCGGGTCGAAGGCTGCGTGAAGTAAAGCATGGCTTTCTTGTGCCGTAGCAGGGACTTCAGGAAATCGATTCCGTTTGGTTTGCGGGTAAGTAGTTTTATCCTGTCCGCAATGTCATACAGTTCCTCCAACAGGGGAACAGAAAACTGGTGGGAGAGCATGACGTGATACATCCTGCCCTCCTGCTGATAATGCTGAATCCTTTGTTCGGGAAGGATTTTCAAGTATTCTTCGTAACTGTAGATTTGAGCAGACATGCGGGATCCCTGGGATAGAAGTAACAATTGTAGACTAAGCAGGGAGCGGTCAACAGTCCAGCAAGAAATCCGCACATCTCCCGGACTTAGAACTGGTGGATGTGCCCGACAGTTGATAAATTTATTGATTTGATTTTACAAAGGGTTCTGCATCACGTCAGGAAAAAAGACATCAGCGTTTATGAATACACCGGAATTAATACGAAACTTTTCAATCATTGCCCATATTGATCATGGGAAATCCACACTGGCGGATTGTCTGATGAAGGAAACCAATGCGGTTTCCGAGCGTGAAGCACAGGAGCAACTGCTGGACTCAATGGACCTTGAGCGGGAAAGAGGGATCACCATCAAGTCCCAAACAGTGCGTTTGAATTATCGGTCGGATTGCGGAAAGCAGTATGTACTGAACTTGATCGACACTCCCGGACACGTGGATTTCACCTACGAGGTTTCCCGCTCCCTTGCCGCGTGTGAAGGCGCGTTGCTTATCATCGATGCGGCACAGGGAGTTGAAGCCCAGACCTTGGCAAACGTATACCTGGCATTGGAGCACGATCTGGAAATTCTCCCGGTTTTGAACAAAATCGACCTTCAGACAGCAGATCCGGAACGTGTGACCAGTGAGATTGAAGACATCATCGGACTCGATGCGAGCCGGGCCATTCAAGTCAGCGCCAAGGAAGGAACAGGCATTGATGAGTTGCTGCGGCAGATTGTCGCACAGGTGCATCCTCCAACAGGAAATCCGGAAAGTCCTTTACGCGCTTTAATCTTTGATTCCTGGTTTGATTCGTATTTAGGCATTGTGATCATGATCAGGGTTGTTGATGGTTCGGTACGTACTGGAGACAGGATTCGTTTTATGGCGACCGGGATGGAATATGAAGTCACACAGTTGGGAGTATTCACACCATTCCGTAGGGAATGTGAAGAATTAGCAGTGGGGGAAGTCGGATTTTTATGTGCCTCCATAAAAACCATCGGACACACCAGGATCGGCGATACCGTCACTTCGGCAACCAACCCCGTCGAAACCCCTCTTCCCGGTTATGCCGAAGCAAAATCAATGGTTTTCAGTGGTATTTATCCTATCGATGCGGAACAGTATGAAGAACTCAAGGATTCACTGCACAAGCTGGCTTTGAACGATGCCTCACTTTCATATGAACTGGAAACCTCCGCGGCACTCGGTTTCGGTTTTCGCTGTGGATTTCTTGGACTGCTCCACATGGAAATAATACAGGAACGGCTTGAGCGTGAATTCAGGCTTCAACTGATAACGACGGCCCCCAGCGTAGTCTACCGTGTATATCTGCGTTCCGGAGGAACCCTTGAGGTTGACAACCCCTCACAGCTGCCTCCCAGTATGGAAATCGATTATATTGAAGAACCTTTCATCAAAGGCCGAATTCTAACTCCACAGGAACACGTGGGTGGTGTGATGCGTCTTGCCCAGGAAAGGAGAGGTCTGCAGACCAACATGGTGTTTCCAACTCCAAACCGAGTGCTGTTGGAATATGAAATACCTCTCAATGAAATCGTGCTCGATTTTTATGACCGCCTGAAATCCACATCCAAGGGTTATGCTTCTTTTGATTATGAATTGATTGATTACCGTAAAGGCGACCTGGTGAAACTTGATCTTATGCTCAATGGAGATGTGGTGGACGCGCTTTCTTTGATTGTTCCGCGGGAACAGGCCTATTTCCGGGGACGTGAACTGGCTAAGAAAATCAAAACCCTTATTCCCCGGCAGATGTTTGAAGTTGCCATCCAAGCAACGATCGGCGCAAAAGTGATTGCCCGGGAAACGCTGGGCGCAATGCGTAAAGATGTAACGTCTAAATGTTACGGAGGAGACATCACCCGAAAACGGAAACTACTGGAAAAACAGAAAGCCGGGAAGAAACGGATGAAACGGGTTGGGTCCATCGAAGTCCCGCAGGAAGCATTCATGGCGGTGTTAAAAATGGAACGTTGATAACAATCCAGAAATTTATGCCAAGGAACCACGAGAGACACGGAACAGCAAACCCTCCTTTAAGTATGCAGCATCTTGGAAATTATGTCCGGGATTGCCACCTGAATCGTTCCGGTCGCCACTGGATTTTGAACCGAAAACTCCAACAATTGATACTCTTCTTCCCCTTCCACCAATCTGCTGAACCCGGGATGTAACATGTGCCTGATCTGAAGCACTTTCAATCTTGGCTTTGGCAACCCGGATAGAGTGATTTGATTGATTACTTCCTTTAAAAATCGACCTATTTCCAAGTACACTGCTGCATCTGCTTCTGAAAATCTAAAATCCATTCCGGACCTCTTCGAATCTCTAAGAACGGATGCCAGTCCCTCCGCTACTGGCCGTTGCAGGTGAAGCACCCAAACCGATCGCGGGGTTTCTGTAACAAACAGTGAATAATAAGAGCGTTCGGCGGCAAGCACGAACAGGTTTTCGAATGTACTGGATGTTGCTGACTGATATTTTATCTTCGTTTGATTTTTGAGAGCGTTTTCAAAAAGAGGTTCAAGGTTTCTCGATACCTTTTCCGCATAATTCCCCAGCGGGTGGGGGCCGGGGTGAAAAACTGGTTTTCGGTCAAACGCCGGACTTTTGTTTTCACCCCTGTCATCCAACGTCTCCTGCATCATGTTTTTCAGCAGGTCCGCGGGGAAATCATCCTCCTCAAGCATTTTTTGCAGCAACGTTCCTGAATCACCTGACATCATTAAAACCTGTTTTTCACATTCAATGGCAGCAGTACTGATAGAGGGGCCATATTTTTGAAAGCTTCTACTCCACTGCCCATCTGCAATTTCTTTATGCTCATTTTTCTGCTGACGAAAATCTGCTGGACGTTCCGCGTTGACGGAAAGACCGGGCATTCACGATTCATCAACTAAGAACGTAAGTTATCCGCGATAGGGTTCCTAATGCAAACATGGTGAATCGTGTGACAGCACACAATCAAGCCGTCAAAGCACCTGATGCTGCTCTGGTTAATCAGCCTGGAATGTCATCGGGGATTCTTCATTCCTGATAAACAAGACATGAGACCTTGATTTCTAAACCATCTGATGTTACCACATGGAAACATCAAAGCTCATGCTATTTGCTACTTGCCAACAGTTTGAATTCTACGTGTGAACCACATTCAGGGACAGCCTGCAATGACTCAGCACAAAATCAACGACCTGGATCCGGAAGAAACCCTGGAATGGATCGAGGCAATGGAAGCCGTCATTGAACGCGACGGCCACGAACGCGCGCAATTCCTGTTGCGCAGATTGGCGGACCGTGCGGTAATTTCAGGCGCAGACGCGCCCTATACCGCCTACACGCCATATCTCAACACCATTCCTCCGGAATTGGAAGTCCGTTCCCCGGGGGATATGGAGATTGAATCCAGAATCCGGTCTATCATCCGTTGGAACGCGGCAATGATGGTGATGCGGGCGAACAGGGAATCGTCAGAACTGGGGGGGCACATCGCCAGTTTCGCATCCTCAGCATTGTTATACGATGTCGGCTTCAACCACTTCTGGCATGCGCCCAGTGACTCTCATGGCGGCGACCTGGTTTATTTCCAGGGGCATTCCTCACCGGGAATCTATGCTAGGGCATTTCTCGAGGGCAGAATAACTGAAGAGCAAATGGACAATTACCGACAGGAATCGACAGGCAAGGGTGTGTCCTCATATCCTCATCCCTGGCTTATGCCGGATTTCTGGCAGTTCCCTACCGTTTCCATGGGATTGGGGCCGATCATGGCCATCTACCAGGCACGTTTCCTCAAATACCTGCAAAACCGGGGAATGCTTGAAACTGCAGGCAGGAAAGTCTGGTGTTTCCTGGGAGATGGAGAAACCGATGAACCTGAATCGATGGGCGCGATCCATCTTGCCGCCAGGGAAAAACTGGACAACCTGATTTTTGTGATCAACTGCAACCTGCAGCGGTTGGACGGGCCGGTTCGCGGAAATGGCAAAATCATTCAGGAACTGGAGGGGCAATTCCGGGGAGCAGGCTGGAATGTGATCAAGGTTCTGTGGGGTTCATACTGGGACCCCCTGCTGGCCAAGGACACTCACGGGCTGTTGAGGAAAAGGATGGAAGAAGCCGTTGACGGGGAATATCAGGCCTTCAAAGCAAAGGGCGGGGCATATACCAGGACCCATTTTTTCGGTAAATATCCGCAGCTGCTGGATATGGTGTCAAACATGTCGGACGAAGATATCTGGCGCTTAAACCGCGGAGGGCATGATCCACACAAGATTTTTGCCGCATATCACGCTGCGGTCAACCACCAGGGCCAGCCAACCGTGATTCTGGCCAAAACGGTTAAAGGTTACGGCATGGGCAGTTCCGGTGAAGGTGCGAACATAACTCACTCGCAGAAGAAAATCAGGCCTGATGACCTTATTGCCTTCCGGGACCGTTTCCGGGTGCCGATTTCGGATGAACAGGTCGAGCGCATGGAATTCTATCAACCTCCGGAGGATGGTCCTGAAATGGCCTACATGCTTCAGAGGAGAAAAAAGCTGGGGGGATTTCTGCCCTCGCGTCGTGCGCATGGAGACAAACTCAGCGTTCCCCCGTTGTCTTTTTTCAGTCGGCTGCTGAAGAGCACCGGTGAAAGACAGATGTCCACCACCCAGGCGCTGGTGCAGGCAATGACGCTGCTTTGCAGGGACAAGGCCATCGGACCCCGGGTGGTGCCCATTGTTCCGGATGAAGCCAGGACTTTCGGGATGGAGGGCATGTTCCGCCAGATCGGCATTTATGCGCATGAAGGGCAGAAGTACGAACCGGTTGACCGGGATCAGCTGATGTACTACCGGGAAGATCAGAAAGGTCAGTTTTTGCAGGAAGGAATCAACGAAGACGGCGCATTTTCCTCCTGGATTGCCGCCGCGACCGCCTACAGCAACTCGGGAATACAAATGATCCCGTTTTACACATTTTATTCGATGTTCGGTTTTCAGCGTGTCGGCGATCTTGTATGGGCCGCGGGGGACATACAGGCGCGCGGGTTCCTGATTGGCGCCACCTCGGGAAGGACCACCCTCAACGGAGAGGGACTGCAGCACGAAGACGGCCACAGCCAGATCCTTGCCGGGAATGTGCCAAACTGTATTTCATATGATCCAACCTATGCGTACGAGTTGATGGTGATCGTGCAGGACGGCATGAAGCGCATGTTTGAAAAACAGGAAAACGTGTTTTATTACATCACCACCATGAACGAAAATTACCCCCACCCGGAAATGCCGCGGGGACGAGAACAAGATATCATCAAGGGGATGTATTTGTTGAAGGAAGGAGGCAGCGGAAATAAACGGGTTCAACTGCTTGGTTCCGGGACCATACTCAGGGAGGTGATCGCAGCCGCGGAGCTGCTTGCGGTAGACTTCGATATCCAGGCTGATGTTTGGAGCTGCCCGAGTTTCAACGAACTCAAACGCGACGGGGATGAAGTGCTGCGTTGGAACATGCTGCATCCCGAGCGCAAACCGCGCAAGCCACATGTGTTGCAATGTCTGGAGGGGCATCCCGGACCGACCGTGGCCGCCACTGATTATGTGAAACTGTTCGCGGACCAGATACGAGCCCACATCGGACGGACCTACAAGGTGCTGGGAACAGACGGTTATGGACGAAGCGACTCTCGTGAAGCGTTGCGTCTTCATTTTGAAGTGAATCGGTTTTATATTGCCGTTGCGGCATTATCCGCACTTGCCGAAGAAGGGGCTATCCCGGCTAAAACAGTAAAAGCTGCTATCAGAAAATACCGGATCGATTCTTCCAAACCCAATCCATTGACAGTTTGAAGGGAGCCGCCATGTCAAATTTGCAAAAGGTGCGTGTTCCCGACCTCGGTGATTTCAAAGAAGTTGAGATCATTGAAGTCCATGTTCAACCTGGTGATTCCGTTGACGTTGAAAGTCCACTGATTACTTTGGAAAGTGAAAAAGCAACGATGGACATTCCTTCACCGGCTGCGGGGGTAGTGAAGGAAGTGAAAAAAAAAGTTGAGGACAGGGTTTCCGAGGGAGACTTTATTCTCGTGCTTGATATGAACGGTCCTTTTGAAAGTAAGCCGGGCACACCTCACGCGGATCGGGTTGATGAAGAAAGCGACGAAGCACCAGGCGCCACTCCTTTATCAGCACCAAGCCCGTCTCAGGAACCAATTGTCGTGAAAATGCCGGAGATGGGTGATTTCACGGAGGTCGATATCATTGAGGTGCTAACAAAACCAGGGGACTCTGTTGGCGAGGAAGATCCGCTGATCACCCTTGAAAGCGACAAGGCGACCATGGATGTGCCTGCTCCCTTTGCGGGTGTAGTCCGGCAGGTCATGGTTCAAGCGGGGGAGAAGATATCCGTGGGCAATCCAATCGCTCTCGTGATCCCTGAAACAGGTTTGCTGGGGCAGCCGCCTGAAAGCGTTGGACCGGTCGAACACCTGAAAGAGCCTCAGATTGCACAAACTGCCCGGTCTACGGAAAATGAGTCAACGTCACAATTGACTGAAAGAGAGTCCGTGCTGCGTCCCCCGCCGGTAGCTGCTGTACCGGACCGGCAGCAGTTCCTTAAAGCCCATGCCAGTCCATCGGTGCGCAGGTTTTCCAGGGAACTGGGCGTGGATTTAAGCCTGGTGCAGGGTTCCGGACGCAAAGGACGGATCACTCGTGAAGACGTGCAGAAATATGTCAAAGCCACTCTGGCGGAAGAATACCCCGCGGCAGGTTCCGGTACAGGTATTCCGCCCATTCCTGAAGTCGATTTTTCCAAGTTTGGTGTGGTTGAAACCCAGCAACTTTCCCGCATTAAACGTAAAGGGGGTGAACGTCTCGACCGCATATGGCTTAATGTGCCGATGGTGACTCATCATGATGAGGCCGACATCACTGAACTCGAAGCTTTCAGAAAATCCCTCAGAGACGAGGCCGCACAACAGGGAGTGCGTCTCACGCTGCTTGCTTTTCTGCTCAAGGCTTCAGCGGCGAATTTGCGGATGCATCCTTATTTCAACTCCTCCCTGTCCGCGGACAAGCAAAACCTGATTATAAAAAAGTACATTCACATAGGTGTGGCGGTGGACACTGAGGACGGGTTGGTTGTGCCGGTCATTCGTGATGTCGATCAAAAAGGGATCTTCGCCTTGGCCTCGGAACTGGGAGAATTTAGTCAGCGTGCGCGCGACAAGAAGTTGAAAGCCGAGGAAATGCAGGGGGGATGTTTCAGCATCTCCAGTCTCGGCGGGATTGGAGGCAGTGCTTTCACACCGCTGGTTAATGCACCGGAAGTCGCCATTCTCGGAGTTACCCGTTCACGTATGACACCCCAGTGGAACGGAACAAAATTCGAGCCCAAACTTATACTGCCCCTGGACCTGACTTACGATCACCGTGTGATTGATGGCGCACAGGCAGCGCGGTTCATGGTCGATCTTTGCAAAATATTGTCTGATGTACGCAGGCTGCTGCTTTAGAACTGAACTAATTTAATGTATCCACATGAAGTAAAGGTCCCGGATATTGGAGATTTCGAGGATGTTGAAGTCATCGAAATCCTCGTGAAACCGGGAGATCGGGTCTCTCCGGAAGATCCTTTGATCACACTGGAAAGCGACAAAGCAAGCATGGACGTCCCGTCCCCCGGCGCCGGGATAGTCCGTGAAATCAATGTTACATCCGGGGACAGGGTTTCGGAGGGTGATACCATCCTGTTATTTGACACGGAAGCGGATCCAATCGATGCATCAGCGAATGTACAGGCCCCCATGCATTCTGAAACTGAAAGCCCTGTTCAAGCTCCCGCTGATGCACAGTCAACATCACTTACATCAGCAGCCGGAACCGCAGATTTGGAATGCGATGTTTTAGTCCTTGGCTCCGGACCAGGTGGTTACACCGCTGCGTTTCGTGCTGCCGATTTGGGTAATGCGGTGGTGCTGGTGGAACGCTACGGCGTCTTGGGAGGGGTCTGTCTCAATGTCGGATGCATCCCGTCTAAAGCCTTGCTACATGCAGCAAAAATCATTGCTGAAGCCAGTGAGATGCGAAGCCATGGGATTGAATTCGGAACGCCGAAAATAAACCTCAGACAATTGTCAGCATGGAAAGACCAGGTGGTAGGCAAGCTGACGCAGGGTTTGAGCGGCATGGCCGGTAAGAGGAAGGTGAAAATTGTCACCGGAACCGGTACGTTAGCAGACCCCCACCACTTACTGGTTCAGGATGATGATGGCAAAATGACGATGATCCGTTTCAAACACGCGATAATCGCTGCCGGTTCCGAGGCCGTTAAACTGCCTTTCCTTCCGGATGATCCTCGCGTTTTTGATTCAACGGGTGCGCTGAAACTGAATGTCATCCCCAATCATCTGCTGGTAATCGGGGGAGGCATCATCGGCTTGGAGATGGCAACTGTTTATCACGCGCTGGGTTCCAAAATCTCTGTTGTGGAAATGCTTGATGGTCTCATTCCCGGGGTGGACAGGGACATCGTCCGCCCGCTTCACCAGCGTATTTCCAAGCAATATGAAAATATCTGGCTGGAAACCAGTGTGACCAAAGTGGAATCGCTGAAAAGAGGGTTAAGGGTGCATTTCGAAGGTAAAAACGCTCCCAAGAAAACTCAAATCTTTGACAGCATCCTTTGTGCGGTAGGACGTGCACCAAACGGGCACAAGATAGGCGCGGAACAGGCAGGAGTCGGGGTAGACGCACGGGGCTTCATCCCCACCGATTTCCGCATGCGCACCAACATTGATCATATTTTCGCGATCGGAGACATTGCCGGAGAACCGATGCTGGCACACAAAGCGACCCATGAAGGCAAGGTTGCTGCCGAAGCTGCTTCGGGATTGAAGAGTCATTTCGATGCCCGTACCATCCCCTCTGTTGCCTATACCGACCCGGAAATTGCCTGGGCAGGCATTTCGGAAACAGAAGCGAAGCAAAAGGACCTGCCTTACGGAAAAGGAACCTTCCCCTGGGCGGCGAGTGGACGGAACCTGACTTTGGGGAGAAGCGAGGGTCTCACGAAGCTGCTTTTTGAAGAAGATACCAGGAGGGTGATCGGGATCGGGATTGCCGGAGCGAATGCCGGAGATTTGATCGCGGAAGGGACGCTGGCAATTGAGATGGGCGCCGACGCGGTTGACCTGGGCGCTACGATTCACCCACACCCGACTCTTTCAGAAACAATCGGGTTTGCGGCGGAAGTATTTGAGGGGACTATCACGGACCTTTACCTGCCAAAGTCACGCAAGCCGAATCAATCTGACCTATAGGATTAAATCCGTGCCGCAAGTTCCGCTCCCTCGGCGATCGCGGTTTTGGCGTCCAGCCCTTTGGTTTCTCTGGCCCCGCCAATGGCATGGACAGACATGCCAGCCGCTTTCAGTGGTTTTTCCAGTTCTGACAACGGTTCCTGTCCTGCGGCAATAATCACATTATCTACTTCAAATACCATTACTTCGGGTTCCTTGCCCTTTTCCGGGAATACTTTCACGTGCAGCCCAGCTTCATCAATTTTTAGGTATTCCACGCCCGCCTGCAAACGCACGCCGTGGGATTTCAAGGCTTGGATGTGTGCCCATCCAGTGGTCTTCCCCAGGCGTTTGCCGATTTTTTCTGATGAACGCTGTAAAACTGTCACCTCATGCGGGACAGGGTTTTGCACCGCAAGTGCCTTTTCGGGGTCGAGGATGCAGTGCTGATGCAGATAGGATGAAACATCGCTGTTCAGCACAGGCTGTGAAGTGATGAAATGCGCGACATCGATCCCAATTCCTCCCGCCCCGATGATTGCTACTCGCTTGCCTACAGGTTTTTCCTGTTCGAGCACTTCCAGGTAATCCATGACCTTCGGGTGTTCGCTTCCCTTAAGGGTAACCGGACGAGGCAGGATCCCGGAGGCTAAAATGACGTGATCAAACTTACCCGAAATCAGATCTTCAGCAGATGCTTTTTCCCCCAGCCGGATTTCCACCCCATATTTTTCCAGCATTATACGGTAATAACGTAATGTTTCCCGGAACTCCTGTTTGCCGGGGATTTTCACTGCAAGGTTGAGCTGCCCGCCAATTTTGGTTTTTTGATCAAACAGGACCACCTTGTGTCCACGCATTGCGGCAATGTACGCGGCGGTCATCCCGGCCGGGCCTGCGCCGACCACTGCGATTGATTGTATAATATTCGCCGGATCATACTGAAGCAGGGTTTCTCGGCATGCACGCGGGTTGACGAGACAGCTTGCATGACGCATGGTGAACAGGTGGTCCAGACAGGCCTGGTTGCATGCGATGCATGTATTGATTTCCGCGGTACGTCCTTCAGCAGTTTTACGCACAAATTCAGCATCTGCCAGAAAAGGACGCGCCATGGAAACCATGTCCGCCGCTCCGTTGCGCAACAGGGACTCCGCCAAAGAAGGATCGTTGATACGGTTCGAGGTTATGACGGGAACATCAAGGTGTGGGCGCAGCTTTGCGGTGACCCATGCAAAAGCCGCGCGCGGGACCATCATGGCAATGGTTGGGACCCGTGCCTCGTGCCACCCGATACCTGTGTTGATCAGGGTCGCCCCGGCTTTTTGTACACACCGCCCCAGTTCCACCACTTCTTCAAACGTGCTGCCTTCTTCAACCAGGTCAAGGCACGATAGACGGTAGACGATGAGGAAATCCTCCCCGGTTGCCTCACGGATCCCTTCCACGATGCGAATCGGGAACTTGATCCGGTTTTCATATCGTCCTCCCCATTCATCCGTGCGCCGGTTGGTTTTTTTGACAATGAATTCGTTAATCAGATATCCTTCCGAACCCATCACTTCCACACCGTCATATCCTGCCCGCCGGGCAAGTTTAGCGCAGCGGATGTAATCCTTGATAGTTTGCAGGACTTCTTCATGCGTCAATTCGCGCGGTCGGTAGAAATTGATCGGTGCGGTGATTGGAGACGGCGCCACACATTGTTCCTGGTAGGAATAACGTCCTGTATGCAAAATCTGCAGAATGATTTTCGAGTCATGCCGATGCACTGCGTCGGTTATGGGCAGATGGAAATCGAGTTGATCTTCTGAAACCAGATCTGCGCCTTCCGCAAATACCCTTCCTTCCGAATTCGGGGCGAAGCCCCCGGTGACTATCAGGCCCGTTCCTCCTCGCGCCCTTTCTTCGTAAAATGCCGCCAGTCTTGAGGAGCCGTCCGGAAGTTCCTCGAGTCCTGTATGCATGGAACCCATCACCACGCGGTTCTTTAATTCCGTTGAACCTGCCACCAAGGGGCTGAGCAGGGTTTCAAAAGCCATGGTCATTTACCTTTGGAATAAAATGAAATCTGAAAGGAGCGAACCGCAAAGGAATTGCCTCAGTTTCTCATGAGGCTTTCAGCAATTCGGTTTGGTGGTGCGTGAGCAGCGGTTCGATTACTGAATCCAGATGCCCGAGCATGATCTCTTCCAGCTTATAGAGGGTGAGGTTGACGCGGTGATCGGTTATCCGTCCCTGGGGAAAGTTGTATGTCCGGATGCGTTCACTGCGGTCACCGGAACCCACCATGCCGCGTCGCTTGCGCGAGGCATCGGATTGCTGTTCCATGAGCTTCTGCTCATAAAGCCTGGCCCGCAGGACTTTCAGGGCCTGGTTTTTATTTTTCAACTGGGATTTTTCGTTCTGACAGGTGACCACCAATCCGCTGGGGATGTGAGTTATTCGCACTGCCGAATCTGTCGTGTTGACGCTTTGGCCCCCCGGGCCGGATGAACGGAAAACATCAATGCGCAGGTCATTGGGATTGAGTTTAATCTCCACCTCCTCCACTTCCGGCAGCACTGCTACTGTGGCCGCGGACGTATGTATACGCCCCTGGGTTTCAGTTTTCGGAATACGCTGTACTCGGTGTACACCTCCTTCAAATTTCAAACGGCTGTACACGTTCTTTCCCTCGATTGAGGCCACAACTTCCTTGTAACCCCCAATATCCGTGATGCTTTCATTGAGGATTTCAATGCGCCATTTGCGCATTTCGGCATATCGTACGTACATCCGGAAAAGATCATTGGCGAACAGTGCTGCCTCGTCCCCACCTGTTCCCGCGCGGATCTCGAGAATGGTGTTGCGTGTATCGTCGGGGTCTTTGGGGAGAAGGAGCAGTTCGATCTGCTGTTCCAGTGCTTTTGCAACGGGGAGAAGCCCGGAGATTTCCTGCCGTGCTATGGAACGGATTTCTGTATCTTCTGCTGGGTCATCAGCGAGAATCCGGTTTTCTTCAAGTTCCCTGGATATTTTTTGATATCGCCGGTAGGTGGAAACAAGTTCCTGAAGGTCGGAATATTCCCGTGAAAGCTCGCGGTAGCGCGTTTGATCGTTGAGGGTTTCAGGTTTGCCAAGGAGTTCGGTCAGTTCCTCAAAGCGTTGATCAAGCTCTGCTAGTTTCTCCAGCATTTCCTGTCAGGCACGTTTGTAACGGCGGTTGAATTTCTCAATTCTGCCTGCAGTGTCCACCATCTTTTGCGCAGTACCTGTAAAAAAAGGATGGCAATTCGAACATATTTCCACCGTGTTTTCTCCTCCTAAAGTGGACATGGTGTTCCAGGTTGCACCACACGAGCAGCGGAAAGAGGTGAGTACGTATTTGGGATGGATGTCAGGTTTCATTTCGTATACTCCAAGCTTGGTGTTATTTGTCCATCATGTGCAGAAATTCATCATTATTTTTGAATTTTGACATTTTATCAAACAGGAATTCCATCGCTTCCACGACATTAAGCGATGCAAGCACTTTGCGAAGAATCCAGATTCGGTCAATGTCCTGCTTTTTCAGCAGCAGTTCTTCCTTTCTTGTTCCGGATTTGTTGATGTCTATTGCGGGGAACAGGCGTTTTTCCACCAGTTTCCGGTCAAGCACCAGTTCCATGTTCCCTGTACCTTTGAACTCTTCAAAAATGACCTCGTCCATGCGGCTTCCGGTGTCGATGAGCGCAGTGGAAATGATGGTCAGAGAACCGCCTTCCTCAACATTCCGGGCGGCGCCGAAAAACCGTTTTGGCTTGTGCAGGGCATTCGCGTCTACTCCGCCGGAGAGGATTTTCCCGCTTGGAGGGATAACAGAGTTGTATGCGCGTGCCAGTCTGGTTATGGAATCCAGCAGGATAACCACGTTGCGCTGGTGTTCAACCAGGCGTTTCGCTTTTTCAAGCACCATTTCCGCAACCTGAACATGACGGGTGGCGGGTTCATCAAAGGTCGAACTGACCACTTCTCCATTCACGGAACGCTGCATTTCAGTGACTTCTTCCGGACGCTCATCAATCAAAAGGACAATGAGATCGACATCCGGGTGGTTTTCCGTGATGCTATTGGCAATTGATTGCAGGATCATGGTTTTCCCGGTTCTGGGAGGAGCAACGATGAGGGCGCGTTGGCCCATGCCGATTGGTGCGGAAAGTTCGATAATCCTGGTGGTCATGTCTCGGTCTTTACGCTCCAGTATCAGCCGCTCATCCGGAAACAGGGGCGTCAGATTGTCAAACAGGATTTTTTCAAACGCCACGTCCGGAGATTTGAAATTCACCTCTTCCACCTTCAACAGCGCATAATAACGCTCGCTTTCTTTGGGAGGGCGAATCTGCCCTGAAATGGTATCGCCGGTCTGCAGGTTGAACCGCCTGATTTGTGAAGGTGAGACGTAAATATCATCCGGACCAGGCAGGTAATTGTAGTCCGGGGCACGAAGGAACCCGAAACCGTCCGGCAGGGTTTCTAAAACTCCGGAACCGTACACCACCCCGTTTTTCTTTGTCTGTGCCTGAAGCAGGGCAAAGATCAGATCCTATACCCGCATGCTGTTCGCATTCTCAATGTTGTAATCGCGGGCGATTTTGATCAATGCAGTGATGTCCTTCTTCTTGAGTTCAACAAGATTCAAGGTTGGCGGGGCGTCATGTGCTTGAGGGGATTTATGGTGGTTTTGAGTTCCGCGTGAGGGGCGGCCACGGGACATGCGGGCTTCCATGGGGCGGCTCTTTGTAACAGTTTCGGTGTTGTTGACTGCAGTCATCGGGATTGGAATGAAGAAGGAATATCAACTATTTATCCATCAAGCATCATACGCTTAATGGACGTTTTGGAAACAGGAATCAGATTGGCAGCGATTTCTGTGGGATGTATCTCAGGAGGATTTGCCAAGAGGTTGATCTTGACAAGATGTCATTCAGGTTTTCATTGATTGGGAACGATGTCAAGCAATTTCTTTCCATTTATGATTTCATACAGCAAGTTTCCGAAAAAACACACCAGGTATCAGTGAAGACTTAAAGCACGGGATTGCCTGATATCAGGTTGCGCATCCCCTTGCGGAAAAGATCAATCGGAATAATGAGGATAGAGAAACCCAGTACGTAACCCCACTCAGTCAAACTCAAACCGACTGTGCGCAAAACTTCCCCTCCCAGGTAGGTGAAGACGGTCTGCAGGAAAAAGATGAGGGCAACGACAAAAAGGAAGTTCCGGTTTTCCAGCAGGTGTTCAAACAGGTTCAAGCCTTCCGTTCGTGCATTGAATTTGTTGAAGTTGTTAACAAAAACAAAAAAACCGAAAAAAGCCGTCAGCAAAACGGCACGCGAATCATACCCGGGATTTACAGGATCTCCGCAGCGTATAGTATCGCAGGGAAACAAGCTGCTTACATACTCTGAAGTAAGAAAAAACATGCTGAGTGCGGCAATGGTGATGCCGTTGACCAAAATGGCGGACCACATATCTTTGTTGATCAGCGGAGCATCCAATACAGTCGGTTTTTCGCGCATGTACCGTTTCAGTGCGGCTTCACCTGAAAAGGCAAAGGCTGCAAGTGTATCCATGACAATGTTTACCCACAGCAGCTGGGTCATGGTCAACGGCAAATCGATGCCGAAAAAAGGTCCGAGAAATGCTACTAGAATCGCCGCAACATTGACGGACAACTGGAAAATGAGAAATTTGCGGATCGATTTTAATAGTGTCCGACCATACAAAACGGCATTGGTCAGGGAAATGAAGTTGTTGTCGAGAATGACTATATCACTGGATTCTTTGGTCATGTCGGTCCCGTTGCCCATGGCAAAACCAACATCTGCATTTTTCACAGCGGGAGCATCGTTAACACCGTCACCAGTCATCCCCACCACCATGTTCAAGTCTTTGACCAGTTTCACAAGCCGGCTTTTATCCGTCGGCAGGGCCCGGGCCACAACGCACAGATCGGGGAATATCTGCTGCAATTCCTTATCGCTCAGTTGTGCGAGTTCAGTAGAAGTCAAAACTTGCTGACTGCTTCCCTTGAGGATCCCGACTTCTTTTGCGATTGCCTGTGCGGTTTCCTTGGAGTCTCCGGTTATCATAACTACCTTGATGCCGGCTTGCTGCGCTTTGAGCACTGCGGGTTTGGATTCGTTACGCATCTCGTCACGGAGTCCGAAGATGGAAACCAGGGTCAGTTCTTCGGGAAGGACAGGGTCTTTTCCTAATGGGACTTCGGATACAGCAACTGCGATTAAACGCATTGCCCGGGCACACAGTTGCTGCATCTGTAGTTCAAGTTCGGCATGATTATCCAACGGTTGCCGTCTCCCGTTCTTGTCCAGAAAATGTGTGCATCCGGCAATTATGATCTCAGCCGCGCCCTTGACCAAAGTTGTGGAGCGTTCACCCTCAACCTGTGTTGCGGAGAATTTATGGGCACTGTTGAAAGGAATATCGGAAACGGTGCGGAGGTCGTCCTTTTCAGCAAGATTGGGTCCCAGAAAACTGAGCAATGCCTTTTCAGTCGGGTTGGCGCCGACGATTTGCGGCAGGTTTGAGTCAGATAAATCGATAGACAAAGAAGTGTTGTTGCGCAGTGTAAACACCACTTCCTTCCGCAGTGGTTCCGGAACATCTTCCAATGCCTGGAAATGTTCTCCATCACCGCTAAGCACGTCCGCGACTGTGAGCCTGCCAACCGTCAAGGTGCCGGTTTTGTCAGTGAACAGGACGTTGAGGCTCCCTGAGGTTTCAATGCCCAAAAGTTTGCGGACCAGGACGTTTGCTCGCAGCAGTTTGCGCATATTCAGCGAGAGCACGACGGCAATCATCATCGGCAAACCCTCAGGTACAGCAACAACGATTATGATGATCGCCAGAATAATCGCGGTCACCAGATGGTAAAGGATTGCGCCGGTTGGTTGCGCGAAATAAGCAGCTAGACTACCAGTGGCCGCAAA
Source organism: uncultured Pseudomonadota bacterium (assembly GCA_964344035.1). Lineage (GTDB taxonomy): Bacteria > SAR324 > SAR324 > SAR324 > NAC60-12 > UBA1014. Next base: position 66,645 of record CAYFLK010000003.1, read on the forward strand.
ACCGACATGTTCATCGAAAACCATGTGGTGGAACATGAATGAAAGGGCGATAAAGGTAGCCCCAAGGTAGCCGAAGGTAGTTATTTGCTTGCCAAGTTTCGCCAGTTTTTGTTGTAGTGGCGACAATCGGTCTTCGGCGGAAACCAGGTCTTTAAGGGTGGCGCCGTATTTTGTCTGGTCGCCCACGGCCAGGACCTTCATCACTCCCTCGCCTTCCTCGACCAGTGCCGCACGGGAAAGACTGTGTCGTTTCGCATGTATGTTCCCATCATCCGCGGCCGCGGTTTTTTCCACTGGTTCAGATTCTCCGGTCAAGGCAGATTCGTTGATGTCCAGGGCGCCCTCGAGCAGATAGCCATCCGCGGGGATGTTGTCTCCTGGTTGGAGCAGCACGAAATCATCGACCACCAGTTCATCCATCAGAATTTCTGAAAGTACGCCGTTGCGGAAAACCTTGACCCGGATCTTAGACGCCTCTTCCAACAATCTTTGAAATTCTGTCTCATTGCTGAATTCCGAGAAAGTCGCCACCAGGGTTGCAAGCACAACGGCAATTGCAATCCCCAATCCTTCATACCAGGGCGCAAATCCCAAAACCGCCAGCAGGACTGTGACTGCCAGGGCGACAATCAGGATGACGATGATCGGGTTACGCAGGTTTGCCAGCAGTTTGTCCCAAAAAGTCTCGGCCTTTTGAGTAGTGATTGCGTTAGCGCCCTTGGTGCTGCGGGATTCAGTGACCTGTCGGTCAGACAGTCCCGCATAGCTAAATTTCATTTATTGACTCCATCAAAAAAGATTGGGAACATAAACATTTGCCCCTGAAACTTTGTTTAAGTGATGAACATCGTTTTCTGCAAACCGGGAATCATGTTGCCGAATTACTTCAAGGCTTATCCAAAATTGAAAGCCTTTACCCTCATCGAAGTCATGATCACCGGAGGGATCTTGTTGGTATTCATCAATATGTTCGTGCAAATTAGTAACCAAACCAACTCTCAGATCGAAACGGTTAGTGATAAATTATGGATTTCCAGGAATCTGGACCGTTGGACTACAGAAGTTTTATGGCAGCATCCATACAGCAAACCATTGACCGCTGGTGTGCATCAGCACACATATAATTCGGAATATGGAACTGCCGATTTAGTCTGGAGGATCACGGAAGATCATGATGAGTTGATTACAGTGGATTTCCACATTGAAGACGATTACACGAAAGAACTTTCGCAATACTGGATTGGCACAGTCCTCATGGATTAAAAGTGTTTTAAACCATTATGCACAGGTTTGCTTCGTACACGTTAATGGAGACCATGTTTGCAATGAGTATTGCCGTCGTGTTGCTGGCGGCTGCATCCAAACCGTTACTGGAAATACATCATATGGCGGTGAAACAAAATGAGCAAACCATTATTCATGCGGAATTTATTCGTTTTCTCATCATGCTCAAATCAGAATTGATTCAGGCAGGTTATCATCTGAATGATCAGAAATCCGCAATCCAGATTGAGGAGGATACCATCACTTTGAAGAAAGACTTGAACCGGGATGGAGACACAGACGACTCGCTTGAGAAAATTGTCTACAGGTTTTTTCCGGAACAGCAAAAACTGAGCCGGAAATCCGGTGGAGGAAATTTCCAGGCACTGATTCAACCTCTCCGGTTGCTGCGGTTTGATCAACTTCCGGTTGCGGAGGGAAATGCCGCAGCACCCAGATGCATCGTGGTCTCTGGTCAAATCTCAGAGAATTCCCCGGTTGTGCCAACCACCCTATGTCCCTTGGTTCTTTAAGCATGAATAATCCAAAGTCTAAGCAGTGATTTTGCACACCATAAGTTTGAACATCGATAGAAAAAAGTGCAGAATCATCAAGAGTTCAACCCCTTTTCATTTTCACATCAAAGGACGAGTAATGAAATTTCTGCACACCATGATCCGTGTACAAAACCTGGAAGATGCACTCGATTTTTTCCAAAATAAAATGGGCCTGAAGGAAATCCGCAGGAAGGACGTACCCAAGGGTCGTTTCACCTTGGTTTTTCTTGCCACCGAGGAGGGAGAACCATGTTTGGAACTGACTTACAACTGGGGTCAGGGAACCCCCTACAGCGTGGGGAGAAATTTCGGACACGTTGCTTATTCCGTGAAAAACATTTATCAGTACTGCGCTGAACTGCAAAAGAAAGGGGTTAAAATCCTGCGTCCGCCCCGAGACGGGAAAATGGCGTTTATCCGCAGTCCCGATCAGATTTCCATCGAACTGCTTCAAGAAGGAGACCCTCTTCCTCCTGAAGAACCCTGGCAGTCAATGCCCAACCAGGGGGAATGGTGAGGTGAAGCGATTTTTCAAATACCTGCTCTACAAGCGGATAATCCGTCCAATTGCGCATAGCACCGGTTCAATCAAGCAGGTCAGCTGGGGCGTGGCACTGGGGGTTTTTTTCGGTCTTACCCCCACTGTCGGCATCCAAATGTACTCAATTGCAGTCATCTGGGCTTTTTCCAGGTACATGCTGGACATTCATTTTAACCTGCCAGCCGCGGTTGCAATGGTCTGGATTTCGAACCCGGTTACCATGATCCCGCTTTACTATTTATTTCTGGTAACAGGATATTATTCCCTGGGTACGGAAGAAACCCTGTCATTCAGCCATTTTGATTCTCAACTGAAGGCGATTTCCCAGATGGAAGATTTTTGGGGGTCTGTAACTGAAGGGACCAGATTTCTACTGCTGGATCTCGGATGGCCCATGCTGATCGGGGGGATTCTCTATGCTGTCCCCGGGGCCGTTATCAGTTACTGGGTGACAATCCGCCTCCTTTCCCGTTACCGCGCAAGCCTGCGGAGAAACAGAAGTGAGCGTTCCAGGAACAAGGTTCTTTAGATGAAGCCTGAAGGTCCTGAAAGGAATAAAACCGTGGATGAGCATCTCTCTGACTCGCGAGCAGAGCAGCTCTATCGCAGGGGGAACAGGTTTTATGAAAACAAACGCTGGAGTGATGCCGAAAATGCGTGGAAGCAATCATACCTGGAGATGCGTCAGCCCGATAAATCGTCTGGATGTGTTCGGAAGCAACCCGGAAAACGTCCACATTGGCGGACCGTTTCCGCTGTCTTTCTCGTCATTTTATCCCTTTACACATGCATCTTCGTCTTGTTCCCCAGGCAGGAAGATCCAGCGGCCCAGTTGATGTTTGTGGGCAATCAGCGTGAACGTTCCTTCTGGGAGGAATGGTGGGATACCGGGCGTCCTTCGATGCGGTTCTCCGGACCGAGGCTGCTGGCGGAGGATTTATTTCCAATGCTGCGTGAAAGTATGCGCAGACTGATGAGGGGAGATCGACAGGATGCAGGAGGGTCTGCTCACAATGAATTGCGGAAGTGGCTGAAAAATACCCGTGGTGTCCCTGGAAAGCAGGGACCGGTCGATTTTTATGCTTTGACCGGGAGGGGTTTGTTTAATTCCAGGAAATATCAGGAAGCCATCGACACCTACAAGGAAGGTCTGCATTATGCCGAGAACCCTGAGCAACTGGGCGAGATGTATCAGGAACTCGGGACCGCTTACTACTACCAGGGGTATCACCTGCAGCCCGATGGTCTGGCGAAGTACGAACTGCCACTGGTCAGAAAATCCATTGACGCCTACATGGAGGCAATCAAGTATATGGATGAACCATACCTTTATGGAAACATGGGATGGGGTTATTATCTGCTGAACGAATTCGACGAAGCCGTGGATTACAGCAAAAGGGCATTGGAGTTGAATCCGACGCTGGTTTATGTCCGCATGAACATGGGCATCTCATATTTGCGGATGAGGGACTATTCCCGCGCTTTTCAGTCATACCAGGAGATTGCTCAGTTCCTTCCGGATCCAACTGAATACGACGGGGGAATCCGAGACCTGCGTGAACTCCAGTTACAGCGTCCGGGACAATTTCCCTTCAGTCATTTCATAATCGGATACCTGCTGATGCAACAGGGACATTACCAGGAATCAAGGGATTCACTGACTGTTTTCCTAAGCAGTCGTTTCCCGCTGAATGCATGGAAAAACAAGGCACTGGAAATGCTGGAAAAAATGGTCGCGGATTGAGTAAAACTACCTCTCGAATTCATCCTCCTGCCCCGACCGGATCAGGAATTCTTCCCATTCTTCCGGTCGCATGTTTTTTTTCAGGTTATTGCATTTCTTGCAGCAGGGGGCAACGTTCTTGCGCTCGGTCAATCCTCCGCGCGATAGGGGGATAATGTGGTCCATGGTAAGTTCCTTTGCTGGTGTGGCTGAACGGCAGTAATGGCAGCGGTTTCTTCCCCGGTAGTTTTTCCACCACTGAGACTGGCGCAACAGCCGGGCTTTTTCTTTTTCCCTTCGTATGTGTTGCGGATCTATGAACTGAAAACCGCTGAGATTGTTTTCCACTAAAATTTCCTCCAACTCCAGTTTGGAGCGCTTTCTTCGAAATCCCGCGGGGTGCGCGTCAAACGGCGTCTGCCTGTCCCGTCAACAAAGATCACATAAAGTTTGTAGACCCCGGTTGAATTGGAGGCAAACACGATTTGTTTCCCATCCGGAGACCATGCGGGCTGTTCGGAGTTATACCGCCCCCTTGTCAGAGAGCGTTCTTCTTCGGTAAAGGGGTCCATCAGATAAATTTGTGCGTGACCCCGGCTGATCCGGGTAAAAGCGATGAGGGTACCATCCGGAGACCAGGACGGATCACTGCTGGCGCCACGGCCAAAGGTCAGTCTGAAAATCACCCCTGTTTCCATCTGCTGATAATAAATCTGTTCCTGTCCGTTTCTGTCTGAAACGAAAACCAGCTGTTGATTGTCCGGTGACAAGGAAGGCGCAGTGTCGATTGCTCGATGTGTAGTCAAGCGTTTTTCCTTGCGGCGCCGTAAATCAAAAATGTATAGATCAGTATTCCCTCTGCGGCTGAGAGTGGCTATCACCCTGTTTCCGTCGGAAAACCAAGTGCCCCCGCTCACATTGAGAAAATTGTTGGAGGCGGAACTGATGCTGTTGTCAGAACTCAAAATCGTGATCGGTCTGCCCTTGAGCTTATCATATATGATGCTGGTGCCGCTGCGACTGAGAGTGGTATAGAGGATGGTCCTGCCGTCAGGACTCCAGCGCGGGAACAGGCTGATATACGCATTGCGGGAAATGGCCGCCAGCTTGTTGCCATGGGTGTTCACCCGCGCAATTATTTTCCGGCGGGATGGCTGTTTCAGGGTGAATGCGACCGTCGTCCCGAGAATCCCGGGAAGGCCGGTCAGTTTCTCCGTCATATGATTGACCAGCTCCATCAGTTTTGCTTCGCGGAACTGATTTTTGCGAAGGGGCAGCTGCAGTGGGAACAGGGGCAGGCCTTCGGTGTCAGTCACAGTGATTACCAGCGTTTTCCTGTCTTCTTCGGCTTTAAGATTGATGAAGATCTTCATGTCCAGCCGTGCCTGATCCTCGAGCCTGCATGCTCGGTAACGTGATTGAATAATCCGGAAAACGCCGCTTCTGCAGAGGTTTCTGTCTATCACCCTCAGCCAGCGGGGAGATTCGGGGTGTTTCTTGAAATCAGGTTCTGTTTTCATTGCCACTGAAAACCTAGAAAACCCAAGCCCGCTGATGACGATTTCTTCACTTGAAAAAGTTTGGGCCTTTAATGGACCTGCCGCCATCCCAAACCATAAAAGCAGGATTCCAGATGCAAGGTGTGAATATTGATTAATTTTCATGCAGAAAAACACAGAGTTCGAATTCAGGGAATAATGCGTACTGTGACAATGTAAGGGGGGTTTTGGGCAAGCGCTTCAGGCAGGGGATTGAGCTGGGTATTGCGTATGGCCAGTTCTGCTGCCCGGTTGTATGCCTGGTTGGGGCTGCTTTCTATGATCTGGTGACTGATGATTTGGCCTGAAATACCTATCTCAAGCATTATCCTCACGTACAAATCCCCTTTGAAACCGCCGAGCTTTGCGCGCACCTTCGATTTTATGTGCTGGTTGTATTCCTCAATTGCTTGTTTCAGCAGTTGTATTTGCTCCAGTTTTATAAATGAATCGTCCTCCACGTCTTTTTGAGAATCAGCTGTAACTTTTTCAGGCTGCAGATCAATCAAGGGTTTATCCAGCTGGGGTTCCGGTTCCGGAACCGGCAGTTTCATCTCCCTGTCAGAAACCCCCAACGGCTCCGGACGCAAGAGCGGGGCCTCTGCGGTAGTTTGCGGAAGGGAAGGGAGCTTTGACAGGTCTTTTGAAAGTGCGGGGTCTATATCCGCTTTGAGCGGGCTGGGACGGACAGTAAGGGGCGAATCAAGATTGAATTTCTGAGCGGGTATTGTCAGCGGGGTTTCTATTTTAGGCAGTATCTCAACCGGCGCCACCGGTTTTGGTGTAGAAAACGGTGGCAGTGTTCCTGGTCTTCTCAGTGGCAGCGGCTGCTTCGGTTTCATACTTGAAATGGATGATTTGTGCACGGACGGGAGTTTGGGGATTGTTTTCTTTATCACGGGTTTTGAAACTTGTGGCTGGATGCGCACTGCTTTAGGAACCCTCACCTCTGGCACCTGAATGGTTGTTGTTGGAGGTAATGTTATTCCGGAGGAAGGCAGGTCACTGGGAAGCTGACTCGCAGTTTTTTTAGATTTTCTTGATTTGATGGGAGAAGGAGGTACCGGGGATTTTTTTACTTGCGGTAGATCCGTCACAATTTCCAAAGACCGTTCAGGCATGATAGACCCATCACGTTTCAAGGGCAAAACAGAAGGAGGGGCGGGTTTTTCTGGAGCAGGGAAGCGTGTAGAGATAGGCTTCAACTCCTTTTTTTCGGGTAATAACGGAGCTTCTTGTTCCACGGGTAACAATGCTTGCGGGGTAGTTATTTGCTGTGGCAAAGTAACTTCCACACGGGGAGCTTCAATTGCAGGTTTTTTAAGTGTTTTGGGTTCAGGTTTAGCAATTTGTGAAGTCAGGGAAGAAGGACGGGTCAGTGGCTTGCCGGTCAGTACAGGTTTGCTTAAAACAGGTTTGGGTTTCGCGGGTTTAGGTTGTATGGGTTTTGGTTTCTCAGGTTTGGGTTGCACGGGTTTGCTTAACTCAGGTGGAGCAGGTTCGGGTTTCTTTTGTTTACCGGGTTGGGCTTTCTTTTGTACCTTAACCTCTGCTCGGGGTTTGGTTTCAGGTACGCGAGCGGGTTTCGGCATTTCAATGCGGATGCCAATCCTGGCTTTGACAGGAGGGATTTCCCAAACCCTGTTTGCCACCTTGTTTATTATGAATCCCAGCAGCAGGATGTGCAGGACCAGAGACGCCAGAACGGTTATTTTGAAAGGTCCTTCGCTGGAAGGAAAGTGGACACCTTCCATCCTTCCGCCGGTTTTTCTTGCGGAAAAACCTCTCCAGAAGACTGTAAAATGGGGTGCCAGGCGTAATTTACGCGAAAAAACCGTTTTTCCCCACATCAAGGCTTGACTTCTTCCAGCAGAAAATAGTGTGATACCAAGTGTTTTGCGGGGCAGTATTTGCGTGAACCCCGCAGGAACTCCCGGATTCGCTGGATTGCGGACCGAGGTTTGTCTGAAACTAGGGAAGGTTTAATCACAATGACAACCTCTCCCCAATGAAAACCTGATTTTGGGATACTGCCATGACCAAATCGGAACTTGTTGATGCAATTAATCAAGAAACCGGACTCAGCAAAGCTGATTCCGAACGTGCACTGAAAGCCTTCATGAACGCTGTGGAAGGCGCTTTAAGCCAAGGTAACCCTGTCTCACTGATCGGGTTTGGCACCTTCTCGGTCGTCCAGCGTGCGGCCCGCACTGGGCGCAACCCGCGTGAGCCTGGAAAAGTCCTCCAGATTCCAGCATCAAAAGCGGTCAAATTCAAAGCCGGAAGCAAGTTGAAGCAAGCGGTGAACTGAATCCGGAAAACAAACTGCGGCACGGTTACGTGCCGCAAAGAAATTGCCCGTTTTTCAGCATTGTCAAGCCCGGATTCTCCCAACAGTTTTATCAAAGTTCCGGACCTTTCTGCGAATCAATGGATTGATTCCATTGATCCTGTGTACAATCATCTGTACTCATCAAGTCAGACCGCGGTTCCGTTCCGGTTTTATAATGTTCTTCCAGGATTTCATCCGGAGGATCGCAGGCATTGGACCGTCTGCCGCTTTGATGGATTTTAACAGTGATTATCCCCGGTGGTTGGGGAAACTGTTCGGTGGGCAGATTGGCCACCGCATTTTTCATAAAATCCACCCAAATCGGCGCTGCTGCACGTGACCCTGCTTCATGCAGTCCCATGCTTCTGGGTTGATCGAACCCGACGTAAACCCCGGTCAGCAGCTGTGGAATAAATCCGATATACCATGCATCCACATTATCGTTTGTAGTTCCCGTTTTGCCTGCTGAGGGACGTCCCAAAGCCCTTGCACGAAATCCTGTACCACGTTTGACAACATCCTGCAGAACGTCTGAAATCAGGAATGCTGTTTCCTCAGACAGGACCCTGGTCTCCTCCGTTTCACTCTCAATTAAAATCCGGCCGTTCTGATCTGCGACTTCCAGGATGTAAATGGGCCTGGTCCGTTTTCCCTGGTTGGCAAAAACACCAAAGGCATTCACCATTTCCTGGAGTGTGACCGAAAATGAACCCAGGGCGATGGTCAGGTTTTTTTTCATGGGCGCGGATATACCCAGTTTGCGACTGTATTTAATGATGCGTTCCGGACCCTGATCCTCTATCAACCCTATAGTTGCAAGATTCAGGCTTTTCACCAGCGCGGTTCTCAACGAGACATTGCCCATCAGTTTGTTGCCGTAATTTTTCGGCAGCCAAATCTCTGCATCACCCACGGTAATTGTCCCGGTTTTAAATGCCCGCGGGCTGTCGACGAGGATACTGCTCAGGGTAAACCCGGCATCCAATGATGCTGAATAGACAATAGGTTTGAATGCTGATCCGGGTTGTCGCTTGGCCTGGATTGCCCGGTTGAACTCACTTTCCTCGTACTGATAGCCTCCTATCATGGCGAACACCTGCCCTGTCCTAGGCTGCATCGCGATGAGAGCGCCATTTACCAATGGTCGCTGATAAAGCTGCAGGCGAAACTGCTCCCGTATTGTATCATAATCAACCAGCTTTACCTGTATCACGTCTCCCCTGCTGACCACCTCCTCGAGGTTTTTGTAAGGAGTTGGTTGATCACGACTGTTGTCTTCCGCATTCTGCCAGGATCGTACCCGTTTCCATTCAAGGAAACCCGAAGCTTCACCCAAATTGACAATTGCCAAGTCATTGCTTGTTTCAGTTACAACTCCATAGGAATTTGCGCCCAGCACCAAACGATTTGGTTTTGTTATTCGTGTGATTTCTTCGAAATCCAGGTTTTCTTCATCATCTAGCGTTAATGTTTCCAACGGCCCGCGATACCCCTGCCTTTTGGTTAAATCGAGCAAACCCTTTTGAAACGATTCATGAGCGGAAATCTGGTAATCCAGCCCCATGGCCATGCGTACCCGCAATCCTCCCTGGTATACTGTTTTTGCACCAAACTGCCGTATCAGGTACCTGCGCACATGTTCAACGTAATAGGCAGTGTCTTCAGAGGTGAAATCGTCGATGCGAATCAGTTTGATCGGTTCTTGAGAGGATGTTCCATATTCCTGTTCAGTGATGAAATTCTCTTCACGCATTCTCTGCAGAACACGGTTGCGTTGCTGCAATGCCAGGTCTGGGTTGATATGTGGTGCGTAACGGGATGGGGCCGGCAGGAGTCCCACCAGCAGGGCGCTTTCAGCCAGTGAAAGTTCCTGCGCATGTTTCCCAAAATATCCCTGGCTGGCGGCTTCAACTCCCTCGGCATTTCCCAGAAACACCCTGTTCAGGTAGAGTTCAAGGATTTCCGTTTTGCTGAACTGCAGTTCCATCCTGAAGGCAAGCAAAATTTCCCGCAATTTGCGAATCAGCTGCTTTTCCTTGGTCAAAAGAAACTCCCTGGCCGTCTGCTGGGTTATGGTGCTTGCCCCTTGTACAAAACCTCCTGCCTGGATATCCACCAGCAAAGCTTTGAGCATGCGTAACGGATCTATCCCGAAATGCCGGAAAAAACGGGTGTCCTCACTGGCGATCAAAGCCTGAATCAGGTGGGGGGGCGCGTCCTCAAAAGGAATCAGGGTTCTTCTGTGAATGTACAGTTCTTCAATTTGATTCCCTTCACGGTCAAACAACACAGTGGGGAGGATTTCGTTGCGCTTGTGCAGCTCTGCCTCCAGATTTTTCGGCAACGTCTTGCTTAATTCGTAAAAGAAAATGCCCACCCCTGCAAATGTGAAGAGGGAAATTGCCAGTGTGGTCCAGAAAACCCACTTGAAAATGCGGATGATGACTTTCATGAACTCCAGACTCTATGATGCTTGACGATGAACGAAGTTACTGGCAAATGAAAGGCAGGAGTAGGGAGAACCGGCATCCTGCGTCAGGAATTCGGATCGTATCTTCAACAATCCTGTTACTGGGAGTGAAAATGATTGAATGCTTTTTCCACCAATCCGATGGCATTTTGAGGGAATTGTTTCGCATGTTGTTCGATTTTGTATGCATCGAGAAATTCTCTGAACTCAATTCCTTTTGGAGCTTCATGGACCCCCAGCAGCATCAGTTTGAGTAGGTTTGCGTCATTACCCTTTAATGGACCTAATGCGGAAGGATGAGTTCTTTCTTCATTCAAACCCCCTTGAAAAACTTCCGCGGAGGTATAATATATTTCTATGATTTGGCAGCGGCAGCCTTCCGTGTGCGGAAGCTTCGGAGGAATTTTATTCTTGAATTTGTTCCCAAACTTGAGACCATCCTCTTTAAGGCATGGCAAAGGCGTATCCCAATCAAGCATTGCCTGCAATTCTGAAGCCTGGAGGGTCGTAATGACAGGTTCGGCTCCTTTATGCCTTACCAGGATCTGCCCTTTTTTCTTGTAAATCCAATACAGGAATATCAGGGAAAAAACTGCTATAAATAGTTTTAGCATCTCAAATTATCCGGCAAACTTGATAAACCTTTTAATTACAACACACTCTCGAAATCTTTCAAGGTGAACCCCCGGGGGCTTGATGACATTAAAGAGTTTAAAATGGATTCACTACCAGGGATTCAGGATTGTATTGTCGGCGATTCTGATTGCTGGAATGAGCCTGTTTGACGTACCCCGGGTTTCTTCCCAGGAAAAGCCTGAACCAACATCTTGTCGGGAATTAACACAGCCGAAGAATCAGGTTGAAGTCCAGGAACTGTTGGCTTGTATCCTTAAAGTACGTAGGGAGCGTGATGCGCAGAGAAAAGCTGTTGTCAACCAAAAATCTCTGGAGGGTTCACAGAAACTGAGCAGTGAAATCAGTGAAAAATCCGGAATGGACACATCGTCAAAAAGCACAGGCAGGAAGCAGATTGGCAGTTATCATGAATCCGTCACTTTGACCGAGCAGATCCTGCATGCCAATCCGTCTCTTAAGAAATCCGCTGGGGCTAAAATCAGTACAGATGGGCCGCAGAAAAAAGTCATACCAGCTTATACTGAGTCAGTGATATTGACCAAACGGATTCAGAGAAGATTACAAGCAATAAGCGCCGCCAAAGAGCAGAATCCCTGAAGAGGACAAAATCATATATGAAGAAGCAGGAAACAGGTTCAGGCATACTCAATTAATATTCAAACAATCTTATTTATGTCGACCCCAATAACGCAGGTCGTCGAACACTTATTCTTCAGTCCCTATTTTTTTCTGATCCTGTTCCTGTTTGCATGGATCCAAACCTACCGGAAACAGCCCGGGGCTCGAGGCCGTACATCAAAATGGATGCTCGGAATTTGGCTGGCATTGATGGTCTGCAGCAACACCCTGTTCTACAGAATTGTCGCCTACCCCTTAAAACAACTCACGCCAGTCAGCCGGAAACACAAGGCGGATGCAATTGTCGTGGCATCTTCTGGTGTCCATGAATCAGGCGCCCCCAGCCTAGGTTCAACGCGCCGTGCCCATGCTGCAGCGGAACTATACCTGGAGAAATTGGCCCCGGTAATAATTGTCACCGGAGGCGTTACTGTTCCTTACCGTCCTCCTTCACACATCAAAGGTATTCCCATCATACTTGAGGGAATGGGTGTTGGTTCTGAACAAATCATCGTTGAAAACCGCGCAACCGACACTTTCATGAACGGAATAGAAACACTGAAGATACTGAAAAAACATGGGATGAGTTCGGTGCTGCTTGTTTCACATGACTATCATCTGTACCGCCTGACTTCCGTCTTCAGGAAGCTGGGGATACAGGTTTATCCCTATGCCGCAAATCTGACGGATGCGAACAACAAAACACCATGGTGGCAATGGTTCGATTGGGAAAATTTCAACCGGCTCCAGACAATCACCCACGAATATATTGGAATCATCACATACAAATTGTCTGGATGGATCTGAACTGTTCCTGCAGCACGTAACCATTCCCTTCATGTACCGCGGGACCGTTATGCCCATCTCTTTAATTGCCGTTGCAGTGGAAGAAGTTAGCATCCTGTTTGAAATGCGTAAAAAAATCTCACTGTCATTCCATATCAAGACCTCTTGCAGCAAAAATGAGTACACATGCCTAAACGCACCGACATTGAAACAATTCTGCTGATAGGCTCCGGGCCTATAGTTATCGGGCAGGCCTGTGAATTTGATTACAGCGGGACACAAGCCTGCAAGGCCCTCAAGGAAGAGGGATACCGAGTGGTGCTGATCAACAGCAACCCCGCGACCATCATGACCGATCCGGGGTTGGTTGACGCCACTTACATTGAACCCATCACTCTGGACGCGCTGAAGACCATCATTGAACAAGAAAATCCGGATGCACTGCTGCCGACGATGGGGGGGCAGACCGCGTTGAACATGGCAATCCAATTAGCTGAGCAGGGAGTGCTGAAGGCATACGGGGTGGAAATAATCGGGGCGGGGATTGAAGCAATACACAAAGCTGAAAACCGTCAAGCGTTTCAGCAGGCCATGCAGCGGATAGGTCTTAAAATGGCCGTGAGCCAGGTTGTCCATTCCGTGGAAGAGGGATTGCAGTGGGCGGAACACAATGCCTTCCCGCTGATTATTCGCCCTTCTTTTACACTTGGTGGTTCCGGAGGGGGGATCGCATCTGATTCATCACAGCTCGAATCCCTCATCACTAAAGGACTGAAGGCATCTCCCACTAAAGAGGTGCTGGTTGAACAATCGGTGTTGGGCTGGAAGGAGTTTGAACTCGAGGTAATGCGTGATCACCGGGACAATGCCGTCATTGTCTGCTCCATCGAGAACCTGGACCCCATGGGCGTTCATACCGGTGACAGCATCACCGTTGCTCCCGCACAGACTTTGACCGACTTGGAATACCAGAATCTGCGCGACATGTCCCTGGACATCATGCGGGAAATAGGAGTAGATACGGGCGGTTCAAACGTGCAGTTTGCAGTCAATCCTGAAAACGGTGAAGTACTTGTCATTGAAATGAATCCTCGTGTTTCACGAAGTTCCGCCCTGGCTTCCAAGGCAACAGGTTTCCCGATCGCAAAAATAGCCGCTAAGTTAGCCGTGGGTTACACCCTGGATGAAATCCCGAATGACATCACCCTGAAGACTCCCGCGTGTTTTGAGCCGTCTATCGATTACGTGGTGACAAAAATCCCGCGGTTCACTTTCGAGAAATTCCCCTTGTCCGATGATGTTTTGGGTACTCAGATGCAATCGGTGGGGGAAGTGATGGCCATCGGCCGCACATTCCGGGAATCGTTGCAGAAAGCCCTGCGTTCTTTGGAAACCGGACACCAGGGATTGGATGAACCTTGGTATCCCGATGATTCCGGAACAGCCGAGGACCACTTGAAAACACGCCTCTCAACTCCCAACAGCATGCGTATCTGGTATCTTGCTGATGCAATGAGGCGAGGCAGGACTGATGAACATATCCATTCCTTGACTCGAATAGATCCCTGGTTCCTGAATCAAATCCGGCAGATAGTCGAGGAAGAAAACAGTATAGCTGCAACCAGCCTGAGCGACCTGAGCCCTCCTGTGCTCAAACGATGGAAACAAATGGGGTTTTCGGATCAAAAACTTGGGAATTTGCTGAGAGTTTCTGAAGAACGCATGGCCCGCATCAGGAGAGAATGGAATGTCTTTCCGGTTTACAAACTGGTGGATACCTGTGCCGCTGAATTCTCATCCGAAACCCCTTATTATTACTCAACATATGGAGATGAGAATGAATCATTGACCACGGAAAATCCAAAAGTGTTGATCCTGGGATCAGGGCCGAACCGGATAGGGCAGGGGATAGAATTTGATTACTGCTGCGTGCATGCCGCGCTAGCGGTAAGGGAATGCGGATATGAAGCTATCATGCTCAATTGTAATCCTGAAACTGTCAGCACCGATTATGATATTTCGGACCGGCTTTATTTTGAACCGATCACCTATGAAGACGTGATGAATGTAATCGAGTTGGAGCAGCCACTCGGAGTGATTGTTCAGCTGGGTGGGCAGACCCCGCTGAAACTTGCGGACCGGCTCCATCAGGCAGGCGTTCGCTTGCTTGGAACTTCCCACAGTGATATCGACCGTGCTGAAGACCGGGAACTGTTTGCCCAATTGCTTGCGGAGTTGGGGTTGAAACAGCCGCGAAACGGGATGGCCCGTTCAATGGAGGACGCTATCAGAATTGGGGTGGAACTGGGCTTCCCCCTGCTAATCCGCCCATCTTATGTACTCGGAGGCAGGGCCATGATGATAGCAGGAAGTGAAGATGAACTAGCAGATTTTTTCAATGATGCAGTCACTGCTTCTCCCAACCACCCTGTGCTCATCGACCAGTTTCTCAACGGTGCGGTTGAAGTGGATGTTGACCTCCTTTCTGACGGGGAACATGCGGAAATTGCGGGAATCCTGGAACATGTGGAACGTGCCGGGGTGCATTCGGGTGACAGCGCATGTTTCCTTCCCCCCCATTCTTTGCGCGGGGAAGTGCTGAAACAGTTGGGAATACAGGGGCAGGCTTTGGCAAAGGCACTGAAGGTGAAAGGACTGATGAACATACAGTTTGCAATCCAGCACTCAGAGATCTATGTCCTGGAAGTCAATCCCCGCGCATCACGTACCGTCCCTTTTGTCAGTAAATCAATTGGTCACCCACTGGCGAAATATGCAACCCGCCTGATGCTCGGGGAAAGCCTGAAAGAAATCGGGTTCAGGCATGAAAAACCCGTGCATTTCTCAGTCAAGGAAACAGTGTTCCCTTTTGTCCGTTTTATCGGCGCCGATACCGAACTCGGTCCGGAGATGAAATCTACGGGAGAAGTGATGGGGCGGGGCAGGACAGTGGAGGAAGCCTACCTGAAAGCACAAACCGCGGCAATGAACACTGAGCTTGGTGCAGGGAAGGTGTTCATTGGTGTGATGGACCGGGATAAAGACGCCATCGTGCCCATTGCCAGGGTGTTAAACGAAGCGGGGTACCGGATACTGGCTACCAAAGGAACTTATAAAACCCTGAAAGCAAACGGGATTGGTGAAATCCTGCAATCCAGCATGGACCCCAAAAATGAGAATAATATATTCGAGTATTTGATCCGAGGAGAAATTGGACTGGTGATTAATACAACCCGACCCAGAAAACGCTGGGTGGACCCCCGTCATCTGCGTCGTATGACCTTAACCTACAATGTGCCCTATTGCACAACGATGGAAGCGGCGAAACAAATGGCTGCGTCTTTAGCTAGTTTTTCCAAGGGCAATAGATTTGATTACCAGCCGATTCCCAGGCTGGAAAAACTTGATTGAAAGCCGGATGGCCCCGTACAAAAACGGTTGGGAACAAATTTTGCTGAATCAGCAGTCAATGCTGTTTATGTATGGGACAACTCCTCCTTCAAAGAGGAATGAAAACCCTTCATAATCGAAACGAAAATCTACTGCATTTACTGGCGTGGCAACTCCAGATACCTGCGCTGATAGTGAGTCTTCTGTGTTTGATATTCCTGTTTGGAAAGTTGCCCGAGTAAAAACTCATCTTCCAAATCACTCAGCGCCGCCAACACCTCTTCGCGTTCACTGAAAGTCAAAGCATCAACCCCTGAAAGTTCATAGGGTTGTATCTTTTTGAAAAAAAGCGGGTATCCGACGAATGCGACTGTTAAAAAGATCACCCCGATTGAGATTCCAATAGTGATCAAATCATCATCCTCTGGTTAAGTGCCGACGAGGGAGTAAGATTGCTGCGACCGCAGCGGCTGAACAAAGAGAGACAGAATGTAATCCATGACGGGTTCATTTTGCATGACTGTCTCGAAACGGTCTGAATCACAGCGCAGATACCAATATCCCACAAGGCATTCAAACCCCGTTGCCCAGCGATATTGCTTTGCAGTTGCATGCCCCGGCACAGTCAGTGGTTTCATCTTCCTCCCTTTTTCAAAAGCCTGTTTTTCTTCATCATTCAGAAAAGGCAGCGCCAGCTTGGCAATTTTAGCCTGGGTTTGACAACGCACCAGTTCCACCACTTGCCGATGCACTGTGTTTGGAGGTTGAACACGTTTCAGTACTAGAGTCCGGCACCAGAGTTCGTAATACGCGTCGCCGAGATAGGAAAGGGAGAAGCTTGATGTTGGGGAAAAACTGACAGTCATTGAGGAATCTACCAGTTTCGATCTTCCCGGCAGACGATTTGGTTGCTTCTAATACGAAACATGCCGTCCTGGATCACGCGCTTATCAAGGTACTGCTCCCTCTTTTCCCCTCGGAGCACCCCGAAACTGCCGTCTGAGCGAAGGACGATTTGCACTCCCGGTTTTGCATAGAAAATTTCGTTGCCCATATCAATGCGGGGACTTTTGATTTTCATTCTGTTTGGAATCCTGGTCTTGCTGGTTTTATTCAGGCAAACCAAACGTTCCTTGTCTTCTCCCAATGAGGTCGATTCCAGCAGGAACTCCGCACCCAATTTATGGGCTAATCGTCTGCGGTAGGAATTCATGGGTTCCAGACGCAGTTCTGTTTCGTCTGATTCGATGAACCGCGCATAAATACGGCGGAGATCCTGAATCAACAACTCATCCTCTTTGCTGAGTTTCATTTCATCAAACATGGTGGGTACTGATGCTTGTTCTTAATGTTGCGGGAAATTAGGGACTTCAAAAGGCTGATCGGTGACAGCCCCCTCTTTTTGAGATAGAAGGGAATCCTCCTCGGTTTCCTGCGTTTTGCCCTGATCGGCATCAACGGGATCAGAAACCGGCAGGGGAAATCGTTCCAGGGCTTTTTCCAATACTTTCTCCACGTTTTCCACCATTACAATTTTTATATCTTTTTTAATTTCAACAGGAATTTCCACCAGGTCTTTTTGATTTTTCCGCGGGATCAGGACGGAACCGATCATCCCCCGTTTCGCCGCCAGCAGCTTTTCTTTCAAACCGCCGATCGGCAGCACCTTACCACGCAATGTGATTTCTCCTGTCATTGCGACTTCCCTGCGTACGGGGATCCCGGTGAAAGCGCTGACCAGTGCGGTGGTGATGGTAACCCCGGCAGAGGGTCCGTCTTTGGGAACGGCGCCTTCAGGGACATGAATGTGGATATCGGTTTCTTTAAAAACCGAGGAATAAATCCCCAGACGATTGGCATTTGTACGAACAAAACTGAGGGCCGCCTGTGCCGATTCCTTCATCACTTCACCGAGTTTACCGGTCATCTGCAGGCGTCCGGTGCCTTTCATGATTGTCACTTCCGTGATCAGCAATTCACCGCCGGCTTGGGTCCAGGCCAGTCCTGAGGTGATGCCGATTTCGTTCTGTTGTTCGACTTTTCCGAATTTGTATCGGGGCACCCCGAGGTATTTTCGCACCCGTTTCGGGGTGACGATAATCTTTTTTTGATCATCACATTTGACAATCTGTGTTGCCACTTTTCTACATACTTTTGCCACCTCACGTTCAAGGTTGCGTACTCCTGCTTCACGAGTGTAATTCCTGATTACGGTTTCGGTGGCCATGTTCTGGAACTGTATCTGGTCGTGGTTCAGTCCGTTCCCTTCAATCTGTTTAGGCAGCAGGTGTTCGCGTAAAATATGCACCTTTTCCAGTTCCGTGTAACCGGACAGGTTTATTACTTCCATCCTGTCCTGCAGCGCGGGAGGAATGTTTTGGGACACGTTTGCCGTGCAGAAAAACAGGACATCGGACAAGTTGAATTCCACCTCCAGATAGTGATCCATAAAGGTATGATTTTGTTCCGGATCCAGAACTTCCAGCAACGCCGAAGACGGATCGCCCATTACACCCCGGGTCATTTTGTCAACTTCGTCTAGCAGCAGCAGCGGGTTGCGGGTCTTCACTTTCCGCAATGACTGGATGATTTTTCCCGGCATGGCGCCGACATAAGTCCTGCGGTGACCGCGGATTTCCGCTTCATCCCGGATCCCTCCCAGGCTCATCCGGGCGAAGTTCCGTCCGAGCGCTTCCGCCACTGAACGGGCCAGTGATGTCTTGCCCACTCCTGGTGGGCCGACCAGGCAGATGATCGGGCCTTTCAATGAACCCACTTTTTTAGCTACGGCAAGGTATTCTATGATGCGTTCCTTGACCTTCTCTAAACCATAGTGACGGAGGTCCAGGATTTTTTCTGCTTCATCCAGGTCAAAGCGGTCCTCGGTTTTTTCTTCCCAGGGCATGGAGAGGAGCCAGTCCAGATAATTCCGCACCACATTTGCCTCCGCGGACATGGGCTGCATCATCTTCAATTTTTTCAGCTCCTTTTCGGCCACATCCCGGGCTTCCTTCGTCAGTGGGACTTCCTCAATTTTCTTGACGTATTCTTCTAGTTCGGCTTTTCCGTCTTCTCCTTGTCCGAGTTCTTTTTGTATCGCTTTAATCTGCTCGTTCAGGTAGTACTCCTTTTGTGTTTTGCCGATTTGCCCCTGAACACGTTCCTTGAGTTTGCGTTCGACTTTCTTGAACTCACTTTCCTCCAGCATCCGTTCATAGACGATTTCCAGTCTGCGCAAGGGATCGGTGATTTCAAGCAACTCCTGCTTTTTCTGCAAATCCATATTGAGCAGGGGGGCAATCCGATCCGCAAGCCGCTGGGGAGTTTCAGTGTCGATTGCCAGTTTTTCGATGCCCTCGGTATGTCGTTTGACTTCTTTGAGATACCGCTTGAACTCGTTTCGCACATTTTTACTGATGGCAACGACTTCCGGGGAACGCACATTCCTGTCCGCTACAGGTTTGACGACCGCGGCATAAAATGGTTCACTCAACCGTGTTTCAACAAGCCGCGCACGGTTCTGGGCTTCAAAGAGGGCCTTGATGGTGCCATTGTGCAAGCGCATGATTTGCAGCACCTGCCCGATGGTTCCCATGCGGAACAGGTTTTTTTCCTCAGGTTCTTCAACCAGGGGGTCTTCCTGGGCAACCACGAAGATTTTCCGGTCCTTGGACAATGCTTCTTCGAGTGCGGCAATGGACAATGGCCTACCAATGAAGAAGGGTGCCGTCATGTGCGGAAAAACCACGATGTCCCGCATTGGCAGCATCGGTAAAGTCAGTTTCTGTTTTGAAGTACTTTCCGGCTGTGAACTTACTGACATCTGTTTATTTCTCTTTCACACAGAATGGCTTGAGGATTTCCAGCATTTCTCCGTATGGAAAGGGGATCTTAAAGACATACATCTTACTACCAAGCTATCGGCTTGTCTTTGAAATCGCAAGCACTCTTCGAATCCTCACGTATGAAAATCCTCTGATTCTCAGGGTTTTCGTGGAAAGGCCTTTATGACCACACAGGTTTTTTCACCATCCTGATACTTCTGGATTTGTTTGAATTCAGGAAGATACCGGGCGTTGCCGAGCACGCTCCGCAGATGATACTCTGCTGCTTTTTTTGCCGAATTCTCAGCCTTTGTAGGAATAATCGAACAACCTGTTCCGCTGACGACGGTATTAAATCCTCCCCTGTCCCGGGATTCATATTCCCGGTTAAACCCGTCACGGAATTTCTCCGAAACTGTTCCGCATGAAGTGATATACAGAGACAATCCGATGATCAGCATGCGAAAACACTTACACATAGCATGATTTTCCGGTAATGAAGACTTGGAAAGCACTGCAATAATATTGAACAAACTACCTTACCCCATTAGTTTGCCAGGGTGCGAGGGAAGGCTTGACAACCTGAAAAACCTAACCCAAACTGGATCCTGGCAAAGACGGATCTCACTATTTCAGAATTGCAACCTTTATGCAGATTTCTAAATCAATCCGGTTATTTTCACACGCCCAGGAATTGATTCCGGGCGGAGTAAACAGTCCGGTACGGGCATTCAAGTCTGTCGATGCATCCCCCATCTTCATCAGCCATGCCCGGGGATCAAAGATCTATGATGTCGATGGCAATGAATTTGTAGATTACGTCGGGTCCTGGGGCCCGATGATATTAGGGCACGCCGATCAGCGGGTTACTAGTGAAATCGAAAAAACGGTACACAACGGTGCTTCCTTTGGCGCTCCAACAGAGGGAGAGGTGCTGCTGGCTGAACAGATTCAGGACGCGGTGTCGAGTGTCGAAATGGTCCGCCTGGTAAATTCCGGGTCGGAAGCGGCAATGGCAGTGTTGCGAGTTGCGCGAGGATACACCGGGCGCGACAAGGTCGTCAAGTTCGAAGGTTGTTATCATGGTAGTGTGGATTCGCTTTTGGTCAAAGCCGGTTCCGGAGCCACTACCCTGGGCATCCCGGATTCTCCCGGAGTGCCTGCCTCCTTTACCGAACACACCCTGATGGCTCCCTTTAATTCCCTGGAATCGGTCATTGAATTGGTGGAACTGCATCCCGGAGAAATCGCCGCTGTGATCCTCGAACCGGTTGCGGGAAACATGGGCATGATTCCTCCGGAACACGGTTTTCTGCAAGGATTGCGCGAACTCTGTGACCGTGAAGGGATACTGCTGATTTTTGACGAGGTGATGACCGGTTTCCGGGTCGAATTTGGAGGGGCGCAGGCGTTGTTTCCAGTGATGCCCGACCTGAGTATTTTCGGAAAGGTCATTGGCGGAGGTTTGCCGGTTGGCGCATACGGTGGACGCAGGGAAATCATGATGCATGTGGCGCCGGCAGGTGATGTGTATCAGGCAGGAACCCTGTCAGGAAACCCCCTTGCGGTTGCCGCGGGAAGCACCACCCTGAAAATACTCAAGGAAGAAGCTCCTTATGCTGAACTGGGGAGAAAAACCGCGTGGCTGAATACAGAACTGTCAACTGCCGCCAAAGAATCGGGAATCCCCTTGCAAACCTGCTCGATGGGTGGGATGTTTGGTTTCTTCTTCTCGGAAAATCCAGTCCGCAATTATAATGATGCACTTGCGTGCGACACCCGTCTGTTTGTGAAATTCTTCAAGGCAGCACTTGAACAGGGAATCTACCTGGCGCCGTCTCCTTTTGAGTCGCTCTTCCTTTCATGCGCACACACCGAGGAGGACTTGGAGAAAACCGTGGAAGCCTTCAGCCGTGCTCTGAAAAACCTTTGAACTGCAAGGGTTATTTTCTACTTCTGCTACCAGGTTTTTCACTGGGGTGTGTGATTTCGCTGATGCGGATTCCATATCGGCCATTGACCACAACCACTTCCCCGCGGGCAACCAGCTGGTCGCCAATCAACACCTCTGCAGATTTCCCCACACTCTTTTCGAATTCCACTACTGTATCTTTTTTCCACGAAACAACCTCTTTCAAAGGAATGTCTTTGCGGGCAATTTCCACCTCGAGGGAATGCGGGACTTCTTCCAGGAACGCCAGCCTGGAATGGTCTGCTCCTTGCGGATTTGCTGCATTGTCACTCATCGTGTTTTGTCTGGAAATCAAGCTGCTTTATAGGACTGTATTCAATAATCTTGCAAATCACGGTCACATTGGTTGTACTTAATTAGTACAACGCAACGGGACACGAAACCCTTGCAGAATACAAGCTATTTTATGCATAAATCCGTCATCAGGAAAATACAAGGAGATATATGTTTGGTTTGGGAATCTGGGAGTTGCTGGTAATACTGGGAATTGTAGTGATATTGTTTGGCGCTAAACGGTTGCCTTTAATTGGAGAAGGTATTGGGGGGATGATCACCAGTTTCAAGAAAGCAACCAAGAAAGACGAACCGGAAAACCCGGTGATTGAGGAAACCACTCCAATGGTTGAGGAGAGTACCAAGGAAACAGGTTGATCAGGATCATCTGGATTTGGGATTGATGACCAGATTCATGCTGACCCCCAGTTCCTTGAGCCTGGCAACAACCGGGACTAACGCTCCATAGCGGGCACCTTCGTCGGCCTCCACGTCCACCACCCACGGTGGTTTTCGTTTCGCCACCCACAGCTTCACACTGTTCTGAAATATCTGCTGGTTCTCTTCGTTGAGGCTGTCACCAATCCTCGTTTCTCCAACATAGACTACTCCTTCCTTGTCAAGCACAATGCGCAAAGGGTTCTGTAGGGGTTTCATTATGTCGCGGTCGTAACGGTCTTCAGGTAGGTCGACCTGTATGACGTGGTTGATAATCGGGGCTGTGACCATGAAGATGATCAGCAGCACCAGCAGCACGTCCACGAAGGGGGTGACGTTGATTTCACTCAGCGGTTCAGTCTCTTGCCACGATGAGTTGCCCATGCACTATCCACTCGATGCGGTTGGCGAGTTCCATGCTGAAATCCCGCATACTGTTTGCCAAAAGCCTTGCCTGGTTGCGAAAATAGTTGTAAGCCATTAATGCTGGAATAGCAGCCAAAAGCCCAGCGGCTGTGGCCACCAATGCTTCCGAAATACCCGGTGCGACTGCCGCTAAACTGGTCACGCCGGTGGTGCCGATGCTCTGAAATGAATCGATGATTCCCAATACCGTTCCAAAAAGGCCGATGAAAGGTGCGGAACTGGAAACAGTCGCTAACAGGTTGAGCCTTTTTTCGATGACTGCGTACTGGTCATTGAACGCGCGTTCCAGGATTCTTTGAAACTGCGAACTGATGTGGGGAAGCATTGATGTGGAAACGGTCTGCGCAGAATTGCGTTGAATCCGCTGGCTGATCCGGACCACTTCCTCAAACGAAATCCTGAACATCCGGGCATAAGCGGAATAAGGATATAGAGCGGATGTTTCTTTTATCTCATTGAGTGAGGTCTCGTTCCTGAAGAGTTCCAGGAAGATATCGTTTTGTTTACGCGTCTTTCGGAATTGCAGTAACTTGAGTATGATCACCGCCCACGAAAGCGAGGACATCAAAAGCAGAACCAGCAGGACGAACAACCCGATAAGGTTGTCGCCCTGCATAACCAGTCCGATGATGCTCTTCTCGCCAAATAGCTGCTCGACCATGATCAGGTGGAAGGCCGTTCAAAAGAAAAACGGCAGAGCAGAATTCGGTGCCATCAGAGGCGGGTAAACTCAACCCGGCGGTTTTTCTGCCAGGAAGTTTCGTCATGTCCGAGAGCCACGGGACGTTCTTCGCCAAAACTGACGATGGAAAATTGCTCGGGGTTGGCGCCCATCCGCAGCAGGTAATTCAAAACGGAACGGGAACGCCGTTCTCCCAGTGCCAGATTGTATTCGTTCGTACCCCTTTCATCGCAATGCCCTTCCAGTTGAATCCGCATTTCAGGGTTCTGCATGAGCCATTCGAAATTCTCCTGTATCACCGATTCAAATTCGGGTTTGATGTTGCTCTTGTCAAAATCAAAATATACAATCCCCAGTTCCGGTATGGGTTCAGCCAGTTCTTCTACCGGGGCCGCAATTATGGTTACGGCTTCCTTGGCGGGGGCCTTCTTCTTCGGTGCTTCCACTGGAGGGGGCGGTGGTGGCGGCTGCGTTACGACAATTTCTTTTTTAACGGCTGCGATGGCAGCGGGAGCATCGGGTTCCTCTTTTTCAGCTTTTTCCACCGCCACTTCGGCTTTTTCCACAATTTTCTCCGCAACCTCCATTTCCTGGACGGTTTCAGCTTCCTCGACTTTCGCCACGGCTTCTTCTTCCAGGGCACGCGCTTCCTGAACCGGGGTTCTTGCCGGGGGTTCGGGCGCTGGCGGTACAGGCTCTTCGACTTTTTCCACCACTGGTTCAGGCTCTGGTGTAACTACTGGCTCTGGCTCAGGTTCTGGTTCCACCACTGGTTCAGGTTCTGGCTCCACCACTGGTTCAGGTTCTGGCTCCACCACTGGTTCAGGTTCTGGCTCCACCACTGGTTCAGGCGCAGGGGGTTCTTCCACAGGACGTTCCAGAGGGGTTTCCTCGGGCGCCACTTTTTCCACCACCGGTTCAGGTGCAGGGGGTTCTTCCGCTTTTGGTTCTGGAGCAGGTTCTTCCGGTGCTGGTTCGGGCTCCGCGACTGTTTCGGCGGCGGCGGTCGTTTCCTCTGGGGGTTTGGTTTCCTCCGCTTTTTTTGCACAACCTGCGATGAGCAGCACAAGGCCCATCATGATTAACATGGTTTTCAAGAGTTTCATGGGATCCTCTGTTGGGTGAGTTTAAGTTCAGGTGCCGTATCCTTCAAGGGAGTCATTGAAGCCAGGTGGGCTGGAAAGGTATCAACGATCACGCACTACTGTTCGTAGCTTCAGTGTAAGTATTTATGTTTATCATTGATGGTGGTCTTTTGTCAATGCAAACACCAAAAATAATCTGATCCTGCTTCCCATGCTGAATCAGGAATTCAATGGTATCCAGTAATGTCAACTGCGAAAACCATGCCCTGACGAAACACATGAGCATTTTTCTGATCTACTCGGGGACCATCCTGTTTGTTGTTACATGGATGATTTTCAGGTATCCGGTGACGCTGCATCAACTGCATCCTGAGTGGCTTGTAATCGGGTTTACGGCAGGCATTGCATGGGGAATCAGGCACCGGATGCCGCTGCTCACAGCAGTTATTATTTTGGGATTTTTGCAGCTTTCCCTGACCTTGTTCCGGCAGATTCCGGAAACCGGCACCTGGATCAAAAAGTTATCCAGTTCCAACGCACCGGTTTGGGTTATCGGCAAGATCCGAACCAGGGAATACACTGCTGAAACGGTTCGTTTACACCTTAAATCGGTTATACTGCAGGATGTCAGTCATGAGAAGACACTGGATGAAATCATTGTTGAACTTCCCGGAGCTAGGAACCGCGGTTCTCGGTTCTATCGAAACAGACATGTTCATCTCAACGGGCAGGTAAGCAGCACCTTAATTGCGAATCAACGAATTAACCTGACTCTCATCAAGTGGGGAATTCGCAGTGCAACCCCTCTGATCAGCCGCTGGGAACGACTGAGAAACAGGTTGGTCCTGCTGCTTGAAGACCGGGCTGCATTTTATCTGAAACCCGACAGCCTGTCCATCTACCTGCCCTTGTCTCTGGCTAGACGAACTCCCTTTTCAGCAACAGCGAAGTTGTTCCGGCAGACGGGGATGGCCCATTTGCTGGCGATCAGCGGACTTCACATCGCTCTCATCTACGGACTGTTGTTTTCGGTTTTGAAACTCACCGGGATTGTATTTCCACGCTTGATGGAGTGGGTGCACTTCAATCAGGCATGTCATTTGCTGGTGCTGATCATGCTTTGGGGGTATGTATTTCTGTTGAACTGGCCGACCCCGGCATTGAGGGCCACCTGTATGATCAGCCTGCTGGTGCTGGGACGCTCACTGGGGCAGGCACAGATTCTTCTTTACTCTCTAAGCCTGACGGGCTTCATGGTGCTTGTGCATGACCCTGCTATGATCTACGACCTTTCTTTCCAACTTTCTTTTTTGGCGGTACTGTTCATACTCCTGTTTATTCCCTTCTACCCGCGTTTTTTCAAATCAGACAAGCTTCCTCTAAAGCTTGGGAAATACGCTCTTTCCAGTGTATTGATCACCGCAGCTGTAATGCTAGGAACATGGCCGGTTCTTTCTTCGACTTTCGGTCGGATTTCCTTTGAAACTTTTTGGCTGAATTTAATCATGGTTCCGCTGCTGGGAATAGTTGTGCTGCCGTTTTGTCTGCTTTCTCTGGCAATCAGTTGGTTTTATCTGGGCAAACCCCCGTTTATGCCTCTGGAAGCTGAAGTTTTCGCTTTGACCGAATGGGTTATTGACGCTTGGTATCATGTGATGCGTCAATTGCATGAATGGGGAAGCTGGGCACAAATGGAGTGGAAGCTGGACTGGGAAACCCCTCAATTTCTTGTTTATTATGGATCGACCCTGTTACTTGTCAAAGCCCTCTTGATACTGAAAAGGCATTTACACAAATCATCAACCGGGGAGGCGGGTCAACTGATGGAATCCAGCCATTTTTTCGCCAGCATGGCAGCTCCGCGTGTGGGCAAAAGGGCGCCGGATTCAACAGATTCCTCGATTTCAGCGATTAGGTCTTTCATTCCGGAATGGTTAAGGAAACGGTTATGAAGTTCTTCGTTGAAAAGCGTCCACATCCATTCCTTGGCTTGCGCACTTCTTTTCTGTTTCCATAGCCCTGATTGCTCAAGAAGCGTCCGTCGTTCACAGACAGCCTTCCAAACCTGGTTCAACCCATTCTTGAACAAAGCGCTGCAGAGCAGGACCGGGGGAATGTAACGTTCATCGTTGGAACCGAAGAACCGGAGGGCCTTTTGATATTCTCCCCGGGTCCGGCGCGCATGATCTTTCTGCGGTCCATCCGCCTTGTTGATCAGCACTAAATCCGCCATTTCCAGCACCCCCCTCTTCAACCCCTGCAGTTCATCCCCGGCGTTTGCAACGAGCATCAGCACAAAAAGGTCGACCATTGAGGCGACCATGGTTTCCGATTGCCCCACTCCCACTGTTTCAACAAATACAACGTCGAACCCCGCGGCCTCGCATAGCAACAGGGTTTCCCGGGTTTTTCGCGAAACCCCTCCCAGCATTCCGGAAGTTGGGCTGGGTCTGATGAATGCTTGCGGGTGCCGCGAGAGTTCATTCATCCGGGTTTTGTCTCCCAATATGCTGCCCCCGGTGATGGGGCTGCTGGGATCGACGGCAAGCACCGCGACACGGTTTCCTTTTTCGATCAGCTCCAGTCCAAGCGATTCGATGAAGGTGCTTTTCCCGACTCCCGGGATGCCGGTGATTCCGATCCGGATTGAATTTCCAGTATGCGGGAGCAGGGATTCCAGCAGCAGCTGCCCCTCTTCCAGTAATTCAGTTTTGGTGCTTTCAAGCAGGGTTATCGCTTTGGCAATAGAACGGCGGTCGCCGTCCAGTATTGCCTGCCGTGACAGTTTGAGGGTGGAACCTGGCAAGGCAAGCTCCGGGTTCAAACGTTGCGGGTGCGGATGGTATTCAACACGGTCTTTGCCGCATGGGGGATAGGCGTCCCGGGACCAAAAATACAGGCAACGCCGAGGTCATTAAGAAAGGAATAGTCCTGGGGGGGGATCACCCCTCCTGCGACAACAACGATATCTTCAGCGTGTGCTTTTTTTAAGTGCTCAGTCAGTTGAGAAATCAGCGGCTTGTGCCCGGCAGCCTGGGAGGAAATACCGATTACATGCACATCGTTCTCGACCGCCTGTTTAACGACTTCCTCTGGAGTCTGGAAAAGTGGTCCGATATCGACATCAAACCCCATGTCCGCAAACGCACTGGCAATCACTTTCGCCCCACGGTCATGACCATCCTGCCCCATTTTAGCCACCAGGATCCTGGGTCGTCGCCCTTCCTCCCCGGCGAATACGCGGACCTGGGCCCTGATTGCTTCAATTTCATTCTTTTCCGGGTACGCATGGGCATACACCCCGGAAATGGATTGAATGGGAGCATTGTAACGTCCCCACACTTTTTCCAAAGCGCCGGAAATTTCCCCGACAGTTGCCCTTGAGCGCATGGCTTCGATGGATGCCGCAAGCAAATTCCCATCCCCGGATTCGGCAATGCGTTCCAGGGATTCAAGGGAATTTCGCACATTTTCTGCGTTACGTGTTTTCCTGACGGTTTGAAGGCGTTTGATCTGCCTTTCCCTGACGGCGGAATTATCTACTTCCCGCACCTCAACCCGGGTTGATTCAGGCGGTGGGTACTTGTTCACTCCGACGATGACTTCCGTGCCCTGGTCAATCAAAGCCTGCCTGCGGGCCGCGGCTTCTTCGATCCAATTCTTGGGCATTCCTTTTTCCACTGCACTGGTCATGCCGCCCAGGGATTCCACTTCTTCGAGCAGTTTCCGGGTTTCGAGCACCAGGGATTGAGTGAGGGATTCCATGAAATATGACCCGCCCCAGGGATCGACCACATTGGGGATGCCGGCTTCTTCCTGCAGGATCAACTGGGTGTTGCGCGCTACCCGGGCTGATGTTTCAGTCGGAAGGCCCAGGGCTTCGTCAAATGCGTTGGTGTGCAGAGATTGCGTGCCACCCAGCACGGCCGCAAGCGCTTCGATAGTGGTCCGGACAATGTTGTTGTAGGGATCCTGTTCGGTGAGGCTCCATCCGGAAGTCTGGCAGTGAGTGCGGAGCATCATCGACTGCTGATCCTGCGGTCCGAAAGGCCGCATCAATTCTGCCCAGAGCAGGCGAGCGGCGCGCAGTTTGGCTATTTCCATGAAGAAATTCATACCGACGCCGAAAAAGAAGGACAGCCTCGGAGCAAATTGATCGATAGACATCCCCCGCCCTAGAGCGGAACGGACGTATTCCAATCCGTCGCCCAGCGTGAATGCCAACTCCTGCACCGCTGTGGCGCCGGCCTCCTGAATGTGATAGCCGCTGATGCTGATTGAGTTGTAGCGTGGCATTTTCATGCTGGCATGCTCGATAATGTCCCCGACGATGCGCATCGATTGATCCGGGGGATAAATATACGTGTTGCGCACCATGAACTCTTTGAGAATGTCGTTCTGAATGGTTCCGCTCAGACGGTCCTGAGGAACTCCCTGTTCCTCCGCAGCTACCACGTAAGCAGCCAAAACCGGGAGTACCGCCCCATTAATTGTCATCGAAACGGACATTTGATCGAGGGGGATTTCATCAAAGAGGATCTTCATGTCTTCAACCGTGTCGATCGCCACCCCGGCCTTGCCGACGTCGCCTGAGACACGCGGATGATCTGAATCGTAGCCGCGATGCGTCGCCAAGTCGAAGGCGACGCTTAGTCCCTTTTGCCCTGCCTCCAGGTTTTGGCGGAAAAACGCGTTTGATTCTTCCGCGGTTGAGAAACCGGCATATTGGCGTATAGTCCAGGGACGTCCCGCATACATCGTGGCCCTCGGGCCGCGCAGGAATGGGAAAAATCCCGGCAAGGTGTTTTGCAGTTCCAGCGATTCAAGGTCTTCAGCGGTGTAAAGGGGTTTGATCTCAATACCCTCCGCGGTGGTGCGGTACAGGCTTGAGAGACCGCGGTCTTTCAATTCGGACTGGGCCAGTTTCTCCCAGTCTTCATTTGACATTTCAGTGGCAGCAGGCTGGTTTTTCACGGCTTGTTCCCGGAAGCTGACACCCGGCGGCCCCGGGCAGGAAGTCAAGATTGATCTAAATTATCCGGAATTCCAGGTCAAGTTCAAGTTAGGAACGGTGAGAGGATTTCCAATGGCTGGAGGGAATAATCAGGTTATATTAATGAGGTAAGCCTCAGCAGTTGCTGACATCGCAAACATCCGAACCGGCCGCGGTGTTGATCGCCGTCATCATATCACACACCGCGGTTTTGGAATCGGTGATCACCTGGGTGTTGCTTGAGGAACCGCTCAAGGCCGCTTTAGACAAACCGTCGGTGATTTTCTCGATGTAGCTCACGGTGGTGGAAAGGTCGCTGCACATCGCAGAATAACTGGCTGCCGCGCATTGGGTTGCGTTTTTCTCCACGGGCCATATATACCCGTCGTATTTTTTGATTCCGGTAGTACTGGTTGTATATGTCGTCCCACAAACACCCGGAACCGCACTGGATGCTCCGTCATTACCAGCATCATAGAGAATCGATTGCCCGAGCTGCATGGCGAAGGTGTTGGCGAAGGTGTACATCAATGCGGCGTCCTTGCTGCTGGAAATGACCCCGGAATATTTCGTGGAAGCACTGTCGAAAGCAGTCTTCGCGGCCTGAATCTTGGTCCCTCGGGTATCGTCATCAGAAACCTGTGAAAAGGCAATTCCGAGGATATACATAACCGTTGCGCCGGTACTGTCAACTGTTCCAAGCGTCCCGGTATCAGCACTTGAAATGTGACTCGGGGTGGATTCGCCTCCGGAATTGTTCATCAGGTTGATGATGTCAAATCCCCCTTTTCCCATGTAGGCGTCCCCAAGGTCTTTGGAAGAAGTGCAGGATGAAATGGCCGTGTCGTAATCGCGGCTGTCGATGGCAGCCTTGCACGCGCCGGTGCTGGAAGTTTTCACCAAATCGTTGCAGGAGGTCAACCCGACGAAAAGCAGCGGCAGCAAAACCGGCACAAGTTTGTCCACAGTCAAAGCATAATGTTTCCTGCTTTGACCAAAAAAGAAATTTCTGACTCGAAATGCTTTGGGAAATCCTCTCATGGTTAAAACCCAAGATTGATCTGCAGCAACTTGCGTTCCTCCGGTGTATCACCTGCGGCGGTTCCGGTTTCCGTTTTGTAAACCGCGTACTGGATGTTAAGCGCTCTCAGGAAAATAAACGGGTTGAATTCGAAGCCATAGGAAAAATAACCCTGGTTGAACCCAGCTCTCAGAGCGATGGCGCTGGCGCCGGAATCAATGGGCCAGAACCCGAATTCTGTTCCTATGTGAATGCGTTTCCATATGCAGTCAGATGAACCCCTGTTTGCTTGACAGTAACTGTCGTCGACATGATTGTAGGTGAAATCCCTGAGGTCGATTTCATACATGTTTCTGAACAAAAAACTGTCAAATGGTGTAAGCGCGAAGCCGATGTTGTATTCGGCGTTTTCGTCACGGGGATTGGTCTCCCCGGATTGGCGCTGGAACTTCAAACCACCCAGGTTTCGTGCGGACATTCCCCACACCATGCGTAATGTGGAGGCGGAAGTCATCCGCTGCTGAAAGCCGAAATTGTAGGTCTGTCCTTTTCGCAGTTTGGTGGTGGAACAAAAACCAAGCTCGTCTCCCACTGAACTTGAAGTGAGCAGGTTTCCGATTGAAACCGTGGTAACCGGGTAATCGCAGCGTTCGTAGATCTGGGCGCCGACTCCCAGAAGCCAGCGGCCTTTGCCCAATGTGAAGGCCATCCCGGTGTTGATCATTCTGTCCAGGCGATTCCCCCAATCCAGTTCTATGGCAACCGGGTTTCGCGCCGCCATGTCGAGGCTGAATTCATATCCTCCTACCGCCCCGAATGTGATCAGGTCGCCGAAAGGAAGGACCACGTTCAAATCAATAAGAGTCCTGTAATGCACCCGCTTCCCCATCACCAGGTTTACCGTTTCCGAGGTGGAACTGCTGCCGCTCAGTTTTGCGACATCGGTGAGGATGCTCTGAGTATCATTGGAGAATTCGTTGACATACGGGATTCCCACTAGAATCGTGTCCACTCCGGCCATACCCGCGGGGTTGTAGAACAAGGCGTTCTCATCATGACTTAACGCAATTCCCACGTTCCCCATTCCCAGGTTGCGGATGCCTTGTCCGGGACGGCGCAGTTCACCCGCCTTCATCTCGGGTATCAACAGCACGGTCATGGCTGCAAAAATCCAGAAAACCCGCATATATCCCGCGAATTGGCTAAGTGGAAATTTGGAGCAGAACATCAATCCGTTCAATCAATATTTTCAGAGGATTAGTAATTTTGAAGGCCTGGGGCCTGAAGGGCTGCACTGAAAATAAACCCATAAAAATCTAAACCACGGGAAAGGGACACAAAAGAAATGCACTCTCCATGCAAATTCGGTTTTGCAAGCATTGTCCGCATCCAGTATGGTGAACCCGATTCATCACACTTTACCTCAGTCATTGAAACAGGGCAACCTCAGCCATGGCGAAACTGTTTGCATTCGATTCGATGTCGGTCCTCTACCGCGGTTATTTCGCGATGATCCGCAACCCGTTGATCAACTCAAAGGGACTGAACACAAGTGGCATCAGAACTGTGCTTATGCAACTGGTCAAAATCATTGAGGACGAAAAACCGGATTACCTTGCGGTTGCATCCGATGCCCCTGACGAAACCTTCCGGCATCAAATGTATCCTGAATACAAAGCCACGCGCGAAAAGATGCCTGAGGACCTGGTGGAACAACTGCCCTACCTGCCGCGTGCGGTTGAAGCGCTGAACCTGCCGTTTTTGATCCTTCCTGGATACGAGGCGGACGACATCATTGGCACCCTGATCCGTCAATGCCATGAGCACGGCATCGAAGGAGTAATGGTTACCAGCGACAAGGATTACATGCAGTTGATTTCAGACACCTCGGTGATGCTCAATCACCGCAATGAAATCATCGGTGTCAAGGACGTGCATGAGCGTTTCGGATGTGCCCCTGAACAAGTGATCCAGGTTTTAGGGCTGATGGGGGACTCATCAGACAATATCCCCGGGGTGCGCGGGGTGGGAGAAAAAACGGCGACCAAGCTGATTCAGCAATTCGGGTCAATCGAAAAACTCTACCAGCACCTTGAGGAAGTGCCCGGCAAGAGTCTCAAAACCAAGCTGGAGGCGGGACGTGAACAAGCGTTTCTGGCAAAGGAACTGGTCACCATTCACTGCGAAGCGCCGATCAAAGCTACCATGGAAGACCTGCACTTAGGAGAAGTTGATCTCTATAAAAACTCCGCATTTCATGCAGTACTGGAGGAGTTGGAACTCAATACCCTGTTACGCAGACTTACCGCTGATAAAACCGCCTCGGCAGCCGGCAATGGTCTGAACAATGAGTCCCAGACAAACAAGGAACCTAAAAAAGTACGCAGTAAACCAGTGCAGCTGAATTTGATCAGGGAAGAGGATGAACGGAAAGTCCTGAAAATCGAATGGGAGGAACTGAAATCGATTGCCGAGTGCGAACGCTTCCTGTCATCTTGTCCTGCGAATGAGCCAATCGGGTTGAGTATGAACTATACCGGGAGCCATCAACTGGATTACCAACCTTCCGGTTTGGCATTGTCCGTTGGTCCTGAAACAGCGGTGTACATCCGGTTTAATGAATCAAACGGTTATAACCAAATCCCAAAATCCTGGATCGCGGGGTTCTTTGAAGACTCAACCAGGCTAAAGGTGGTGCATGATCTCAAGAAAACCACGCACTTGCTCTTTGCGGAAGGCATCAGCCCACGGGGAATTGTCGGGGACGTGATGCTGTCCGCGCATCTGGCTGATCCTTTAAGCAGACACTATGACCTCGATTTCCTGCTCGGACGCAGGCTCAACCTCAACCGTGGGGATGCAGAAGCGGCGCCCCCATTGCGCACCTGTGAAGATGCTTGCGTGACCCTGCGATTGCACCACCTCTTTGAACCCCAGTTGGAGCAGGCGGACATGTCAGCAGTCCTGCACAACGTCGAACTTCCTCTTGCTCATACACTTGCGCGCCTGGAACACACAGGAATCATGGTTGATGTGGAAACACTCAGGAACATCGGCCTGGAACTGGTAAAAAGGCTGGAAACGCTTCGTGACCAAGCCCGGCGGCTGGCAGGCATGGAATTTAACCCGAACTCTGTGGTGGACCTGCAAGATGTACTCTATGTTAAGCACAAGCTGCATGAACGGTTCCGGGTGAAACCTAAGAAGATCAAACTCGGCAACAAAATGTCAACCGATGAGGAAACCCTGGAAAAACTGACTGAGGACCCTCTTCCGCGCACTATTCTAGAATATCGTGAGTTGAACAAACTCAACAACACCTATGTAGACCAGCTGCCAACTTTTGTGCACCCTGTTTCGGGACGCATTCATTCAACATTTCAGCAATCCTCCACGGCCACCGGGCGACTTTCATCGGAAAACCCAAACCTGCAGAACATCCCCGTCCGCTCCCCGGAAGGCCGCAGGGTCCGCCGCGCATTTGTTCCATCGCAACCACGCCGGCTGCTCATCTCCGCGGATTACAGCCAGATTGAATTGCGCATCGTGGCGCACTATTCCAAAGACCCCACTTTTTTGGAAGCATACCGGAAAAACCTGGATATACACGCGTTGACGGCCTCCACCATATTTAAAGTCACTCAAGATCAAGTCACCCGTGAGATGCGTTCACGGGCAAAGGAAGTCAATTTCGGTTTGATCTATCGCATGGGGCCTGAGCGACTTTCTATAGTCACGCAGACGAGCAAGGCGGAAGCAAAGGAGTTCATCGAGCGCTATTTCGAAAAATACAGCACCATTCACGCGCTGCAGGAGAGGTTCATTGAACAGGCGCGAAAGGAAGGATACGCATTAACCCTTCTGGGAAGACGACGGTATCTGCCCGATATTTTAGGCAAAGGGCTGCTCAAGCGTATGGCCGAAGGCGCGGCGGTCAATACTCCGATCCAGGGTTCCGCCGCTGAAATCATCAAGCTGGCAATGATCGAAATCGACCGTAGGATACAACGGGAAAAGCTGCAGTCGCGGATGGTGCTGACCGTACACGATGAACTCGTGTTTGACGCCCTTGCCGAAGAAGAGGGACCCCTCTGTTCAATGATAAAGGAAGTTATGGAAAATGTGGTCACTCTGGAGGTTCCCTTGGTGGTTGAAATCGGGACCGGACCAAACTGGCTAGATGCTCATTGACACTGCCGTGACCACGCGTTAGTCTGATTTCACCGCTTGGGCACACTCTATCTCCTTTCTCAAACTCATTTCCTAAGATGCACTTAAAAACCAGAACCCGTTTTTTCGCATCACTCCCGGGCATTTTCACTTTGCTGTTGTTTTACGGCTGCGCCACGCCGGTGCTTTCCCGGTTTGAAGTACAGCGACCGGCGCAACTGAACGTTCCACGCGAGGTGCGCAAGGTGTTCATCCGCGCCGATCTTGTGAAAAGCGACAATGACCGTCTGCGTTTGAAACAAAGGGCGCTGGCGTACTTGTCCGGGGAACTGAACCGGATGAAGCGCTTTCGGGTCCGTGTGGTGGATACGCTCGATGAAACAATGTTTGATCCTGAAAAAGAATCAGTCGGGTTGATACAGGGCGAGGTGATTAGCGGCGGTGAGGTGGACCGCGGACAGTTCACCGACATCGCCACCTGTACCGGCGGTTTGGGAGGCAGGATTGCAGCCGCGGGCGCCGGGGAGCTTTCAGGCCAAGCGTTAACTCAGGACAGCTGGAGAGGATACGTGTGCCGCACGGACACTTTTACTGCTGACCTGTTCCAGGAAGCCTTCACCCAGGCTTTTTCGATTGCCGGACTTGAAGGCGCTCCTCCGGTCAATCAGGTGGTGAGAGTGCATAAATACCGGAATGTGACCCTTTTTTCACAGTTTTCCATCAGTTTCACCCTGATCGGCGCCAGCCGTGAAACCCTGGCCATCCGCTCGGACGCGGCCAGCTTCGGCAAGAACTTCGTGGACAAGGGGTCTTACCGGCATGCCCAGGAGGTGCACAACATAGTTGTCGATTTCCTTGGCCCGCTGGTGGTTCACGCCGGCGCCCCCATTTTCCCCATCCCCGCGCGACAGGCCGCCATGGCGCTAAAGACGAATCCGGAAATGGCTTTCTTTCCCGAAGGACCTCTTCCCGCACCGACAGACCGGGACTTGCCGGGTAACGAAAAAGAAAGAATTGTCCAGCAGCTTGTTGAAACCAGCCTGCAAAGTTTCATCCGCACCATATCTCCGCACAAAGTCAGCGTGGGGGCGGAAGTGGCTTCCGGAGGCAAGGCGAACGCGGGCAGTTTGCTGCTTGAGGGAAAGGCCGGTGAAGCAAGAAACAAGATC
Organism: uncultured Pseudomonadota bacterium; assembly: GCA_964344035.1. Classification (GTDB taxonomy): domain Bacteria; phylum SAR324; class SAR324; order SAR324; family NAC60-12; genus UBA1014. Next base: position 102,552 of record CAYFLK010000003.1, read on the forward strand.
CAGGAAATACCTGCAGGCGAGCGTGAGGCCGACGATTGGTATAACCTGGGTTTGGCCTTTGAAGCGAGCGCTCTAAGCGTGGATGATTATGAAGACGCACGCAGGTTTTATATTACCGCACTTGATATGGGTCCGGGGAACCGTATGTTTGCCCAGGGTGTGGGCCGGACTGAACGCTATCTGGGTGAAGCGCGTTTGTTGTCACAACAGGTCAGCGGTAAATGAGCGGATTCCCATGAGCATTCCTTGCCTACCACGACAGGTCTTTACCTCGCTAAGAAAACGGAAGTTGCCCTGGCTTCATTGTTTCCTCATCCTGGTCACTGTGATGGTGACCGCCTGCACGCGCGCTGGGTTCACCGTTCGAAATCCGGCGGAGATCGATGCCCGTGATATACGCAATGTCGCGGTTGGTACATTTGAAGTGGGGACGATCCGTGAAACCGTTAAAACCGAGCGCGGGGGACAGTGGATCGTTCAGAGCATTCCATTATCCGACGCACGGAAAGCGGCGGTAAGCAGGGCGGTGCGTGCGCGAGTGATAAACCTGCTGACATCAACTCCGTACTTCAAGGTCATCTACACGGATGAATTTGAACAACTGGAAAGCGATGTCGCCTTGCAGCAGATGATTTCTGTCCGGGGTTACACTACTGTGAATGTGGACGCGGTCATCAGCGGCAAACTATGGTTAGACATTGAACGTACCGATGGGGTGGACCTTACCCGTGAGGATCTTGAATATTTCCGCCCTCCGACACGTTATCGTCCGGGGATGAATTTGACTGTCGAGCAGCTGATCTGGTGGCCATACAAATCGACTCGAGGAACCATGGGTTTGGAAATCAAGCTGACCCGCCTCAATCCAACTGAAGTGGTCGCGGTCTCTTTCGATACCCGCGGCTATGCCCAGCGCATCGGCGGCAAGCCCGCGGTTGTGATGCAGGCCATTTCCCGGGGGCTTTCCCTGGTGCGCGGGATTGGCGACAATACCGGAAGCGTCGGCATGGAACAGTCCGGTGAAGTGTTGATTCCATTTGACCAGATGATTGGGGAAATGGCCCTGTCAGTCGCATCGGCTTTTGTGAAAAAAGTTGCCGTCACAGAAAAAACAGTGCATTACAATATTGCCCAAGGCAGCCATCCTGATGCCAAAATGCTGATAGAAGCTGGTGCTTTCAACCTTGCCATTGAACGTCTGCAGCAAAGTACAGCCGAGGACCCGGACCCGGGAGACCTCTACAACCTCGGTTTGAGTTTTGAAGCGATAGGGGATTATGGACTGGCTTTGACATCTTACCGGGAAGCCTGGCGCGCGGATCCGGAAAACCTGCTTTATGCGCAGGGATTAGGCCGCATCGAACGCTGGCGCCGCGAAAGTCCTAGGCTCAGAAAACAGCTGTCGGCTCAGAAATGAAACTCAGTTTTAATTCAGTGTCTTCAGAAATGATTGCTTGTGGGTCATGAAGGTCAACTTTTTGATTAAGGCGCTGCTGCCGATTTTTCTCCTCAGCGCTTGCGCCCCCCAGATCAGTTTCCTGGTCCAGCGTCCCGCTGAATTTCAGTTGAAGAATGTTAAGTTCCTGGAAATTGGCGGCATCCGGGAAAAAAGCGGAAGCATTCCCTTGCCAGGTTTGCGGGCCGGTGAGCAATCAGCGTTTAACAAACTTGGCATTCACGGCAAGGGTGCGCCCTTGCAGCCCACGGTGGCAAAGTTTGATTCTGATTTAAGCCAGGCAAAACAAACAGCGGGTTTGGTGCGCGCGCAAATGGTAGACGGTCTTTCGGAAAATTCACCGCTGCTTTTGATAAACACTACCGGTGAGGAAACCGGATTCAGCGCCAGCATTCCGGACGAGAGTCAAATTGCCGTGCTGGAAGGCAATTTGAAGTATGCTGAAATTCGGATGGAGAGCGGTGAAGATTTTGCTTTCATGGTCAGTGTGAAAAACAAGGGCACAAGCCTGGAACAGCAGTTGCTGGCAACCGCGGGTTCGGTGGGGGCGGAGACTCTCGGAGCAGGTTTTAAACTCCCTACACCATACGTGGAGGTGCTTGCCGCGATTGAAATTGAAATGACTCTGAAACGTAAAACCGGGGAATTGCTTGTTCCTCCTCAAAAACATCGCGCTTATTATGTCCGCAAATGGGGGGGGAGTCCCGGGACTTCTCATATGCCCTGGCCGATCAAGGCACAAATTATTCGTGATTATCAGGAGGTCGAAAAAAACGTCAAGGCGCTTGTCTCCGAACTGGACCGTACTGTTTTGGCAGTGCAGGACCCGGCCGAATACCTGTCCAGAGGGCTGAACCTGCGACGCCACCAGCAAGTCCCATTGACTTCCCTGGACTTGAAAATCCGGCTGGCAAAACAGGTTTCGGGGGAGTTTATCAAGCAGATCAGTCCACATCAGGAATCAGCGGAACTCGAAATTCAATCCGGCAACCCAGTCGCGGCGAACTTAATCCGTGGAAATGCCTATGAAGAAGCGGTTGCGTACTTGCTGAATCTGGATGAAAGAAGCCCGGAAGACGAATTCAATCTTGGGCTGGCTTACGAGGCAGACGGCAGCCCAGCCTTGGCGCTGCCGCATTACCAGGCCGCTTTAGACCGTGATCCAGGTAAAGCTTTGTATCAGGCAACAGTGAACCGTTTCAAGTGATAAGGAGGCTTTCACTGAAACGGTTGCGGAAAGTGGAGGAAGGGTTATACGTTTGCGGTTTGTTCAACCGGCGTTCGCCAATTCCTGGTGCGGATTGTTCTGCATGTCAAAAAAGGAAAAGGGAATTTCCAGTGCGCGCGAAATCCGTTCAAGGGAGGCGTCGGAGACTTCAGCGGCATGAGATTCCCAACTTTTGACCGTCTGAATGGCGAATCCGAATTCATAAGAAAACGCTTCAATTGACATCCCCCGAAGCAGCCGGGCATACTTGATGCGGTCCCCGATTCTCGCCAGGTCCAAATTGTTGTCCAATCCCATTTCACGAACATTGATGCCCAGCACTTTTGCTATTTCACTGTACTTGGTGAGTTTCGGGGTGGAATGGCCGGTTTCCCAATTCTTTACCGCGGTGAGAGAAACGTTCAGCTTGCGGGCGAATTCCTTTCGTGTCAAACTTGCATTTTCACGCCATTGAATCATTTGCTCGCCAAATTCCGTTTGACTGTTAGATTTCCCTTTTGCGGCTTCATCAGTTTGGAGTGCGGACTTCTCACTCATTCGGATGACTCCTGTGCTTGAGATGTTTGTAGAAAAATTTGTAAATCTGAAGGTAAACCTCCAGAATAAATGCTAAATTATCCCTGATTTCTAAGGGGTTGTCAACGTTTTCTCGGGGACGGCATCAATGAGCAATCAGAATGCCCTGCTGGTTCCCGCGAACCGGAGTCTTTGCGCGGAATCTTAGAAGCCCCGGATCATTGAATCTCATCCAACCAGCCAATCTCTCCCTTGCCATGCCGCAGCACTTCCGGTGTGTCCCGGCTGAAATCTACAATAGTCGAGTGTTCCGCGTATATCGGTCCGCCATCGACTACCGCATCGACGAGTTTCTTGTAATGTTCATGCAGGTCATGCGCATCGTCATGCAGTTCCTTTTCCGAAATCCGCAGACTGCTGCTGAGGATGGGATGCCCCAGGGATTCCACCAGTTTAAGCGCAATCGTATGATCCGGCCACCGCAAGCCGACTGTGCTTCTGGGAGTGAGCATCATTTTCGGCACTATTCTGGATGCCTTGAAAACGAACGTGTACGGTCCTGGCAGCCGTCTACGTATTTGTTTAAACACCGGGGTCTCTATTCCCTGAGCGTATTCCTGTATCTGACTCTGGTTGCAGCAGATCAGGGTGAGCGGCTTTTTAGGGTCCATCTTCTTGATCAAGTGCAGCTTTTTCATCGCCTTTTTGCTGTAGATGCTGCACCCCAGTCCATATACAGTATCTGTTGGGTAGATGATCACCCCGTCATTGGTAAGCAGGGATGCCACCCGGTCGATGAGGCGTTGCTGAGGGTTTTGTGGATTGATCTGCAGCAGCATTGATGACCGTTCAGAAACCAGCGGCAAGGACCAGCACCAGTTCACGCCGGTGTGATTCCTTTGCACTTTCAGGCACACCGAGCCCCTCTCCATAGGTCACAATCACCGGCAATCCCATTAGGTCACGGATTCCGTAGCGGAAACTGATTCCGATCCCGGAGATTGAACGTGATTCCGGAGCATTTTTCAGGTATTCAAGTTCCAGCTCCTCAAATGTCGCCGTATCGGCAAACAGGTACAAAATCCGGTCTTCGGCGAATTGAATTTCCTGCTGCAGTTTCAAAAGACGCGCGGAACGGGTGCGGAATTCGTTGCGGAAATATCCGGGTACACTATATTCGGAAGTAAGCCCTCCGACCTTGAAATTACTGAACAAGTCCAGCCGGTTCCCGCTCAGGGCAAAGAGTTTCAGTTTTGTCGTGTTTGTTTCACTCCACGCCATCCGGTCTTCCAGAACAATCGATGTCCTCCCGTAGGTTTTTCTGCTGCCGGCATCAGGGTCCAATTGCCAATTGCTCCAGTTTCCCCGTTGTCCGCTTTCATAGGTCACCGATAACTCTCCTTCTTCGTGATACAGCCCCACCCGTTTAAAAACCCCGGACAGCTTGTTTTCCGAGAAATTTTCAGGAAAAGCATAGTCTTCACGGGTGAATTTCGAGGGGCCGAAACTGCGCTTCCGGTGATCAGCCTGCAGTGAGACCCGCCAGGGACTCTCAGGGAAAAAATGCCCGTTGAGCTGCAGGGAAATTCCGTTTGCATTGAAAGTGTCCTGCTTGACCCGTTCACCGTTTACGTAAATATCAGCGCCGTTTCCCTCGGCAAGAGCGGTGGCGGCAATTCCGTATTCGAGGTCGAAAGAGGAGGCGAGACGGTGTGTCATGCTGGCAAAAGGGCTGACAGTCTGGTATTGCAGTTTGAGGGTCCCGTCCCCGAAATACCCTGAACTTTCATGATCCAGGATTACCAGCGGAGTGGTCAGACCCTCCGCGCTGTCAATTGGAACTGCATACCCCAGCGCGATTATCGTCGGATATTGCCTTTCTGCCGCACAAATGTAAGTTGTTGCGAGGACACCAGTCATGGATAAAAAAATGGCGGTTTTACATGCATGCCGCACTTTGTCGAGGAAAAAGTTCATTGTGGAATCCTTGGTTTCTGGTTAAGGAATGTCTGACGCTGATACCGGCTTTCCAGTTCCTTTTCCCAGTCGCTTCTGGGATCCTCTTCCGGGATGACGCATAAACGCTCAAGGAAATGCCCAAAAAGCATCTCTAGGGTTTGCATCTGATCCGTCAGACGGTGTCCGCTTTTCAGGAGGTGCAGTTCAACTTCATGCTTGCGTGCGAAGCGCAGGACGTTGTCCACGGGCACAACATCGTCATTCCAGCCGTGTACAACAATACAGTGCTCCGCTTTTGGCGGAGGCGCCTCTTCACTGTAGGCGCCCACGTAAACCGCCGGTGCGAGGAGAAACAGCCCTTGTGGATGAATGCGCGCCGAGGCTTTAAGAGAGACCCAGGCACCCATGCTCGAGCCCACCAGCACCAGCTTCCCGGTTGACTCAGGATTGAGCGAAAGCAGTTTTTCCACCCTTGCGTCTGCATCCATCATACCGGAGTAATCCGGGCTTTCAACCGTAAATCCCCGTTTTGCCGCCGCATCGGCCATCATGCGGATTTTTGTGCCCCATGGACCGCTTTCCTGGCCATGGGCAAAAAAAACGCTTCCCGGAGTGTTTGGTTTTTCATTATTAAGAGACATCATCGGTTGCTCCACAGGAGTTGATGAAGATGATCACTAACCGGAATTCAGTCAGCTTCTTGGTTTCAAATGCACATACCAGTAATTTTCCACCCGTTTGAAACCCCAGACGATCAAAAAAGTCACACACAGGTAGAAGAAACCGGCTGCAATGAATGATTCAAACGGGACGAAATGCCGGGAGTTGACAATTTTTGCCGCGCCAAACAGGTCAACCAGGGTGATGATGCCTGCGATCGCGCTTCCATGCAACATGAAGATCACCTCATTTCCATATGCCGGCAGTGCGCGCCGGAATGTGCTTGGCAGGATAATTCGGCGGTACAGCGTAAACCGGGACATGCCGAATGCCCGCGCCGCTTCGATTTCTCCAAATGCAGTCTGTTCAATCGCCCCTCTCAGGATTTCCGCGGTGTAGCCCGCTGTATTGAGCGCGAATGATATCAGTGCGCACCAGTAGGCTTCCTTGAACACCACCCACAGTATGCTTTCCCTGATGGAAGCAAACTGCCCCATGCCGTAGTAGATGAGGTATAGCTGGACTAGCATGGGGGTTCCACGAAAGAAGTAGATATATGCCTTGGGAAAAAAGCGGACCAGCGGGTTTCCTGAAACCGCCAGCAATGCCAGCGGCAGAGCAAGGGCAAATCCGGCGGCAAGTGAAAGCAGCACCAGCTGCACGGTGAGCCACAATCCCTTTAAGTAAAGGGGCAGGTTTTCGATAATGACCGTGATATCCATCAGCTTCGCCGAACACCGATGCTGTAACGCCTATTTGCCCAGCGCAGACAGATATCGGAGATTCCGGTAATCAACAGGAAAAGCAATGCCGCGACCAGGTAAAAAGTGAAGGGCTGCCGGGTTGCCCCCGCGGCCACACTGGCATTGTATATCATGTCGTGAAGCCCGATTACGGAAACCAGCGCGGTGGTTTTTGCGAGCACCATCCAGTTGTTTCCAAAACCCGGCAATGCGTGGCGGATCATCAGGGGCAGGGTAATGCGAAAAAACACCTGTCTGCCGGTCATGCCAAACGCATAGGCTGCTTCAACCTCGCCCTGTGAAACCGCAAGGATGCCTCCCCGGAAGGTTTCCGTCATGTAAGCCCCGAAGATGAACCCGATCGTGATCACCCCGGCAACAAACGGGCTGATATCGATGTAATCCCAACCCAGCTGATCACCGATGCTGTTCACTAGGATCTGCCCGCCAAAAAAGATGATTGTCATCAGCACCAGGTCCGGGATACCGCGGATGATGGTTGTGTAAACAACAGCTACAATGCGGGCGCTCACAGAGTTGGAAAGCTTCGCCAGCGCTCCCAGAATCCCAAGCACCACCGAGATAGCGAGTGAAACCAGGGCAACCTCCACGGTCAGCAGCATCCCCTGCAGGATCATCGGGAAATACCCGTGGAGATTGAACACGGTTTACTATGATGGAAGGAAGAGTGAGGAACGCCACGATGCAGTAACACCGTGGCGCTATCAGCGGTCAGCCGCCGTAGATGTCGAAGTCAAAATACTTCGCGTTGATGCGCTGATAAGTGCCATTGGCGCGGATGGCATCAATGGCCTTGTTGAATAATGCCTGCAGATCCGTGTCGCCCTTGCGAACCGCAATGCCTGCGCCATCGCCGAAATATTTGGGATCGCTGTAGTCCGGGCCGACAAATTCCCAGTCCTTGCCCTTGTCGGTCTTGAGGAATCCTTCATCCATGGCAATCGAATCCGCGAGCAGCAGATCCACCCTGCCTGCGACCGCGTCCAGATAGGCTTCATCCTGCGTGCCGTAGCGCTTGATGGTCACTGCATCGCCGAATTCCGCGGTAATGAAATTGTCATGAATGGTCGCACGCTGGACCCCCACGGCTTTTCCGTTCATCCCGGCCTGAGTGATCTCGATTCCGGAACCCTTCCTGCGGGCAAACTTGGCCGGGGTGTTGTAGTACTTCTTGGAGAAAGAAACTTTCTTCTTGCGTTCCTCGGTGATGGACATCGAGGCAATAATGCAGTCATACTTCCGGGCAAGCAAAGCAGGGATAATCCCGTCCCAATCCTGGGGAACCAGGGTGCATTCCGCGCCGATTTCCGCGCAAAGCGCCTTGGCGATATCAATGTCGAATCCCTTCAGTGTTCCATCCGACTCGATCCAGCTGAAGGGAGGATAGGCGCCTTCAACACCGACCCGGATTTTCTTCCAGTCCTTGGCCATCGCTGTTGAGGTGATAATCACAAAAATTGTGATCATTGCAATTGAGAACAGTTTTTTCATGGCTCCTCATTATTGAAAGGAAAATAAACAGGATTGAGATGACAATCACCTCAATCCGCCCCGGACCTTTCCGGGATCGAAAGCCGTCCTGGATCAGACGGCCAAAACTTCATTGCCCCGCGTTCCGGAGAGAAACTGGCGGAAACGCTCGGTTGTTGGCGATTCCAAAACTTCCGCGGGAGGACCTTCCTCAACTATGCTGCCTGCGTGCAGAAAAACCACCCTGCTGGAAACCTCGCGGGCAAAACCGGTTTCATGGGTGACGACGATCATCGTCCTTCCTTCTTCAGCCAGGTTGCGCATCACCCGCAGCACCTCACCCACCAGTTCCGGGTCAAGGGCGGAAGTTGGTTCGTCAAACAGCAGGACATCCGGTTCCATTGCCAGGGCCCGCGCAATCGCAGCGCGCTGTTGCTGTCCTCCGGAAAGGTGGGCGGGATAATAATCTTTGCGCTCATGAATCCCGACTTTGTGCAGCAGTGCTTCTGCCTGTTCGATTGCTTCCGGCTTCCTCTTTTTCAACACATGCACCGGCGCCTCGATCACATTTTCAAGGACGGTCATGTGAGACCAGAGGTTGAACTGCTGAAAGACCATGCCCAGATGGGTACGCAGGCGATCAACCTGCCTTGTGTCCAGTGCAATGGGCTGTCCGGCGCCGTTCCTGCCCATGCGGATTGTTTCTCCGCCGATCGATACAGTCCCGCTTGTGGGTGTTTCGAGCAGGTTTATGCAACGCAGAAATGTGCTCTTACCTGATCCGCTGGCGCCCATCATGGAAATCACATCTCCCACCCTGGCACTCAGGGTGACCCCTTTGAGTACCTCCTCCTGACCAAACGACTTGTGGAGATCCTCAACAACCAGTGCTTCGGTGTGTTTCACGAGGTTTTGAATCAGGGTTTGGAATGGCGTGGGAAACGAAGTGGCGAAAAAAACCAACTTCAATTTGATAGCCCGAGACCGGGGAAATGTAAAGATATATCGCAACTATTCAGGTGGATAGGCTGCAGGGGTTAAGAATGAAGAAGTTATGCGCTTGTAGGGATTGATGTGCAAATGAGAAGAACTGGGTGGTATTTCTGATTCAAGGCCTGTCACTGCTGGAGAAAATGCATCAGCTTGGTCTGAATCGACTTAACATTAGGGTCATCCACCGCTTTCCCCAGCAGTTCAACTGCCTTCTTCATTCTCTCCAGGTGTTCATTCGGAAGCGGGATTTGATGCAGACGGTAGACTCTGGCAGTGAAGTAACAGAGTTGTCCATAACGGTTGAGGACTGCAACATCCAGCGATTTGTTGGGGGAGTATCCGATAAAACCGACTGCAGTACTTATCGCATGGATGGCTTTTGAAAGCAGGGCCACCGCATTTTTTACCTTTGCGGAATCATGGGTCACTTGAGCTTCGGCGAATTCTATGCGTGCTAAAATCTCGTTCATTTTGGCTTCGTGAAAACCAACCAGGGGGTTTTTGCTTTCAAGCAGATGTAGGATTTCCAGCAGTTGCTGCCTTGCTGTCTCCGCGGGCGGGATAAAACATAGGGTTTTGAGAAATGGATCATATCCATGGTTGAGGTCATCAGTGGAAATGTTCTTCCCGACTTTCCCGGGACGCAGGTCCAACTCATGAAACTTCCGGATCGGCTGTGCTTCCAGGATTGTGAAACATGTTTGCATGAAGCCGACTCCGGTTTTCATGCGCTTGACTTGTTCGTCGAGCATGCGGTCTGTCGCGGAATCGGTGTCCTGGATTTTCTGTTTCACGTTTTGAAAATCGGAATTCAACTGTGAAAACAGCTTTTTCAGATAAAACGTCTGGGTCGCGAACGCGGTGTTGATTTTCTTGCTGCTCAGCAGCGGGCTTTCCAGTTCAAGCAGGGCAAGCAGATAAGCGTCTCGGGATGCCTCCAGTTCAGCCTGTTCAGCAACAGTCAGAAAAACATCAAGGAGTTGCAGCCGGGTGGTAGAATCGAGTGGATCACGCAGCAGTTTTGCCGAACACTCCGCTGCTTCTTTGTTCTGTAAATTTTTGCTCAGCCGGGACCCGCTTATTTCCAGTTTGTCCCCCGAAGGCGCCGGACCACCAGGCACGTGAAAACCGCTTAAAACCTTGGACGCAATATTTGTCCGCTTATGGCTGCGAAGTTTTGCTGCTAATTGATCCAGATGGGAGTGAAGAATAGGGAACAGCTGGAAGGGAGATTCCTGTTCAGGAAATCCCGGCTTCGGATTAGGTGCGGGATTATTTGTCATGACTTGAAATCACGGAACTTGATTCTGCTGTTTAGTGAAAACCCCTGATCCCGGGCAGCCCGCAATTCTGTTCCCGCTATGCAGAAACTTGAAATGCGGATCCTCATGGAGTCCATTTCCGGGTTTTTACTTCCAAAAAATTCCTGGGTTCAAACCATATTATTTTTTTTTCTGGATTTGATCAACAGTTGATTGCGCTTTTCCAAGGTAGTGTCGTCCGTAGCTAATAAACCCTTCCAATGATGAGGCAGGAATGGTGTGCGTGTCCTCTCCTGGGTGCTGGGGGAGATCCATCAGTGTCAGGGAAGAAGCAGTGTCGCCCCAACCGTTTTTCGCGTTTCAAGGTCTCGGTGAGCCTGCTCAGCGTCTCCCAGCGGGTAGGTTTGCCGGACTTCGGATTTGATATGCCCCCCACTAAGCATTTCAAACAACGCCTTGGCACAGTTTTCCAATTCCTTGCGGGTGCTGGTATAGGCAAAAAGAGATGGTCTTGTAAAATACAGGCATTTCGGCGCGAAGACTCGCAGGTTCAGGTCCGGGATCGGACCGGAGGCCTGTCCCCATGAAACGAACAAACCGCGCGGGCTGAGGCTGTCCAGCGAACCTTGAAAAGTGGATTGTCCCACTGAATCGTAGACTACCGGCACGCCCACTCCGTTGGTGATGTCCATCACCCCGCGGGCAACATCTTCTGTGCGGTAAAGGATCACATGGTCACAGCCAAAGGATTTGACGAGTTCGGCTTTTTTCGCGTCCCCAACAGTGCCGATCACTGTACAGCCCAGATGCTTTGCCCATTGCAAAACTAGCAGTCCGGCTCCTCCTGCCGCGGCATGGAGGAGGATCGTGTCTCCCGGTTTCAGCTGGGCGGTGCGGTTGAGCAGGTATTCAGCCGTCATTCCTTTCAGCATCACCGTGGCAGCCTGTTTGTCGGAAATCCCGTCGGGCAGTTTGACCAGTTTTTCCGCGGGATAACATCGTTTCATGCAGTAAGAACCCATCGGCCCTGTCGCATAAACGACACGTTCGCCAACCTGAAAATTCTGGACGTTTTTTCCGACTGCTTCAATCACCCCGGATGCCTCCTGACCCAGGACGGCGGGGAGTTCAATCGTGTAAAGCCCGCTTCGGTGGTAGGTGTCGATGAAATTCAACCCGATGGCGGTGTGGCGGATCAGCACCTCGCCGGATACAGGTTCCCGGGTTTCTGTTTCAACCCGGTGCATCTGTTCCGGGCCGCCTGTTTTTTCAATCTGTATCGCGTAGTTCATTTTCAGTTTTGGATTAATGGTTGCCTGTTGTGTTCATTCTAGTTCAAAGGTTGAGCACCTATTTCTGAAAAGGCCTCTTGGCGATTCCCCGCAGCAGCCGTCCCAGCAGGTCAGCACCGGTTATGATGCGCCGTTCTCCATTCCAGCAGAGGATCAGGTCGTTGTCTATCACATCGTCTTCCGCGTGTTCCGGATGCACCCGCAGATGATGGATCACCATTCCCAGGGGGGTGGCGGGATCAGACACCACAATCGGACGGTGACAGTAAGAATAAGGCCGGAACGGTTCAACCCCGAACAGTGCGTCGCGCAAAAAAAGATCCGCGTTCAGCACCAGCCGTGGTGAGTGGGATTGATCGACAAAAATCACCCATTTTCTCCCGGACTGCTGCACGTGGAGCAGAAAAGGATCATCCGGGGAGCGTTCGAATTCCGGAAAGCGTGGTAGATCGTAGGGGGTTTCCAGTTCAATGATGCTGTCGGGATCGACGATTTCCCCTTCCTCGCCGACACTCAGATCGTCCAGCGAAAGGAAGTTCAATGCGCCTGTTCCCTCCAGCGGGCTGATGTCAGATTCTCTGGAAGACATGTGCTTTTTCAGCATCACCCGGAAGTCGTCTTCCTTGAAGTAGGTCACCCCTTCTTTCCCCAGCCACCAGTCCAGCAGCATCGCTGACGGTTTGGTAACCGGGTAAAGCAGCACCCTGTAGAAACGGATCACCGGTACAAGCACGATTGCCATGCGCAGCGCGTTGCGGGAAAAATAAGCCTGCGGTAAAATCTCCCCGAAGAGAGTGATGCAGAAAGTCGAGAAAAAGAACGCCCATATGCCTGTCAGAATCGAATCGGTGAGCAGCGTCAGCAGGACGTTGATGCCGACGTTTCCCCACAACAGGGTGGTAAGCAGCAGATTCGCGTCACGCCGAAGCTTGAGCACCTTGAGAGCGTTTCGGTTGCCGGAATCGACGGCGACTTCCAGCTCCAACCGGCTGAGACCGAAAAGGCCCAGGGTCAAACCTGAAAATAGAGCGGATTGTGACAAACAGAAAATTATCCCTAACCAGAAAAAGAAATCCATGTTCAGTCGTTGGCTTTCTTCATCCAGCCGGGAAGCAGATTATGCGGTAACGGGTCGGGGTCGGCGTTCATGCAGTTAGAGAATACTCCTGTTTAAGGATGTGGATTTTCTGCTTAACTTAACTGTTTATTTTAAGTTCACAAGGTTTTTCATTTCTGAACACAACGCGTTTCAGGATTTCACAAATAAACGATCATTCGTTTCGTCCCGGAGCACATATGAACCAGGAGTCCACACCCATGGCCACTGAGATTTCATCCGCGACCCTCACACATGGCACTGCGCCGATGCTGATAAACGTCCCCCATCTTTCAACCGAAGTCCCGGAACAGATTGCCGCTGAATTTACCACAGCCGGGCGTCTGATGGCTGACACCGACTGGCGTCTTGACCGCCTTTACGATTTTACGGAGGAACTCGGCGTAAGTGTGCTGACTCCGCTGTACTCGAGATACCTGATCGACCTCAACCGCGACCCTCAAAACAAACCCCTTTATCCCGGCGCGGACAACACCGGTTTGACGCCGCTTACAACTTTTTCCGGAAAACTTATTTATCGTCCTGGAAAAGAGCCGGATGAAAACGAGGTCCTGCGCAGGCTGAGGCTTTACTGGCAACCGTATCATGACCTGCTGAAAAAGGAACTGGCGCGCATCCACGATACCCACGGTTACGCGCTGCTGTTCGATTGCCACTCGATTTGTTCGAATGTGCCACGCTTCTTTTCAGGAACGCTGCCTGATCTGAACCTCGGGACGGCGTCCGGCGCCAGTTGTGCTCCGGAATTGAAACGGCGCCTTGCAAGTGTGCTTGCGCAAGACAGGAAATTCAGCCTGGCGGTTGACGATCGTTTTAAAGGAGGATACATCACCCGGAATTATGGAAATCCTGAACTAAACGTGCATGCGTTTCAAATGGAATTGTCCTGGAAAACCTACATGGAAGAAGAAGCTCCATTCACCTTTCTTGAAGAAAAGGCGGCGCAAGTGCGTCTCGTGCTGAGGAACATGCTGGAAGCCGCGCTTTCGTGGAGGGGAAAAGAAAGACCCGAAGCGTAATGCTTCGAGGTAAAGGCATGCAATTGTTTTGTAAAGAGAACCGTCGGTTATTGCGATTCCAGGGTTTCCGCTGGGGGCAGGGGTTTTTCCTCCATCGGGTTGGGATTGATGAAAACCAGCCTGTTTCCTGAAATGGACTGGGTTGCCAGTTCAATCTCCTGTTCGGCAAGGTCGCGGATGATTTTCCTGCGCAGGCGGCTTTTCTGCTGGGAGGTGAAAAGTTCGATTTCGAGATACCCGCGGGTGTTTTTCAACTCGGTCAGCTGTTTGAAACCCGGGGTGTTTTCCAGTTAATCGAGGATCAGGTCTTCATCGGCAAAGTTGTAGTTGCGGAACACCATCAGGTAGGCGTGTCCCACATCCCCGGTTTCCTGGTAAAAGGCGCTGATGCGTTTGATGGCCTGACGCGCCGCTTCCGCCCCGGCGCGCTTGCCCGCCTTGCCGAGCATACGGTACCAGTCATAGGGTCCGGGTTTGCTGGCGGAGAGTTCCTTTCCTTCCGCCATCACGTCCGCAATCTGGCGCCCGCTGGAGGCGTCGTAAACCCCCAGCCGCACCGTCGATTTGACGGCATAGAAAACGCCCCCGCGCTTATCGCGCTTGCCGCCGATCATTTCCATCTGGACCAGGATTTCAGCCCGCTGATCGAGTGCCAGGGCGATCAGGCTGTCCACCGGGCGGTCCACGATGGCTTCCTGTTCAACTGCCTGGTAAACCTGTTTCATCACCGATTCGTTGAACATGCGAAAACCCATCCGGGAGAACTCGTCGCGGATCACGCCCATGGCGGTGATCACCGCGCCATTGTTCCGGGGAACGGCGTGGGGGTCGCGGCTGTGGTAGATGATCATCAGCCGCTTGTTACCCATTTTCCTGTGCAGAATGCGAAGCGCCGTCAAGGTGTCCTTTATTTTACCCTCGGCAACTTCAGCAGAGATTGTTATTTCGTAAACCGTGCCGTCAGCAGTGGTTCCTTCCCGGACTATTTCATAACTGCTGACATAACCCTCGCTTGCGCTGAAAATTTCATCCTTGATCACTTCATAATTCCGGGTGAGGGAATTGGAATCGATGAAAACCCCTACCCCTTGTTCAACCGCCTGCCGAAGCGCGTTTTGCAATGCCTGGTTGCGTGCGCTTCCGACGTTGCTGCTGTAGATGGTTGCCGAGCCGGTAATTTCCAGCGTTTTGGCGAAGCATCCCGGTGCAGGCAAAACCAGAAGCACGACAATGCCCAGGCCCGGGGAGGATTTCAGTGTTTTCAGGAGCAATTCAAGCAGCAGGCTCATGTGGCAATCACTCTATTCAAGGTTCAAACCCGGGCTGGCAGGGGCCAGTTTTTCGGGCTGTATTTCACTGGAGAGCAAGGGAAGTTCCACCGGTTTTACGATGGGTTGAACGCTTTCCTCCGTTGCAGGTTTGATATTTTCCAGTTTGATTTTCGGTTCCCTTTGTTTGCGCACCATTGCCTGATCTGGAGGGTTGCTTGTCGCGGCGGAGACTATCGTTTCTCCGCCGATGCTGTCCACTGGATTGTATGTCCCCATCAGCAATTGAACATCTGTCCATTTCTGCGCATATTCATCATCAGGCTTCATCGCATTCGCCCGGGCATAGTGATAACCAGCCAATTCGAGTTCCCCGCGCATCCGGTGCACCTGGCCCAGGTTGTAATGTGCGGCGGCCAGATTTTGCTGCTCATGAATCTTGTTTCGTTGGCGCGTCTCGATGGCAATTGCAGCATGATACCGCATGTATTCCTCCCGTGACAGCAGACGCGCCAGCACCGGTTCCATGTTTTCAGCGGTGAATGTGCGGTTGTGCAGTTTCAGCAGCTGTTTGAGGATGTTGTCCGGGATGCCGTTTTTTTTCAGACGGACATAAGCATCATCGGTGAAGACATAAAGTTCCTTTTCACTTTTGAGCCAGGGTGAAAACACTACATAACTCCAGGCTTTGACCGCCCGTTCCAGTTCCCGGTTCACCGCGTAGCGATTGCCACGGAGAATGCCGGGATGTCCGAAATCAACCATCTCAGCGGTCCAGTTCAGCGGTGCGACGCCGGTTTTCAGCGGCAGCACCTGGGTGTAGGAAACCGGGCTGATCCTGGCTACCACCCGCCGCATCAGCAGCTGCCCCAGCCGCGTCATTTCCTCATCCGCGTCAGGAATCAGGCTCAGACGGGCCCAACCTCCGTAACTCTGCTGGAACCCCACTCTTTCCACCGTTTCCAGGAGGCGCTCACCTGAGGCCGCGGAACTAAAGGTGAAGCGGATTTCCAAGTCCAGGGTACGGTGAATCCACTGTTTTTCTGATTCTGTTTCAGCAAACTCAAAGGCCTGTTTGCTTCCCCGTTTCCCGGAGCTTTGCTGCTGCACCAGCTGGTGTTTTACCAGGGTCAAATCGCTTTCCGCACGGATTTCTTCAACATCTCGTATGGAGTAAATAAGTACCTCGGCATCTATCACCGCGCTTTCGGAATCACTGCTTTCAGGATATTCATCCAGGTATTCAAAATGAGACTGGCGGTTGATCTCCTGGACCAGGATTTCCCGGAAAAAGCCTCCCTGTTCTCCCTGAAACCGGTCAATGTGGAAACGGCTGACATTCGCCAGTGCATCCTTTGCCGGAGGAACCTGGCGGTAGACCTGCATCGGCGTGCATCCGGAGAACATCCAGAAAACCAGGGCGGCGCCAAGCAGGATTTTATACGCAGCGAACCAACCAGGATGCAGCATGCGGCGAGGAACAAACGAGGGAAAAGTCGCGGAAACGTGTTTTCCCGCTTTATTTACGACCCTCTCCATGACTTTTACTTGCTCCCTGGTTCCGGTGGAATCAGTCGGTGGTAATGTCGTTGATCGTATTTTGCAGGTTTTTTTCCTGGTCAATGGTCCAGGTGTCGAGGATGGCATCGTCATCAAGATTGCCTTGCGCGGTGGCGGTAAAAGAAGTCTCGTCCCCAGTGAGCGTATAACTGTAAACCGCGTTTTCGCCGCTTTCCAGTTCCACATCCAACTGTTCGAAAGTGTTTGCATATTGCCTGCTGGTTGCGTATTGGATCTGCTGTGCTGTGTAGATGGCGCTGAGGTTGGTTTTAGCTTCAATCTGCTTCGCGCGAAGCAGGTAATTCTGCAGGCTGGGGTATGCCAGGGTTGCAAGAATGCCGATGATGACCACGACGATCATCACTTCCAGTAAACTAAAACCCCGGGGTCCGGGGGTTTTCATTTCCGTTGCCATGCAAAAAGTGTGGCCTGAGTGGAGTAGAAAAATGAATCAGTTCGTCAAGCCTCCTTGATTTGGTTTACTCGCTGAAAAAGAATCTTCACTTAGAAGTCTTTTCAAAGCAGGGCGCTGATGGAGCGGCCGGCCAGTTCCAGCACTGTTTCAGGGAACAGGCCAAGGTAGATGACAGCCATGGCGGTGCCGGTCAAACCGGCGATGGCAAATCCCGGTACCCGGTTAGATTGCTCGGAAACCCCTTCCGGCACAGCACCCTCGCGCATGTACATGAATACCACCACCCGGAGATAATAATAAACTGAAAGCGCGCTGTTCAAAACCCCGATGATGGTCAGCCACACCCATCCTTCTTCGAGGGCCGCGGAAAAAATCTGCAGCTTCGCGATGAAACCTCCGGTCAGCGGCAGTCCGACTAATGAAAACATGAACAGCGACATCAGAAATGCGGGCAGCGGATAGCGCTTCCCATACCCCGCCAAATCATCGTAGGTTCGGGGGACCCTCCCTAGGTCACGGATGGTGAGGACCCCGAATGCTCCCATCCCCATCAGTGCATAAGTAAATGAGTAGAAGAAGATACCGCTGAGCGCCGCTGATGATCCGGTGACGACCGCGATCATCACATAACCGGCGTGCGCGATCGAGGAAAAAGCCAGCATCCGTTTCACGCTGCTTTGACGCAGGGCCATCAGGTTCCCGATCGTCATGGTAAGTGCCGCTAGTACCCACAATATCGTATTCCAGGTTTCCACATGTATAGGGATGCCGGTCAGCAGCACCCGCAGAAACACCGCGAATCCAGCAGCCTTTGCTGCTCCCGAGAGGAACCCGGTGACCGGAGTAGGTGCGCCTGTATAAACGTCCGGGGTCCACATGTGGAAGGGCACAATGGCGATCTTGAAACCCATGGCAATCACCACCAGCCCCACTCCGATTACTGCCAGCGGGCTGCCTGCCGCTTCTTCGACTTGCAGCGCTTCTATAATTTGCGGAAGATACGTGCTTCCGGTCGCGCCGTACAGCAGTGAAATGCCGTACAGCAGAAACCCGGTGGAAAATGCTCCCAGCAGCAGGTACTTCAACGCGGCCTCATTGGACTGTGAAACCCGGCGCTTCATCCCCACGAGGATGTAGCTTGAAATCGACAT
The DNA here is from genome assembly GCA_964344035.1 of uncultured Pseudomonadota bacterium. GTDB lineage: Bacteria > SAR324 > SAR324 > SAR324 > NAC60-12 > UBA1014. The sequence continues at coordinate 120,682 of CAYFLK010000003.1, forward strand.
GATCTCGAGACCGATGAAGATCACCAGCAGTTCCAGGCTGGAGGTCATCAGCATCATCCCGGCAAGCGCGCACAGCAGCAGCACGTAGTATTCTCCGTAATTCATCTCCTGTTCCGCGATATAGTGCAGGGAAACCATCACCGTCACCAGCGTCACGCTGAGGTAGATCATTTCAAAAAGGATGGAAAAACGGTCGCTCACCACTGTCTGGTAAAACCCGCTCGCGTTTCCCCCGTAAAGCTGGAACTCCATCAGCATGGCCAGCGTCAATCCTGCGAGGGCGGTCACCGCCAGCGTCACCTGCCGGTTTTTCTCTGGTGCAAAAAGGTCCGTCAGCAGCACCGTCACGGCAGTTGCCAACACTGTCAACTCGGGGATCAGGGGGATGAGGTCATTCAGGCTGACAAATTCCATTTGTTTTTCTGGAAGGAAGAAATTTTATTCATCAATCGTGCTTGCTGTTTATTACTGTCGGGACACGAAGCACCGCACCCCGAGAATCTAAGTGGCAGGCAGTCCAGGCTAGGAAAGGGTTGGAAAGTTGTAGACCGCACCGGACTTGATGCCTGTCGGCCAGCGGGAAGTGACGGCCTTGGTGCGGGTATAGAAGTGAACCGTTTCCGGACCATAGATATGGTGGTCACCGAAAAGCGACTGCTTCCATCCGCCAAAACTATGGAAGCCGACGGGGACCGGAATCGGTACGTTCACGCCGACCATGCCGACTTCTATTTTGCTGACAAAATCCCTCGCCGCGTCACCATCACGGGTGAAAATCGCGGTGCCGTTGCCATATGGGTTGGCATGGATCAAATCGAGCGCTTCTTCATAATTTCTGACCCTCACCGTTGACAGCACCGGACCAAACACTTCCTGTTTGTAAACTTCCATTTCAGGTTTGACCTGGTCCAGCAGAGTACCACCCAGGAAAAACCCGTTTTCGTAACCGCGAACTTTGAGATTGCGCCCGTCCACCAGCAGTTCCGCTCCCTGGTCTACGCCGCTTTGGATCAGTGATTTGATACGTTCCAGACTTTCGCGAGTGATGATCGCGCCCATCGCCGCCTTTGCGTCGTTCGGCGGACCCACGTGCAGGTCCTTGACCAGCGGGATCATCCGTTCCTTCAACTCGTCCGCAACTTCATCACCGACAGGTACGGCCACCGCGATGGCCATGCAGCGTTCGCCGGCGGACCCATATGCCGAACCCATCAGAGCGTCCGTAACCTGGTCCATGTCTGCATCCGGCATCACCACCATGTGGTTTTTTGCTCCGCCGAGCGCCTGCACGCGTTTCCCGTTGACGCTGGCGCGGGTGTAGATGTATTTTGCAATCGGTGTGGACCCGACGAAACTGACCGCGGAGATGTCCGGTTGATCGAGGATTGCATCAACTGCGTCTTTACCACCCTGCACTACATTGAACACTCCGTCGGGCAACTCCGCCTGTTTCAACAAGTCTGCAATCAGCAGGGACGAACTTGGGTCACGTTCCGATGGTTTGAGAATGAAACAGTTTCCGCACGCCAGCGCATTGGGAAACATCCACATCGGAACCATTGTCGGGAAGTTAAAAGGTGTGATTCCCGCAACCACGCCCAGCGGCTGCGGGAAAGAGTAGACGTCGATCCCTTCCGCAACCTGTTCGCTGAATGATCCTTTCAACAGCTGCGGAATGCCGCAGGCATATTCGACCACTTCAATGCCGCGCACCACTTCTCCGCGCGCGTCTTCATGGGTTTTTCCGTGTTCACGGCTGATCGTGTGGGCGATTTCCTCGGCATGTTCCTCGAGCAGACGTTTGAAGCGAAACATCACCTGCGCTCGCCTGGGAGGAGGGGTCCTTCCCCAATCTCGAAAGGCCTGCAGTGAGTTTTCCACTGCCTGGTCCACTTCCTGTGCGGTGGACATGCAGACTTGGGCGCTAACTTCGCCGGTGGTGGGGTTGTAAACGTCCCCGTAGCCTCCCCCGGTTTTCTGGAAAATATCGCCGCCGATGTAATTGCCGATGATCTGTGACATTCTGCCTCCAACTGGGTATGATGTGTTCCGGAATGATCTTTGAATGATTCCTATAAAAAATCTCACAGCACACTTCCGCAATCAAGTTTTTTGCGGGAGTAAAGGTCTTCACCTTACATTAGCCTGAAAGGCGAATCCGGGACTTTCTCCACTCACTGAACATGCTTGCGGAGAAATGCACTTCGGAAAAGCTGTTTGCCCCGGGCCCGGTTGTGCTTTCCGCGGGTGGTTCGGATTTCTTTGACCTCGTTCTCAAGGAGTTGAAAGGCCCAAGAGGTGGCCTAGATACGATTCTAGTGATCCGCAGCGGCTGCTACCTGACTCACGATTCACTCAACTACCGTGAGGCGTTTGAACGTGTCCGGGGACGCACACCGGAAGCCGGCGTAATCAGTCCGGGGCTGCAGCCGGCACTTCAGGTCTGGGGCGTCGTGCAATCACTTCCGGAACCGGGCCTAGCAATAGTAAAGGCTCTGTTCTCCTTAAGTGTTGATTTCCCCTCCTAACGGTACTAAACTGTA
>CAYFLK010000004.1:0-15380 GCA_964344035.1 uncultured Pseudomonadota bacterium
ATATCAGTCTCTTATGTGTGTTGTTTGTTGATTATTTGAAACCCGAAATGTGAGACATAACTTGAAAACCGCTCTTGTCACCGGCGCCGGTTCCGGAATTGGGAGGCAGTCTTCACTGGCCCTGTTGAACGCCGGTTACCACGTTGTTTTGACCGGGCGTCGCACTGAAGCGCTTGAGGAAACACTCGATCATGCTGGGAAAATGGCGGAACGTGCGCTTTCTGTGCAGGCGGATGTGTCGGATCCGGAATCGGTCAGTTCCCTGTTTGCCAAAATGAAGGATAAATTCGGACGGCTGGATGTACTCTTCAACAATGCGGGGATCAGCGCGCCCGCTGTATCCTTGGAAGAGTTGAGTGTTGAGCAGTGGAAACAAGTCGTGGACATCAATCTCACCGGTGTTTTTTTGTGCACAAGGGAAGCTTTCCTGCTGATGAAAAGCCAAAAACCACGCGGCGGCCGCATCATCAACAATGGTTCCATTTCAGCCCACGTACCGCGTCCGTTTTCCGCGCCTTACACCTCCACAAAACACGCGATAACCGGTTTGACTCGTTCCACCTCTCTTGATGGACGGGAGTACGACATTGCCTGCGGACAGATTGACATCGGAAACGCCGCCACAGAAATGACGGCGGTCATGAAAAAAGGCGTCAGACAGGCGGATGGGGCCATTGTGGCAGAACCGACCATGGACGCCCAGCACGTTGCCGACGCTGTGGTCTACATGGCAAACCTGCCGTTGGATGCAAATGTGCAGTTCATGACCGTGATGGCCACAAAAATGCCATTCATCGGGCGTGGATGAGTTTGCCGAAAAAGCAGTTCTCTTCATCATCAAGACCGCATATTTAAAAAATAACCTGTGGTAGTTATGATGGATTCATTTTTTTAGGATTTCAGAAAAGTGAATCTTGGCATATAATTTGTAAAAAGTGATACAGGGAGTGATGCGCGGCATCAGGCGCGTGATCACAGTTTGACGACCATCTAAACCAGTGCCCGATTGATTGGGGTAGAAAAGATGGAAAAAGTATCACACATCGATGAGCGGGAATTGTGGGAGTTGCTGGACGAAGCGCAGGCAGTGCTGAAACTGGTGAACGAACGTTTTGAACACCAACGCCGCGCGGAATGGAGTAAACTCCTGACAGAGACCATTCTTCTGCTTGAAGGTGAACTGCATCAGCGGGTGGAACAAACCGAATTGGATTTGATCCAGGACGCCGCCAGGGAAGTCAGTAACACCATCAGCAGGGATTCCCGGGACCGTTCAGCCTCTGCACAAACCACTCCTGAATTTACTGTCCCTTCGGATTCATCGCAGGACCTTGAAGAGAACCCCGTTGATGAAGGAGGGAAGGAATACAACAGGGTGAAGAAGCATATCAGGGAAATACGCGAAAAAATCGATGCGTCTGAATGAACTGATTCTCTGATCACCGCTCACCATTTTCCCGGACACCAGTTTCGATTAATCTGGAATACTGCATGTCGGGGAAGATTGAACCCGAAGCTGTATTTTTAACGGAACCAATCTAAATAAAACAGGAGAAAGCTATGATTTTGATGTACGCGGCGCAACTGGCAATGTTCATGGGCTTGATCATTTTGGACTATGTGTGATTTTCATTAAGGCCCGTCTTCCCTCACCCATTTCAGCACTTGAATTAAAGCTGAGAGCGCACTGAACATGCTCTGTTGACGCTCCAGTTGGTTCTTCTTAATCAACTACGAGGCGATCACTTTCTGACAGCCGTGGCGTATCTGCTTCATTATTTCCGCCTGCAGTTCTTTTTTTGCATTTTCACGTGAATTTTTGATCGTCCCTCCTTCTTCAAGATATTGTTTTACGGCTTTATCGATTTCCTCTCGTGTGGGGTCGAACGGGGATGCTTTGTTCATCACACCTCTTTCTATTAGAGATTGTCCGAAGTATTGCAAAACATTCCAGCGAATGCTGGCCGGCACTCACATAGGTCGTCCTGCAACCCAGGTATTTGACTCTCGTTTCATAGTCAGACGAGAAAAGACATTCAATCTCGGGACCATTTCTTGAGAACAGAAATCGTTTAGTATGGACAGTTTCAAATTCGCGTCGAGGATGATATCAACCCTTCAAAGGTTTCATGCCAAACCCGACGAATATTCGATTGCTGCAGTGATTTTCCCGGAGATCACATCCCCGCCTTCCCGTTTTTCCGCCTTTCTTTTCCCAAATGCCGCAAAAACTGGTGGAGGAAGTCGAATTCGACCAGCTCAGAAAACGCCTTGGTCAGTATGCCGGTTACAGGACCCGGCACATTCCCGCTGCCGATCGGTTTGCTGTTGCATGATCTTGCCGGACACAGGCAAAAACTGGTTGAAGTGATGAACCCTTCGTCGGCGTTGTATGCGTCATATGGAGAAAGATCGTCCTCAACCACTGCAATGCCCTGTTTTTCCGCAAGTTCTATCACTGTCTGACGACTGACTCCGGCAAGCACATACTGGGAGCGCGGAGTGTACAAAACCCCGTCACTAACCAGAAAGACGTTGCTGCCGATTCCCTCGCAGAGAAACCCCCTCGTGTCCAGCAGCACCGCCCAGGCATTGTCTCCTTTGTCCCTGATTTCTAAATCGGCAAGCACCAGGTTGAGGTAATTGTGGCTCTTGACGTTCGGGCTCAGGCATTCCGGAGGGATCCTGCGCGTGGAAGGAATGAATATGTCGATCCCCTCCGCGAACAGATGCGCGCGCGTGCTTAGCGGCAGGGGCGTGCATTCGACAATCACCGTTGATCCGCTGCTTTCCCACAGGTCCCCGCCGATGACGTTCATCCCGCGCGTCACGCGCTGAATTACCCAGTAATCGTCTCCGTCAGCAAGCAGCGGCTGGTTCATTTCAACTACTTCGCGACTGACCAGATTCATCTCTTCCGGACTCAGCCCGGGATCAATGTCGAGGGCTTTCAAAGAACGGTAAAGCCTGTCGATGTGTTCCTCGAGCTTGAATATTTTCCCGCCAAAAGTACGCGCCGCATCGAATACCGCGTCGCCAAGCACAAACCCGCGGTCACGGAAGGGAACCAGGACTTCTTTTTCCGGAAGAAATGATCCGTTGAAATAGGCATACCGTTCAGTTTTTTCTATCATTGTTGCCGGATGTTTGATGTGTATTAGCTTTTGCTTGATTGCAGCATTGGAGAGATGTACTCCGCTGGAATTCACGGAACCTGCGTTTCTAATTCCGCGAAAATACCATAACCCATTGAATTTTAAGAAAAGAACAAACGTTTTTTACCGAATTTGCCAGAAAATAATCTTGTATCACACCTATCAGATGAAGTGAAGTGGGCATGAGAAATTCTCTGAAAGATGTTCTTTCTTTCCATTTTACAACACAAGCTTTGTGAAAAGAATGAAAACACTCATTATATTTGCTCATCCTGAAAAGCAGAGTTTCAACGGCGCTTTGCTTGATGCCGCTAATTCGGCTCTCGTTCAATCCGGGAATCAAGTTCAAATTTCGGAACTGTATCAAATGAACTTCCATCCCCTATCCGACCGTTCCAATTTCAAAACAGTCAAGGACAGTCACTATTTCAAACCTCAGGTTGAGGAAATGCATGCATCTGAAACAGGTGGATTTGCCGATGATGTAGAGACAGAAATTCAGAAAATCGAGTGGTGCGATTTGATGATCTGGCAATTCCCGTTGTGGTGGTTCGGTCTTCCCGCTGTTCTGAAAGGCTGGGTTGACCGTACATTTGTCATGGGACGTGTATACGGGATGGGGAAAATTTATGAAACCGGGGCTTTTCAAGGGAAACGCGCGCTTTTGTCGTTAACGACCGGGGGCCCTGAGCAGGCTTACAGCAAAGGTGGTTTCAACGGCGATATCGAAGCCATCCTGAAACCGATCCACCGGGGTATGTTGAGATTTACCGGGTTTGACGTTTTGGCGCCCCACATTGTTTTTGGAGTAGCGCACATGTCAGACAGCGAAAGAGAGTTAAAATTAGAGCAATTTCAAGCCCGGCTTGAAAACATTCAAAGTGAACAAGCCATCCATGTTGGGGAGTACTAACCTGCTTCCGACAGGGTGTGTATAAAAAACGCAACTGGATCACACACATAATCATATTCAGGGACACACACGATCCGTTCCGCGGCAACGCTTTTCCGTACAACATTAAATTTCCGGCGTAACCTTCCTTCTGCGGTGGTTTTCAGCCGATGCGTGCAACGGGCAGGTCTGACCAGGAAGTGGTGTACGCGGGCGAACGGTGATTTTGCCGCATGCGCCATTGTGCGGTATCGCGGGCGGCGGCGAGGGTGATCGTGTGACGCCCCCAGTGCCGGTTGATCTGCTCCATCGACTCCATCACCGCATCCTGTTTTTCCAGACGCGCCGGGACATTCCAGAGAGAAAGAGGCATCCGGTCCTTCGGCATCAGTTCCAGCAGCAGCACCCCGGCTTTGTGGTAGCGCATTCCCGCCTGGAAGCGCGGACGCAGGGCGCGGACCGCACGGCCGGCCAGTTCCGGGAGGTAATCGGTCGGAGGGAACTGCAGCATCTCGACAATAGCGTGCTGCGGGTCGGTGGTGCGGTAACGGTTGGTGGTCGCAAACACCTGCATTGTTCCGGTAACGGACTGCTGGCGCCGCAGCTTGACCACCGCCTGCGTCAGGTAGGCGACCAGCGCCGATTCTAGCGGTACCCACTCGGTGATGAGGCGGCCGAATGATTTTGTCGACGCGATCGATTTCTTCGGCGGAGGAGCGGTTTCCAGTTCTATGCACGGTTCCCCGCGCAGTTCGAGGACGGTGCGCCAGCCGGTGACGCTGAAGCGGCGGCGCACCCAGGAACCGTCCGCGCGCTGCAGGTCAAGCGCGGAGACAATCCCGGTTTTCCTCAGCTTGCGTCCGGCACGCCGGCCGATGCCCCAGATATCTTCCACATCCAATCCGGCCAGCACCGCGTCCCGCCGTTGCGGATCGTCCAGGGCAAACACGCCTTCGCATTCCGGATTGCGCTTGGCAAAGTGGTTGGCGACTTTCGCCAGTGTCTTGGTCGGGGCGATTCCAACCGACACCGGGATGCCGGTATCGCGTTCCACCACGGCGCGCAGTTCCCGGCACTCTTCAAGGCGCTCCGCCGTATCGGCGCCCGCAAGTTCGATAAACGCCTCGTCAATGGAATAGCGTTCAACCCGTGGAAACAGCGATTCGAGCGTGCACATCACCCGATCGCTCATGTCTCCGTAAAGTGCAAAGTTCGAGGAGAAAACGTGGACGCGATGTTTTCTGAGCAGGGATTCAATTTTGAACACCGGGGCGCCCATCGGCACGCCAAGCGCCTTGGCTTCGTTTGAACGCGCGATGATGCAGCCGTCGTTGTTGGAAAGCACCACCACCGGTTTCTTCTCCAACCGCGGTTTGAAAACGCGTTCGCAGGAGACATAGAAATTGTTGCAGTCAGCAAGCGCCAGCATTTACACCTTGTGGATGACGTAGGTGACCACCCCCCAAACCGCAAAATCGGTGTCGACTCTTACCGGGATGGTGTCATAGTCCGGGTTCTCCGCGATCAGGTAAATCCCCCCTTCATCCTGGACCAAGCGTTTGACGGTGAATTCACCGTTAAGCGTCGCGATCACGATGCGGCGGTTACGGGATTCGATTGAGCGGTCGACAATGAGCAGGTCCTGGTCGTAGATGCCTGCGTTGGTCATCGACTCGCCCGCCGCGCGCACGAAAAAAGTCGCCGGCGGATTGCGGATCAAATGCCGGTTCAGGTCGAGGCGCGACTCAAGATGATCCTCCGCGGGAGACGGGAATCCCGCGGCGACACCGGTGCTGAACAGCGGCAGTTTCAACTCGCTGCTGTCGTCCAGTCCATAGATCGCCCCGATGCTTCCGTCGGTCTTCAGTTTCATTGCCTCCTCCCGTAATATGCCTTTATTGTGACTCGACTGCCGCAAGAGACAACGGGAAAATGTGTAGCCCTCGTTGGACCCGGTCCTTTCTTTAAAAACCCGTTTCTGCATGCGCGGTTTCGATTTTTCCGCTTGCACTCCCGGCATATTTGCCGAAACACGGGTTGTAATTTCCGGTCCCGATCAGCTTGCGGTCCTTTTATCGACGATCCGTTTCGCCTTGCCCTGTGAACGTTCGATGCCGCCGGCAGGCTGGAGCCGGACGGCGCTGGTGACGCCGATGCGGTTTTTGATGTGGGATGCCAGGGACTGCACGATGTCCCGCCGCGTATCCGTTGACACTTCCGCAGCACGCGCTTCGACCAGCACGGTAATCGCGTCCAGCGCCCCTTCACGGGTCAGTTCAATCTGGTAATTCGGCGAGAGGCGCTCATCCTCCAGCAGGATCTCTTCGATTTGCGAGGGGAAAACGTTGACGCCGCGGACGATCATCATGTCATCGGAGCGCCCCGTCACTTTTTCCATGCGCCGCATGACGCGGTTCGTGCCGGGAAGCAACCGCGTCAGGTCGCGGGTGCGGTAGCGAATAATCGGAAACGCTTCCTTGGTCAGCGACGTAATCACCAGTTCCCCCATTTCCCCATCCGGCAGCGCCTCTCCGGTCTCCGGATTGATGATTTCCGGATAAAAATGGTCCTCCCAGACATATAGCCCGTCTTTTTCATGCACGCATTCGCTGGAAACACCCGGCCCGATCACTTCTGAAAGCCCGTAGATATCAACGCATTGCATGCGGAACCGCTCCTCGATGGCGAGGCGCATGGAGTTCGTCCACGGTTCCGCGCCGCAGACCCCGATACGCAGTGAACTTTCGCGGCTGTCGATTCCCTGACGATCAAACTCCTCGGCCAACGCAAGCAGGTAGGAAGGGGTGACCATGATCAGTTCAGGGCGGAAATCGTGAATCAGGCGCACCTGGCGTTCGGTGAGTCCGCCCGATACGGGAACGACGGTGCATCCCAGTTTTTCCGCTCCGTAGTGCGCGCCAAGCCCTCCGGTGAACAGCCCGTACCCATAGGCGACGTGGGCGATGTCTCCCGGACGTCCGCCGCAGGCCCAGATGGTGCGTGCCATCACCTGCGCCCATGTATCGACGTCATTGCGCGTGTAGCCAACCACAGTCGGCTGCCCGGTGGTCCCGCTCGATGCATGGATGCGTACCACCTGTTCACGAGGCACCGCGAACATGCCGAAAGGGTAGTTGCGGCGCAGGTCGTCCTTGATCGTGAACGGGAATTTTCGCAGGTCGCTTAAATCCTTCAGCTCATCCGCGGATATCCCCGCCTGAGTGAAAGCGTTGCGGTATTGCGGAACATTTTCTCCGGCGTTGCGCAGCGTTTGCCGCAATCGCTCCAGCTGGATTTCTGAAAGTTCATCACGGCTTGCCGTTTCGATCGGTTCATAGGTCAGGGATTCGGGATTCGTCATGTTCACCTCGTTGCCTGGAAAAATTTGAGCTCATGGAATGATGCTTAAAAATTGAACTGTTCATCATATAGCATTTTGTCTATGCATCAATACTGATTTTCTAAACGGACACTGGAAATCTTCTGCACAACCGTGAAATCAGTAATCAACCTTTTATTGCGTATTTGTTTTGTCTCCAGGATCACTCATCCTGATTTTGAACATGGTGTTTTTTTGTTGTACTTTTTATGTATTCCGATAAATTATTATTTTATGTTTAAAATAACTGGATATTGATGGAGGGGCAAACACACATGAACGAAGGGACCGAAGCACGTCCAATGATCGGCAACGAGGCCATCGCCAGGGGCGCTTGGGAAGCGGGAGTGCGCGTGGCGGCTGCGTATCCCGGGACGCCGAGCACTGAAATCCTTGAATATCTTGGACAGTACCCCGCGGACAAGGTGCACGCGCAGTGGTCCACCAATGAAAAGGTGGCTTGCGACGTCGCAATCGGCGCCTCGTTCGAAGGCGTGAGGGCGATGACGGCGATGAAGCATGTCGGGCTGAACGTCGCCAGCGACGCACTGCTTTCTCAGTCCTACATCGGCGCCAACGGCGGACTGGTGCTGGTAGTATGTGACGATCCCGGCATCCACAGTTCCCAGAATGAGCAGGACACACGCATTTTCTGCAGGCTTGCCGGTGTGCCTGTGCTGGAACCATCAGACGCGCAAGAAGCGCTGAACTACACCCGCCTTGCATTTGACATCAGTGAAGAATTCGACACCCCGGTGATTGTCCGCAGCACCACGCGACTTTCACACACACGCAGCCTCGTTAAAACCGGTGAGCGGGAGGAAAAACCGCCGAAGGGGTTTCATGAAGACCCGGGTAAAAATGTAATGATCCCCGCCAATGCCCGACGCAGGCACCCATGGGTCCTGGAACGCATGAACGCGCTGACCGAATATTTCGCCTCTCCGGACTTGATCCTGCACGAGAAAGGAGATTCATCTTACGGAGTAATCACCTGTGGACCGGTCTACACATACGTCAAAGAAGTCGCCCCGAATGTAGCGGTACTGAAACTCGCGTCTTCCCACCCGCTTCCTGAAGGGGAAATTCGAAAATTCTGTGAATCGGTCGATCGCGTGCTGGTGGTGGAGGAACTGGAACCGGTAATTGAGCACGAACTGCTCTCCATGGGGCTCAAGGTTGAGGGGAAGGAACTGTTTCCGCGCACTGGAGAATTCTCCCCGGAAATCGTGCGCCTGGGATTTGAGCAGGCTGGGCTGCTGGAACCGAGCGAAGGCGTTGCTGACTGGGAAGTCGAGCCGATGGTGCGGCCACCGGTCTTATGCGCGGGATGTCCGCACAACAGCAGTTACATGGCGCTTCGCGCGCTGGAAGCACGTGTCGCCGGCGACATCGGCTGTTACACGCTGGCCGCGGTTGAGCCGCTGCGGGCCATCGACACAACCGTGGCAATGGGTTCAAGCATTGCAAACGCACTGGGGATGGCAAAAGCCGGGTGCGAGACAAAACCGATTGTGGCTACCATCGGCGATTCAACCTTCATTCACTCCGGCATCCCACCCCTGATTGACGCTGTTTACAACAACGCGGACATCACCGTGCTGCTCCTCGACAACCAGATTGTCGCCATGACCGGAGGACAAGATCATCCCGGGACCGGACGCACGTTGAGGGGAGAAGAAACCCGGCGCGTGGATTATGAGGAAATGGCGCGTGCCTGCGGGGTGAAATGGGTGCGCACGGTGGATTCATACGATCTTGGCGCTTTGCTGCGTACACTTCGTGAAGCAGTCGCGCACAAAGGAGTGTCGATGGTTATTTCCAATCGTCCCTGCGTTCTCGATCCGGTGAAAATCAAGGGTCCTCCACTGCAGGTTAAATCAATTTCCTGCACAGGATGCCAGTCCTGCATGAACATCGGCTGTCCGGCGATTGCCTGGAGCGGGGAATTGCATGAAGGACACAACAAGGTGAAGATCGACCCATTGTCATGCATCGGCTGCTCGCTATGCGCCCAGGTCTGTCCGACCGACTGTATTCAACCTGCTGTACTCAAAGCCGCATGAACCTCTCCGAAACCAGTCCGAACTCCTCCGCGGTTGTTCCTGTCATGCTTCCAAAAGAAAACCTGAAAAAGCGGGAACCGACCAATGTACTGATTGTCGGAGTGGGAGGCCAGGGTGTTATCATGGTTTCGAAGGTGCTCGCGCGTCTCTGTCAGAAAGCCGGGTACGCGGTCAAGCAGAGTGAAATTCATGGTATGGCAAAGCGCGGAGGAGCCGTTTTCAGTCATGTCCGCTTTGGAGAACAGGTCTGGTCCCCGACAATTCCCGCGGGAAAAGCCGATATTCTGCTGGCACTGGAGTGGGCGGAAGGGATGCGCTGGCTGCGATATCTAAACCCAGAACACGGGACTTTTATGTGTGACACTCAGCAGATCGTCCCTCCTTTTGCATGCCGCAGCCGCCGGCTTGGCGCCGAACAGACCTATGCCCGCGAAACGCCCTCCGCGATCATTGAGCGGGTCCCCAACGGGTTTGCCATAGACGCTTCGCAAATGGCCGCGGAACTCGGCAATGTGAGGGTCGCCAACACCCTCCTGCTGGGGCTGCTGTCGACAGCACTGGAATTTGCGGTTGATGACTGGCAGGCGGTAATCACGGAATTTGTCCCTCCTGAAACAACGGAACTGAACCTGCAGGCATTCCTTGTGGGACGTGAATGGGTGGAAAAAGCGATCCGCCTTCCGGAAACTGAGAATGCCGATGGACGCCTGCACATGCAGGCATTCCGAGAGGATACGCATCCACGAATCGAGCTGGAAATCACCGAGGCCTGGTGCAAAGGGTGTGATATCTGCGTGAAAATGTGCCCGGAACGCTGTCTGCGCCTGAACATGGAGCAGGTGGTTGAATTATCGAATCCTGATGCATGTACAGGCTGTCGGATTTGCGAATGGCTGTGCCCCGATTTTGCGGTCCGCCTTCACATGCACCCTGCCGAACAGCCCGAAAACTGAATGACTGCCGCAATTCCGATGCAGAGCCTGCAAGGCAACCATGCATGCGCGCTTGGCGCAATTGCGGCAGGATGTCGATTCTACGCTGGTTATCCGATCACGCCCTCCTCGGAAATCGCTGAACGGATGGCGCTTGAACTGCCCGCGGTGAGCGGAGTTTTCATTCAGATGGAGGATGAAATCGCTTCGATGGGCGCCGTGCTAGGCGCATCGATGGGTGGGACGAAAGCGATGACTGCGACCAGCGGCCCGGGATTTTCGCTCAAACAGGAAAACATCGGATACGCTTCCGCGGTGGAAATCCCCTGCGTGGTTGTCAATGTAATGCGTGGTGGCCCGAGCACCGGAATGCCCACACGCCCGGCTCAGGCGGATATTATGCAGTCGCGTTGGGGTAGTCATGGGGACCATCCGCTGATTGTACTCACGCCGGATTCAGTTCAGGAAATCCATGAACAAACCATCCGCGCCTTCGATCTTGCTGAGACTTTGCGTACTCCCGTGGTCGTGCTTTTTGATGAAACACTGGGGCATTTGCAGGAGACGATTGACATCCACTCCGTTTCAGTGGAAAAACGGGTAACGCGTAAGTGGGCGGAAGGTCCGAAACAGGAGTATCAGCCTTTTAAAATAACTGATGATTTTATTCCAGAAATGGCGCGTCCGGGAGACGGGTACCGCACGCATTTCACCGGGCTGACTCACGCCGAATCAGGTTTTCCGACGCAGGACCCGGAAGCGGTGGAGCGAAACATGTCGCGCCTTCTGAACAAGCTGGAACATCACCGGGATTTGATCGATTCGTATGAACTTGTGGAATGCGGCGACGCGGAAATATTGATAGCAGCCGTCGGCATCAGCGCAAGGGCGGCAAAACGGGCGGTAAGAAACGCACGAAAGGAAGGGTTGAAAGCCGGTCTTTTCCGCCCGATAACCCTGTGGCCGTTTCCGGAAAAAGATTTCAGTGAACAGCTGGACGGAGTGCATACGGTAATAGTTCCGGAAATGAACGCGGGGCAGCTCGGGTTGGAACTGGAACGATTCTGCGGCAATTCAATCAAAGTGAAACGCATTAACCGGCTCGGTGGGGAACCGATCCCCCCCGGAGCGATTTACCAGGCTCTGCGGGAATCACTGGAAAGTTGATGTCATGACGCCCCAGGAATTTGATGCCAGGAATTATCTCAGGCTGGACTTGTTTCCACACTTTCTCTGCCCTGGCTGCGGTCACGGCATCGCTCTGCGTGCCCTGGTCTGGGCGGTTCATGAATTGAGGATCTCCCTTGACGGGATGGCGTTCATTTCCGGCATCGGCTGTTCCGGACGACTGACAGCGTACATAGACTCAAACACTTTTCATGTCACCCACGGGCGTCCTATAGCTTTTGCTACCGGACTGGCGCTTACCCGTCCCGACCTTAAAGTGGTGGTGATCACCGGAGACGGGGACTGCCTGGCCATCGGCGGAAACCACCTGATCCACGCCTGCCGTCGTAACCTGGATATGACTTGCCTGATGCTGAACAACGAAGTCTACGGCATGACCGGGGGCCAGGTTTCTCCTACCACCACCGAGTTGAGATACACCACGACCACCCCGAAAGGAAACATCGAACCGGTGTTTGACTCCTGTGAGCTGGCAAAAGCATCCGGTGCAGGATTCGTCGGCAGGGAAGTGACCCTGCAAACCCCGGCGTTGAAGAACCTGATCCAGGACGGCATAAACCATCCCGGCTTTTCCTTCATTGAAATCATCTCCGACTGCACGGAAATATACGGACGCAAAAACGAACTGGGTTCTTCCCCGGAAATGATCCTCAGCCAGAAAAGCGCGATGCGTCCGGAATCCTATGGAAAAACTGTTGACATCCCTTTTCGGCCGAATTTCCTTAAAACCGGTGTCCTTGCGCAAAATGAACGCCCGGAATATGGAGATGCTTATCGGCGCCGGATCCTCAAACAGTCCCAATAACACGAAGGGTCGGCGGCATGAGCAAGAGAGGAAAATCGCGTAAGGCACCCAGCAAAGTTCCAGGTAACGGGAATGAATACCAAATCCGCCTGGGAGGCTCCGGAGGACAGGGACTGCAGCTGAGCGCCACATTGCTGGCGCATGCACTGGCCCTGGAAGGAAAACACGTCGCCCAGTCCCAAAGCTATGAACCTACATCCCGTGGAGGATTGAGCCGTTCTGACATCGTGGTCTCTGACCGGACCCCGGATTATCCACTGGTGACAGACCTTGATTTGCTCCTCCTTCTGGATCAGCTGGCCCTGGAGGCCTCCCTCCCAATTCTGAAATCCGGGGCGGTTGTGCTATCCGACTCTCGCCGAGTATCTGATGTGCCGCAAGGTGACTTCTCATGCTGGGCCTTCCCCTTCACCGAAACAGCATTGAATCTCGGCAACGCGCGTATTGCCAACGTGATCGCGCTTGGATCAATTTCCCAGCTCAGCGGTATCTGCAAACCTGAATCCCTCGAAGATGCAATCAGCAGCATCGCCCCCAAACGGTTTCTCGAGTTGAACCTTGAGGCCCTAAGCGCCGGGCGAAGCCTGGCCGACGTCTGATATTTTTTCTTATGCTAAAAGGAGAAAGCTTGGTTGATTTGGATCCGGCGAATTCCCTTTCATCGGATTTCCTTTCATGCAATAAATTTGCATGGTTTTGCGGGTGAATGTGGGGAAACATTGCAATACCTATTTTAGGTATATAATAATTTGATATTAAACAATAAAATGTATTTTTTAAGGGTCAACTAAATACATCAAAGGAAGATGGTATGACCTCAGACTGAAGATACAGACTGAATCCTATTTCACACAGATATTCTACAAGATTCGAGAAATACCGATACTTCAGGTCTTTCTGATTGCATCCGCCAGGGATTCTAGAATTGGAATGGTCTCATCCAGCGAGAGACAGGCATCGGTTATGCTTTGACCGTATGTGTGAGGTTTTACCATTTCCATTATCTGCGAACCACCGACCAAGTGGCTTTCTAGCATAACACCCTTGACAGCATTGTTTCCTGATGACAACTGCGCCGCGACTGATGCGGCCACTTCTGCCTGTCTCGAGGGATCCTTCCCGCTGTTTCCGTGGCTGCAGTCGATCAGCATCGATTCGGGCAATCCCGCCCGCCTCAGTTTCGCACACGCTTCTTTCACCGCATCCGGCTTGTAATTGGGTCCACTTTTCGTCCCTCCTCTGAGCACCAGGCAGCACTGCTCGTTTCCGGCTGACTGCAATACCGCGGGGACGCCTTCCTTTGTAATGGACGGAAACCAGTGGGGGTGGCTCGCCGCCATGATCGCGTCAATCGCCACGGAAATATCGCCATCGGTGCGGTTTTTGAAGCCCACCGGCATCGAAAGCCCGGAAGCCAATTCCCTGTGGATCTGGCTTTCCACGGTGCGTGCGCCAATCGCCCCGAAGCTGACAAGTTCCGCATAGTATTGACCGAAGGTGGTATCAAGGAACTCGCTGGCGGCAGGCATTTCCAATTCTGCAAGGTCCAGCAACAGTTTGCGTGCAAGGTGAAGCCCCCGGTTAATCTGATAGCTGCCATCCAGTGCGGGGTCATTGATGAGCCCCTTCCAGCCGATTATTGAACGCGGTTTCTCGAAATATACACGCATCACTGGAAAAAGCGCGTCAAGCAAATGCCCGGTTTGTTTCTTGAGAAGGTACGCGTATTCCAGTGCGGCATCAGGGTCATGTATAGAACACGGCCCAACGATCACTATTCTTCGACGGTCTTTTCCCTGAAGGATCTGCTCGATTGTCTGCCTTGATGCCTGGATCAGTCTGGCACAGTTTTCAGGCAAAGGCATTTCCTCGGCAAGGACAATCGGAGTAATAAGGGGCTGGCTTTTGCGGATCCTCAGGTCATCTGTTTTCACCATCCTTTCTGTGTAGACTGTTTCACGCATAAGCCGTGCGACTCACATCATGACTGCATCTTCCGAAGGTCCCAGGAATTTTTTATTTTTCTGAAAGCCGGTGGTAGCGTTTTTTTCCTGCTCGCAGCATCACAAATCCTTCCTGCAGGTCTGAAGCAGTCAAGCGGAAATCCGGATCGGAAACCGGTTTGTTGTTGACGTATAAACCTCCCTGGGTCAACAGTCGCCGGGCTTCGCTGTTGGATTTACATAATCCTGTTTCCCGGAACGCTTCATAAATTCCTATACCTTCCGCAAACCGTTGTGCCGGGACTGAAGTGGAGGGGATATCCTCGGAATCAGTTCCACCGCCAAACAGGGCCAAGGCTGCCTGTTCACACTTTCTCGCCTCCTCCACACCATGCAAAAGCATGGTGGTTTCAAAGGCAAGCCTGGCTTTTGCTTCACGAATGTCGGCGCCTTTCAGCCCGCCAAGTTCTTCCACCTCCTCCATCGGCAAAAAGGTGAACAGTTCCAGAAACCGCTTGACATCCGCGTCTTCGGTGTTGATCCAGTACTGGTAATACTCGTAGGGGCTGGTTTTGTTTCCGTCCAGCCAGACCGCACCCTTTTCGGTTTTTCCCATTTTCCGCCCGGATGCAGTGGTGAGCAGCGGATAGGTCCAACCGTATGCTTCACTGCGCTTGACCCTGCGAATCAGGTCAACCCCGGCAATGATGTTAGCCCATTGATCGTCTCCTCCCATTTGCAGAATGCACTGATAGCGTCTGTTCAGTTCAAGAAAATCGTATGCTTGCAAAAGTTGGTAATTGAATTCGAGGAAAGACAACCCGCTGTCCATGCGCATTTTGTAGGTCTCAAAAGACAGCATGCGGTTGACGGAAAAATGACGGCCGATGTCGCGCAGGAAATCGATGTAGTTCAAGTCGCGCAGCCATTCTGCATTGTTGATCAACAAAGAATCTCCACTGAAATCAAGAAACCGCTCCATTTGCGGTTTGATGCCTCGGATATTGTTTTCCAGTTGCT
>CAYFLK010000004.1:15390-39678 GCA_964344035.1 uncultured Pseudomonadota bacterium
CGCATTTCCACCTTGCCGCTGTGATAGCCGATCATGGCTGTCCCTCCCCCCATCAAGGCGATGATTCGGTGTCCAGACCTTTGCAGATGGGCCAGTCCCATTAACGGGATAAGGGACCCGATATGCAGGGAATCGGCGGTGGGATCGAACCCGATGTACGCGCAGATCCGGCCCTGTGTCACCCGTGTTTCCAGTTCATCCGGATGAGTCGCTTGTTGAAAAAACCCGCGCTGTTTAAAAGTGTAAAGAAAATCGTGAGAGCTTGATTTGTCCATTTGCGACAGATGATCCGTGATTTATGATATGCCAGGTGTTAAGTTGCAACTACGTATAAAGGATGTGATTCACACACCGTTACGCATTGAAGCAGGGTCCCGGCGACACCGGCAGCAGAACCTGGGAAGGTATTTCAAAAAGAATGTCTCCCGGAAAAGGCTTCAATCAGTGTAACGTCGTCTACATACTCAAGGTCACCTCCCGCTGGAAGTCCACGTGCGAGCCTGGTGATGCGCGGCACCTTCCCAGTAAATTCCTGCAACAGAAACATTGCTGTCGCCTCCCCCTGAACTGTCGGATTTGTTGCCAGGATCAGTTCCTGAATGTCTTCCTTCTGAATCCGGATCCTCAGTTGAGCCAGTGTCAACTGCTCGGGTCCGATGCCGTCCAGGGGAGAAACCGCCCCATTGAGTACGTGGTACAAACCTTTAAAGACCCCGCTTTTTTCAATTGGGAGGATGTTGTTTGGCAACTCCACAACGCACAGCTGCTGTTTTTCGCGTCCCGGATTGTTGCAGATGTAACAGGGGTCCCTGTCGGTGAAGGCAAAACAACTGCTGCAGGGATGAATCCGCTCATTGACCTGCAAAACTGATTCTGCCAGGTTCCGGGCTTCCTCGGAGGAGTAACGGAGGACACTGAAAGCAAGACGTTGTGCGGTCTTTCTGCCTATTCCGGGTAAACGGGTGAACTCAGCAATAAGCCGTTCCAGGGGAGCGGGAATGTGCATCTGTGTCAGGAGGCGTCCGGAAAATGCAATTCAGGTTGCCGGGCAGCAGTGAGCATGAGACCAAGAGGTTCCAGTTTTTTCAAATCCACCCCGTTTTCTCCCGGGTCCCAATCCTGTGGATAGGGAGGAATTTCCTTTTCCGTAATCATTTCCAGACGGTTTCGGTATTCCTGTTCGCTTGATTCAAGGTGTTCCAGCAATTCCGTTCCGGATTTCAGAAATCGTTTAAGCAGGCCCGGAGAGGCGCTTTTCTCAAGCAATTCCAGCAGGCGCGTGGAGTTTCTCATAGAGATGGTGTATTCGGCGCGGATGTCGATTTCCACTTCACATTCTTCCACCAGTGTTCCGCATTTATGAATCCTCCCTTCCGGCATTCGCAGTTCGGAATATTCCCTCGTCCCGCAAGTGGGGCACTGAAGCCAGACAATCCACCCCTGCATCGGTTTTTGCAGGTCTTCCTTTTGCTTCTTTTCCCGCCGTTCCGCGAGATTGATCACCTTAGCCGACATACCACTGAACAGAAACGCGCGTGAATTCAAATGAAACGGGGATTTTGCCGAACCTTTGCAGAGCTTTGGAAATGCTACCCAAACATCCATCGATTGTCAAAACCATTCGATATGCCTGATGGGAATTGAATTGCACCTTTTGGGTAAGCGGATATTTTTTCGTTGAGGATGTTTTCTCTTGGAAATCTTGAAAAATTAACAAAACAGCATGACAGAAAACTGCATCACCGAAGAACTCCGGGAGCAGGTGCGCGCGGCGCGGGTCGCGGCTCTGAAAATGGCAAACCTGGAGACACTCAAAAAGAATGAGATCCTGCATTCAATGGCAAATTCCATACGACATCGGCAGGCTGAAATCATAACTGCAAACGCCGACGACCTGGTGGAAGCCCGGAAAATGATGGAACAAGGAAAATTGACTGAGAGCATGTTTCGCAGAGTGGAATTGAACTCGCGGAAAGTGGAGCAGATGGCGCTCAATTGCGAAAGTGTCGCCGCCTTGCCTGATCCTGTTGGTGTTGTGCACGAGGGGACACGCCTTGACGAAGGGCTTGACCTTTACCGAATCAGCTGCCCCATTGGGTTGATCCTGGTCATCTTTGAATCGCGCCCCGACGTAGTGGTGCAGATTTCAGCCCTGGCGATAAAATCCGGTAATGCCGTGATCCTCAAAGGCGGGAAAGAGGCTTCTCATTCCAACCGCATGCTGGCACAAATTCTGCGCGATTCCGCCGCCGCCTTCGACGGTTTCCCGGTTGAGTCCGTAAGCCTCATAGAAACCCGGGATGAAGTGGCGGAACTGGTACGGATGAGCGAACAGCTTGACCTGATCATCCCCCGGGGCAGTAACCGGCTGGTGCAGTCGATCCAGGCACAAGCGCAAGTGCCGGTGCTTGGTCATGCTGACGGAATCTGTCATGTCTACCTTCATGAGGATGCTGATCCTGAAAAAGCCAGTGAAGTGGTCCTCGATGCTAAAACCGAATACCCTGCTGTCTGCAACGCGATGGAAACTTTGCTGGTGCATCAGCATTGTCCGAATCATTTGCTTGCTGAAATTTTAATACAACTCCAGGATTGTGGAGTTGAACTAAGAGTCTGCGTACAAACTCGGGAGCGTCTTTCGAGTTCAGATATTCCCGGTTTAAATGAGGCGGACGAAAGCGATTGGGCAACGGAATACACTGGTTTGATTTTATCCGTCAAGACCGTTGAATCAGTGGAAACAGCAATACGGCATATCAACCTTTACGGGTCCAAACACACGGACACGATTGTTACAGAAAACCGGTATGTCGCGGAGAGTTTCCTCAATGAGGTCGATGCCGCGGGTGTTTTCTGGAATGCATCAACCCGGTTTGCAGACGGGTTCCGCTACGGACTCGGCGCGGAAGTCGGGGTCAGCACCTGCAAAACACACGCACGCGGTCCGGTGGGCCTTGAGGGACTGGTCATTTACAAATACAAACTTTACGGAAGCGGGCAGGGAGTCGGACGGTACGGGCAGGGGAAACGCTCTTATCTGCATCAGCCCCTTTCAATTTGATTATTCAAACTGAATCTTTACAAGGGGGATTAATGACCTGCCCCAAGCCCTAAACTGATAATCTGACAAACTTGGCTTAACACGCTTGCATGAAATCAAAACTGGACATCACCCGGGAATGGCTGCCCCGTTACACGGGAACCGAAATCGGCCAATTCGGTGACTATATTCTGCTCACGAATTTTTACAACTACGTCGTCAAATTTTCAGAACAATTCAATTGTGAAATCCTCGGTCGCGGTGGCCCGATGCAGACAGCGACCAATGAAAACGGGCTGACCATTATCAATTTCGGGCTTGGGTCAGCCAATGCTGCAACAGTCATGGACCTGCTCACTGCGTGCCATCCCAAGGGAGTGCTGTTTCTAGGCAAATGCGGGGGTTTGAAACGTTCGACTGAAATAGGGCGTTTCATCCTCCCAATTGCCGCAATCCGCGGTGAAGGGACCAGCAACGATTACCTACCACCTGAAGTCCCGGCACTGCCTTCGTTCAAACTGCACAAGTTTGTTTCTAACACACTCATCGAATTTGGACAGGAGTACCGAACAGGGGTTATTTATACCACCAACCGCAGGGTCTGGGAGTGGGACAAAGCCTTCCGTGCACGTTTGACCAGACTTTCCTCGATCGGGATAGACATGGAGACTGCCACCCTGTTCATTGTCGGGCACGCAAACAAGATTTCTCGCGGCGCCCTGCTGCTGGTTTCAGATATGCCGTTGATGCCTGAGGGGATAAAAACACAGGAAATGGACCGCCAGGTCACGGCAAAGTTTGTTGACCTCCACCTGGAGATGGGCATCAGGGCCATGACCGAAATTGGTTATAAGGGTGAAGAAATCAAACACTTCGGTTACTGAATTTACGGAACCGGAAGACAGAGACATACATCAGTGACTGTTGCGAAGACCGGTCACAGTTGAACATTGATCCATTTACACGGAGACAACATGTTTGAAACAAGGGATGTCAAGACCAGACCGCCTGCGGTCGCTTCAATGTTCTATCCCGGCAATCCCGAGGAATTGAGTGCGGTAGTCCGGGAAATGCTGGAACAAGCCGAAAAAACAGACGATTTATCACAGACATCATCCTCTAAGGGGCCGGCCTCGTCGTCTTTGAAATTACGCGCACTGATCGTACCACATGCAGGATATGTATATTCCGGAACAACCGCTGCAAAAGCTTTCCATCTATTGACGATGTCCGGACGGCGGTACTCCCGGGTGTTTGTACTGGGACCCGCTCACCGCGTGTGGCTGAGGGGAGTTGCGGTCCCGGGAGTCGAAGCATTCGACACACCGCTGGGGAGGATTGAACTGGACCGTTCAATTCTGTTGGATCTGGCTGATCGATGGGATTTTGTTGAAGTAAGGGACGATGCCCACGCGGAAGAGCACTGCCTAGAGGTGCAGTTGCCTTTTTTGCAGCATACCCTGAAGGAATTTCTTCTCGTGCCGATGGTCGTGGGAGATATGAATGCGGAACAGATCGCCGATTTCCTGGAGGATTATATGGATGCCGATGAAAACCTGATTGTCATCAGTACAGACCTCAGCCATTTCCATGATTATGAAACCGCGTGCAGCCTGGACCGGCATACAGCCGAATCTATTGAAAGGCATGACCTCTCCGCCATTGAACCGGAATCTGCCTGCGGGGCCTATCCTCTACGTGGTTTGCTGAGCCTTGCGGAACGTCATCGGTGGGTTATCAACCGTCTGGGTTTATGCAATTCCGGGGACACCGCCGGTTCAAGGGACCGGGTGGTCGGTTACGGCGCCTGGTCTGTATGCGGTTAAAAAATTCCGCGACGAATAATCCTTGATCACATCGGGCGGATCGGCTGCCTTTTAGCCCCCCAAGTCCCAGGCAGTTTTTCGAAAAATCCCGGGCAGAGAGTACGGCAAGCTCCGCACATGCCATCCTCAGTCAAACCCCATTCACTCAACTCGTACCAGTCCCTACCGATCAGCAGATTTCCACAAGCATGGCAATATGTACTCGACGCCTGTTTGTCATGCACATTCCCCAGGTACACATGCCGGATCCCGTTATCCTTTGCAATTTTCCGCGCTCGCTGGAGGACCTGATGCGGGGTCCGTGGTATACTCATCATTTTCCAATCCGGATGGAAGGCGCTGAAATGCAAAGGCACATCCGGACCCAAATGCTGATAAATCCAGCGGCACATCGATTCCAACTCTGTTGATTCGTCATTGTGTCCGGGGATGAGTAAAGTGGTGAGTTCGAACCAGACATCGGTTTCATGTTTTAAATACTCCAGTGTTTCCAGCACGGGCTTTAGGGTCCCGCCACAGATTTTGCGGTAGAAATCATCTGTGAATGCCTTCAGATCAATGTTGGCTCCATCCATCCACTGGAAAAACTCCTTGCGCGCCGCAGGCAGCAGATACCCCGCCGTAACCGCGACGGAAAGGATGCCGTAACGCCGGCAGGCCTCTGCTATATCAACCGCGTATTCGAGAAAAATGACTGGATCGTTGTAGGTATAAGCGACACTGCGGCATCCATGCATTTTTGCTGACTTTGCGATGGAGTCCGGGGTCGCAAGTTCGGTGAGCCGGTCGAATTCCCTGGATTTGCTGATGTCCCAGTTTTGACAAAAACGGCATGTCAGATTACAACCGGCAGTCCCAAACGAAAGAACCGGGGTGCCTGGAAGAAAATGATTGAGCGGTTTTTTTTCGATAGGATCGATGCAAAACCCGCTGGAGCGTCCGTAGGTGGTAAGAACCAGGCTTCCCGCATGTGCCTGCCGCACGAAGCAAAGCCCCCGCTGGTCTTCGTGCAGGCGGCACAGACGTGGACAAATGTCGCACTGAATTCGTCCGTCCTGCAATACCGTCCAGTGCCGGGCCGGATGATGCATAACCTCTCCTTTAGCTGTTTGCATAGACTAGCAAACAGAAACCCGATTCTAAAGGTTTTACTTGATGCGGATTTAAGCCGTTTTTGATGCAGTTCCCGTGAAGATGAGAAGTAGCAAAGGAACGCGTCAGAAGCGACCGGAAACCAGGATTTTCCGGGTATGTTCGCGGTTCAGTATGGATTGTTCTTTTGTGGGAAGTCTGGAAAGAAATTCGTCCGGGCGCTTGAGTGCTCTGGATCGGCAAGAGCCATTAACCTATTCCCTGCGGTCTCCGATCTTTTCATCCGGGCGGGTTACTTCACTGATCCGCACCCCATAGCGTTCGTTAACAACAACAACCTCTCCGCGCGCCATCAGGCGGTCAGCGATGATGACATCCATCGGTTCACCCACCACCTTGATGAATTCCACCACCGATCCCTTTTTCAATGAAAGCACATCCCGCACGGTCATCTCCGTGCGACCGATTTCGACTGTCATCATCAAGGGGACATCCTCGACGAACTTGGTGGTATGATAGACATCCTTAAAGGACTGTTCTTCCATCATCCCAGAAAGTCCATTTGACATTGTTCAGTTTCCTGTAGTGTAGTGTATCTCATTCCCGCTGTTCGTGACACTCTGCACAACGGGCATGCCTAGTTTACCGCTTGCAGAAAAATGTGCCATGAACGGTACATGCTGCAAGGCAAATCCTGTCCCATATTTGTATATACCGGAGGTTCGCCCAAGTTCTGCAGATTATGTGCCGTGATTTCACCGTATCAGTTTGTCCCACCACTGCATCGAATTGGAAAAAACGCGGAAGATTTCTTTTCACAATTCCGGTCATCATTGATTCAACCTGAAAAGAACGGATTGTTTTTTGGTGTCGGGTTCCGAAGCCTCAATCAGACCAGGTGTTCCATGATGTACTTGCGTCTTTCAGCTGTATTTGAGCCCATGTAGAAGTTCAGCAGGCGTCCGATTTCATGGATGTGTTCGATGCCGACTGGAACAGCACGCATATCATCACCGATGAATTGCCCGAATTCTTTTGGAGATATCTCTCCGAGTCCCTTGAACCGCGTCACTTCCAAATGTTTGCCGCCTTTCAGTTGCTGAAGAGCCGATTGTTTTTCGGATTCGTTGTAACAGTACAAGGTTTGCTTCTGGTTCCTCACGCGAAAAAGCGGGGTTTCTAGAATATAAAGATGTCCCTGTACAACCAGGGGTTCATAATAATGCAGGAAGAAGGTCAGCAGTAAATTTCGGATATGCAGTCCATCTACGTCCGCATCGGTGGCCAGGATGATTTTGTTGTATCTGAGACCTTCAATTGAATCCTCAATCCCCAGCGCCTTCATGATGTTGTAGAGTTCCACGTTTTTATATAACGCGTCCTTTCCGAGCCCCCAGCAGTTGAGCGGTTTTCCTTTCAGCGAGAAAATCGCCTGCGTGTGGACATCCCTTGAGCTGATCATGCTTCCTCCGGCGGATACACCTTCGGTAAGAAAAATCATACTGTCGGCGCCTTTGCCGTTTTTGTCCCCGTAATGTGCCTTGCAATCCTTCAGGTTTGGGATAGTCAGCGCTGTTTTACGTGCGTTTTCTCGGGCGGCTTTTTTGACGTTGTTCAATTCCTTGCGGATACGCTCATTGGTCTGTATCTTCTGCTTCAGTGCTTCAGCAGTCCGCGGGTGTTTATACAGGTAATCCATGAACGCATCCCGCACCTGAGGCATCAGGGTCGAACGCAGGTCTGAATTCCCGAGTTTGTTTTTTGTCTGGGATTCAAAAATTGGTTCCTGCAATTTGATTGACACTGCGGCAACCATTCCGTCCCGGACATCCGGGCCGTCAAAAGAGGATTTGAAAAACTGGTTCGCACCCTTGAGAATTCCTTCTCGAAAAGCGGAAAGGTGCGAACCTCCGTCTTCGGTGTGGTGTCCGTTGACGTAACTGAAATTTTCTTCCCCGTAGCGGTCTGTGTGCGTCAGCGCGAATTCAAAGCGTGTTCCATGCACATGGATAATTTCATATAACTGGTTATCCTGGACCTCTTCCTCCAGCAGATCATGAAGTCCGCGTTCAGATTTGTACTTTTCTCCGTTGAGAGTAAGGGTCAATCCTCGGTTGAGGTACGCATAGTTCCAGAGCCTCTTGCGCACCATGTTTAGGTCGAAGCTGTAGTTTGAGAACACTGTCGGGTCCGGATTGAACCGTACAAAGGTCCCAGTACGCTCACTGCTCGCATTGGGTCGAGCGGGGTCGGTAAGGACCCCTCTCTCAAATTCTGCTTTGACCGCTTTTCTATCCCGGAAAGAAACGACTTCAAACGTTTCTGAAAGCGCGTTGACCGCCTTAGTTCCGACACCGTTCAGCCCGACACTGAACTGAAAGACCTCGCTGTTGTATTTCGCCCCGGTATTTATTATCGAGACGCAATCAACCACCTTTCCTAAAGGAATGCCGCGCCCGAAATCCCGAATGGAAACCCGGCCGTCTTCTATCTGTATGCTGATTCGTTTACCATAACCCATGATAAACTCGTCTACAGCATTGTCGACAACTTCCTTGAGGAGGATGTAGATGCCGTCGTTGGGGTGGGACCCGTTACCGAGACGTCCAATGTACATGCCCGGTCTCAAACGGATATGCTCGAGGGACGAAAGCGTCTGGATTTTGCTTTCGTCATAGGTCACTTCGTGTGTCCCTGTCATAATCTTCCCTGATTCAATTCGCGATCCATCGCTCTTCCCGCTCCAGCTGCCTTGACGAATAATGTGCCCGTTTCCTGAAGCGGAAAGGCTTGCCGCTTCATGATAAAAAAACGTTCGGTATTTGTCAAAATTCAACCCTTCACACACAGGACCTGCTTGATGCAGGCCACAACCCGGACAAGGTCCGACTGGGCATCCATTACCTGGTCGATGTCTTTGTAGGCGGCAGGTATTTCGTCAAGCACCCCTTTGTCCTTTCTGCATTCGACACCCGCGGTTTGCCTGGAAAGATCGTTTACAGAAAAGCGTTTTTTCGCCTGTCTTCTTGACATCAGCCTGCCTGCGCCATGACTGCATGATTCATAACTCTCCTTTTTGCCGAGACCACGGACGATGTATGATTTCACTCCCATCGACCCCGGGATTATGCCCAGATCTCCTGTACCCGCACGCACTGCTCCTTTCCGGGTGACATACACTTTTTCTCCGTAATGTTGTTCCAGTTCCGCATAATTGTGGTGACAGTTCACGCTGAACCCGGGCTGAAACTGGTTCCCTTGGTTGAGAGCATCGGCAAGTATTTTCAGCAACCGCGACATCATCAATTCGCGATTGCGAAATGCATACTGCTGCGCCCACTGAAGATCGTGCCAATATTCCCGAAATTCGCGGGTTCCGCGCACCAGGAATGAAAGTTCCGGATCAGGCAGATCAGCTTGCGCCAGGCGGCAAATCTGTTTTGCGGACCGGATGTGGGCCTGGGCCAGCCGGTTGCCGATGCCCCGTGAACCGCTGTGCAACATCAGCCATAAATCCGGGTCTGGATTGTTGTGAGTGACGCACAGTTCAATGAAATGATTCCCGCCTCCAAGGGAACCCATTTGACGCATAGCTTTGTCAGCCCGGTATTTCACTGCTGGATGCAGATTGTGGAGCGATTCCCACCCTTTCCAATTCTCGGCGTCCCGCTCAATATTGCGGTTTTCATTGAAACCGACCGGGATGCGCATTTCGATAGACCGGCGGATTTGCGCCAGTTTTCCTTCCAACGCGGATGCCTTCAAGGGTAGTTTACGGGCCATCATCCCACAACCGATGTCAACGCCAACCGCCGCGGGTATGATCGCATCCCGAGTGGCAATCACCGACCCGACCATTGCCCCCTTGCCCAGATGCGCGTCGGGCATCAGCGAGATATGCCGATAAATGCACGGCAGGTTTGCCGTGTTTTTTATCATTGTGATTTCCTGGGAATGAAGAACATTCGGCGCCCAGGAAAGCACCGGTTTGTTGGTGCTCAGTTCCAGTCTGGTGTGAGGCATTTTATATTTCAGAAACGCATCCGCAACCGGTCTGCAATTCCAATACCTGTATCGATTCCCAATGATATTCTTGAAACAATTTACCTTGAGTGCTTCCGGAGGAATTGCATTCCGTGGTTCATTTCAGCCCTGTATTCGATAGTGTTTACGATAACGATCTCGATCAGGATTATTCCGGTTTTTTGAGACCTTCTTCAACTAAACAAGTCTCGCTACACTCTGCAACACTTTTCGTTTTGGAAGAGAGGGTTGCATGTGGTATTTGTTTTGGCAATTCACTTCCTGAAACGAAGCCTCCTTTGCAGGAAAATATAAAGAGGCGGTTCTCTACACGCCTAGTGGAAAAAATGTAAGAAGACCAGACTTGCCATGAACCTCTTCCATTGCTCCCGCTTGTCACCAGGGGTTAACAGCTCTTTTCAAAGGGCCCGGGCGGCTAATGAGTATCTGAAATCCCCCAACATCCGGTTCATGTTGATCGGGATGTTCTGCACAATGCTTCTTTCCGGATGCAATTCTATAGTCCTTTTTTACGATTTCGGCCCTTCCCTCGCTCGCTGGCAAATTGATTCGTACTTCGACCTTAACGGCAAACAGGACGATTGGCTTGAAAAACGGTTGAAAGTGCATTTTGCCTGGCACCGCAGCGAGGAACTGGAGGACTACATCGAATTCCTGAAACAGGTCCAGGTGCATGGCGGAGACGGACTAACACTCGCTGAACTGAAGGAAGGCAACGAAATACTGTTCAAGTTTCAAAATAGAATCGCTGAACGAATTATCCCCGATACAGCACTTTTCCTATCTACCACCCATGAATTCCAGGTAGAACACCTGGAGAAGGAAATGCTTGAGGAAAACATGGAATTTGAGGAATCACGGAAAAAATCCCGTGACAGGCAAGCAAATGAAAGGTTGAAATCCCTGCTCGACACCCTGGAGGATTGGCTGGGAGATCTTAGTGATGACCAGATTAGGGAAATAACTCGTCTGCACGGCCAATGGAATGGCAGCCAACGTGCCTCAACGGACAACTGGATCAAGCGCAGGAAGAAAACTCAGAAGTCATTCCTCGCATTACTGAGGGGAAATCCCGAAACGGTAAAATTGGAAGCATGGCTGAGAAACTGGCTGCGGAGCTGGACTGACCCGGCGGACCCGGTGGAGAAAGACAGGCGAAACAGAAGAATCCGGAGAAACATGCGGCGCATCTTACAAATCGATGCGCTACTCACGAAAAAACAACGGCAACATGCCGTCACTGAACTACAGGACTGGATTGATGTCATGCAGCGCGCCCTTACATATCACTAGATTCGGATGTATCGAATTGACTAGACATTTTCATGCAATCCAGGCACTTTCATGCAGGAAACCATATCAAATACCCATTTTACGGAAGGAACATGGCAGAGATGCTTTTTACCTCTGAGAGTGTCACTGAAGGACATCCGGACAAGATTGCTGACCAGATTTCCGATGCATTACTGGACACAATGATTGGGGGGGACCCCAAAAGCAGGGTTGCCTGCGAAACCCTGGTCACCACCGGTATGGTGGTTGTGGCGGGAGAAGTAACTACGACGACGCAGGTGGATTTTCAAAAAGTGATCCGTGACACAATCAGGGATATTGGTTACACCGATTCGAAAATGGGTTTTGATTACAACACTTGCGCGGTGCTTGTCAGTCTGGACAAGCAATCACCACAGATTGCACAGGGTGTTGACGCAGACAATGAAAAGAAGAAGGAGCAGGGCGCAGGCGATCAGGGGTTGATGTTCGGGTATGCCTGCGATGAAACAAAAGAACTGATGCCCCTGCCGATTCAGATGGCTCACCGTTTGACCGAACGGATGGCTTATCTGCGCAAAAGCAAAGAAATGAAGGAACTGCGTCCTGACGGAAAGTCTCAGGTAACCGTTAAGTATGTGAATGGATTGCCGACAGAAGTGACTACGGTGGTGATCAGCACTCAGCACCGGGAAGAGCTTGACCAGGAGCAGTTAAGAACGAGCATTATCGACAACGTCATACGACCGGTGATTCCATCACGTTATCTCAATGGAGCAACCCGCTTCCATATCAACCCGACAGGAATTTTTGAAATTGGTGGACCGCAGGGTGATTGCGGATTGACCGGACGTAAGATCATCGTCGACACCTACGGCGGGATGGGACGTCACGGAGGCGGTGCCTTTTCCGGTAAAGATCCTTCCAAGGTTGACCGGTCGGCTGCTTATGCAGCACGTCATGTTGCGAAAAATGTTGTAGCGGCGGGTCTTGCCAGCCGCTGCGAAGTACAGATCGCCTATGCGATCGGGGTGGCGGAACCAGTTTCTGTGTCCGTTAATACTTTTGGCACCGGTGTGATTGATGAAGATGCGATTTCGAAACTGGTCCGGGACACTTTCGAGCTCAAACCTGCCGCACTTATTGAAAGTCTCGACCTGCTTCGCCCCATTTTCCGTCAGACTGCGGCCTATGGTCACTTTGGGCGTGAACTGGATGATTTTACATGGGAGAAGACAAATCGCGCGGATGACTTGAAACGCAAAGCGGGTTTGTGACGCATGACCGCACGCGATGCGAAAGTCATCAATCGCCTCGGATTGCATGCACGCGCGGCTGCTCAACTGGTGCGTCTTGCCAATCAGTATACTTCAAAAGTGAAACTTTCCAAAGCCGACCAGACGGTCAACGCAAAAACCATCATGGAGGTGCTTATGATGGGAGCTACGCAAGGCTCTACTATCACTGTGGTGGCTGATGGTCCGGATGAAAACGAAGCAGTGGATGCAATAATTGAGCTGATAGACGCTCGATTCAACGAACTCGAGTGACTGTATCCCACCTGCCTTAGTTCTCGCGTAAGATCATTTTGTCAATCCTCGTTCAGGACTTGTATTCCGCACAAACACGGGTATACGGGGTTATCGGAAGTCCGGTATCTCATTCCCTTTCGCCCGCAATGCATAATTCCGCATTTGCCGAACTGGGAATGGATGCAGTGTATGTAGCATTTCTCGTGAACTCCAATCAGGTCGAGGAAGCAATGAACGGGATACGCGGGCTGAACATAGCCGGGGTAAACGTCACAGTCCCGCACAAAACCGCGGTAATACCGTTTTTAGACGAAATCACACCAACAGCCCGGAGGATCGGAGCAGTGAACACTATCCGCAACGATGAGGGGCGCCTGTCCGGAGATAACACAGATGCGGCCGGGGTGCTTCGCTCTCTAAGGGAATGGGGGTTTGACCCGACCGGCAAAACCATTGGGATCCTCGGCGCCGGAGGGGCTGCGCGTGCGCTGCTGGCAGGGTTCACCGAGGCGGGCGCTTTGACCGTTATGATCGCCAACCGCACTGTTTCACGCGCTGAGCGGCTTGTTCAAAATTACGCGGAAGTGATTTCTTCCGTTACACTGAAGGCCGTTTCATTGGAATCTCTTTTGGCAATGCCACTGGACCTGCTGGTGAACACCACTACGGTCGGGATGAAGGGGGGTGATTCTCCTTGTGAACTTGATCGGGCGGTAGAAATAAGAAATGTGCTCGACATCATTTACAGCCCTGGCGAAACAGCTCTGCTCAAACAGGCTAAACTGATGAATATCCCCTGCCTCAATGGATTGGGAATGCTGCTGTATCAGGGCTGTGAAGCGTTTACATTCTGGACAGGGCTGCCCGCCCCGGTGGAAGTGATGCGCCGCACCCTGAATGCTAAACTCAAAGAAGCCTGAAACTTACCACGATTTAACATAATCCATGCCTCCCCGCATTCCCTTTGAAATCGGACCTGTGACAGGGCATGGTCCGGAACCTGAAAGTTCAGGAAACCAAAACGATGGGCAGAGTGCCGGCTCCCTGACTTCAGACCCTGCAGTAGAGCCGAAAATACTCACCGTTTCTGAACTTACCCGCAAAATCCGGATGGTCCTGGAAGGGAAATTCAGAATGGTCCATGTCGGTGGAGAACTGTCAAATGTCCGTTGTGCTGCGTCCGGTCACTGGTATTTTGTTTTGAAGGATGAGCAAACCCAGGTCCGCGGTGTCTTGTTTCGTCAAAATGCTTCCCGCTTGCGATTTCAACCGGAGGATGGACTTGAAGTGATCGTTCGCGGTCACTTGAGTGTGTATGCCACGCGTGGCGAATACCAAATCAATGTCGCATACATGGAGCCCCGCGGGATGGGGGCGCTGCAGCTTGCATACGAACAACTGAAAACACGTCTGTATAATGAGGGGCTGTTTGACGCGCGTCACAAAAAAAACATGCCCGGAATCCCGCGATGCATAGGACTGGTGACTTCTTCCTCGGGGGCCGCGATTCACGACATGCTGACTGTCCTTAAACGACGCTTCTCCTCAATTCCCGTGCTGATATATCCTTCCCTGGTCCAAGGTGAACAAGCCCCGCAAAACTTGATAGAGGGTGTTCGAGAATTAAACCGGCGACGGAAAACGCATAAAATCGACGTTTTGATCATTGGACGTGGTGGAGGTTCACTGGAAGACCTCTGGGCGTTTAATGATGAATCACTGGCAAGAGAAATCAATGCGTCCATGATCCCGGTGATTTCCGCGGTCGGTCATGAAACCGATTTCACAATCGTGGATTTTGTCAGCGACCTGCGCGCCCCTACTCCTTCGGCTGCAATGGAACTTGCAGTTCCCAACAGGGCTGAATTGCTGGAAAAAATATTGCAGCCTGAAACACGTTTGAAACGTGCCGTGAAATCCCGCACTGAATTGGAATTTGAAAGAGTATCAGTCCTCCGCCGGCGTCTTTCCACACCGTTTTCCACAATTGAACAGCATGTGCAGCGTGCGGACGATTTGGCGAACCTGCTGAGGGAGAGGATGAAAAGAGTATTGGAAACCAGGCTCACGCTGGAAAATTCTTTAAGTGACAGGCTGCTGCTGCTGAATCCCGCCAGAAATATGCAAATGCACAGGAAGAATATAAGCATCCTGCAATCCAGACTTCCCGGGTTGGTGCGCAATCGCCTGAACCAATCTCTTGAGCGCTGTCGTAACACATCCGGATTGCTCGATTCACTAAACCCCATCTCCGTGCTTCATCGCGGATTCACTCTTGCTGAAACTCCCGAAGGCAACTTGATCCAATCCGTCAAACAGATCAGTCCCGGAGATATCATGAGTCTGCACCTCTCTGATGGCACGGTAAAATCACAAGTGTTCGAGAAAAGTGACCGGGTTCCCTCGTACTCCTCGGAATCAGGAAGGTAAGATAACGCTGGTCGGGATGTGCTTCATATCCGGCTTGAAGTGATTATTCTATTTTCATCCATGGTCTGCGTCCCCGGTTGACCATCTCCCTCCGCGGTAGAAGTTCCACAATCAGCATGTTTAAGAAAAGTATTTCCATTAGGGAAGCGGCTTGATATAAGAAAGTTGTTGTACCATGAATTCATATTTTCTTTCATCCAGCCCGTGATTTGTTTATGGACACGAATTCCTATCTCAGCAATGGAGATATTGGGGCTTTTGAAAGCCTCTATAATCAATTTCAGCAAAACCCTGAAAACCTGGACAGGGAATGGCGCAAGTTTTTTGAGGGATTCGAATTCTCCCGCACGGATTTTCTGGATGTCGGGGGGGGAATCCGTGCTGCGGTAAAAATAGACGAGGATGCTCAGGCATCATTCCAAAAGGAAATCGCGGTCAGCAACCTCATCGGCGCCTACCGTCAGAGAGGGCATCTTTTTGCAAAGACCAATCCGGTACGCCCCAGGCGAAAACATGAAATGCCGATCGTGCTTACGGATTTCGGCCTCAGTGAAGCAGACATGGAATCGGTCTTTCAGGCAGGCAGCCGCATCGGTCTCGGCCCCTCCTCACTTAAGGAAATAATCGCTTTTCTCGAACAGACTTATTGCGGGTCGGTTGGAGTGGAATACAAATTCGTGCGCACCCCGGAAGTGTTGCGATGGCTTGAAGAGCGGATGGAATCATGCCGCAACACCCCTCGGTACACAACGGAAGAAAGACTGCATCACCTGCAGAAAGTCAATGAAGCAGTTGCATTCGAGAATTTTCTGCATACCAGATTTGTCGGTCAGAAACGCTTTTCTCTCGAAGGCGCTGAGGCAATCATTCCCGCTCTGGATACGATTGTTGAAAAAGGAGTGGGATTTGGAGTAAAGGAATATGTCATCGGCATGGCGCATCGTGGAAGATTGAACGTACTGGCGAATATCCTCGGGAAAACATATGAAGACATATTCATGGAATTCGAGGGCAGGGAAGTCGGCACAGACGGTTTTGAGGGTGATGTCAAATATCACATGGGTTTTTCCAGCGACAAGCGCGCACGCACCGGAGATATGATCCACCTCAGTCTCACCCCCAATCCGTCACATCTTGAAGCAGTAAACCCTGTGGTGGCAGGCATCGCCAGGGGAAAGATAGAACGCAGGTATGACGGAGATGAAAACAAACTGGTCCCCATTCTTATCCATGGAGACGCATCTATCTCCGGACAGGGCATCATCTACGAAATGCTGCAGATGTCGCAGCTTCCGGGATACCGCGTTGGCGGCACGGTACATGTTGTGTTGAATAACCAAGTGGGTTTCACCGCGGATTATAACGAAGGGCGCTCGAGCACCTATTGCACTGACGTGGCGAAAACCACGTTGTCCCCTGTTTTTCATGTAAATGGGGATGACATTGACGCAGTTGTATACGTCACTGAACTCGCGCTGGAGTTCCGGCAAAAGTTTCACCGTGATGTATTTGTAGACATTGTCTGCTATCGCAGGCACGGGCATAATGAGTCCGATGAACCACGGTTTACACAACCTTCTCTGTACAAGCGGATTGCCCAACATCCCAACACACGGGATGTTTACAGTAGTATCCTGATCGAAAGCGGTCATTTGAGTCAGGATGAGGTGAATGACATTGATCGACGATTCAAAAAGTATCTTAGTGAACGGCACGAAAACTCAAAACAGTTTGAAAGCCCAAAAATCACTTCCTTCCTGGAAGGCGCGTGGAACGGAATCCGCCAGGCGCATGAGAGGGATTTCGACATTTCCCCGGAAACCGGGATTGATCCGGATTCCTTTTTGCTTCTTTCCGAAAAAGCTGCTCACCTGCCTGAAGACATACAGTTTTTCCCCAAAATCCGGAAACTCTATGAGCAAAGGCGGGCAATGGTTCACAAGCATGAAATGCTTGACTGGGGGATGGCTGAAACAATGGCATACGCATCTCTTCTGCATGAGCACCGACCGGTAAGGATCAGCGGGCAGGATTCCGGAAGAGGCACATTTTCTCATCGGCATGCGGTCGTGACCGCTGAAGACGATTTCAAATACATGCCTCTTAACCACCTGTCTACAGAACAAGCTCCCTTTTCAGTGTATAATTCACTGCTTTCAGAATACGGGGTACTCGGATTTGAATTCGGATATGCCTATTCGACTCCCCGGAGTTTAACCATTTGGGAAGCACAATTCGGGGATTTCAGCAATGGCGCGCAGATCATTATCGACCAGTTCCTCAGTTCCTCGGAAACCAAATGGCAGCGAATGAACGGACTTGTACTTTTTCTCCCCCACGGTCATGAAGGGCAGGGTCCGGAACATTCTTCGGCACGCGTAGAGCGGTTCGTGTCGCTGTGCGCGGACAACAATTTAATGATAGTCAACTGCACCACTCCGGCAAATATCTTCCATGTCCTGAGAAGACAAATGGCTTTGCCGTTTCGTAAACCGCTTATCGTGTTTACTCCAAAAAGTCTTTTGCGGCACCCTCGCTGTGTCAGTCCACTCAACGATTTCCTTAGCGGCACCAGGTTTCATGAAGTTATCGACGACGAAGTGAATGACAGGCTCAAGGTAAGCAAATTACTTTTTTGTTGCGGAAAGGTATTCTACGATCTGGATGAATACCGGCAAAAGCAAAAAAGAGACGATGTAGCCTTGGTGCGCATGGAGCAGCTTTATCCGCTGCCGGAGAAGCAGTTAAAAAAAATGATTGCAAAATATCCCGCGGTTAAACATTGGTGCTGGGTGCAGGAGGAGCCGGAAAACATGGGACCATGGCCTTTGATAAAGAGCAAAATCAACTTCACTGCCAAACCTCTTGAACTTGTCTCACGGAAGGAAAATGCCTCTCCCGCAAGCGGATATGCAAAAAAACACAAAGTGCATCAGCAGCAGTTGATCGAACGCGCGTTTCATTTGTGAACCATCTCCATTCCTCCTTAAATCCCAAAAGAGTATGTCTTTGCATGATGTTGCCATCCCCAGTCCGGGGGAATCGATTACCGAGGTTGAAATCGGAAACTGGCTGAAGAATGATGGAGACTATGTTCAGGTTGATGACCCGCTTTGTGAAATAGAAACAGACAAGGCTACATTACCGCTGATTGCTGATGTATCCGGTGTGTTGAGGATTGTTCTGGAACAATCGGCAGTGGCGTCGGTGGGAGACATTGCCTGCCGAATAGATACGGATGCCGTGCCCGGTGAGGTCTCTTCGTCTGCACGCGGCACATCTGTACAGCCTCCTGCCGAAGAAACAAACGGTCCGGCAGCGTCACAAAAACCGGAAATCTATGCCAGCGGTCACCCGGGTCCTGCCGCAAAGAAAATAATGGAGGAGAAGGGACTGACCCCGCAACAGGTTCCCGGAACAGGACCGGGAGGAAGAATCACCAAGGCGGATGTGCTCTCACAACCGGTGAGAGAGTCAGGACCGCAAGTAAAACAGAAACTGGCCGATGCTCCGGAATCCGTGACACCATCACAAGGGAAACTCCGGGAGGCCAGACGCGAGCGCATGTCGCGGCTGCGACGCAAGCTTTCTGAGAGACTGGTGTCGGTAAAAAACGAAACCGCCATGCTGACCACCTTCAACGAGGTGGACATGAATGCAGTCATTGATCTGCGGAAGCAATTCAGGGAATCGTTTGAAAATAAACACGGGGTTCGTCTGGGGTTCATGGGTTTTTTCGTGAAAGCATGTTGTGAGGCCCTGCGGGATTTTCCTTCCGTGAACTCGATGATTGACGGAGATGAACTTGTTTCCCACAACTACATAGACATGGGAATTGCAGTCAACGCACCTAAGGGGTTGTTGGTCCCTGTGATTCGCAACGCGGAATCTCTATCTCTGGCTGAAATTGAAAAAGAAATCCGGCTGCTTGCTAAACGCGCCCGTGAAAACCAGCTCAGCCTGGAAGAAATGGAAGGAGGGACTTTCTCCATCACCAACGGTGGCGTTTTTGGGTCAATGCTTTCCACTCCAATCCTCAACCCCCCGCAAAGCGCCATTCTTGGGATGCACAACATCGTCGAGCGTCCAGTTGTTGTAGACGGGGAAGTGGCAGTGCGTCCGGTGATGTACCTTGCCCTGTCATACGATCACCGCGTGATCGACGGTCAGCAATCTGTCAGTTTCCTGGTCCGGGTCAAAGAACTTTTGGAGACACCGGCGCGGATTGTCTTGGGAGTTTGAACGGTTCCCATTATCATCCATCTACCCTTACAGTCTAAAATCCCTCACAAACACGCACAATGCCATGAACCAATACGACGTCACCGTAATCGGGTCCGGCCCGGGAGGTTATGTATCCGCAATCCGCAGTGCTCAACTCGGGATGAAAACAGCGTTGATTGAACGATATCCCACCCTGGGCGGTACATGCCTCAACGTCGGCTGCATTCCTTCGAAAGCCCTGCTGGATTCAAGCGAACATTTTTACAATGCCCGTACGCATTTTGAAACACACGGGATTGAAGTGAACGACCTGCGCCTGAACTGGGCAAAAATGCAGAAAAGAAAAGACGAGGTCGTTTCGCAAACATGTTCCGGGGTGGAATACCTGATGAAAAAAAACGGCATCGAAATTCTGCGAGGTCATGGGGCGTTCGAAGATGCCAAAAAACTTGTCGTCAACGGAACCAACGGGGAAAAAACAGAGATAATCACAAATAACGTGATCATTGCCACCGGGTCAAAACCTGCTTCGATCCCCGG
Organism: uncultured Pseudomonadota bacterium; assembly: GCA_964344035.1. GTDB lineage: Bacteria > SAR324 > SAR324 > SAR324 > NAC60-12 > UBA1014. Next base: position 35,391 of record CAYFLK010000004.1, read on the forward strand.
GGTAGTCATCGACAAGCAGCGGGTCATTTCTTCCACTGAAGCGCTCAGACTGGATACGATCCCCAAAGAACTGGTGGTCATCGGAGGCGGCATCATCGGCTTGGAACTGGGGTCGGTGTATGCCCGTCTCGGCACAAATGTACAGGTAGTGGAATACCTTGACCGCCTGGTTCCGACCATGGACGGCTCCGTGAGCAAAGAAATGCTGCGCTGTCTGAAGAAACAGGGAATGCGGTTTCACCTCAGCCACGCCGTGCAAAACACCGAAGTCAAGGGTGAAAATGTGATTGTCAAAGCGCTGAACAAAAAAGGAAAAGAAGTCGAGTTCAAGGCGGATTACTGCCTGGTTGCCGTGGGGAGGAAACCTTACACAAAGGGGTTGAATCTGGAAACCGCCGGAATCACGGTTGATGAGCAGGGTCGGATCCCCGTGAATGAGTGCCTGGAAACCGGCACTCATGGGATTTACGCCATCGGAGACGTCGTTCGCGGAGCCATGCTTGCGCACAAGGCCGAGGAAGAAGGGGTTTTTGCCGCGGAACATATTGCCGGACAGAAACCGCACATCAACTACCGCAACATCCCCGGCGTTCTATACACCTGGCCTGAAGCCGCGGGCGTGGGTTACACGGAGGAGGAGTTGAAAGCCGAAAACCGGGAATACAAAACCGGGTCCTTTCCCTTCAGGGCGTTGGGACGTGCGAGGGCCGCCATGGAAATCGAGGGGATGGTGAAAATCCTTGCTGACCCGGAATCGGACGAAATCCTCGGCGTCCACATGGTTGGGGCGCGGATCGCGGACTTGATTGCCGAAGCGGTGGTAGCCCTGGAATACCGCGCAAGCGCTGAAGACCTTTCACGCATCTGCCACGCACACCCGACTTTTTCGGAAGCAGTCAAGGAAGCCGCACTGGATGCGACCGGCAAACGTGCTCTGCACATGTAAAGATCGGTTAATTAATTTCCTAACACTGGCTTCGCCTGTAAACAATACAATCGGGATCGCTATCGTTATCGAATTCCGATTCCGATTTCGATTTCGAAAACGAAAAGTTTTAGACATATTGTCCAAGAATGAAATTGTAATAGACTAAGATTAGCCCCGACATGACCATGCGTCGGCATCCCGGCAAACCCTGAAACACAAACACAGGTCTGTAACACCTTCCGCAGGAAGTCATTTCGCAAGAAATAGCTATAACAGGTATATTGTGTAATACACCGGCAAATGACTTTTTGCGTTTGATACACACTTTCGGAGACGGGGTTTGCCATGATGCGCTGGTTGCGCCGCCTGCTGATCTGGACCATCCTGGTTGGCATTGGAGTTGCTATGCTTGCGCTGCTGCAGCATAAACTGATATACCACCCACGTTCATATGGTCCTGAATACCGGCGCCTTTTCGAGAGCCGGCTACGGAAGGTGAACTATCAAACTGCCGAAGGAAGGCAGACTGCTTTTTACTTGGGTCCTGAAGATACAAACAAACCGCCGGAATTACTGTGGATGGTATACGGAGGAAATGCTGCGCTGGCGTTGGACTGGATGTGGCTGGTGCAAAACGAGTCTTTGCGAAATGCTGGTTTTTTGCTCATCGACTACCCCGGATTCGGTGAATGCGAGGGTTCGGCCTCCCCGGGATCGATCGATGCCTCCAGTGAAGCCGCGTACAGTCAATGGAGCATAACATATCTGGACGAAGAATCAGCGGGACACCACCCCCTCCTCGCGATACTGGGGCATTCCCTGGGTGCGGCAGCGGGCATGCGTTTCACCACCAAACATTTTGTTCAGAAGGTGGTGCTGATTTCCCCCTTCACCAGTGTTGCCGACATGGTGAAGGACATGTTCGGCGCATGGCTCATCCCCTTGCTCCGACATCGTTTTGACAACCTTGGTCCCCTGCGGGAACTGCTTAAGCAAAATCCTCCTCCGGAGATTCACATTTTTCATGGTTCGCGGGATGAAGTAATCCCGGTTAAAATGGGCAGGGAACTTGCGGCATTGGACACAAAGCTGATCCGTTATCATGAGATCGAGGGCGGCTATCACAACACCATTCTCCAGGATGCGCTTGGGGAAATACTTGCATCGATGTCCACACACCACGTGGATTGAACGCCCCCCTTCAAAACTCCTGTGCAACCTCCTATACACTGCATGACTCTCCTTGCACTTGCCGGATTGGCTGGAGCGATGTTCATTTTGGCCGTAATTCCTGGACCTGGTGTATTCGCAACTGTTTCACGCGCGCTGGCTTCCGGGTTCCCTCACGCAGCCGTTTTGATCTGCGGGATTGTGCTTGGAGATCTGCTGTTTCTCCTTGCCGCCATATACGGACTCGCGCTTGTTGCTGATTTACTGGGAGGTTTTTTCCTTGCGGTAAAAATCTGCGGCGGATTGTACCTTGTGTGGTTGGGAGTGCGGATGTGGTCCACGGAGAATTATGGTTCTGATTTCGACAACAATCTGATCAAAACCTGGAAATCGGATTTTCTCTGCGGATTGGTAATAACCTTGGGCAACCCTAAGGTGATCTTGTTTTATCTCGGTTTCCTGCCGACTTTCATTGACCTCCACACATTGACCGCGTCCAGTGTTGTGGCGGTTGTGCTCATTGTATCAACGGTGCTCGGAGGAGTGATGCTCGGTTACGCGCTTGCCGCGGCTGGCGCCGGGAAACTACTGAAAAACCCGCGGGCATTGAAATGGCTTCATCGCACATCCGGAGGTATGATGATGGGAGTAGGCGCAACCCTGGTTTTGAAATCACCATGAAACCTATTCTTTTTTAAAAACCAATGTCGAAGCATTCAGAAAGTCCGATTGAAAAACTGAAGCAGGTTATGATCAGGCTCAGGCATCCAACCGAAGGCTGCCCCTGGGACCGGGAGCAGACATTCGCCACCGTCGTACCTTACACAATTGAAGAGGCTTACGAAGTCGAAGACGCGATACACCGTGGTGATCTCGAAGGCATCCGTGAAGAACTTGGTGATCTTTTACTGCATATAGTCTTTCATTCGAGGATTGCCGAGGAATCGGGTTATTTCGATTTTGACTCCGTGGCCGAATCAATAACGGATAAAATGATTGCCCGCCATCCTCACGTATTCGGCGACGAGAAACAGAGAACGCGGGATAGGCAAAGTGAAGCCTGGGAAAATCAAAAAACACTGGAACGCAATGCAAAAGCAGTCCGCGGGGGAAGTGCGGCATCCGGGGCATTAAAAGACATCGCGATCACGCTGCCCGCATTAATGCGTGCCGGTAAACTGGTCAAACGAGCAGGACAGGCAGGATACGATCCCACAACCGCTGATTCGCTCCTGGACAAACTTGAAGAACTAACTGCCGGCGCGCAAAATTGGACGGACAATAAAAATTACCCGCAACATGCCCGGGAATCATTCATCGGGGAACTGCTGTTCGCAGCAGCACATCTTGCCCGCCATTTGAACGTTGACGCGGAAAAATCTTTGCGTGAAACCAACCACAAGTTTGTAAAGCGGTTTCATCAAATTGAATCGCGCCATGAAAAGGAAAAACGACTTCCCGGCCCGCTGAGCATGGAAGAATGGAACAAACTTTAAGCAGAAAAAACAGATATTGACTCAGTAGAAGTAACCGGTTAAAGGCTTGGGCTTCGTACAATGAGGTAAAGTCATCAACAAACCGCAACGATGTTTGATCATGCGGATGCGGGCATCAACCTGGAAGTGATTGCGTCCGCGAGCAGCATGCCCTTTGGAGTCAACTTTAAGCACGGAGGGTCCCAAACACATTTTCCCTCCTGCTGAAGACAATGCAGCCAGGCATCATGGCTACCCATGCCTTCCAATGCGTAGCGGGCAGACAAGGCAACCAAATCCAGTCCGGCAGGCTGCCGCAAAGCCAGCATCAGCGTTTCCGATGCCTTTTGCCGCGGGGTCAGTTGCTCCCTGAATGCAACCGGAAACGTGCCTTGTTTGAGGCAATTCAGGTAAGTCCGTACCGATCTGATGTTCCCCCAGCGTGTTTGACCATCATACGAATGCGCCCCCACTCCGATTCCGAGGTATGGATTTCCTTGCCAGACCAGCAAATTGTTGAGGCCTTCACAGCCGCGGCGGGCAAAATTGGAAATCTCGTACTGCCTGAAACCGTTTTTCTCAAGAAATTCCACCGCATGCAGGTACATGCGTGCAAAAAGGTCTGTACGGTTATCAACCCAAGCTCTCACGGTGGGATCGTGACCGAACGGGGTGTGTCGGTGGACCTCCAGCCCATACAGTGAAATGTGGGTGG
>CAYFLK010000004.1:39688-74757 GCA_964344035.1 uncultured Pseudomonadota bacterium
AAACTGAGCAAATGACTGTTCCGGGATGCCGAACATCAAGTCTAGGTTCCAGTTTTGCAATCCAGCACTTTTCAAGCATCGCACTGCATCGCGCAGTTCTTTTCCGGAATGTATGCGGCCTAGGCGCATCAGCACGGAATCCTGAAAACTCTGCCCGCCCAGACTGACGCGATTGATCGCGATAATCTTCAACCCGTTCAAGTAGTCAACAGACAGGTCTTCGGGATTGGCTTCAAAAGATATTTCTGCATTGTCTTTCAAGTGCCGGATTTTTTTTATCTCCTCGATGAGCAATCCCACTTCATCCAGCAGCAATCTGGACGGAGTACCCCCGCCGATGTAAATTGATTCCAGGGGAGCAAAACTATCCTCTCCGGTTTGAATAAGCATGCGCAGTTCCGCAAGCAGTCCGGCAAGATATGCTTTATGCAACGCAGGCCGATCACGACGCACCACGAAGGAACAAAACGGGCAGATACGGTTGCAAAAAGGGATGTGAACGTAAAGCGCTTTGAAACCATGGGAATCTTCCCGAAAATCGTCATACAGCACAAAAATCCCCGGATGATTTCAGTAGCATGACCCTAATAATGTGATATAATTATTGTTATTATTGGTTGATTTCTGGTTGACGTTCATCTACTGTATCACACTCGTCCCATGAAATCTGTTGAATCAGGGGACCACACAGTTCAATCCGGGGTCTTTCGCGGACAGGTTAGACTCACCGGAGTATTCTCCTGCTCCATGGACCGGAACCGGGAGAAACGTAGAACTCGACAGAAGCCGGCCATGGATGGTGATACTTCGATGCCCTGCCTCCTGCGCCCCCTTTTTATCCGTGACCTAAGCAAACGGCTCTCATGAAAATCGAACGTTTATTCACCCGAGAAGGTCAGGATCCCTACCAGGGGTTGGAATTTGAAACACGCAGTTCTGTGATCCGCAATCCTGACGGATCAGTTGTTTCAGAGTGGAAGGAAGTGGTTGTCCCAACATCCTGGTCCCAAGTGGCAACCGACATCTTGGCGCAGAAATATTTCCGCAAAACAGGTGTCCCCAAACACTTGCGACGGGTGCGTGAAAAGAAAATCCCCGCATGGCTGCAAACCTCGGTGCCGGACCAGGCAAAATTATCCCGCCTTCCTGCCGAATCCCGTTCCGGATCAGAAAAAGATTCCCGCGAGGTTTTTCACAGGCTTGCCGGTTGTTGGACATACTGGGGTCACAAACACCGTTATTTCAATGAAGAAAAAGATGCGCGCGTATTCTACGACGAATTATGCCATATGTTTGCCCATCAAATGGCCGCACCTAATTCGCCGCAGTGGTTTAACACCGGATTGAACTGGGCTTATGGAATGACCGGACCCGCGCAGGGTCATTATTATGTTGATCCGGATTCAAGCCAGGTCTCAGAATCAAAGGATGCCTATACCCATCCGCAGCCGCACGCATGTTTTATTCAATCGGTCAAGGACGACCTGGTTCAGGACGGAGGGATCATGGACCTCTGGACAAGGGAAGCGCGGTTGTTCAAATACGGCTCGGGAACAGGGTCGAATTTTTCGGATTTGCGTGGAGGTATGGAACCGCTTTCCGGTGGCGGGGTTTCATCCGGGGTGATGTCTTTCCTCAAGATCGGCGACACCGCGGCCGGTTCCATCAAATCAGGAGGCACCACCAGGCGTGCCGCGAAAATGGTCTGCCTTGACGTCGATCATCCTGATATCGAACAGTTTGTCAACTGGAAGATGCGCGAAGAACAGAAAGTCGCCGCACTGGTTTCAGGTTCGAAGAAAATCCGTGAAATCATCACCGGGCTGTTTGCCGCGATCCATAAATGGGAACCCTCGGAAGAACGTTTCGATGCAAAACGAAACCGGGATTTACGCAAAGAAATACACATGGCAAAACAGGCGCAAGTACCGTTCAGTTATGTGGAACGAATAATCCATCTCGCAAAACAGGGATACGTGGGAGCGGATTTCGACGAGTATGATACCGACTGGAACTCAGAGGCATACAATACAGTCTCAGGGCAGAATGCAAACAACTCGGTGCGCCTCACCAATGAATTCATGGAGGCAGTGCAGAATGACGGGGAATGGCCACTGTATTGGCGCACGGAAAAAAAGCTGGCGGAGAAGGAAGGGCGGGGCCCGAAACCCTCACGGATGCTGAAAGCCCGTGAATTGTGGGAGCAGATCGCTTTTGCTACCTGGGCCTCTGCTGACCCGGGAGTGCAATTCGATACGACCATCAACGATTGGCACACCTGTCCCAACGACGGTCGCATACGTGCATCGAATCCGTGCAGCGAATACATGTTCCTCGATGACACGGCCTGCAACCTGGCCTCGCTGAACATCATCAAGTTCCAGGACCCTGAAACGGGCGAACTGGATATTGAGCGATTCCGCCATGCGGTTCGAATATGGACCATTGTGCTTGAAATCAGCGTGCTGATGGCACAGTTTCCGAGCCGCCGAATCGCTGATCTGTCTTACCGTTTCCGCACACTCGGACTTGGCTACGCCAACCTCGGCACATACTTGATGGTCAACGGCATCCCCTATGATTCGAAGAAAGCGCTGGCATTCTGCGGAGCGGTAACCGCCATCATGCACATGACCGCGTACACGACATCGGCGGAAATGGCAAAGGAACTGGGTCCGTTCCCCGGGTTTAAGAACAATCGGGAGGATATGCTGCGGGTAATCCGCAATCACCGCCGCGCCGCATACCGTGTGAACGACGCAGAGTACGAGAACTTAAGCATCACTCCCCTCGGCATAGACAGCCGCCATTGCCCACCCGGCCTGCTCAAAGCCGCGCAGGAAGACGCGGACCTCGCATTGCGGCTTGGGGAACGTCATGGTTTCCGCAATGCACAGGTTACTGTAATTGCCCCGACCGGAACAATCGGTCTGCTGATGGACTGCGATACCACCGGGATTGAACCTGATTTTGCGCTCGTCAAATTCAAGAAACTCGCAGGCGGAGGATATTTCAAAATCATCAACCAGTCCCTGCCGCCTGCCCTGAAACACCTGGGTTACTCGAACACCGAGATCAATGAAATCATCAATTATGTGAAGGGTCATGGTCGTCTTGACGGAAGTCCGTGCATCAACACGGAAGTACTCAGGGAAAAAGGGTTTACCGATGAGGCGTTGCAGAACATAGAAGCCCAGCTACCTTCGGCATTTGACATCAGTTTTGTCTTCAACCGCTGGATTTTAGGGGATGAATTCTGCAAAAACACCTTGAGGCTGGATGAGGATCAACTCAGCGATTATGAGTTCAGCATCCTCAAACACCTTGGATTCAGTGAAACCGAAATTGAAGCGGCAAATGATTTCATCTGCGGAACGATGACCATCGAAGGCGCCCCGCATCTGAACCCGGATCATTACAGCGTGTTCGACTGTGCAAACAAGTGTGGGAAGAAGGGACAACGATTCATTGCCCCAAACGCGCACATTCACATGATGGCCTCAGCACAGCCTTTTATATCCGGGTCTATCTCAAAGACCATCAACCTGCCCGCGCAAGCGGATGTGGATGACATCAAGGACGCATATCTGCTTTCATGGAAACTGGCATTAAAATGCAATGCTTTGTACCGCGACGGGTCCAAACTGAGCCAGCCGCTGAACACGAGCACAAACGCCGAAGTTTGGGATAAGCAGGACGTATTCGAGGAGGAACCGGGACAGGCGGCCGCGATACAGGTTGCGGAAAAGATAATACACCGCTACATCGCGAAACGCCGCCGGCTTCCTTTCCGTCGCAAAGGGTATACGCAAAAAGCTGTGATCGGAGGTCACAAACTCTACCTGCGTACAGGGGAATATGAAGATGGTTCGATCGGAGAAATATTTGTCGATATGCATAAGGAAGGCGCGGCTTTCCGCAGCCTGATGAACTGTTTTTCTATTGCTATCTCGCTGGGTCTGCAGCATGGCGTGCCTCTTGAGGAATTCGTTGAAGCGTTCGTCTTCACCAGGTTCGAACCGAGCGGGATGGTGATGGGGAACCAGGCGATCAAGATGAGCACCTCGATCATTGACTACATCTTCAGGGAACTTGCAATCAACTACCTCGGGCGCCACGATCTTGCCCATGTCTCGGAAGAAGACCTGCGGGCAAGCAGTCTTTCCAAACCGGTGGATGTCCCTGAATACAATGAAGAACGCCTGGTCTCGGAGCGCAAAATGAGTATTGAGGAAAGCCGCGCATTTCTTGAAGGACAGCAGCATCCCCATGAATCCGGCGCAGCGGTTCCCGGAATGCAAAGCGGAGCTTTCCAATCAACGCAATTGTCTCAACATGGAGGTGAAACCGATATTTCACTTAAGGAATCCTCACCCGCCGAGGAAGGGGCGGCAACAGCGGTTTTCGGAGACTGGTCATCCGACCAGCGTTCACGTACGGAACTGATCGAGGAGGCCCGTATGAAAGGCTACGAAGGTGAGCCCTGCGGAACCTGTGGACAGTTCACCATGGTGCGAAACGGGTCCTGTTTGAAATGCGCGTCATGTGGAGCAACCAGCGGTTGTTCGTGAGAGGGGAAGGGGCAAGGCAACGATACCTCCGCGCCCTTTGAACATGCCCTGTTGATGGCAGACAAAACCGCATGCAATTTCACCCATGTTCCCAAGCCAAGGCCTGGCATTGCCCTGCTGATCACCCTGGTGATCCTCGCCCTGCTTGCGGTCTTCATGACCGAGTTCGCTTTTGAAACAAATCTGGAAACACGCGGGATCCGCAACTTCCAGGCTTCCTTTAAGGCCCGAAATGCGGTCAAATCACTGTTCAAAGCTGTCAAGGAAGGACTTGTCACACAAGACGAAACCGATTTCTTCCGCCTTTATTTGCGGGGACTTGTGGAAATTGCGACTCCGGCCGGGTCGCTGCCATCATTTCTGAATCCTCCGGGACCTGCTCCACTCCCCGCGGGGATTCTGGCCGATTTCCCGGAGGTGACTTTTTTCACCCCCTCCATCCGCCCGATTGACCACCTCTTCAACCTGAACCGGATTGACCCGGGCAAGTTTCCGGAAAGCGATCCTGACCGCAAGGTTCGTAATGAATTCCTCAATTTATTTAAGCAGATCAGGATCGAATTTCAGCCTTCGGCAGGCACCCCAGAAATTCAAAACACAATGCTCGAAGATGAGGTGCGAACACTGTATGCCTCGATATATGACTGGAACGATGATAACAGTGAAGACAATTACCCCCAATCATTTATAGAAGGCCATGTCGATTCAGACACGGGATGGTCGGTCAAAGACAAAAGGTTCGACCGCCTGGGTGAAATCTTGTTGATCCAAAGCAAATTACTGGAAGAAGGTCTGATCAGCAGTTGGATCCCTTTATCTTCCGATTCACGGCAAAAAGATTCCTGGAACAGGCATTTTACAGTATTTGCCGTTGGCAAAGAAAACTCGCCCAGAATTAATGTCAACCTGGCATCAGCAACAGAAATTGAGAATTTTATTTCTAGATTTCAGTCAACTTCTTCGATCGAAAACAACAAAGAAAAATACTCGGTCTATGCTGAATTGATCGGGGAAGCACTGCAGCCATCGGGTTTCGGGATGGAACCAAAGACATACAAGAATATAGATGAAATCAAAAAAACATTGGAAAATGAACCATCAACAGCGGGGTTATGGAATGTTGAGAAGGATTTTTTTCTTGTGTACAGCAACTGGTACGAAATCCACCTGAAAGCGGAAATTGAAAATGTACGCGCGGAGTTGAAGGCGGTGATGGAAGTGAAAAGAGAAGACAACGGAAAAGTAAAAACTGACGGTAATGGTGAACCCCTACTGACGATCCATGACTTCATCCTCAGATAAATCGCTTGCCTCCGTCCCGGGCTGGGAAGTAATAGAGCTGCAGGAGATCGATTCAACCAACGCGTTTGTGATGCGCGTAAGGGAACACCTGCAGCATGACCGCCGGGTGATTTACGCGCATACGCAAACACACGGCAAGGGACGCATGGGACGGGAATATGTTTCGCTGCCAGGCAGGCACCTCACCTTCTCGCTGGTGCTTCATCCTGAATTGCCCCGGAACCGGGTGCAGGTGATTGCACTGCTGGCAGGAATTGCCGTGGCGCGCACATTGGAAACATGGATCGACGGTGTGCGCCTAAAGTGGCCAAATGATGTGCTTGTGCACGGGCGGAAAATCTGCGGCATCCTACTGGAATCAACCTCACTTCAAGGCTTCCGGTTCCCGGTTCTGGTAATGGGGATCGGCATCAACACTGAAGGCAGCGCTGACGATTTCCCCGAACCACTCTCTAAAACAGTTACTACACTTGAAGAACAGTTAGGGGGCGCGGCGGATCAGCCGGCAGTTTTCCGGGACCTGCTTCACAAACTCTCCGAAGTGCTCATGCAATTCCAAAAGGAGGGGTTGAAGAGCATGTTGGATGAATGGCTGCGGCGCGCCAAGATCGTGGGACAACGGGTACGCTGTTTGAATGGGAAATCTATTGACGGAATTTTCAGAGGATTGACCGCGGAGGGCTATCCAGAAATCATCACCGACAACGGAGAGATCCACATACATTTCTCCGGGGACATGCTTGAGCTTGGAGAGGAATGATCCTGACAGTAGATATTGGAAACAGCAACATCGTATTTGGAGTCTTCCGGGATGAGGCCCTTCTTTTTCGCCGTCGTTTGCACACCAGCACCCATCAGAGCGTCGATGAATATGAAATGCTGACTCGGGGTATGCTTTTCGCATTCAACGGGAACCTGGATGATTTAAAAGGCGCGGTTCTCAGCTCGGTGGTTCCGGAATTGACCGGGGTGTTCAGCGAACTTCTTGAAAAACTGACCGGTCATGCACCGTTGACTGTCAGTCATGAACTGAACCTGGGAATCCGCATTGCAACTGAATTTCCCGCCAAGGTTGGGCAGGACCGCCTGGCAAACGCAGTGGCCGCATTTCACAAGTACCGATGCGCGCTGATAGTGATTGATTGCGGCACTGCCACGACACTGGACGTGATCACCTCCGACGGTGAGTTTGAGGGCGGTCTGATCTGCCCGGGCATGTTGATTTCCGCGGAAGCCCTGTATGCCAAAGCGGCACAGTTATTCCAAGTGAAACTGGATCCACCCGGTTCTTTGATTGGGAAAAACACCAGCGAAAGTATGCAGTCCGGGATTGTGCATGGATACACCTGCATGATTGAATCGCTGATTGTGCGCATAAAACAAGAGATGTCATCATCCTTACATCAGCAAAACCCGATAGTGGTGATAACCGGTGGACTGGCATCCAAAATAGCCCCCATGCTAACCGAAGTGATCCATGAGGAGGATTTGACTTTAAAAGGGTTATCCCTTATCCATAAATTGAACAAAGCATATAATCCCTGAACAGGATGCATCAAATGAATGAAACCCACATGCAACAGGACAATTTTACCATGAGGGACAGATCGCGGTTCAGGAATCTCGCTTTTCATACGAACCGGGAAAGGGCGAAAGTCCCCGGGTAGCATCAGGTTGCAAAAAAGGACGTTATGGCCGACGAGAACATGGAAGGACTGGAGGGTCTTGATGAATTCGGAGACGATTTCGGCGACCAGTTGGATGCCTTCATGGAAGGAGAAGAGGAAGAAGGAGATTCCGAACTCGACTCGTTCTTTGAGGACCTCTCCACCATTGACGACCTTGAAATGCAGGATGAGGGAGCAGGCATTACAGAACCCGCGGAAGAACCCTCCTGGGAAGAAGTTCCGGAAGCTGCGCCCCCTGTAGCTGCTCCGGCCGCGGCTGATGAAGAAACTGACTCGGCAGAGAAAAAAACCGAAAAAAAGAAGAAGGAAAAACCAAAGAAGGTGAAATCAAGAATAGAGGGTTCTTCAATTTTGATCCCGGGCATCATCACCAGCGTCGCCGGAATGCTGCTGGGGGTCATCACTGTTGCTGTCCTGTACTTCCTAAATCTGCCTGAAGGAGCGCCCTTACCGGTTGACATCGTTGTGGAGGAACCGATTCCGGAACCAACCGTGACAGTGGTCCGGGAACCGGAACCTACCCCTAAACCGAAACCGGCGCCCAAACCGAAACCTAAACCCGCGAAGAAACCCAAGCAGACCCGTTACTATGTGCAAGTGGCGAATTGCGTATTTGCGGAATGTGTCAGCGACCACCGGAACCTGCTCAAACGCTACGGTTACAAATCCCGGGTGACAAAATCCAGCATGACCTCGTCTATGGCCGAGGTGATTTCAAACAAAATCCTGGCAGAGGAATCTTCGATAAAGTTGATGAACAAGATCAACCGGGAAATCAATTATTCTGGCAAGGCTTTTCGGAAAGCAGAGAATGGCGGATACCGCATTTCACTCGGAATGTATCCAGATCTTGAAACCGCGGGCAGAGTTCGAAACCACCTGAATCAAAGCTATGGCAAACAGACATTTTTTGAAATAACCCGGTCCGACGACAAGATTACCTATCAGCGGGTGCATGCGGGAGGATACCGTTCCCGAAAGCAGGCAAAATCCCTGCTTAAACTGCTGGTCCGCAAAGACAAACGTTTCGAGGGCGCCTTCATTGTTCCCCTCAAACGCTGATTGTTTTTGAATTGCGTTATCCGCTGGTGTAGGTATGCTTACAGAATTATTTAACCCTACAACGTCAGTTGGCCAGGTTCACAATGAAATCATTAAATAATTCAGTTTTTTTGCATAAGCTGATAAAAACTGCGGTCTAACCGTATAAGTGTCGTTGTAGGGTTAATTACCACAGGGCGCCCTCATCAAGGAGAAAGCATGGGATTGAGTTGGACGATAGTTTTTTCAGTATTGGTACTTTCATTTGCAATCAGCCCCGGGCTGGTTTTTCTGATCCATTTGAGGAGACTGAAAAAGAGCAGTTAAGTTAATCCGCCAGTCCCCCTGGAATCCGCGGTCCCGAACGGATTCCACTTTCTTCCCAGATTTCCAAAATCGACATTAAACCTCATCCCTTCCCGCGAGGGGTCCATTTCAGGTATGTACTTTGCGGACGTGATTCTCTCATGAGTTCAATTTGAATTGGGAATTGTGATGTGCAGCATAAATATACGCGGTGTGAAAAGGCCATGGTTTTATAAACTCTGGGTTTTGGTCTTCTTAATCTATCTTTCTGTGCCCTCACCTGGATTCCCAGTTGAACAGGTTCCAGGGCTGCTTTTTAGGGTTGCGAGAGTAAAGGCAGCCGCTCTCAACCTGCGCCAGGGCCAAGGAACAAAGTACACCGTGCTGGAGGTGCTGAAAAAGGGCAGCATGGTTTTTTATATGCCCCAATCTCGGAAAGACTGGGTCCGGGTGACCACCAGGTCAGGCTTACAAGGGTGGGCTTCCCTGAAGTTTCTACAGACGAAGCAATCCCGGCGATTGATTCCTGCATTATCCAGGTTTGAGTTGCCTGAACGAAAGACCGAGGCAAACATCCTGGAAGAAGGAACATATGCGGTTGTCAGGGCAGACGCGCTGAATGTCCGTTCGGGCCCGGGCACCGAATTCCCGGTAGTGAAAACAGTTCGGGGAGGAACGCATCTTTTCCCACTCACAAGGACGGACGATTACTGGGAGCGGATTCAGATTCCACAAGGTCCCGAAGGCTGGGTTGCGCGAAAATACCTGCGTTATTACAATCCGGCTCTAGTCCCTGATATAAACCAGCTTACTGTGCCCAATGGGTATACCTCTTCCTTGGAAGCAGGTGTTGTTCATTTTCTGGAAGACCTGTACCAAAGTGAACACCTGAACCGGGAAGACCGGCTTTCAATGGTAGTCCAGGATTTAACCACGGGGAAGCAGCATGTTTCAATCCGTCCCCGAAAGCGAGTTAAGTCAGCTAGTTTGATAAAGGTCCCGGTGTTTCAGGCTTTCCTGCTGCAAAGGTTCAATCAAAAAATCAGGCATTCAAACACTACCCAGAAACACCTTGAACAGATGATCCGCTTCAGCAGCAACGAAAGCACAAACCATATCCTGCGAGCGCTTGGAGGTCCCGCAAGGGTTTGGAATATTCTGGGAAGCACTGGTATGTACCATGAACTTATGCTTGTGGAATACATCCCCAAAGACGGGCGAACCTATCGAAACAAGATCTCCGCCTCCGATTTGAACCAGATCTTTGCGCGTCTCTGGTTTGGAAGGGTACTTGGTCCCGAACATTCCTACAGATTAACCTGAACGCGCCAAAACAGATGATGCGTCTGCTCAGTCTGCCCGGACACAAATGGATGCCGGATCGGATAAAAGACGGAACATGTTTTGACAAAAACGCTGTTGTGCGGATATGGGATAAAACAGGGTTTGTCAAAGGGATCAATGGCAATGCGGGGATTGTTGAAATCGATACTCCACATGGCCGGCGCGCCTACACCATCGTACATATCATGGAGCGTGGGAATTACCGTTCCATTCCCGGTGATGCAAACCAATGGTCAAAACGAGTTGCCAAGGTGATGCGCAGATTATCAGAAATGAGCTATGCTTATTTTTCCAGCCTCTACAATAGTTACAACCGGTGCGGACAGCAGTTACTGTTTCATCATGCTTTGAGTGCGGGAAAAACTGAAAAAACTTTACCAGTCTCACTCTGAATTATATACCCAGCAAAAATCCACGGGGAAAAAACAACCAGTGCAAATCGATGGAACAAAATCCGCTCATGCAATCCCTGGAAAAGCTTGCCGCACTGGAAAGATATGTGTTTCTCCTCGATGAACAACGGTTTTGGAATCCCTTGATTCCCGCGCAATATAAGCATAT
This sequence comes from uncultured Pseudomonadota bacterium, assembly GCA_964344035.1. GTDB lineage: Bacteria > SAR324 > SAR324 > SAR324 > NAC60-12 > UBA1014. The sequence continues at coordinate 50,502 of CAYFLK010000004.1, forward strand.
CAGGCATACCGGTTTGCTGGACAGGGATAAAGTCCTGGAAGTGATTGAGATGCACCTTGTCAAGCACGAACTTGATCCCGGCAAAGGCATGTATTTCCCTGTTCCAATTGCAAGAAAGATAGAACAGAATGTTATTTTCAACAGCATATTGGTCAAGCAGTTTCATTATCATTTTATTGAAATCGACGACCGGCAGCAGTGGTATTTTCATTCCAGACCTGTGACCGGAAAAGTGCTGAAATATTTCCAATCTCATATGTCGTTTGAACCGGAAACAAATCGATATTACGTGGAATATTGGAGTGAATCCAGATGGGACAAATGCTATCTCTCATGCACACACACCCCGATGGAGGGGTTGGCGCTGGAGCGGATTGAGGATACTTTTATGGTTACGCTCAACAACGGAAAAAGCGACAGCATTCGACCAGATTCTTTCCGCCTGGATGCTAAAGAACGCTGTTTCTGCTCAACCATGACGCACGGGGAGGTAATGCTGGCCGGCTCCCCGAGATACTGGCTTTTGAGTCATTTTGATTCTGACTGCACACAACTGCGCTTTGTCGACCGCGTGTTTCCCCTGCAGCAGCAACCGATGCCAGACTAAAATACTCCTGCTGTACAAAGGAATATTAATTTACATGTTATTACTTTCTCAACACCATGAGTTCCTCGGGCAACAATATTAAGGTGAGACTGAAAGCGGCAATCACACTGGACGGCAAAATTGCTGCATCCGGAGGCGATTCTAAATGGATCACCGGCGCTCAGGCACGCGCTCATGTCCACCGGCTGCGTAATGAACATGACGCCATCCTCGTCGGCATCAATACTGTGCTTGCGGATAATCCAAGACTGACTGTCCGGGATATTCCTGACGGCAATTCCCCAATCCGGGTGGTGCTGGATTCAATGGCCCGCCTCCCCGGGGACTGTCATATATTGAACGACGATGGAGTTTCGGTGATCGTCATCACCGGATCTGATGCTCCCAATCGCGTGTGGACTGATCGGAAAAACCTGTTTGTGGTTGAAGCACCAACCAGGATTCCTGAGATACCTTGGGTCAAGGAACAACTGGGCAAACAGGGGATCCGCAGTCTTTTTGTTGAAGGAGGAAGCCTTGTGCATGCATCCTTCATAAAAAGCGGATGTGTGGATCAGCTTTACCTTTTTATTGCCCCCAAAGTGATCGGAGGACAGCAAGCGCTCTCCTGGTGTGGAGAACTGGGCTGTGATTTAATAGCTGATGCCGTCCGCTGGCAGGTTCAGTCCGCCAGTGAAATCGGAGATGATATTCTGTTGATTGCCAGCCTAAAAAAACACGCATGAGGCTTGCTTTTCCAGCAATGTTCGTTCATCCTTTTTTATAAATGTTTTGCGGCTATTTATCTAATTGGGCTAAAGATGCGAGGTTGTCCTTTTGTTCGCAGATATCTTCTGAAAAAAGTTTGGGGACCTGTCAGAGCGATAACAGACTTCCATGAGACAGCGGAACTCAGAAAACTTTGAAGCCGGTCCTTTACCCTTCTGCTGATTGAACAACAAGGTTATCGCCATTTGCAACTGTACAAAGAACCGACAATACTGTACAAAGAACCGACAATGTTGATGGAATCCGAAATTCGTTTTGACTCGGTTGAAAATGGAATTTCCGCCATCGGAAGAGGGGAAATGGTGGTGGTGGTTGATGATGAAGACCGTGAAAACGAGGGCGATTTGATATGCGCCGCGGAGAAAGTGACTCCGGAACTCATCAACTTCATGGCCCTTCACGCACGCGGCCTGATCTGCATGCCCATTACCGCTGAACGTGCGAACCAGCTGCATCTGCCCTTGATGGTTTCAGAAAATGAATCACCCACCGGAACTAATTTCACTGTCAGCATCGAATCCGCAACCGGAGTAACCACCGGTATTTCTGCTGCCGACCGTGCACGGACCGTACTTGCCGCGATGGCGCCCGATGCACAACCCAACCACCTCCGCCGCCCAGGACACATTTTCCCCTTGCTTGCACACAGAGGAGGTGTGCTCAAGCGCGCAGGTCACACCGAAGCGGCTGTTGACTTGGCACGGCTTTCCGGACTGCAGCCCGGAGGTGTGGTGTGTGAAATCATGAATGAAGACGGCACAATGGCGAGATACCCGGAATTGAGGAAATTCGCCGACGAACATGAACTGCTGTTGATTACAATTGCCGACCTTATCCAGTACCGAAAACGAAATGAAACGCTGGTAAAGAAACAGGCTGAAGCAACTCTCCCCACAGAGTACGGCACTTTCCATGTGATAGGCTTTCAAAGCCTCCTGGATGACAGTGATTATGTTGCCCTCGTTAAAGGTGAGTGGGACCCAGACGAACCGGTGCTGGTTCGGGTTCATTCGGAATGCCTGACTGGAGATGTTTTCGGTTCCTTCCGCTGCGACTGCGGACCGCAGCTTCAGGCTGCCATGCAGATGGTGGAACACGAAGGCAAGGGCGTCATCCTCTACCTTCCCCAGGAGGGTCGAGGAATTGGGCTGCTTAACAAACTAAGGGCATACAAACTTCAGGAAGACGGTGTTGATACAGTTGAAGCAAATCATCGGCTTGGCTTTAAGGAAGACTTGCGGGATTATGGCATGGGTGCGCAGATGCTTTACATGCTGGGTGTCCGACAGATGCGGTTAATGACCAACAATCCAAGGAAAATTGTTGGCGTACAGGGGCATGGCCTGGAAGTGGTGGAACGGGTGCCGCTGGAGATTAAAAAAAACCCTGGAAACGAACAGTACTTGAAAACCAAGAAAAAGAAATTGGGGCACCTCTTAAATGTATAAAAGTTGTCTAGAAGGAAGTGAAATGTATCTATTCCAACGGTTCCTCGGTTTGTTTATCTTTCATACAGCATCATTGCCGAAACCTCTGTAATTTCCCACAAAACAGAACCACATACAGTCTGCTTGTCTGTACACTGGCATCTTCAAGTCAAACGGAAGGTGTGCGAATTGCAGGCACTTTGAAAGGCAATACACTGAAAAATAGGATCCTGTATAAATTGTGCCTCATTGACAATGTTCACTGGTTATCTATCAGTTAAAACGCTGCACTTTCCCAATGAGCAGGTTTTGCAGTCGATGAACCACATGATGCTCTTTACTGATTGAATATCTCCCCGGGAAACACATACTGGGTTATAAAAACATGGAACATTCAACCCCATCCTACGTGGAAGCATTGAAAACGTCCGATCCATACCCGGACGAACCTAAAAAGATAAAACTGAAAAAAACACAATGCTCCTACCTGTTTCTGGCGGACAACAAAGTTTATAAAATAAAAAAAACCGGGACGGAATATTCCAGTCTGGCTGTGAAGGAGGCTTTCTGCAATGAGGAATGCCAGTTGTCTCAACGTTACAATCCAGGCTGGCCGCTGGAAGTGATCCCGCTCATGGAACAGGAGGGGAAATATCGTTTGGGTGGCAGCGAAGGCAGGGTTTTGGAGTATGCACTGAAAATGGATGCGCTGACTGAAAGGCGGTTCCTCTCTTCATTGCTGAAAAAGAAAAAGGCTGATTCAGTTGATGTAAGCCTGATCGCACAAACCCTTGCCGAAATTCATGCGGACGCGGGTATGCCTGCCCGTATGGCGGAGTCCGGAAGGGTCGATCGGTTTCATTCGCTTTGCGATGACATGCTCTACCAGATCAAACGTTATTTTGACGCGTCTGTCACTCAGCCTATTATCGACATGATTCGACATCCCATGGAAAAGTTCATAAATGAAAAGGGAGGGATTTTCGCAAAAAGGATCCGCAAAGGACGCGTCGTCCAGGGGCATGGAGCATTGCTTCCGGAACATGTACACGTTCAGGGAGAAACTGTCCGGATGATCAGCCCGCTAGAGACACAAAAGAAATACTCGGTGCTTGACGTCGCAAATGACGTTGCATCTTTGATGGTTGAACTGGCCTGGCACAATCAACCTGAACTTGAACAGACCATGATGCAAAAATACCTGGAAAGTTCTCGGGACAAGGATTTACAGACTATCCTTCCGGTATACCAGACCTATTGCGCGCTCAAACAGGGAGTCCGGACCTGTGAGGAAATGGTTGCACTAAAACAGGAATCACTGGGCGTAGCCGCATTGGAATATTTCAATCTAGCTGCGCGTTACGCGAGAACCATACCCAGAGACTGAACTTTCCCAGCTTATACCCTATCTTTATCAGTTGCCTTGCCCAAATCTAAACTGAAAGCCATCGAGGTAATACCCCTGGACCGGGCAGTTCCGCATGAGCATGTAAACCCGGAAAGGGTGACCAGGCTTTCAACCCGTCTACAACAGGATAAGACACTCGCGAACCCGGTCATTGTCGTGAAATGGCTGGATCGCTTTGTAGTGCTTGACGGCGCCACCCGAGTTACGGCTTTCAAACGCCTCGGGTATCCGCATATTGTTGCCCAAGTTGTATCTCCACACGATGAAGGGATAGATCTCCATGTATGGCACCATATCATCTGCGGACCGGATTTTGAGACACTGCTCTCTCATTTTGCCGGCGTCAGTTCGTATGTGCTGAATTTATCCACTGCCAAGGATACCTTGGAGAAGATGGATGACGGGGAAGCTTTGTGCGCCTTGATTTCTCAGGAGGGTCGGCATTATCTCGTGCATGCTGCTCCAGGAGTTGATAATGCCACCGCGCTGAACGCCCTTGTTGCCAGATACACCGAAATCGGAAACATCCGCAGGACCATCAACCACGACCTGTCATTAGTACTTTCGGAAATCCCTGATTTTGGCGGCATGGTTGTCTTTCCCAGATACACCCTTTTGGAAGTCTTGCAGGTTGCGGTTAGCGGCCAACTGATTCCGGCAGGAGTGACACGTTTCATTATCCCCGGTCGTGTGCTCCACCTCCACGCGGACATGGAAAAATTACGAAATGGAGAAGCACTGACGGACAAAAATAAATGGCTCAATCATGTCCTTCAGGAAAAACTGGCTTCACGCAAAGTGCGGTTTTATCAGGAACCTGTGATCCTACTTGATGAATGAGCGACATGTCCGGTTTTTGAATCAAACCCTCCCCAATTCCTACAAGCAACTTGATTCAGTCAAAAAACCATTACCATTCGCGGGAATAGTTACTGACAATGACAACCAAAGAATTAAAATTGGATTAACCCATTTTTATTCTGAAAGCCCGAATTGGAACATAAGTCTTCACTACCCCCTGGTGAAGTGTTTTTTCGGCAGCATTTTATTTCCAGTGTTTGAAATGACTCCTTCCAACCGCAATGCTACTTGGTCGTTATTTAGCAGCTTACCAATCCAGCGGTAATTTTAAGTTGCTAAGTGATTTTATTCACTCTGTGTATTAATTGGTATAATACAAAACAATTATAATTTCAGTTTGTTATGCGTTATATCGTTGCAAGATAAATGAAAGAAGACGCAGGAAATACTCACTCGGAAGGTGAATCAAATCTCTCACGAGCACGTGTCAAGTGGGACATGCGTCAAAGGGACAAAACCACGCGTCGATTGCTGGAAACAGATTCCCGCCATTTTCTGCACCAATCCCTGTCTACACCGTGCCTGGATGTCTTGACGGGTTGTGACGGCATCTACATAGTCACCGAGGATGGTCGCCGTTTGATGGATTTTCATGGCAACAGTGTTCATCAGGTAGGATATGCAAACCCAAGAGTGATTACCGCCATATCAAGGCAGCTGAAAAAACAAACATTTGCACCCCGCAGATATACCAACCCTCCCGCGGTCAAACTGGCTGAGAAACTCAGCGGCCTTGCTCCCGGAGACCTCAACCGCGTTTTGTTCGCGCCGGGAGGAACTACCGTCATCGGCATTGCATTAAAACTGGCAAGAGCGGTTACCGGTCGACACAAAACGGTCTCTCTCTGGGATTCATTTCACGGTGCTTCACTTGACGCGATTTCTGTGGGAGGAAAGGCCATGTTTCGGCGCGACATAGGACCCTTATTATCCGGTACAGAACACGTGCCGCCTCCGGATGAATCAAATTGTGTGTTTGGTTGCGCAGGTAAATGCAACCTGCAGTGCGCGAATTACATTGAATACGTGCTGGATAAAGAAGGGGATGTCGGTGCGGTGGTGGCGGAAACCGTGCGCGCGGTCCCGGTCATACCTTCAAGAAAATACTGGAAGAAAGTGCGTGAAGCCTGTGATCGGCATGGGACGCTGCTCATACTGGATGAAATCCCAAACGGACTCGGGCGTACCGGCAGGATGTTCGCGTTTGAACACTATGGTATCGTTCCTGACATCGTCTGCCTGGGCAAAGGTCTGGGAGGGGGGATCATGCCCATTGCCGCACTCATTGCCCGGGAATTCATTAATGGAGCACAGGCTAAAGGCGCCCTGGGGCATTACACCCATGAAAAAAATCCTGTGTGCTGTGCGGCCGCGCTGGCTACACTGGAGGAAATCGAAAAACGCTCGCTGCTTGATCATACCAGAATGCTGGGAGAACAGGCGCTTTCCTGCATGAAAAAGCTGAAAGAAAAACACAGTACAATTGGGGATTGCAGGGGATTGGGATTACTGATGGGAATTTCCATGGTACGTCAAAACGATCCGCAAAAACCGAACCCTCATGCTGCAGAACAAGTACTGTATCGCGCTATTGAAAGAGGATTGAGTTTCAAAGTCAGCATGGGCAATATCCTCACTCTAACCCCGCCTTTGATCATCAGTTCCAAGGAACTTGCCAATGCATTCGACATTCTGGATGAATGTATCGGGCTGGTGGAATGCGGCTGAGCGGCATCCTCTTTCAGGGTAATTTGGAACTGATTGAAGGTTGTTCGCGGAATTCCTTGATTCCACGAATATCCATCCGTAAAGTGGTGATGTGGTTTGCGGGGAGGAGTGAGGAGTAATACGGAGACGTTTTGGATCACCCTGTTCCGGTGTTAATCGTTTGCCCCTTTGATCTTGTATGCCAGATACGCCAATATAAAGGGGACAACGAACACAAATCCGAAAAGTACCGCCAACAAATACCAACTTGTTTCAGTCATATTTTTTCAAAATGAATGTGAACCCCGGTTTTTGTTTCAGAATGCCAAATGATCTCACATGCCGCATGACTGTAAAAACCAGTAATTTTGCACCATGAAACTCTCACCGGAAATACGGCATAATGGGTAAATAATTTCTCCATTTTCAGGAAATGACAAGAAAAAAACGAATACTTCTCCCAATCCTGCTGCTTGGCATCGTCCTGTTTTCCTTGCCCCTGTACGTTTGCGGGCAACCTGCAAATCCGCCAAAAGCCGTGATGGGACCTTTGACCTTTCATGGAGAAGTCGAATCTGCTGAAGCGCGTCAATTATTCAATCGACTGCGTGAATTGCTGAACCAGCGCTACCTTCTTGTTTCCCACAAGGTGATTGAATCTATCAAGGATCGTGGTTACGACAGCATTGAAGTGGAGAATTGTCAGACTTCCAAATGCATTGATACCGTGCTTGCTTTCCTTGCAGAGTTAGAACAGAAGTTCGATGCGCGTGATTTGTTCCAGTTGGAAATCGTCCGCAGTGGCAGCCGCACCCAGCTCATCCTAAAACGGATGGCACTGGGTGACCCTCTGGTGATTCGACAGTTGATCACGGAATCCTGTGTTTCATGCACCTATGGCAATTTGGACGAAAGGTTGATGTTTTTGGTTCAAAGAATGACATCAACAGTCATGAAGGAACAACCCATGGAACTGCCGGAAGTGGAAGAAACAGCTGTCTCTACAGAACCCGAAGAACCGGAACCCTTGAAATATGAGGAAGAGGTTCCAACGGAAGAGCTGGTTGAAGCAGAGATAGAAAGCCCTGTCCCCGCCGAACCCGCGGCGCCAATTCCTGATCCTTACGAATTGGCAAGGGACGATTACAACCGTGGCATTGTGCCGCAATTGATGGATGTCATTCATTCACTTGCGGTCTTCCGCATCGGCATGTACATCGTCCTTGAAGTAGAAATAGCTGATGACGGCGCCATCATCGGAAAACGCGTGATTGAATCAAGCGGTTCAAGAGATTTTGATGAAACAGCGATTCTCGGTGTTGAGTCAATGAGGTTTGATCCTCTTCCTCCTCCATTATCTGACTTTGAATCCTACAAAGTAAACCTCCGCATCCAGAATTTTCAATGAGCCTCCGGACCATTTACTCCCTTTCCGGATACGGCAACATGAAACTGGTTTTGGAACAGGTACAGATCTGAAAATGCCGGTACCATCCGCGCTCCAGAGCATCCCCTCCGGTTCTTTTGCACTGCAGAACCTAGATTTTACCGAATTGCAGCAGCAGTTGATTGAAATCACCGAAGAAATACGTCGTCTGCATGAACTGTCCGTGGTTGAAAAACTGAAGGATATGTTATTTCAGGAACCCGAAGATGACCCGCGTTATCAGGAACATGTTGAAGCATCGGCGCTTGCGGAAATACTGGATACAAGGGAGGCACGCTCATTATCGGACAGTCTTGCGGGGGATCCCGCCAAGCTGCCGAAAAGGGTTGAACTGGTGAGGATGGTGTTGCGGTCAAAAAAACCTCTGAAGCTCAACGATTACCGCAACCTTCTGCTGCAGGCATGTCTACCTATTTATGTAGGCTACGTCACACCCTATCATTTGCAGCTGTCTGCCCAGGTTTTCCGTTTGTATTTGAAAAAAGTTATCCAGTTCGATAAAAAAAAGATGCTTACTGTGCGTTCACGGCAACTAGGAGGACTAAATGTGAGCAGGATTTCCCTACAGGATATTTTGAAAAGTGTTGAGGATGATGAGGACAGTGAAGAGGCAAGTACAGTGCAAGAAATCAAATATGCCCAATATCTGCTTGATCACAGCAAGGACCTGCTCAAAATGATGCGTGCGCGTATCAGCATACCAGTCGATCTTGCCGAATTGAACCACCTTCCACCGCCAACGCCAAATCCGCGCATGTTCATTGGCGACATCAGTACCGGGCGAGTGATTCCGGATAAACAGGCGATGCTTTCGCGCAAGGTGATGGCCATCCTGGAAGTGATGAAGGACATTTACCCACTGCATGCCATCAGCCTGAGAATTGCAGGACGCATGCAGGAAATAGAAGACAAAATGCCCCAGGCGTTTGTGATGGAAGGGCGGGTCAGGATGGAATCACTGAAGCTGATGATCCTGAGAATGCTGAGTGGAGATTCCACTGCCCGGATGGGTCTAAAACCCACTTTCAACAAAATCCTGGAAACCTACCGCAAAGCACTGCGCCGGGCATCTGTAAGAAACCCTCAGCCACAGGACATCCCGGTGCTTGCCGAATTCGTGCAATTGACTTTGTACGCACAGATGCACCGGGTTTTGCTGGAAATAGACCTTGGCCGGATGCGGCAGCTGCTTGGTGCATCCAAGAAAGCCTGTGATTCTTTGGTGCGAGTGGATGGTCATTACCAACTTTTGCAGGAACGCCTGAACCTGGCATTAAAGAAATACGGGTTGTACTCCCGCGCAGAACACACTCTTTAGACCTGACTGAATGTTCACCAGTTTTCCCCATACTTTACAACGCTTTGGTCTGGACGCGGATGTCCGCGTACTGATGGATTTATACCAGGTGATGGAACTGGGCCTGGTGAGCAACCTTGGTTCACTGTTTGACGCAGGGCAGCACCTCATCTGCAAATCCCGGCGCGACATTGCTCCTTACACCCTTGCATTCTGGGAATATTTCCTGGACATCAACACCACTGCCCACCAGACCATTGATTCCGCGGTCCGCAATTCTTCGACTTTTGAGCAATGGCTCAGCCAAAAACTGGAATCAGGAAAGATACGGGGAGAAATCGACTACAAGAAATTGATAGATGAATTTTTGAACGAAGTTCTGCACTCTGATCTGCCGGAAAACATCCGCAAAGAGATAGACGCCAGGGAGCATCTAAGCGGGGACAACGCCGAATTGGAAGACCGCGGGATTGCCCCGCCCCCCGGTGCGCCGCCGAAAAAGAGTGACACTATGGTCGATTATTCCGGAATTCCGCTGTCGGAACTGATGGAGCGGATGAAGCGCGTGATGGAGAAACAAAAAACAGCACACAGTGGTGGGGGACACTGGATCGGCAGTCACGGTCATTCCCCCTACGGGCATTCCGGGTCCGGATTACACGGAATCCGAGTGGGCGGGCCCGCGCATGCAGGCACGGCCCGCAAAGTACTTGGTGATCCTGAATTTTACCCAGTAGACCTTGATGCGCCGTTATCCGATGACAACATGGATGCTGCGATACAGGCTTTGCGCGACCTGCAGGATTTCCATCCGGACCGCCGCCTGGATGTGGAACGCACGGTGGAAGACTGTGGACGAAACGCAGGAATAGTCGTTCCGCAATTTCTTCGTGAACAGCAGGACCGTACACAGGTGATGTTGTTGCTGGACAATGGCGGAAACTCGATGTGGGCACACGCACGCAAAGTGCAGACCCTCTTTTCAAAAATCAAACGCCGCTTTCCTAACGACCTGAAAACGTACTACTTCCACAATGCGATTTATGACCAGGTTTATGAGGACGAAGCCCGCAGAAAACCGGTGCTGTTGAGGAAGTTGAAGGAAAACAGTCCGGATTGCCGTGTCTTCATCGTCGGCGATGCCTACATGGGCCCCCACGAACTGCTCGCACCATACGGCGCCATTGAATTCCGTGAGGAATCACAGACTCCCGGAATTGTCAATTTGCGTGAACTGCACCAGCACTTCCCCTACTTGGTGTGGATCAACCCCACTCCCAAGCAATATTGGAATCGAACAGTGGCTTCCTATATCAAGGAATTAATGCACATGGAACCCCTTACCATCAACGGCATTCTCAGCACTGCTCGCTACCTGAACCAGGTTCGGCATTTTTGACAAGAGTATTTCCATTCATCCGCGGCAGTGGGCCAAAAATGAATCAGTGTCTTTCCTCTGTGGTACGCAGTTGCGCTAGAATTGCTCCGGCCACCACAAGAGTCCCCCCTACTGCTTTCTGCCAGTCGAATCCTTCACCCATTGCAAACATGATCAGCATCACAAATACCGGGACCAGGTTTTGATGCAAAGCCGCGGTAGTGACTCCCAATTGCTTGCTGCCGTAAAACCAGAGGATGATCGAAATCCCGGTTGAAAACACACCCAGAAACACAACCGCAGCCAGAGAACCGGTGGAGAAATCCTGGCTCAAAGCAATTCCGAATCCTGATGCAATTAAACCCGCCAGCAGCAAACATGATCCCGCGGTAAGCATAGAAACACTGTAGGCGCCCAACTGCGGTGAATCGTAGAGATAATGAATCGTCATCCGCGTGTACAGCACCCAAAATACAACGGATGCAAACACCAGCAGTTCTCCAAGCCCGAATTGGATTGTCATCTGAACCGGGTCCAGTGACGCAACCAACCCTCCGCCAACTGAAAATAACACCGCGAATGCAAGCCTCCGCGGCAACCGCTGGCGACTTGAAAACAAATCCATCAGCGCTGACACTACCGGGACCATGGTTGCGATGATGGCCGCGGTAACCGCATCGGACATGCCGATGCCGAAGATAAAAAGTATGCTGGCAGTACCATAACCGAAGATGCCGATCAGTGATGCGTAGGAAGTTTCGCGCATCGTCAAACGTTTTTTCTCGAACAAGAACATTGGTATCAGCAGCGCAGTTCCGGCAATTAATGCGCGTGTAGCCGCAAGGCTGATCGCATCCCATCCTTCCTGCTGAAAATCCATGATCGGCAGTCCTGTTGCCCAAAGAAACATGGCCGCAACAACGATCAGATTATTTGTTAATGTTCCCATTTATTTATAAGTGCGGTTTTGCTGTCGGAGAGAAATTGAACGGTGACCGTCTTGCTAAACAAGTGCTCTTACACTAATTGATTGAGAGCGCGTTTGGGCAAAGAATCAGCGGACCGAAGCGGAAAAGTCCATGCTGTTTGTGATTTAATTGGAAATGAAGATGAATGGTGTCAGGATTCAGTCAGAGCAAGGTCAGGAAGGAGGGATAATACTTCGCTCAATAGCCGAGTCAAGCTCTTCGTATTCGTGATAGCCCAGAAAATCATATAATTCCTTGCGTGTTTGCATGCGATCCAGCATCCCCCGGGTTGTTCCTTCTCGAAACAGATCGGCATAGAACCCTTCCACCGACCGTGACGCAACACGCAGTGAGGACGCGGGCCAGATAACCAGTCTGCATCCAAGTTCTTCCAGTTCCTTGGCCGTAAGCATCGGGCTTCTGCCGAATTCAGTCATGTTTGCAAGCACGGGAATGCCGATTTCCTCGACAACCCGTCGGAACTGCTCCCGCTCCGTCAGGGCTTCCGGAAAAACCACATCCGCTCCGGCATCTCGATAGCAGCAAAGACGGGCCATGGTTTCATCCATGCCGTACTGCGCGGCATCTGTCCGGGCAATTATCAGCATGTGTGTGCGTGCTTTTACAGCCGCATTTATTTTGGTTGCGAATTCCTTGGCAGGTATCAACTGCTTGTGGCTCAGGTGTCCACATTTTTTAGGCAGCGACTGATCTTCAAGTTGCAATGCCGCCGCGCCGGCGGATTCAAGATCCGTGACAAGTTTCATAACGTTCAAGACCCCGCCGTGTCCGGTATCGCCATCGACAATCACTGGAAGACCTGTTGCGCGATTGATCTGATGAACCGCGATGCACAAATCATCCGTGGTCAAAAGTCCCAGGTCCGGCAAGCCTCTTGAAGCAGACAATGCGGCACCGGACAAATAAACTGCCTCAAACCCCGCTTTTTTGGCCATCAGAGCAAACAACGCATCGTGTGTGCCTGGTACGCGCAGTATTTCTGTCCGCGTTAATAGTTCCCCAAGCTTCTGACCCGAGGGGATTTCACCCCGGTTGATTCCTTCTAAACGGTTTTTCATATATTTTGTGCTGTTGCCTCAGCCCCGTCCTTTTTCAAAACGTTCTGTGTTTTCATCCAGATGCGTGAACGGTAATGCACGTGTAGTCCAAACATTGAATTCAGGTTTAACAAAATTTGCATCTTCCAGACAACCCACGAAAACCGATTTGACTCCGGGGCGGCCTGAATTCTGCCCAAACAGCAGCGACCCGCATTTAGGGCAAAATTCCTTGGTCATGATGTTCCCGCTTTCTGCGGTGTGCTGGAACTGAACAGGCTCTCCACTTTCGAGGTTCAAATTCTCAATTTTGAAAAAAAGGATCGTGGCAAAACTGGCCCCGGTCGCTTTTCTGCAATCGTTGCAGTGGCAGTTGCCCTGCATCAGCGGTTTCCCATTCAGTGTGAAGCGGATAGATCCGCAAAGACATTGGGCAGTGGTTTTGTTCATATGTTTCTCCTGGGAAAACAGTTGTCCTTGTGCGGATAATCTATCTCACAACAAATCAAATGAACAGGTTTCTTGAAATACCGGCAAGTCATTATCAATTTCAGTCAATATCCTTATAGGGTTTATGATTCAAATGATTTGAAAATGAGCTTCGGTTGTTTTCCCCAAACGGCCATTGACCGGCAATATATCCTGTGGACAGGCTGAAAAGGCGATGATTAAATCCATTTCTGCGCGAAAGATCACAAAACTCCCGCAAGTGGAAACTGGTTCTTCCCAGGACAGATCACCCTTGCATGTCCAGTGGATATTCATGAATAAATTCAGAGGACTTGGAGTTTCAGGTTCTTGTAAACCGAGTTTATCCATTGCCGTGGTCAGGTTGTCGGTGCAGTTGTCATGGTATTCAGTGCAGCCGAGAAGAAAATATCGCGGGTTGTCGCAGGCAGCCATCAAGGTGTCATGAACTCCCCCTGAAGTATCTTCTGTAAGAGTCAGCATCGGCCTGCGAAGATTGGTGACCAACGTATCACCTTTGTGTGGAATGAGTTTCATGAAATACGGGCGGCTGTGTTCCATTGACATGAATTCGTTCAAATTCCGCGAATTGAATGCCCATGTGTCAACAACCTGAGAACCATGCGTGTTAATCACTTTGACTGACTGACCTGCAGCGATCCTTGCCGCTTTTCCTTTTCTTGCCGGGATAGTTTGAAGCTCGTGATTCATTTGGTCTGCCTTTCTGTTGCTTCTTTCAAAATAGAAGCAAGCCTATGGAGTGGTAAAATGTCTGTCACCGTGTACTCTGGTTGTGCTCTGACATTCAATGACAAACATCGAAACTGCTTGCGCATGTCCGCAGTTTGTCACAAATAGAAGCCGCTGTCATTAATATGAACTGCCTGGTAGTCACGGCAAGGGAAAAACCCGGAGGGGTCCAATTCAATAGTTTTGTTTTGATCGAACAGTTTTCCAAGAAGCAGTCAGCTTGTTTTTTTGACATGTGGTACTGATATTGTGAACTGATTTACTCAGGATTATTGCTTACATAAGTTATTGATATCATGATGGCATATCACATATCAATGCTATATGAACACGCTTCACGTTTTTCAAACTAAACGGCAGGAAACAGATTTGTGTTTTTCGTCAGCACTCATAAAGATTCTTCATGCAAACATCATATTTGACATTTGGAAAAAACATGATAACTTTTATTCGCCAGCCGGTTATCGGTTCAGTCAATAGGGTCGCGATCATACGTGTCTACCCAACTTGTTCGCACCTGAAAAACCAGCATTGATTGCAATTGGATTTCCCCGGCTGGTTTCTCTCCGTTATCCCCAGTTTCTTGAACAAAAACCCCCCTGTCTCAAGCAAACTCTTTTTTTTGATGTGCTTTGATTAAAATTCAAATGTGAAGGGAGGCTTCCTATTGCCAGATTATAATCAGCTATATTTCTGATACCGGGCAATCACTTTGGTGCATCGGCAAGAAACTGTTGTGTGTGAGCGGAGCAACAGGAGTGGTAACGGTTGAATACATGCTTTACGTGTATCAACAGTTTGAAAAAAACCGGTTCTGGTGCAATTCATGAATTGACAACTCCAACACAGATAATACATGCTGTTATAACTTGAGCGCTGCGGGGGCAATTCTCAACAGCTTCATACCATTTTCGATTCCATGACAGGGGATGACACATGAGTGTAGGAAAAATGACCGGACCGAAAAAGGCAGCCATACTGTTGCTTGCACTCGGAGAAGACGCCGCGGCCGAAGTGATGAAAAACCTTGAAGAGGTTGAAATTCAGCAGGTCGGTTATTTCATGACCCGTTTCACCGATATTGCACCGGAAGAAGTCGATATTGTGCTTGAGGAGTTTTACCGCAATTCAGTGGTCCAGGAAGAAGGTGTGAGTGTCACTGCGTCTCCTGATTTTGTGAGAAATGCTCTCAACAAGGCCGTTGGAGCCGAACGGGCCAAGGAACTTGCCGACAATCTCAGAGCGGGTGGTGAGGAATCCGGTCTCGACTCACTGCGTTTCATTGATCCGGTAATGATTTCAAACTACATACGCAATGAACACCCCCAGACCATTGCTCTCGTACTGTCATACCTGAACAACATTGAACAATCTTCCACGGTCCTGCGCACCTTGCCGGAAAGCGTGCAGGCAGACGTGGTTTACCGCATGGCAACCATGGAGAGCATCCCACCCGGAGTGGTGCAGGAAATGAATGATGTGCTTATGGAAGAAATGAAAGCCGCGGGAAGCGGAGTTGCAAAAGTCGGAGGTATCGAACCGGTTGCGGAAATCCTCAACTCGGTGGATAAATCGACTGAAACACGAATCCTGGCCACAATTGAGGAATCCAATCCCGACCTTGCCGAACAAATCCGTGAATTAATGTTCACCTTTGAAGACCTGGCGCTGATAGACAGCAAACAGATGCAGACGGTGATGAAAGACGTGGACCAGGCGGATTTGGTGCTGGCGCTGAAAACCGCAAGTGACGCGATTAAAGAACTGATTTTCAGCAGCATGTCATCGAGGGCCGCTGAAATGGTGCGTGATGATCTGGAAAATCTTGGTCCGGTAAAGGTATCCGATGTGGAAGCCGCGCAGCAGAAAATTATTAAAGTGGTCAAGAAACTGGAAGAAGACGGCACCATTGTGATTGCCGGTGCAGGTGGGAGCGACGTGGTTTAATGCAAAACCTTCTCAATATTGCGCTCAAGCAATCACGTATCACTGGACAAGCGGCATTTCTGCTGGCGCACGATGGGTTAGCAGTTCAGCGCCATGTTCACGGATTACGATGTTTTCCTCATGAACCATCATTCTGCCACCCCCATAACTCAACCCCGGTTCCAGTGTAATTGCCATCCCCGGCGCCAAGCGGGTGTGGTCAAATGCGGCGATTGAAGGCCATTCGGTCAATTGCATCCCAAGTCCATGTCCTAATCTCCCAACCGAACTGTCAAGCGCTCCTCCTGTAACTAATACTCTGTTCATGGCACTGAAGACTTCCGCGCAAGTCGCGTCCGGACGAGCGGCTTCAAGTCCCGCTTCAGTAGCCTGGTAAACTGTACGGTAAGCGGATTTTGTTGAGGAATCGACCCTGCCGAAAGCAAAATTTCGGTCAAAATCGCAGAAATATCCTTCTAAAATACACCCGGTATCAAGGATCAACACGTCTCCTTCAATCACCGGTTTATCTCCTGGAGGGGAAATTATGTCCTTGTAGCCACCCTCACCAGCCCCTCCAACAAGGTATGAAACTTCATCCACTCCGCATCTGAGGCATTCCATTTTGAACAATTTGAAAATCTCCCGTTCCGTTAAACCCGGATGAAGCAGCCCGGGGAGCGCTTCAAAGGCAGCGGATACCAATGTACATACGGTCGTGATTTTTTCGATTTCTGCTTCAGATTTAACCATTCTCAAACTGCTGATAAGCGGGGTGGCATCAACAAAGCCGGCAGGTTTCATGGTATCACGCAACCTCTCGAAATCCAGCAGAGGCATCCTCAACTGTGACTCATGCCCCATCGGCATTCCGATGCACGCAGCAAACCCAGCAAGTTCCTGAATGGCGCCAAGAAGCAGGTTAACCCCGTCATCCTCCGGCCTGGGCGCAGGCCAGCAGCGTATGTCTTCCAGCCAGGTCCGTGCCATGCACTCCCTGCCGATTTCCGGGATAACCGCTACCGGTTTCCCGGTATTTGGCAGCAGCAGGAACCACGGGCGTGTCGGGCTTTGCCAGAACTGGGTGTGAAATCCGCTGAAATACCGGACCTCCGGTTCGGTGCACAGCATGAGGATGTCAATTCCTGACTCTTGCATCAGACGCTGCGCGCGTATTGTCCGGTTTTCAAATTCTTCATCCGGGAAACCCCGGACCGGCGAAGCAGTGGTGTTCATATTTTTTTAACTGCTAAAAAAAAGAAGTGAGCTAAATTGCAAGCCTGACATCAAATCCGGACTGTTCAATTTTACAATTGACAATGAATTTTAGACAAGTTAGAAGAAGTCTTCTTTTTCAGGGGCAGTTGAAATTATGGCGGAAATACTGATGCAGCCGGACGGTTAATTGCCATAATTTGTCGCAGGTTCTGTATTTCCATCACCGCAAGCAGGTGTGTGCGGGAATTGCTTTCCTATCATTTACACTGTGGTTCCTGCCCGTTCTTGGTCCACAGCGAAAACCATCAGAGGAGAATGTAATGATGAAAAACTCAAAACCCTCATGTTTCCTGAAACACTCGTTTTACCAGGCTGCGCGGAACGCGTTGCGACTGTTTGCAGCGGGTTTGATCATCGGAGGATTAATACTGCAGCCGGCATATGCGGGAGGTTTGAAAGTAGCAGCTGTGTTTGAAACTCCGATTGAAGAACCATGGGTCAATCAGATCCATGTCGCCCTGCTTCAAGCAAAAAAAGAAATGGGAATTGAATACACCTGGTCGGAAAGCGTGAAATCCGCTGATTTCGCCCGTGTGATGCGTGAATTTGCAGAGGGCGGCTACCAGTTGATCACCGGAGACTCCTTTGGCGCGGAACGCATTTCACGACGGGTGGCCCGGGACTATCCTGGTGTGGCATTTGTTTTCGGTTCGGGGATCGGCCCCGCCGAACCCAACTTCGGAGTATTCGACAACTGGATTCATGAACCCGCGTATCTTTCAGGAATGATCGCCGGGAAAATGACCAAAACAAACATCCTTGGAGTGGTCGCCGCAATGCCGATTCCTGAAGTCAACCGGCTTTCCAATGCATTCTGTAACGGCGCCAAAGAAGTGAACAATAAAGTGCGCTGCAAGTTCTCGTTCATCGGTTCCTTCTTTGACCCGCCCAAAGCCAAGGAAGCTGCGTTGGCTCAAATTGAAGCAGGCGCGGACGTTCTTTATGCGGAACGTTTTGGTGTCATCGAAGCTGCCGCGGAAAAAGGCGCTCTGGCGATTTCCAACATGTCAGACCAGGCATCGCTCGGACCGGACACGGTGATCACCGGTCCTGTCTGGGATATGTGGCCCACCATCAAACACGTTGTGACCCTGGTCAAAGCAGGAGTCTTCACCGCGCAGGATTTTGGAGGTTTTTCCTTCATGGGAAAAGGTGGATCATACCTAGCCCCTTATCACAAGTGGGACGACAAGCTTCCCGCGGAAGTGAAATCGATGGTTGAGAAACGCAAAAACGAAATACTGGATGGCACCTTCCGTGTCGATATTGATGAAAGCACGCCTAAATCCGGCTGATTTTATTTTTTAACACATCCCGGCTTTCCACCTGTTGCGGAAAGCCGGCGTTGATGACACCTTCCGCACAACCTGCTGGTTTTACACCCGGACCCCATCACGAATTAATAATTCCCGCGTCTCGTACTTTATGACCGAACCTGTTCCTTTGCTCTACATGCGCGGCATCTGCAAGCGTTTTGGGACGGTTTTGGCTAACAACCAGGTTGATCTCACTCTCAGAAGCGGTGACATCCTCGGACTGCTCGGTGAAAACGGAGCCGGCAAGACGACATTGATGAATATCCTTTTCGGCGCCTATCAAGCCGATGCCGGTGCAATAGCCATCCATGGTAAACCGGCAGTTATTCATTCTTCCGCTGATGCCCTCAAGCTCGGGATCGGAATGGTCCATCAGCATTTCCATCTCGTGCATCGTCACTCTGTCCTGGAAAACCTGATGGTTGGAGAACCCGGCAGGAGCGGCAGGCTTAACAAAAACTGGGCCTGTGTTCGTCTGCAGGAACTCGCAACCCGATATGGGCTAAAACTGACCCCGGATGCCATAGTTTCGGATCTCACCATCGGCGAACAACAGCGGCTCGAAATTATCAAGGCCTTGTTTCGAAATGCACGTATTCTGATTCTTGATGAACCTACCGCGGTTCTGACGCCCAAGGAGGCGGATGGTCTCTTTGATGCACTGCGTTCCCTTGCCGCAAGCGGCATTGGAATCATATTCATCAGTCACAAACTGCATGAAGTAAAATCGGTGACTAACCGGGTCGTTGTCATGCGTAAAGGCAAAGTGTCGGCAGTTGTGGATGACCCGAAAGAAGTCAGCGAGCGTGAATTGGCACAATTAATGTGTGGACACGAACTATCCCCGCCTGAGAAATCGTCATCAAAAACTGGGAAAGTACTGCTCAAACTTACTGATATTTCGACCAGCGACCATAATCGCACGGTGCTGAAACAAATATCCTTGAATGTGAGGAGTGGAGAGATTTTGGGCATTGCGGGCGTTTCCGGAAATGGCCAGCGGGAACTTGCGGATGTGATCGCAGGAATCCTTCAACCCACGAGTGGCAGTTTTGAAGTCAATGGAAAGATGGTTCCAAAAACAAGCCCCCGGGTCATGCAGAAACTGAAAATTGGGCGTATCCCTGAAGACCGCATGACGACTGGGCTGGTCACCACAATGCCTCTTTCCACATCCATGGTTCTGCCCTGGATAACCAGATCAAACTTCAATCGACACGGAATCCTCAGGCTGAAAGAAATCAGGGGATTTACACATGAATTAATTGAGCGTTTCGGAATACAGGCGGCAGGTCCTGAAGTGCGCACGGGAACGCTTTCAGGAGGAAACCTGCAGAAAGCGCTGCTTGCCCGGGAAATGTCATTTGAACCTGAGGTACTGCTTGCAGCGCAGCCTACCCGCGGACTTGATGTGGCCGCGGCGGCTTTTGTTCACCGTCGATTTTTGATGTTGCGTGATAAAGGAGGGGCTATCATCCTCATCAGCGAGGATCTTGAAGAATTGTTCGCCTTGTGCGATCGACTTGCGGTGATGTACGAAGGTAGAATCATTGGCGAGCGAAGCATTAAGGAAGCATCGGTTGAAGAAATTGTAATGTTGATGGCCGGAGTAGCAACTGCAGCATGAACACACAAAAAAAGGGCTGTGGTTCATTGGTAAATGCTCTTTCATCTGAATTATCATACCCACGAAAGTGGGAATCTGGAACGTGGCGAAATCTCCGGATTCCTTCGCATGAGCCCCGCTTATCCGCTAAGCTCCGCCCGGAATGACTAAACTAGAGATCAGCATTTACAAATAATCCACCACCAAAAAATGAAGTCTTGACTCCATGCATCTTCGCCTTGAACTCAGGGAACAGACCCCTGTTTGGCTCAACTTAGTCCTGCCGGTCACGGCTATCCTGGGCACGCTGCTGTTATGCAGCGGGCTGGTAGCGCTCTCAGGAGCGAATGTCTTGAATGCATATTCGAAGCTGTTTCTGAGCGCCGTTTCCAGTCGTTTTAACCTTGTGGAAACGTTCGTCAAAGCCACGCCGTTGATCTTCACCGGCCTGGCGGTAGCAGTGGCCTTCAGGGCAAAGTTCTGGAACATCGGGGCGGAAGGACAACTGCTATGCGGCGCGATGGCGGCGGCTTTCGTGGGAGGCCTCGAAGTGTTGCCTCCGTTCACACTGGTTTCGCTGATGATTATTGCTTCCGCACTTGCCGGGGCTTGCTGGGCGCTGCTGCCTGCAATTTTACGCACCCGGTTCAAGGTGGACGATGTGGTTACGACCCTGCTCCTCAACTTTGTAATCTTTTACCTTATGACGGCGCTACTCGACGGACCGTGGAAAGACCCGCTCAGCGGGTATCCGGATTCGCCGGACATCCGTATGGACGCGGAATTTCCCATCCTCCTTCGTGCCACCAGGCTGCACCTTGGGGTCATGCTTTCAATCCTTTCCGCACCCTTGGTCTGGTTGATCATCCGCCGTACAAGTCTTGGATTTGCCATCAGTGTTGTGGGAGAAAACCCGACTGCCGCGGCTTATGGAGGGATTCCAATCACCCGCGTGCTCCTTTATACTGCCGCCATTTCCGGCGCCCTTGCGGGGCTTGCGGGGGCCGGCGAAGTCGGAGGTCTGCATTTCCAGGTGATGGCCGGGATATCTCCGGGATATGGGTACACAGGAATCGTCATTGCCATGCTGGCCAGACTCAACCCGCTGGGAGTGGTTCCCGCGGCGCTTTTCTTCGCGGTAGTTGTAACTGGCGCTGAAGCAATGTCCCGGGCCACCGGCGTCCCCGTTTTTCTCGCGGATGTCATTCAGGGTACTGCTTTGGTGACCATGGTGATTGCCCAACTTTTTACCACGTACCGTTTGCGCACAAATCTTTCCGCCGAAGGTTAAACTATGGAAGAAATCCTTTCCCAGGTTTTCCAGGTAGGTTTCTTTTCCGCACTGATCCGGATTGCCACTCCATTCATATTTGCAACGATCGGCGAGCTTTTTTCAGAACGCGCCGGAGTGCTGAACCTGGGGATTGAAGGCATCATGCTTTTCGGAGCAATGACTGGATTCACCTCGGCCTTTTACAGCGGCAGCCTGTGGATCGGTGTACTTGGCGCATTAATCACCGGCGCTATAATGGCCATGTTGATGGGTTTTCTCACGGTCAGCCTGGGACTCAGTCAGCACGTATCCGGGATCGGAATCACCCTGCTTTCTACAGGCTTTGCCTTTTTCTTCTACCGGCTGATTTTCGGCCAGCCTTCCACCCCGCCCAATATCCAGGCATTCACGCCGGTCTCCATCCCTCTTCTCAAGGACATCCCCCTCATCGGGCCGGTCCTTTTCGAACAAGCTGCGTTGACCTATTTAGCCTATTGCCTGGTGCCGGTTGCTGCTTTTCTGCTTTATCAAACTCCATGGGGCCTCAACCTGCGGACTGTAGGCGAAAATCCACATGCAGCAGACTCAGCGGGAGTCAGCGTCTCGGCAATGCGCTACCAGGGGCTGATTATTTCAGGTGCGCTGATGGGGGTGGCGGGCTCGTTTTTAGTAATGGTGCAGTTCAATGCTTTTACCTTTGGAGTGGTATCCGGACGCGGCTGGGTCTGCATTGCCCTCGTCGTTTTCGGGCAGTGGGGTCCATGGAAGAGCGCCGCCGGCGCGCTGTTGTTTGCGTTGATCGACGCCTTGCAGTTGAGACTGCAGGCAAGCAGCATCATTGAACTTCCGTACCAGGTTTTTTTAATGATGCCGTTCGTGTTGACCATTGTCACCATGACTTTGGTGTCTCGCAATGCCCGCGCGCCTTCCGCGCTGCTTACCCCATTCCGCAGGGAGGAACGCTGAAGGTTTTTCATGAACTCTATTTGTGTATCAGACACCTGCCTTAAGTTGTTAGGATACATCACCCTCCGGAGCAAAGACTCTGAATGGAGAATGCTGAAAAGACCATGGACCTGATTCTGCGCAACTGCAATCTACCTGATGGGCGTACCGGGATTGACATAGGAATAAAAAAAGGCCGGATAGTTGCCGTTGAAGCGGAATTGACAGCGTCCGCAGTGGAAGAAATAGACGTTGCCGGATGCCTCGTATCCCCTCCGTTTGTAGACGCGCATTTCCACATGGATTCCACCCTCACTCTGGGGAAGCCACGACTCAACTTGTCCGGGACTTTGCTGGAAGGAATCGCCTTGTGGGGCGAACTGAAACCGGATCTGACCATGGAGAAAATCCGTGAGCGTGCATTGCGATACTGCGACATCGCTGTTTCCAGGGGACTGCTTGCCATCCGCAGCCATGTAGATGTTTGTGACCCGCGTCTTCTGGCGGTTGATGCTTTGCTTGAGGTGAAACGCGAGGCCTCACCCTACCTAGATCTGCAGCTGGTTGCATTTCCGCAAGACGGATTCTACCGCTCGCCGTTTGCGGAAGAAGCATTGAAAACAGCCTTGGACCGCGGCATTGAAGTAATCGGAGGCATCCCGCATTTTGAAAGGACGATGGAAGCAGGAAAACGCTCTGTGGAAACCATCTGCCGGTTGGCCGCTGAACGAGGATTGCGGGTTGACATGCATTGCGATGAGTCTGACGACCCATTGTCACGTCATATTGAAACCCTTTCAGCAGAAACTATCCGTCACGGACTTCAAGGCATGGTAACAGGATCACACCTGACTTCTATGCACTCGATGGATAACTATTATGTGAGCAAACTGCTTACGCTGATGGCTGAAGCAGAAATGCATGCCATCGCAAATCCGTTGATCAACATTACCTTGCAGGGAAAGCATGACTCCTATCCAAAACGTCGGGGAATGACCCGTGTGCCGGAAATGATGGAGGCCGGGATCAATGTGGCATTCGGGCATGATTGCGTTATGGACCCCTGGTACGCACTCGGTTCCGGGGACATGCTGGAGGTGGCTCACATGGGTCTGCATATCGCACAGATGACAGCCGTGGACGCAATGCGTTCCTGTTTTCAAGCAGTGACCTGGAATGCGGCCGAAATCATGGGGCTGGAGGGATACGGTATGGAACCGGGTTGTTTTGCCGACCTTGTAGTGTTGCAGGCCTCGGATCCCGTAGAAGCAATCCGTTTGAAGGCGACCCGCCTCAAAGTCATCCGCCGGGGACGTATAATAGCGGAATCACATCCACAACAATCCCGGCTCCACCTTCCGGGGCGTCCTGAGCAGCTGGACCAACGGCTGGCCTGATTCATCACGGTCTGCGTTCGAACCGGTAGATTTCTGCACCGGTTTTGTCAAAAAACCGTGCCTGTATTTTACTGGGTTTGAAATGAAGCCAGACATATCCGTGATCTTCATGGAGAAACTCCGCCTGTCGTGTTACAGAAACTTCTGAACCCTCCAGCGGACTGCCTCCACCTCCGGAGGTGATCTGGTCCATTTCCCCGATACGGATATGTTCCAGGATGTGGTTGTGTCCGCAGCAGTATAGCTGTGCATTGCCGGCGCGGATGAATGCCTGTTCAAGCCATGTCATACCACGGTGCCGTCCCTGAGTAACCATGGGACGATGGCCAAAGACCAGCCTCCAGGGAGTGGTGCGTCTGGCAAGCAGCCCC
>CAYFLK010000004.1:74769-109534 GCA_964344035.1 uncultured Pseudomonadota bacterium
TACAGGAGGTGTTAATCCCGACAAACTGCACAGGTCCCGCGGTGAAGCAGTAATTGACGTCCGGCATAACCCAGCGTTTGCTGTGGTTGGTATATTCTACTTGCGCCCTCCAGTTGCCCCTTAAATCATGATTGCCCAGCACTGCATAGAACGGCAGTTGATGTGGATATACTGATTCGAATTTGTCCTGAAACTGGGGATCGTCCACCCCCTGCACCCCGTGCTGGATAAAATTATCCCCGAGCATCAGCACCAGATCGCACCCATGCTCCTCGCATGTTTCAGCGCTGACAACGGCGATGTTGCGCTGATCCGCACTGCCTGAACCCGTATCGCCAATCAGGAGGACACGTATTTCTTCTTCTCCTTCTTTCAGGTCCAGGGGTTTTTTGCATGGAATTTGGGGAGAAAAACAGGCTTTGCGTTCAAACGGGTTAAGCAAAAAACGAAGCACAGAGTGAATCAACTTATAATTGTGGAAAGAAAAAGAAAATGGGGAAACAGATTTGTATTTTCGCACTCACAGTAAATTAGCATGTGGAAGATAAACAAAAAAGCACGCTCATAAAAAAAAGAATGTTGC
Source organism: uncultured Pseudomonadota bacterium (assembly GCA_964344035.1). GTDB lineage: Bacteria > SAR324 > SAR324 > SAR324 > NAC60-12 > UBA1014. Next base: position 75,353 of record CAYFLK010000004.1, read on the forward strand.
ATTAGTGTGTTTTGCGGATGCGGATGTTAAATTATCGTGCGACAATCATTTGTCGTACTTGAACCATAATCACATGAAACAATGTCGAAGATCGAATTCTGGAATGAACAGTATCGTAACGATCCATTTTCTCATGGACGTGAACCAAACGAGTATTTCAAATCTCACATCGATACACCCCCCCCCGGACGTGTGCTGCTGCCGGCTGAAGGAAGCGGTCGCAACGCGGTGTACGCGGCAAAAAGAGGATGGCAGGTAGACGCGTTCGATTACAGCGAAGCCGGAAGGGAAAAGGCGATTGAATTAGCCGCATCCGAAGGGACCAAAATTAACTACGAACTGCATGACCTGGAAAAGTACAATCCCCGAAAAAATCACTACGATTTGATTGCGGTAATTTCCGTGCATGTTCCGGAAACCCTGCGGCGCCGGGCTTTTCCCGTACTCATTGAAGGACTGGTTCCCTCCGGGACCATGCTCATAGAAGCTTTCAGCGTCAGGCAGCTTGAATACGATTCCGGAGGACCAAAAGAACCCTCAGTGCTTTATCATACTGCTGAACTGGCAGAATTATTTTCAGAACTCGAAATACAGGAACTCGCTGATGTGGAGGTGATGCTTGACGAAGGAGAACGTCATCAGGGTCTGGCCATGGTGACCCGCATGACCGCCAGGAGAAGCTAGGAGTTACAAACCGTTACAGGCTGTTACCGCCACGAAAAGCATTGGTTTGTTGCTCAGACTAATATGATATTACTGGATAGCTCCAGTGTTGGTTCATCCGTTTTCAAAGAGGAACCATGAAATGCTTAAAACGTAGAGCATTGCACATCCCTGCCGGTATTTTGTTCTTTTTACCGGCTGCCGCGGTATTGATTTTAACCGGTTGCGGACGCGGGGAAATGAACTCCGAACGCGCAGTCGAATCGATTGCCGGAAGAATGGACCTCAACGAGGAACAGGCTCAGAAACTGTCCCCAATTGTTGAAGAACTGTTTGCCCAGCGGGAAACCCTGAATGAAGTTCGCAAATCGGTTTTCGATGAAGTGCTGGCACAATTGAAAGAGGAAACCGCCGATGCCAAGCGGCTGGAAACCGTGCTGGCAAACAGCCTTCAAAGAGTAAGGGAGAAGCTGCCGATTGTCTCCGACAGCTTTGCCCAATTCCATGCAATGCTGACACCGGTACAGCGTAGGGAGATTGTTGAACATATGGAAAAGCGGAAAGGATGGAAAGGAAAACATCGATGGCACGGACACTGGCGCCACCGTCATTGATGCTGCTCAAATACCATGTTTTTTACCCAGTCATATGATCACAGAAATAGATATGAAACTACTTGCCGCAGCGTTTGCTGGAATTTTATTGAGCTTGAACGTACAGTCTGTCCTTGCCGCTGAACCTGTTTTTTCAGCGGATGAGCATTGCCTGGCATACAGGACTTCAAAGAAAATGTTTTTCTTCGCGGATGTTGAAGTTGTCGGGAAAAGCTGTGATTTTTCCGTACTGATGCAGTGGTCGGAAACCCCGAGGCAGGCACGGGTGCAAGTCAGAGTGCCCGTCAGTTCTTTGGACTCGGACAACAGCCTCAGGGATGAATCGGTCATTGAAATCCTCGATGCTGAACGTTTCCCTGAAATCATATTTGTCTCGGAATGGATGACAGAAAAATCGTGGCAGGAAAAACTTTCTTCCGGGAAAGGAACAGTTTTCGGGACCCTCGATGTGGGAGGGAAACCGCATCCGGTTAATTTTTCCGTGGTCTTCAGTGATCAGCCCGGATACATTTCGATTCGGGCAAGATTGAAAACCACGTTTTCCGCATTTGACCTGGAGGTGCCGACAATCAGACCCGGCGGCATGCTGGCCGATATTTCAGAGGATTTGGAACTGCTCGCTGGTCTGCGTTCAGACAGGATTGACGGCCCCGGAAAAATCACTGCATACGGGAATTGATACCATGCATTTTGTGAGTTTATGTCCTCTCGCATCCTCATAATCGATGACGATGATAAGCTGAACCGGCTGCTTACTAACTACCTGGGAGGGATGGGTTATGAGGTTTTGGCTTCAACGCGTCCAAGCGACGGTTTAAACCGCCTCACCAGAGAGCAGCCGGACCTGATAATACTCGACATCATGCTTCCGGAAATGGACGGGCTGCAGGTCTGCCGGACCATCCGCAGGGAACACTCGACTCCGATCATTATGCTCACCGCGAGAGGAGAAACCATGGACCGCATCGTCGGCCTTGAACTTGGCGCAGACGATTACATCCCCAAACCATTCGAACCACGTGAACTGGTGGCGCGCATCCAGTCCGTGCTGCGCCGCGCCATTGCCAACACAACCAAGAACTATATCAGGACCTTTTCCGGTTTGACCATTGATTACCAACGCCGGACTGCTGCTTTGGCCGATGAACCGGTGAGGCTGACCACTCTTGAATTTGAATGCCTCGCGCTGCTTACCCGCAATGCAGGTAAAGTACTCAACCGGGACCAGATCCTAGACGCGCTTCACGGCATTGAGTGGGATGCATACACACGCACTGTGGACATCACCATGAGCCGTTTGCGTCAAAAGCTGGGGGACGATCCCAAATCTCCAACATATATAAAAACAATTTGGGGCACAGGCTACATGTTTATCGGGCAGGAGGACCATGCTGCCTAAATGGGTCCTCAAGTCATTTTCTTCACTGTTTATTAAGCTGATGCTGCTGATGTTCGTCAGCGGCATCCTGATTGTGACTGTTGTCATCAGCATCAGCTGGCACATGCACCGTGACAGGAACCGTGAACTGTTCCGCAGAAATATGAATCAGTACATGGAATACCTGATTGCGGACCTCGGCACTCCACCGAGACTGGAACGTGCCAAGGCATTATCAGATCATCTTTTTTTGGCAATCCGCTATGAAGGTGTTGATGCTTCATGGAGTACCGGGGGGATTTTCCCGCCGCTTGAAGACGTCCGTTTCCGCCTCTCCAGAAGCAACCCGAAAATCAATGTCGGCTGGCATCGCGGCGACGCTGTGTTTCGCATCAGCAATGGAGAACAGACGCTTCTCATCGCACCGCAAAAAGAGGAAATACCCCGCTCCGGATGGCTTTGGGGGGTGTTGCTGGTTGCTTCCATCCTGGGCATAGTCTTTCTTACTTATCTTGTTCTTCGCTGGCTGCTGCTCCCAATCCGCTGGCTGTCCGGGGGTGTGGAAGCACTGTCCATGGGCGATCTTGATCACCGTGTGAAAGGAGACCGCTTTGACGAACTGGGGCGCTTGTCCCGCGCGTTCAACCGCATGGCGGAACGGATTCGCACCATGATGGCGACACGTCAGCAGCTGCTCCTGGATGTAAGTCATGAACTGCGCTCTCCAATGACCAGGATGAAGGTTGCCCTGGAAATGCTTCCTCGTGATTCTATGCATCAAAACCTGGAGGAAGACCTGCAGGAGATGGAGAGCATGGTCACTGAAATTCTGGAAACATCCAGGCTGCAAAGCCGTCATGGCCGACTGAATCTGGAAACCACCGACCTGGTGCAGCTTGCCCGGAACGTTGCGGCTAATTACTGTGAAAAAAACCCCGGGGTTGTCTTGCAAGATTTGCCCTCATCCATGTTTCACGAAATTGATCCGGAACAGATCCGCATCGTATTGCAGAACCTGCTGAATAATGCTGTGCGTTACAGCACCGAAGAGTCACCACCGGTGGAAATCACTTTGAACCAACACGACCGGCTGTTTTCCTTGTACGTAAAAGATTATGGGATAGGGATCGCTCCCGAGGAACATGAGATGATATTCGAGCCATTCTACCGGGTAGATAAATCAAGAAAATGCAATTCAGGGAACTACGGACTCGGACTCAACCTGTGTAAAACGATCATGGAGGCCCACGGGGGGAACATCCGCGTTGAAAGTGAACCGGGTTCGGGCAGTGTCTTTGTCCTGGAATTCCCCCTGCAAACAGATGGTAAAATTACAAAACCAGCAATGAATGATGTGGAAAAAGCTGATTAGTCTCAAACTCTGGGCCCCGATCGTCATCCTCTCCACGGGTATCGGACTGGTGGTGTTCTTCCTGAACAACAAACCGGAGGCACGGAAACGAAGCAATCCATTCCGAGGGACATTGGTTGAGATTGCGGTAGCAAAGAAATCAAGTCCGCGCATTGAACTGAAAACCCATGGCCGTGTACGCGCCGCGCAGCGTATCGTGCTCACCGCGCAACTCACCGGGGTAGTAAACTGGATCAGCCCGCTGCTGGTTGAAGGAAATTTCTTCCGCACTGGGGATCTGCTGCTGACGCTTGATCCTCTCAACGGAATGAACCTGGATCAAACCCTACTGAAGGCGCCTTTCAACGGCGTGGTCCAAACCCGCAATGTTGATTTGGGTCAGCATGTGAACACCGGCGCTCAGCTGGCGACGTTGATCGGGAGCGACAAAGCGGAAATCATCAGCGATGTCCCGGTCAACAAACTCGACTGGCTGGTGGACGGCAAGCCATTAAAAAATGAAGTTATTCCTAACGAGTATCAGCAGCCAGCGGACATTTCCATGAAAATAGGCAATCAAAATGCTGAATGGAAAGGGCAAGTGCAGCGTTATTTGCTTGAACTGACGCCGAGCGGAATGATGGTACAGCTGATCCTTGAAGTTAATGACCCATTCGGGCTTGGTCCATCTCCGGTTACTTTCCCGTCCGAGGCAAATCCGAGAACGTCTGAAACAGGCTTATCAAAAAGCGTCAATATCAATGATAACAATCAGTACCTCCCAATTTTTTCGTTTCCTTTGTTTATCGGCGCCTTCGTCGATATCAGCATACCCGGACGCCGTTTGGGAAACGTAATTCAGCTTCCGGTGAATGCATTGCGGGATCGAAACACTGTCTGGCGGGTTGATGCCGGTGAATTGGAAATCCGGACAGTGGAGATTGCTCACATCGAGGGAGACAATGCATATATTTCCGCGGGTCTTGAACCGGGAGACAAGGTAGTGACTTCACCTCTGAAAGGCGTGGCAAACGGATTGAAAGTCAGGCTGGCAGGAAAAACGGCCCCTCGTTCACAACAGTTCAGCCCCCGCGCGATAGGGAAGGGAAACTCCCGACGGCCGGAAACAGGCGCACCTCCCAGAAAGTTTAAAAATAATGGTAACAGGAGGCGCCCAATCCCACGCTCTGAAATGAGTGAAACAAAGCGACAGGACAGAAAAGCAAAAGTGAACAAGAATTGAGGAGGATAAATGATTCGCTGGATGGCTGAGCACAAAGTTGCCGCAAACCTGCTGATGCTGATCATCCTCGTTTGGGGAGGAATGAGCATCATGAACATAAAGCAGGAGACATTTCCAACATTTGAACTCGATCTGATTGCGATTGCTGTCCCCTATTCCGGGGCGACCCCGGAGGATGTTGAGGAATCCATCATCATTCCCATCGAATCGGCCATCGAAGGCATCGAAGGCATCGAAGGCATCAAGAAGATGACTTCCACTGCGCGTGAAGGTGCGGGCACTTTTCGTATTGAACTGGAAGAAGGTTCAGACCGGAGGAAGATCCAGGATGAGTTGCAAGCAGAAGTTGACCGCATTACGGTTTTTCCCGAGGAGTCCGATGCTCCGAAGATAACGGCGCCGCGGTTCCGCCGCGGGGTGCTCGATGTAGTCATTTTCGGTGACGCCCCCAACCGTTCGTTGGTGGAAACCGCGCAACTGATCAAAAACGATCTGCTAAAACACCCGGATATCACGCAGGTTGAGGTGGAACAGCCACGGGCTTTTGAACTGCGCATTGAAATATCCGGCAGCGCCCTGGAGCAGTATTCGCTGACGATGGACCAGGTTGCGCAGATCATCAGACAATCCGCCATCGACATGCCTGGAGGAAAACTGCAGACAGTAGGAGGAGACCTGCTTATCCGGACAAAGGAGAGAAAGTATTCTGTCGCTGAATATGCAAGGATTCCTTTGATCACTACCGGACAGGGGACTTTGCGGCTTGGTGACATCGCAAACATCACGGACGGGTTTGAAGAATCGTACCTGCGCAACCAATATAATGGCAAACCGGCCCAGAGGATTCAGGTCTATCGGGTCGGGGAGCAAACCCCCACCGAAGTTTCAACGGCGGTGAGGGAATCGCTGACCGAGATTAACGGGCGTTTGCCGTCAAGCATCAACACCGCCATCCTCTACGACCGTTCCATCATCCTCCAGAGCCGCATTGACCTGATGATGAAAAATATGTGGCTGGGGTTGGGATTGGTTTTCCTCTCCCTTGCTCTTTTTTTAAGAATCCCGCTGGCCTTCTGGATCATGATGGGGATCCCCATCAGTTTTGCCGGGGCCTTGATCGCGATGCCGGGCTTGGACCTGAGCATCAACATGATCTCCCTGTTCGGGTTTATCCTTGTGCTCGGAATAGTAGTTGATGATGCAATCGTGGTTGGGGAAAACATTTATGCCCACCATGAAATGGGCAAGACCCCCGTTGAAGCTGCAGTGGAGGGGGCAAAGGAAATAGGAATGCCGGTGCTGATCACCATACTCACCACCATCGCGGCTTTCATTCCATTTTATTTCATTCCCGGCACTACCGGTAAATTCTTCCGCAGCATCCCGGACGTGCTTACGGTAGTGTTGTTGGTCTCATTGGTAGAAGCAATGATGATCCTGCCCGGGCATTTGGCACACCGGCACAGGGTGATTGAATTCATACTGATGCCGATTGCCTGGATTTTGAACTGGCCACGCTATCATTTCAGCAGGGCCCTGAAATGGATTTCCGAAAATCCATACCGCAAATCCCTGAACGCCTGTCTGAAATATCGCTACACGACCTTCGCTTTGGGAATTTTCGTTCTTTTGCTGTGCGTCGGACTGACCCTGGGGGGTCATATCCGCTTCACATTCTTCCCCAGAATTGACAGCAACACGATAAACGTCAGCGCGCGTATGCCGTTCGGCACTCCTTTCTCCATAACTGAGAGAGTTGAAAAGAAGATGCTGGCAAGCGCGAACGAATTGCTTGCTGAATACGAGCAGCAAAACGGGACCCCGGTGGCGGACGGGATCTACAGCAGCATCGGCCGGGGAGGCAGTCACGCAATCAGCATTAGAGTGTTTCTGAAACCGATTGAAGAAAGGGGTTTCGCTACCAGTGAATTCAGCAGAAAATGGCAGAGAAAACTGGGGCAGATTGCCGGCATTGAATCGATTGCTTACCGGGGACGCCACCGGGTTGCATCGGAAAACGACATAGACCTGCAGTTGAGTCATCCCGACAACCATCAGCTGTCAATGGTGGTGGATCGTTTCAAACAGGACCTGGGGGAATATCCGGGTGTCAGCGACGTCGAAGACAGCACCGATTCAGGAAACCAGGAAATCCAGATTAAATTGAGCGCCGAAAGCAGGGCCATTGGGATGACCGCCCAGGACCTAACCCGACAGGTCCGCGGCGCTTTCCAGGGTGTGGAGGTTTTCAAGATTCAGCGTGAGGGCGATGAGATCAGCGTGATGCTTAGATTGCCCCTGGAAGAACGGCGTTATCTCAGGGACCTTTTAGATTTGGTGGTGATGGCCCCAGGCGGGGACAAACTGCCTCTGGACCGTGCGGCAAAACTGCAATACGGCAAGTCTTTCAGCAGCATCAAACGAGTTGACGGACGCAGGGTGATAAATGTCACTGCCAATGTGGACTCCGCTGTATCGAATGTTGCCGAGATCAAACGTTCCATGCAAAAAAACCTGCTGCCGAATATCGAACAGGAATTTCCTCAACTGAGGTTTACATTCGAGGGTTCCCACCGCGCACAGGAAAACACCATGATCGGGGTCAAGCAGGGAAGCATGATCACCGCGCTGCTGATTTTTTCCTTGCTGGCATTGCAGTTCCGCAGTTACTTGCAGCCCGTGATTGTTATGACCGCCATTCCCTTCGGCATCGTCGGAGCTGTGCTGGGTCATTACCTGCTGGGGTATAACATGAGTATTATCAGTGTACTTGGAATGGTCGCATTAAGCGGAATCGTGGTCAACGATTCCCTGATCATGGTCGATTTCATTAACCGTTACAGGGAACAGGGGGTAAGAAAGACTACCGCGGTGTTGGATGCAGGCGTACGTCGATTCCGCCCGATCATGCTCACCACGTTGACGACTTTCTGCGGTTTGCTGCCGATGATGTTCGAGCAATCGAGGGAGGCTCGCTTCCTCATTCCGATGGCAATCAGCCTTGCATTCGGGGTGCTTTTTGCGACTTTCATCACACTTGTACTGGTTCCGGTTTTTTATTACATGATAGATGATTTGAGAAATCTGCTGCGGTTCCAGAAAACTGAATCAGTTGAACCACTGGTTATCCCTGAGTGAATCATGTCTGGTATGAAGAAATCCATGTATTTTAATTCGATCCTGCTTTTGAGCGCGGCTTTGTTAACTTTGGGGGCGGAGGTTTGTGCCCAAACGGCAGTAATTGTTAAACAAGTTCACGCAGAATTGGAAAAACATCGGATCACCCTGGTTGGAACAGTGGAGCCGACCACCGTTTTGACTGTCCAGGCTAAATCGGGGGGACGGATTGCAAATATTGAAGTGGCAGAGAACCAGCAGGTGCGCAGGGGACAATTGCTGCTAGGATTGGAAAATGAAACCGCGAAGCTGCAGGTTCAACTTGCGCGACTGCAGGTTAAACTGAATGAAAATACTCTGCGGGATTCCCTCGAGGCGCTGGAGGATTCCAACCTGCGCTTGCGGGAGGAACAGCAGTTGTATGAACAGGGAACATCAACCCGGCAAAAAATGGATGCCTTAAAATTACAGAATCGGCGTCACCGGATCAACGTCGAAAGCGGGCGGATTAGAATTCAGGTTTCCAAGAAAGAATTGAGGATCCGCGAAGAAGCCCTTGAGGACACACTTATCCGCAGTCCGATTGCCGGCGTTGTTACCAGGCGCATGCATGAACCGGGGGAAGTGGTTGGTTCCGGCTCGGCATTGCTTGAATTAATTGATATCGAAACAGTTGAAATCGTCTGCGGGGTTGCGGAGGAAGAATTGCGTTTCATTAAGGAAGGGTTCCCTGTGCGGTTTAGTGTTTCAGCATTTCCTGGAAAAAAATTCAAAGGAACCATCCTGCGCCTGGCACGGACTGCCGAGTCACAATCCAGGAGATTTACCGCCACCATCCGCGCGCATAACCCGGAACGTATGCTGCGAGGAGGGATGACCGCCCAAGTTCAATATGAATCTCCGGGAATTCCTGTGGTTACCATCCCCCCCTCGGCTTTGCGTAACGAAAAGCAAATGAGTTTCGTGTATGTTGTGGAAGGTGGTATTCTTCAACTCCGGGAAGTGGAGGTCCTGGGATATTCAAAAGGGTTGCTGAGAATATCGGGGAAGCTCAAAGCCGGAGATCAAGTAGTTGTTTCTCCGCGCAGTGGATTAAGTGTGGGGCTGCCTGTTTTAGTCCAACCCCTCTGATGGTCAATTAATGCGTGGCAAAAAAATTCCGGAAATTATGCGCGCTCATTTTATTGGTGATCCCCGCTCTGCGGACAGCTTGTTTGAATCCCTGGTTGATAACTTGTATCCTCAAGCAACTTTTTCCCGATTGTTGTGTTGACATATCAGTAGTCGGTTTTTTAAATTTCATTAATATGAGATTAACTGACAATACCTGAAAGGTCGGTCAATACCGAGTTGAGATGTCCCCGCCCTCACGACTATCATCGTGGCGCCACGCTGTGCTCCCGCGCTCCGACAAAAAGTCGTTTGAGCAGCTTCTTTTCCTGATAATACCCCTCCCCCGGAGTTGATTATCCGGTAAATCCGCCGCTCAACTCGGGGTTTGCGGCATTGTGACCTATGACTTGAGACGCAGTGTCACGTTCAAGAAACTGTGATGGACCTACGGCCTGCCAAACGCGATGACGTAGAGTTGCTGCGGAGCTGGGATGAACAACCGCATGTCATTGCGTCGGACCCTGATGATGATTGGGCCTGGGAGGTTGAACTAAACAGAACCCCGGACTGGCGAGAGCAATTGATTGCCGAAGTAGATGGACGTCCCGTCGGATTTGTCCAGATCATCGACCCCGCACGTGAAGAGAGCCGCTATTGGGGCGACGTTCCGGCGGATCTTCGAGCCATCGATATTTGGATCGGGGAAGAAGCGGATCTGAACAAGGGCTACGGTACCACGATGATGCAGCTCGCACTTTCCCGCTGTTTCGCCGATCCGGCTGTCTCGGCTGTGCTCGTTGACCCGCTCGCCAGCAACACTGGAGCTCACCGATTCTATGAGCGGCTGGGGTTCCACTTTATAGAACGTCGCTGGTTTGGTGAGGACAAGTGCCTTGTTTATCGTCTGGACCGTCTTGATTACGCCCAGGCCGCCCAACCCGGATCAACCCCGAGTTGAGCGGTTCCCGCCTTCACGACTGTTATCGTGGCGCCGCTGCGCTCATGCTCCCCGATAAAAAATCGTTTGAGCAGCATCTTTTCCTGATAACACCCTTCCCCCGAAGTTGATTATCCGGTAAATCCGCCGCCCAACTCTGGGTTAGCAGGACAAAGAAAGTCGTTGGCGGCAGATCGTCCACACGTGGCCCAGCTTGTGGACTTTGATTCCGATGCCCTGCGCAAGGCCATCCAAGACGTATACAAGGAAGTGGCTAAAGATCCCGGCAATGGATTTCATTACCAAACTGACCGATCCCTGACCAAGATCTTCGGCTTCCAAAACAGTGACACGAGTGTGTTTTGGATTGATCTGCCATACCGTCACGGTTAGCATCAATGTTCAATGGGTTTAAATCAGTTTCATCAAAAGGAGATTTCAGTGAATCAACGCATCATCAACATACAGGCAATGGAAATCCTCGATTCCCGTGGAAACCCGACGGTGAGGGCAATGGTATTTCTGGAAAACGGGACCCGGGGTGTCTCGTCAGTTCCGTCCGGAGCATCCACCGGAGAAAACGAAGCGCTGGAAATGAGGGATGGCGACCGTGGGCGTTACAACGGCAAGGGTGTGCTAAAGGCTGTGGAAAACGTGAACAGGGAAATTGCCCCGGAACTGGTTGGCATGAACCCGGCGGAACAGGCAAAAATCGACCGTGCCATGCTCGAACTTGACGGTACGGGAAACAAGTCCCGACTCGGCGCCAACGCAATCCTCGGGGTTTCCATGGCAGTGGCTGATGCAGCGGCAAAGACCTCCGGACTCCCGCTTTACGCCTACCTCGGGGGTGTTGGCTGCACACAGCTGCCGGTACCGATGATGAACATCCTCAACGGGGGTGAACACGCGGACAACAGTGTGGACCTGCAGGAATTCATGATCATGCCAAGGGGAGCTAAAAGTTTCAGGGAGGCATTGCGGTATGGCGCGGAGACTTTTCACGCACTGAAGAAAATACTGCTTAAAAACGGTTACAGCACCGGGGTAGGCGATGAAGGCGGTTTCGCTCCAGACCTGAAGAGCAATGAGGAAGCCTGTGAACTGATCCTGGAGGCAGTGAAACTTGCAGGGTTTGAAGCAGGTAAGGACATCCACCTTGCGCTTGATGCCGCGGCAAGTTCGTTCTGCAGAGACGGCATTTATGATTTTCACAAGTCAGGACAGGGACGGAAAAGCAGTACACAGATGCTGGAATTTTACCGTAATCTCTGTACGCAATTCCCCATCTGTTCCATTGAAGATCCGATGGACGAACACGATTGGGAAGGGTTCGGAGCTATTACCCGTGATCTTGGGGAGCAGGTCCAGATTGTGGGTGACGACCTGTTCGTCACCAACACGCGTTATGTGGAAAAGGGAATCGAGGCTGGTTCAGCAAACGCTGTGCTGATCAAGCTGAATCAAATCGGGACTGTTTCTGAAACGGTCGATACAATTGAACTCTGCCGAAAAGCGGGATGGAATTATATCATCTCCCATCGCAGCGGAGAAACTGAAGATACTTTCATGGCTGACTTTTCCGTGGCCATGGGAGGAGGGCAGATCAAAACCGGGTCCGCGTCGCGCAGTGAAAGAATAGCCAAGTACAACCGGCTGCTTGAAATTGAAGCAGAACTGGGAAGTACCGCTCGTTTCGGCTGATTCAGATTTTGCGGGACAGTCCCCCATTGACTCATGTCCTGAAAAAGCTTGGCACTCTTCGGAGGATGAATTAATTTGCTGGGCTTGATTACGAGCTTAATTTTTAATTATTACCAGGAGCATCAATGAGCAAGGCGATTACCATCCTTGGAGTTTTCGTGGCGGACCTGACTTTCCGCTCAGACCGCATGCCGGAACTGGGAGAAACATTTGTCGGCAACGCCTTCAAACTGGGCCCGGGAGGGAAGGGGTCGAACCAGGCGGTTGCGGCAAGAAGGGCCGGCGCCGAGGTACGTTTCCTGACAAAAATCGGCAGGGACCCTTTTGGAGAAATGGCGATGCAGGTTTACCGTGAAGAAGGGATTCAAACCGATCTGGTTTTTCAGGACCCATCTCTTTCAACCGGCGCCGCCGCAATCATGGTCAATGAACAAACAGGGGATAACGCGATAATCGTTGTTCCCGGCGCGGCTGATGATCTAAGCCTTGAGGACATGGATAATTCGGAATCGGGAATCGCCGATTGTTCCTACTTCATGGCGTCACTCGAAGTCCCTGTTCCGGTGATGCAGCGCGGACTGGAAATAGCAAAACGGAACGGCGTCAAGACCATTCTCAACCCGGCCCCCGCGACGGAACTTCCTGATGAAGTGTATCGGCTTTCGGATTACTTCACGCCCAATGAAACCGAGGCCTCGTTGCTTGCCGGGATGCCTGTGCAAACGGTTGAACAGGCTGACGAGGCCGCCAAGGTTTTTCAGCGGCGCGGGGTTGACACTGTAATCGTCACCCTTGGGGAAAACGGAGCGTTTTTGCGCAACAGTGAAATCAGCACGCATGTCCCTTCTTTCGACATGAATGGGAAGGTGGTGGAAACAACGGGTGCGGGAGACGCTTTCAACGGGGGTTTTGCCCACGCGCTTGCTGAAGGTATGGGTTTGCTTGACGCAGTCAGATACGGATCCGCTGCAGCTGCGATCTCGGTCACCCGCCTGGGGACTGCGCCCGCGATGCCTACCGCGGAGGAAATCGAGGAATTGCTGCACCAGTGATGAGTCAAGAAATGTCCAGGAATCCCGGTATCCCATTCAACCTGGACTGGCTGAAAGAGGTGCGGGTGAACCGCAGCGCGGTCGAACGACGCTGTGCTACTTTGGTGAAGCGGCGCAGCATTAAGAAGCAATGGCAGGCTGCGTGGCTGCTGAAGGCCCTGCGTTGTATGGACCTCACCACCCTTTCCAGCGATGACACTCCTGACCGTGTGCGGAGGCTGTGCGCAAAAGCGCGTCACCCGCTACGCAAATACCTGGTAGAATCGTTAGGCATCCAGTCCCTGTGTTTGACCACCGGCGCGGTGTGTGTCTATCACGCATTTGTAAAAACCGCGGTTGAAGCGTTGGATGGCTGCGGGGTCCCGGTTGCAGCGGTTTCCACCGGGTTTCCACACGGACTCAGTCCTTTCTCCCGGCGGGTCGAGGAAATCCGGGACTCGGTAGCGGAAGGCGCTGAGGAGATCGACATTGTCATCACCCGGGCACACGTCTTTTCAGGTAACTGGCAGGCGCTATACGATGAAATTCAGGCTTTCAGGGAGGCTTGCGGAAGCGCGCATCTGAAAACGATACTTGGCACGGGTGAACTGGGTACATTTCGCAAAGTGGCAAAGGCCAGCCTGGTCTGCATGATGGCAGGGGCGGATTTCATCAAGACGTCCACGGGAAAGGAACAGGTAAACGCGACTCTGCCTGTAAGCCTGGTGATGCTTAGGGCAATCCGGGATTATCATGAACAAACCGGGTTTCAGATCGGGTTTAAACCCGCGGGAGGGATACGCACGGCTAAACAGGCCCTGGAATGGTTGATCCTGCTCAAGGAAGAACTTGGCAACGCATGGCTTGAGCCGACGCTTTTCCGTTTCGGGGCGAGCGGAATGCTGAATGATATTGAGCGTCAGCTGGAGCATTTCGTGACCGGACGCTATTCCGCTTCACATCGCCACCCTGCCGGATGATAGGTAATGCATCGCGTGTGTTTTACCCCATAATTTACAACCAGGTTGAGGTGCAAAACAACGCTGCTTTGGTGGTCAGCGAAAATTAACCCATGCAAATCATCACCCTCCATTTTGCAAATTGGTGGCGCCGCCTGACACTTGCACAGGAGTGTTCGGAAATGAATGCCTGTTCACGCGGCCCCAAACTCTTCCCTGATTTTTGATGTGTGTTCGCCGAGTTCCGGTACACGTGAATTTACACCGGACGGGATGTCTGACCATGGCGCCGGCATCGGCAGCCTGACCGGACCGTATTCGGTTTCAATGATGAACCTTCGCAAGTGCGGGTGCCGGGAAAGTCCGGGCATTTCGTTCAAAATTCCAAAAGCAGTTTCAGATTCTTCCAGCCGTCTGATCATTTCTTCTATAGGTTTTCCAGCAAACACGTCGGCGATCAAACCGTCAAGGGAGTCTCGGTTTTCAACTCTCAGTATGTTGCTTTCAAATTTCGGATCATCAGCAGCCTCCGGGGCTTGCATCACTATTTTGCAAAACTGTTTCCATTCCCTCTCGTTCTGAATGCCGATGAGGACCGCCGTTCCGTCTTCTGTTTCAAAAACGCCGTATGGCGCAATGGAGGGATGACGGAGACCGACTCGTTTCGGGGCAGAATCTCCGTAATCGAAATGCAGCAGCGGGACAGTCATCATTTCCGCCATCACGTCAAAAATGGATATTGAGATGCTGCGTCCTTTGCCGTTTCTCGTGCGACCGATAAGGGCCTCCAGCACCGCTTCATAGGCGGCCATTCCGCAGGCAATGTCGCAGATAGAGACCCCGACCCTGCCCATAGTTTGTTCCGTTCCGGTAACGGAAGCCAAACCGCTTTCCGCCTGGATCAGCAAATCGTACGATTTGCGGTTGGAATAGGGGCCTTGTTTACCAAAACCGGAAATACCGCAGCTGATCATTCCGGGGTTTTTTTTTCGGATATCATCAAGGTCAAGCCCTAGTCGTTGTAGCGCACCGGGTTTAAGGTTTTCCACAAGCACGTCCGCCCGCTTCAGCATCATCTTTAACAGTTCGAGGTCAGCGGCCTGTTTCAGGTCGAGTGCAACCGATTCCTTCCCATGATTGAGCCACACAAAATAGGCGCTCCCCCCGCGGACAACATGGTCGTATTCACGCGCAAAATCCCCTTCCGGACGCTCGATTTTGATCACACGAGCCCCGGCATCAGCCATTCTGCTGCTGCAGAGCGGGGCAGCAACTGCTTGTTCCAGTGAAACGACTAGTGTTCCCTTGAGAGGTTTATACATGAAAGATACTGTCTTAAACGATTAACAGGTCAGGCGAGTATGCAAGCGAAAAAGCACTTCAGAGAATGTTGGCATTCTTCTTCAGTGCTTAAGCCATGTGCGGCGTACGTTTTTCCAGGAAAAAAGCGCGGATCAGTAAGATCTCGGCAAACCTAATACATGCTCGGCAATAAAGGAGAGTATCAGGTTCGTGGAAATTGGTGCCACCTGGTAGAGACGTGTTTCACGGAATTTTCTTTCAACCTCGTATTCCGTTGCGAAACCGTACCCGCCATGTGTCTGCATGCACATATCCGCGGCTTCCCATGACGCATCGGCGGCAAGAAGTTTGGCCATATTGGCCTCATTGCCGCAAGGTCTTCCTGCATCGAACATATCCGCCGCCTTTTTCACCATCAGGTCCGCTGCTTCAGTGTGTGCAAACGCGCGGGCGATAGGAAACTGGATCCCCTGGTTCTGACCGATCAGGCGGTCAAAGACCCGTCTTTCCACGGCATAACCACGTGCTTTTTCTATGAACCAGCGTGCGTCCCCGATACATTCGGACGCTATCAGGATGCGCTCAGCGTTCATCCCGTCCAGAATGTAGCTGAATCCGCGGCCTTCTTCACCAATCAATTGATCCGCGGGAACGCGTAGATTGTCAAAAAAAAGCTCGGTGGCCGAGTGGTTGATCATTGCCGGAATCGGACGGATGGTTAAACCTTTGTCCCTGGCCTCACGGAGGTCGACCAGAAACACTGAAATCCCGTCCGTTTTTTTCGCAACGTCATTTTTTTTTGTGGTCCGTGCGAGCAGCAGCAGCAGGTCTGAATGCTCCGCGCGCGATGTCCAGACTTTTTGCCCGTTCACGACATATTCATCACCCTCACGCCTGGCAAAAGTGCGTATCGAGGTTGTGTCGGTGCCGCTTCCGGGTTCAGTCACTCCAAATGCCTGCAAGCGCAATTTCCCGGAAGCGATTTCAGGAAGATATTCTTGTTTCTGCTCTTCGGAACCATGACGCAGCAGGGTCCCCATGATGTACATTTGCGCATGGCATGCCCCGCCGTTACACCCGGATTTCTGGATTTCCTCAAGAATAACAGCAGCCTCTCTGATGCCCAATCCACTTCCGCCGTATTTTTCGGGTATCAGCACCGAGAGAAACCCGGAATCTGTGAGTGCGCCAACAAACTCCGCGGGGTATTCTGTTTTTTTATCAAGTTCGACCCAGTAAGCTCCGGGGAAACGTGCGCACAGTTTCCGCACGGCGTCCCGGATATCACGATGATCTTCAAGAGTTTCTGCCGCGGGGGATGTCATGCATGATCCGCTGTTGTGGTGGTGGTTTCGCAAAAACGAACAAGCTTCGGGAGCACCGATTTGCACAGACTAGGTTCAGCAGGAAGGCGGAGGACCTGTTCTATCAAGGATCCCGGATCAGGAAGGCCACCGTGTCTGAAAAGCATCAGCGCTTTTTCCCGCAGTTCGTTTTCAGAAAGTGGAGAATCCGGGTCTCCTTTTGCGTGGTTCCTTGATGTAGTCACAAGTGTCCCGTCTTTCATCCCCAGTCTTACAATGCAGCCCCAAGCCTCCGGATATCTGTTTTCATGGGTCTTGCTGAGTTCGAGTATGACTTTATCACTGACTGTGCGTGTACGTTCACGGGAAGCAGCGTCAAAAGAACTGAACCCGATTTCTGAGTCTATCAGTGCTGTGGCGACGCAATGCTGGAGTGAGAATTTGGCGTCATACACTGTGTGGGGACGGGGACGGTCGCAAACGTCCAGTGCAGCCTGTGTCACGGAAACACGTATTTCTTCAAGGTCATGGGTATTTAAATCCAACGCAAGTTCAAGGGCGGCATCAATAACCGGGTGCGTGTGCCGGCAGCAGGGCCAGGGTTTAATCGAAGTAAGATGCAGCTGCCATGGACCATCAGGTTGAGCAAGCAGGTTTTCAGGATTAGCGTCAGGGCAGCAGGAAGCATATAACCCGCGTTTGCCTTCCAGGATTGAGGGAGGTCCGCTGAATCCCCTCGAAGAAAGGTCTGCGGCAATTACCCCGGACTGCCCCGCGCGTCCCGCGTGCAGATGCTTGCTCATAGCGCCGGTTTGGATGAATTCCCAGAACCCCGAGGATTGTGTTCCGGCGTTTCCCAGAGCATCACGAAGCTGTGTTGTGTTCAAACCCAATAAATTCGCAACCGCGTAAGCGGCGCCGAAAGTCCCGCATGTAGACGTGTTGTGCCAGTTGCGGTAATGCGCCGGGCCGACTGACATTCCCACGCGAGTGCATGCTTCAAAACCTTTCAGGATTGTCTCGAACATTTTAAGGCCGCTGACATCTTCTCGCAGACCCACTGCTATTGCCGCCGGGATCACCACGCATCCCGGATGGACTACTGATTCCCGGTGAAGATCGTCGACTTCAAGGATGTGCATCAGCCCCCCCAGCCATAAGGCCCCTCGCGAGGCGTCAGATGATTCCGCTTCATGCCAGCTGTTTAGTATCCGGCCTTGGGGGGAATTTCTTCCTGCAATTATATTTGCCAGTCCGTCCAGCATAAACCAGGAAGCGGCACGAATGTCCTCTTCACCGATTGTGCGCCTTTCAATCAACTCAATTAACTCTTCTGTCAGTGTCATTGGCAGTTACGTATGAAAATCAGTCTTTAACCTATCCACCTGAGTTGTATTATATTTTATTCGAACTGAATCAGTGCGAAACGTAGGCCTAGACAGAGGAAAAATCAAGAGCAAAGGCAGAACCATTATATGGTGGCATCGTTTTTCAGGACTTATCAATAGAGCAGAATCATTGACGGGGTTCCAGCTTGACGAGACCGGGCAATGACCTAGAATGATGCGCAAACGAAAATTCAAATCCAGGGAAAACCATGCATTTTGAACATTCAGAAAGAGTCCGCCAACTCCAGGTGCGGTTATCCCAGTTCATGGATAACCATGTTTATCCCAACGAACAAACGTATTATGACCATGTCGATCAATCTGCGAATCGCTGGAGCATTCCTCCAATCATGGAAGAACTCAAGGCAAATGCCCGCGGAGAAGGGCTGTGGAACCTCTTTCTTCCAGAGAGCGAATATGGACATGGGTTGAGCAACCTGGAATATGCTCCGCTGTGTGAAATTATGGGACGCTCCCCCATTGCGCCGGAAGTTTTCAACTGTGCCGCACCAGACACCGGAAACATGGAAGTACTTGTGCGTTATGGCAGCGAGGAACAGAAAAAGCGGTGGCTTGTTCCATTGCTCGAAGGAAAAATCCGGTCAGGTTTTGCCATGACGGAACCGGATGTAGCATCTTCGGATGCAACCAACATACGTGCCAGCATACGCAAGGAGGGGGGAGAGTATGTTCTCAACGGCAAAAAGTGGTGGACTTCCGGCGCGTCTGACCCGCGTTGCAAAATCCTCATCTTCATGGGCAAAACAGATCCGGACGCCCCCAAACATCTGCAGCAGTCAATGGTCCTGGTTCCGGTGGAAACCCCGGGGGTGAGAAAAATCCGCAGTCTGCCGGTGTACGGCTTCGATCATGCTCCGCACGGACATGCGGAAATAGAATTCGATGATGTGCGGGTGCCGGCTTCCAACCTGCTGCTTGGCGAGGGAAGGGGATTTGAAATCGCTCAGGGGCGCCTAGGTCCAGGTCGCATCCACCACTGCATGAGGCTTATCGGACAAGCGGAACGTGCGATTGAAATGATGTGTCGGAGGGCGAAAGCGCGCGTAGCTTTCGGGAAACCAATTGCTGAACAGGGAGTGGTTATGGAAGCAATTGCCAATTCGCGTATTGAAATTGAACAGGCGCGGCTGCTGACCCTGAAAGCAGCGTATTTGATGGATACAGTCGGAAACAAGACAGCACGCGCGGAAATCGCCATGATCAAGGTTGTGGCGCCGAACATGGCCTGCCGGGTGATCGACCGCGCGGTTCAGGTTCATGGCGCGGCCGGTGTCACCGAGGACGGCGGACTTTGTCACGGCTGGGCCTGGGCGCGTGCGTTGCGCCTCGCAGACGGTCCGGACGAGGTGCATCGAATGGCGATAGCTAAACAGGAACTGCGCAAACATGATTGACCGCGGAAATTTGCTGCAAGCTAATAGATGAAAGCACAATCAAAAACAGGGCGTGTGTCCGGCAAGGTCGCACTGGTTACCGGCGCCGCTTCCGGGCTTGGCCGTGCAGCGGCGCGTATGCTGACGGAAGAGGGCGCACGCGTGATTCTAAGCGACCTCGACTTCGATGCATGCACGAAAGCCGCAAGGGAAACCGGAGCATCAGCGGATCCGCTAAGGCTCGATGTTACTGATGAACAGCAGTGGAGGAACGCACTGGAAGAAGTCGTTAAAACGCACGGGAAAATGGATGTGCTGGTGAATTCCGCGGGTATGGCGCTCATCGCTGACGTGGAAAATACGAACTTCGAGGATTGGAAAAAGGTGCATGCGGTTAACCTGGATGGGACATTTCTGGGATGTAAGCACGCAGTGCGGATGATGAAGCTAACCGGCGGCGGGTCGATCATCAATATGTCGTCCGTTTCAGGCATTATCGGTGGTTTTAACCTGGCGGCATATAACTCCAGCAAAGGCGGTGTTCGCTTGTTTACTAAATCCGTGGCCCTGCATTGCGCTCGCAGGGGATACAATATCCGCTGCAATTCAATCCACCCCACTTTCATTGACACGCCAATGCTTGAAGGAATGATTGCCGGCGCGCCGGATCCCGTGAAGGCAAAGCAATCACTTGCCCGGCAAGTACCCATCGGCCGGATAGGACATACTGAAGAAGTTGGTTATTTAGTGGTATACCTGGCTTGTGACGAATCTTCTTTTGTTACCGGCGCAGAAATGGTGATCGATGGTGGAGTTACCGCACAATGACGCTGTTTTCCTTCTTCATCAATGCCGGGTCTTGAAAAACCATCAGTGAACAAAAATGTGCTGCTGGAAGTGAAAGGACTTGACGTCTCCCTGACTGGACATAACCGCGATTACCCAGTGCTTGAAGAGCTGGACTTCAAGGTGAGGCAGGGAGAAAGCCTAGGCATAGTCGGTGAATCAGGATGCGGAAAATCCATCACCGCGCTTGCCATCATGGGGTTGCTGCCGGCCAGCATGATTGCCAGTGGGGAAATTATACTTCATCGGCCCACAGGATGTCCGTTGGACCTGATGACGCTGGATGAACCTGGGCTTTGCGGTATCCGGGGCAAAAGCATCGGGATGATTTTTCAGGAGCCCATGACCGCGCTTAATCCGGTGCAGACTATCGGGCACCAGGTGGCGGAAAGTCTGATGGTGCATGAGCATGCATCAATGCACGAATGTAGCAGGCAGGCATCACGGATGCTCGACCGTGTCGGACTTCCCGCTTCCATGTTTCCCCGTAACTTATATCCGCATCAACTTTCCGGGGGACAACGACAACGAGTGGTCATTGCCATCGCGATGGTGTGCCGGCCGTCATTGTTAATCGCGGATGAACCAAGCACAGCCCTGGATGTGACGATTCAGGCCCAGATACTTGAACTTCTGGCTGAATTGGTGAAAGAAGAAAATATGGCGCTGATGCTGATCACCCATGACCTCGGGGTGGTTGCGGAAAACACGGACCGGATGCTGGTCATGTATGCGGGAAGAATGGTGGAATCCGGCCCGACCGATGAAGTGTTCTCCAGACTGAAACATCCATACACACGGGGCTTGATGGCAGCAATGCCCGCAGCAGATGAAGAAGGGGCCGGGGATTCGACACGCAGACTGCAGACAATTCCGGGACGCGTGCCTGCACTTGGCAATCGTCCGGGAGGTTGTGTTTTCAAAGACCGCTGCGGTTATGCGTTGGAAAAATGCGCTGAAAAAGTGCCGCCGCTTGTAAAGACGGGGCCGGATCATCAGTGCGCGTGCTGGGCAACAGGTGGATGATGACGGAAAGTGCTTTGTACGATGGAGACCGGATTTTACCCCCGCTGTTGAAACTTGAAGGAATAATCCGGGATTATGTTCTTCCCAGGTTTTCGCTGTTTACACCTCCATCACGGTTTCGCGCATTGGACGGTTTGGGGTTCTTGGTAAAGGACGGAACAAGCTTCGGCATCGTCGGGGAATCCGGGTGCGGGAAGTCTACCCTTGCGCGCACGGTGATGGGGTTGGAATCACCCCAGTCCGGAGCGGTTTATTTCCAGGGAAAAAATGTTTTCCGGTTGAAAGAAAAGGAACTGCTGCAAGTGAGACGCAAAATGCAAATGGTGTTTCAGGACCCCTATGGGTCCTTGGATCCCCGTCATACGGTAGGTCGATCCATTGCGGAACCACTATCGCTTTTTGCAAAAAAACCTTCATCATCACGCAGTGAAATGATCGTTGATGTCCTTGAACAGGTCGGCATGGCTTCCACTGATGCAAGGAAATATCCCCATGAGTTTTCAGGGGGCCAAAGGCAGCGCATCGCACTGGCCCGCGCACTGATCACAAAGCCCGCACTGATTGTCGCGGATGAGCCGGTATCCGCGCTGGACGTTTCGGTTCAGGCGCAGGTACTGAACTTGATGCTTGATTTGAAAGATGAGCATGGGTTGACATACCTGTTCATAAGTCATGATTTGAGCATTGTTCGGCACATGACATCGCAGGTAGCGGTTATGTATGCCGGACAAATTGTTGAGCAGGGACCAACGAAAGCAGTATTTCAGCTACCGGGGCATCCGTATACCCGCGCGCTGCTGGACGCGATGCCTCGTCCGGACCCGCGCCGCCGGCATAAACGACGCCGGACCGCATTGAAATCCGATGACGTACGGCAAGATATTCACATTTCACAAAAGGGTTGCCGTTACCGGAAACGCTGCCCATGGTCATGGGATGAATGTTATGAAAAAAACCCGAACTTGGAAACAAATATTCATTTAAACCTGCGGGACCACCGAATTGCCTGTCATTTTCCCTTAACTCATTTTGAGGGACGGTAGGTTATTCAGCATTCCGGAATTTATTCATTTAAATCTTTCAGCCTTTTTTTAAACCTGAATTGCCGGCATTTTCACCATGGCAATTACGTCCGTCCAATCAATGAACTATTTCTATTGAACATAACTTTTACAAGGAGAAAAACAATGTTGCTCTTTGAATTCAGTATGTCTCCTCTCGATAAAGGAGAGAGTGTTAGCAAATATGTGTCAAGATCACTGGATATAATTGATAAAAGCGGGTTGGATTATAGAATTAATCCAATGGGGACTGTCCTTGAAGGAGAATATAACGAGGTGTTTGGCGTATTAAAACAGTGTTTTGACAGGATGCAAGAGGATTGTAACCGTATCACCGCCACAATTAAGATTGATTACAGAAAAGGAAAGAAGGACAGGCTTGTTACAAAAATAGAAAGTATAGAAAACAAATTGGGCAAGGAATTAAACAAATAGCAGGCAGAAATATAAATCAAAGACAATTTGTTATCGGTTTGAAATGTTTGTTTTTGCGGAATTATTGTGTATTAATTCCAAATGTGAAAACAAGAAATCACTCATTATGGCGGACCTCATTTGATTGATGGCATTTTGATGAAAAGCAGATTTCATCGCTGCCTAAGAATGTCAGGAAAAAAGAAACATGGCACAATCGAAAATGATGACTGTTAAGCGTTTTTGTTGTGACATAACCCGTCAGTCGGGAGAGCCATTGGCGGGTTCCGCCTCGTTTGCGGACCGCTTCGTTTTCATCACCTGGCCCAAACGTTTGTGGAATTACGAGGCGCTTGATTCAAGAGGAGGGTTTCCCCCAGGCCTGAAGCAATGGATGAAACAGCGCAGTTCTGAAGGAAACAGGATCACCATACGGCTTGCAAGCAGAGCGGGTATAAGTTCCGATTCTGTTCAAATGTTTTTTTATCCGGAAAATCGAAAAATTACCGATGTTTCTCCTGAAGATATTCCGGAAGTTCTGGAACAGCATTTTGCCAAAGGCAAGCACCAAGCGGACCGGGAACAAGAATTGAACTGTGACCAGGTTTTCGTCTGCACTCACGGGAGGCATGATCAATGCTGTGCGCGATTCGGACAGGAAGTTTATCAGCGTCTTCGGGACATAGTCTCCCAACAAAATACGCGGTTGGAGGTCTGGGAAAGTTCTCATCTTGGCGGCCACCGTTTCGCGGCAAACCTGATTGTTTTTCCTTGTGGTGAGTTGCATGGGCAACTGCTGCCGGAGCATGTTTCGGAATTTCTTCGGTGCAGGCAACAGGGGCGGGTTTACGGACCTTCTTACCGGGGCCGGGTGTACACCGAGGGATATGAGCAAATCACCGAAGCCTGCATCCAACGTCATTGCTTCCAAATGGGCTTGAATTGCGATATAAAAAACATTGACATAAAAGAAGGTACGGATTCTGAATTCCATGGTTTGGTGGAACTGAACCCGGTAAATAACGGTATGTTACATGTAACGGGACCCTCTCATCCGACCCGCCGGATTGTGGATGTACGGTTCCGTTCAGTCAGTTTCGAAAATCCAGCCGGATGTGATGCGCTGGATGTACTTAAAAAACGGACAACATGGATGATTGACAGCATTAGACAAGTGGAGTGAAGCATGGCGGAAGAGGAAAATCTGGAAGAAACGGTAATTGAAGAAACTGGCCAAAACGGCGACGCCGAAAGTGAAATGGATTCGCTGATGTCTGAAATGGAGGCAAAACAATCCGCGGAGGAGCCGAGCGGCAGCGGAGACCTCAGCACCCTGGTGACTGATACCGTTGAGAAGGAGCCCCAGGATCTGGACACGATGCTCAGTTCCGCCCAGGACGTGACCATTCATGCAGATGAAGACGAAGAGGCGATGCCCTTGGAATACCTGCTTGAAATGCCGTTGACCGTGACTTTCGAGGTCGGCCGCGCCAAAATGACCATCAGCGATTTGCTTTCGCTTGGGCAGGGTTCCGTGCTTGAATTACACCGCCTGGTCGGGGAAACTCTGGACATGTTCGTAAACAACCGGCTGATCGCCCGCGGGGAAGTGGTGGTCATCAATGAACGCTTCGGCGCACGCCTGACGGAGATCATCGCACCGGAGGAACGGATCAAGCGCATGGGTGGAATGGACAAGGTCACTTGATTCCTGTGGCTGCTGTCATTCCCTCATCCGCTGCTATACTTGTATATTCAACAGAAATGAGTTCAGGCATTTCGGAAGCCGTGACTTGTCATGCATGCTTCAGTAGCTTATGAGCCCATGACCCCCCTTTGGTTGTGTAACCGCCGGTAACCGCTGCTGACACAAGACCAGTCCACGTATTTCAGCAAACCAAAAAAATGCCTCTCCGGGACTGGGAACTAAAAGCATATCACTATGAACTGCCCAGGGAACTGATTGCCCAGCAGCCATCTCCGGCCAGGGACGGTTCCCGCATGATGCTGCTTGAACGCGAAACCGGTACTTTTTCCCACCATCGGTTTGTTGAGCTTGCCGAGTTGCTTCCTGAACAATGCTGCCTTGTCCTGAACAATACCTGGGTCCTTCCGGCAAGGCTGCCCGGGAAGCGCCGGAGCGGCGCACGGATCGAAGCTCTCTTGGAAAGTGAACAGTCCCCGGGAACTTGGCGGGTCATACTGCTCAAGGCCGGAAGGATTAAGCCCGGAGAGAATCTTGAGTTCTGCGGGGGGAGCATTAACGCCAGGGCCGCCAGCCGAGATGAAAATGGGGCTTGGCTGCTGGAATTTAACGAACCGGAGACTCTGCGGGATAGGCTGGAAAAATTCGGGTTGCCGCCACTGCCACCGTACATCCAGAGGCGTCAGTTTGACTCCGCGCAGAATGAACTGGACCGCGAACGCTACCAGACCTGTTATGCTTCGGTTTCCGGTGCCATCGCCGCACCAACCGCGGGATTGCACTTCACGCGTGATATGCTGAACAAACTGAGATTGAGCGGTATTGACATTTGTGAAGTTACACTCCATGTCGGGAGGGGTACTTTTGCACCGGTTGAAGTTGAAGATGTACGCGAACACCGCATGCATGAGGAATATTTTTCGGTCAGCCCTGAAAACGTGTCCCGGCTACGCGCGCATCATGAAAACGGGCGTCCGCTGGTTTCGGTTGGAACCACGGTGGTCCGCGTCCTTGAAACGCTGGCGAACCAACAGTTCCGGAGCACATCGGGCTTGACGGATATTTTCATCCACCCTCCTTATCGGTTCAAATTCATTGACGGTTTATTGACAAATTTTCACTTGCCTCAGTCCACACTACTGATGCTGGTTTCCGCGTTTTGCGGACGGGAAAACCTGCTGCGCGCCTACTTTGCAGCCGTTGAGGAACGATACCGCTTTTTCAGTTACGGCGACTGCATGTTGATAATTTGATATACATGCAGCAGAGGGTCTTATCAAACAGTCTCACCTTATGATGAATCAAGCGCTTCCGTGAACAAACCAATTTTCTAAAAAACCGTGCCATCAGATCTCTTCCAAGTTTATCATTCATTGTAGTCGTGAAAAATTACGGATATGATTGAAGCAGATTGCGAAAACCTTTAAGGCAGGCAACCACCTGACCGGAGAATCACGATTTACAAAAGCAGGGCAGACCATATAAAACCACCTTCATCTCGATGAACACTCTTGAACCGATTGTCCTCATCTCAATTTTCCTGTTAGGGATGTTCTGCGGGTTCCTGATGCTCTGGCTGATAGTGCGCGGAAGGAATCATGGACTGCGAGCCGCTGAAGACGCGATGCGGGACACCTTCAAGGCGCTGGCCAGCGATGCTTTGCTTGGGAATCTGCAACTGCAACAGAACAAGCTCGATGATGCATTCAAACCACTGGGAGAAACAGTCAGCCAGTTGCGTGTACACTTGCAACATTTGGAACTGAAGCGCGAAAATGCTTACACGGGCCTGAGTGAGAAACTGAAGCATCTGGAACTGAGCCATCATAACCTGATGAAAATGACCTCCATGCTCAACCAGTCGCTGCGTTCCTCCGGGGTGCGTGGGCGGTGGGGGGAGATCACGCTCAAACGCATTGTTGAAATGGCGGGGATGGTGGAGCACGTGGATTTTGTTGAGCAAAAAGCCGGTAATGAAGGCAAGAGGCCGGACCTGCTGGTGCGTCTGCCAAACGGAGCGATGCTTCCGGTCGATGCAAAAGCCCCAATGAACTCATACCTGGACGCCGTTCAATGTGATGATCAGCAGGTGAGGGAGGCAAAATTAAAGGAGCACTCGCAGGCATTGCGGAACCAGGTGCGGCTTCTTTCCAGCAAATCATACTGGGAGCAATTTGAATCAAGCCCGGATTTTGTGGTGATGTTTATTCCCGGAGAACCATTCCTGGGCGGGGCAGTGCAGGTTGAGCCGCAACTGATTGAACACGCGGTTGAACAGAAGGTTCTGATCGCAACTCCGGTGACACTGATCGCGCTGCTGAAATCCGTTGCCTATGGGTGGCAGCAGCAAACCATAATGGAAGGAGTGCGCGAAATCAGTGAAAATTCGAGGGAACTTGGCAGCAGGATGCAGGTGTTTCTCGGGCATTTCTCAGAGTTGGGGGGAGTGTTGGGAAAGCTGATTGAAAAATACAATGGCGTCATCGGTTCATATGAGCGACGCGTGCGTCCTGCCTTGGAACGTCTGCAGCAGTCCAGCGGCCAGGACCCAACAAACCCTGAAGCAAGGACTATCGAATCACTGCCCAAAGAACTTTAAGAAAAATAACATGCTTATGTTCTTGACACGATGGTGCAGCAAACCCGCAAAAAGACTCTGATGATGCAGGAGATAGAACAAGGTCCAATCCGTCCGCCGAACGAATCCCGCAGTCTGATCCTTCGTTTCACCCGCAATTGCCCCTGGAACAAGTGTACTTTCTGTCCGGTTTACAAGGGTAAGAAATTCAGTCTACGCACACTGGATGAAATCAAGGGTGACATTGACGCAGTTGCGGACTGCCTTGAGCATATCGACAATCCATCATCTTCATCAGATGAGCTCGGAAAATACGAGTTGGTTTCCAGGCATGTATATAATTGGCGACGGAATGGAACTGGAGCTGTTTTTTTGCAAGACGCAAACAGTCTGGTTATGCGAACCGCGGAACTGACCGATGCGCTTAAATATCTTCACCGGCGCGTTCCCGGAATCCTGAGAGTGACCACCTATGCACGCAGCCAAACGGTTGCACGCAAAAATATTTCTGACCTGCGGGAAATACGTGAAGCAGGCCTGGACCGTGTGCATATAGGTCTGGAGAGCGGTTCCGACCGGGTGCTGGCGCGGGTAAGGAAAGGTGTTACCGCACAACAGCATGTTGAAGCCGGCAGGAAACTGGTTGAAGCCGGCTTCTCCCTCTCGGTTTACGTGATGCCCGGGCTGGGGGGGCAGGACCTGTCCCGGGAACACGCAGTGGAGACTGCAAGGGTTTTGACTGCGATTGATCCGCATTACAT
The DNA here is from genome assembly GCA_964344035.1 of uncultured Pseudomonadota bacterium. Classification (GTDB taxonomy): domain Bacteria; phylum SAR324; class SAR324; order SAR324; family NAC60-12; genus UBA1014. The sequence goes on from CAYFLK010000004.1 coordinate 103,242, forward strand.
ACGTCTGCGAAGCTTGAGGGTCCCTGCAACAGCTCCTATGCGACGTGATCTTGAGGAAGGGCGGTTTCTTCAGCTAACCGAGGACCAAACGGTCGAGGAGATCAAGCTTATTCTGGAATCCCTTGGAAACATTCATGGAACGCTGGAATCAGATCACATCATCAACCTACTCGAAGAAGTGCGGGGGTCATTCCCCCGCGACCGGAAAAGGATGATATCTGCCATCAAGAGATACCTTTCACTTCCGGGAAAAGAAAGACAGCTTTTTCAACTGGGAAGACGGGGTGGTGCATTTCGCTCCCTGGAACAGTTGTCTAATCCGGACTTGCATTCACGCCTGGAACGCGCACGCGAAAACCTGCTGGATCAATTCAACGAACCGCTTGATATCATTATCAAAGAAATGGGGGACCAGTACGTGTGAAACATGGTTTTTTGGTACAGTGTTTGCTGAGTTTAAATTTGTCCTGTAGTATAAAAACCTATTTGTTTGAGCAGCAGGCAGCATAGGTCCTGAATAGAATATTACTCCAATCAATCTCTTGCACGGATAACATGTCTGAAAATGATCACAACTCACACAGTAATTCTCGCAAATCAGGAATCGAATTGCTGAAGGATTTAACCAGTCAAAAGTCTGAACTGCCTCGTGAAAAATTAACGCAGCTTCGGGGGATGCTTACTCCAAAAGGTCGACTGCCAGGCAGTTTTCCTGAAAAGATTTCTCCCGAAGACTTGGAGGAATATTTGAAAGCCATCCAGACCGACCCTTCCATGTCTTCTTATTCAAAAGAATAATACCCCTGTTATTTCATCCTGTTCAGCGATTGCCATTTTTCCGACGCTGCATGCCTGATCCCTTCAAGCATGCGCGCAGCATCTCAAGTACAATCAAGAGCGCACTCTGCATTTCTAATAGGTGTGGGTTGATTATCAAAAGCTTTATGAAGTTTGTGAATCCAAGGCTTTGTAGATATGGGTAATACGAATGAGCAGATTTATCTTTAAAAGGACCATCAACGGAGGATTCTCAATAGTTTGGCCTGGGAGTCAATAAGTTTTTGAACTCGTAAATAAAAATACTGTAAGTTACAGGTGTAATTCCAGAATATGGTTTTCAATGCACTGCTGAACTGAAGAAATAGAACGCACAAGGTGACTGAGTTCAATCATCACATGGATAAAGAACGCAAATGGTAGACCGCTGGGCGTTTGGAGTGATTCATCCTCCGCTCAACCACATTGCTGAAAGCCTGGTTCCCCGGTGGCTGCTCGCAAACACGGTGACCCTGCTCGGATTTGCTATCGGTTTGCTGGCAATACCGCTGCTGTGGATGCAGTGGTATCACGCGGCGCTGATCGTTATTTTGGTAAACCGCCTGCTTGACGGGCTGGATGGCGCAATTGCACGCAATCACGGCATCACAGACCTGGGAGGATACCTCGATATTACCTGTGATTTCATTTTTTATTCGGCAGTTGTTTTCGGTTTTGCGCTGGCTGATCCATCCATGAACGGGGTTGCCGCGGCATTTCTGATTTTTTCATTCGTTGGAACTGGGTCCAGTTTTCTCAGCTTCGCAATCTTCGCAACCAAACGCGATCTGAACACCGAATCCCATGGCAGGAAGGCTTTCTACTATCTTGGGGGACTGACGGAAGGCACGGAGACATTGATGTTTTTCGTGGCAGTCTGCCTGTTTCCGGATCATTTCGTATGGCTTGCAACAGGATTCGGTGTTCTTTGCTGGATCACCACGCTGGGGAGGATTGGCATCGCATTTCAAACATTTCGTCATTGAGGAGAGCAAATATGTTTTATTACACAAAACCCCTTGGTTTTATACGGACGAAGAGTTTTACGGTTTCTTTTTTGATGCGAGGGTTTCAGTATTCTACCTTGCTCCTGCTGTTGATTTCAGCGTTTGCTGCAAACACGAAAGCGCTAACCTGGGAAAAAATCCAGGAAGAAGCACACGGGCAAACAGTATACTGGAATGCGTGGGGAGGATCGGAAGAGATAAACGATTATATTTCCTGGGTTGCTCGTCGTGTTAAAGAAGAACATGGAGTTGAACTGAAACACGTCAAGCTTTCCAATACATCAGATGCGGTTTCCCGCGTGCTTGCGGAGAAAACAGCTGGACGTACCAAAGGAGGCACGATCGATTTGATCTGGATCAACGGGGAAAACTTCGCACGCATGAAGCAGAACAATCTGCTCTTTGGTCCCTTTGGCGATACGCTGCCGAATTCAGGCCTGATAGATTATGAGAACAAACCCACAACCCTGCTTGATTTTCATATTCCTGTTGACGGAATGGAATCTCCGTGGGGGATGGCGAAATTCAACTTTGTATATGATTCCGCACAGGTAAAGAAAGTGCCGGACAGCATTCCCGGATTGCTTAACTGGGCCAGATCACGGCCCGGACGTGTAACATACCCCCATGTTACTGATTTCCTTGGGTCTACGTTTCTGCTTCAGGTCCTGATCGAACTGGCTGAAGATGCAACTGTGCTCAGCCGCGCGGTGGAAGACGAAGCGCAGTTCGGTCGCGTTACAAAGCCCTTGTGGAACTTTCTGGAGGAACTGCATCCCCATCTCTGGAGGAAAGGCCGCAGTTTCCCCGCCAGCAACACTATCTTGCGGCAGATGCTTGACGATGGTGAAGTTGATCTCAGCCTGTCATTTAATCCTTCAGACACATCATCCGCAATTGCCAATGGAACACTGCCTCAAAGTGCGCGCACTTTTGTATTACGCAAAGGAACAATCGGCAATACCCATTTTGTCGCAATCCCGTTTAATTCCAGTGTGAAGGAGGGGGCAATGGTAGTTGCTGACTTCCTGCTTAGTGCTGAAGCGCAGGCGCACAAACAGGATCCCCGGATTTGGGGTGATGGAACGGTGCTGTCCATGAATAAATTAAATTCTTCAGACCGTCTGAGATTTGAAAAATTACCACTGGGGGTGGCAACCCTGCCTCCTGATCAGCTTGGTCCCACCCAGCCCAACCCGCATCCTGACTGGAAGAACCGGATTGACGCCGAATGGGTCCGCCGTTACGGACAATGAAGGAGGCATTCCAGGAAACCAAGCATTCAAAGAACAGGAAAACCCGGAGCGAAATCTCCCGTGGTCAGCAAGATCGATCTGTTTACCTGCATGTTCTTTCCGTTGCCCCGGTATTTGTGCAACTGATGTTTCTGCTGCCGATTCTCGGCGGGCTGTTCGGGATTGTTCTCCCTGCTTTAGGTTATTTTCCAGAACTAGGCGGGAAAGAATTTTCACTCGGCCCGTTTCGGCAGCTGCTCCAACATCCATCCCTTCCAAATGCGCTGCTGCTGACCATTTTCACAGGGTGTTCGGCAACACTGATTTCTCTTGCGTCGGCAATGCTGCTCAGTGCTGCCGGTGGGCGTTCATGGGGATTTTCAGCGCTGCGCAAACTGCTGATTCCGTTGATAGCCATGCCCCATGCTTCCCTGGCCCTGGGATTGGCTTTTTTGCTGGCGCCTAGCGGGTGGCTGGTCAGATTGTTCTCGGCATGGATCGCCCGAGATGGGATACCGCCACAGTGGGTCACCATTGGGGACCCTTGGGGAATTACACTAATTCTTGGTCTGGTTCTCAAGGAAACTCCTTACCTGCTGTTGATGATACAGACCATGCTGCCGCAGTGCCAGGAAAAGGAAATGCTGAAGACGGGAATGGCGATGGGATACGGTCCATTCCGCTCATGGTTGAAACTGGTTTTGCCCAGGGTTTACCCCCTAATTCGGCTCCCGGTTTTTGTGGTGCTTGCTTTTTCACTATCGGTGGTCGATGTATCACTGATTTTAGGTCCGAGCACTCCTCCCCCTTTGGCGTTGTTGATAGTGCAGTGGTTCCATGATCCGGACCTCAACCAGAGATTTCCGGGGTCCGCGGCAGCGGTGCTCCTCTTGCTTATCATTTTGCTGGCGTTGGCAGTATGGCGTTTGGGTGAATGGATAGCGCTGACTAAACGACGGGCCTGGCTTGTCAGCGGGCGCCGCGGTTCAGCGGAAGAAGGCAAGTGGCTGGCCGCGGGCATTGGAACCGTATTGATTTTCTTGACAGGTTTCAGCGGGCTTGGCCTGGTTCTATGGTCAGCGGCATGGAGATGGCCGTTTCCCGAACTGCTGCCGGTACGCTGGTCTTTGGCAACCTGGATCAGGCATTGGCAAAATCTGGGTGAGACTGTTTACACCTCAGTCGGAGTTGGTGCAGTCGCAACCGCAATTGCACTTATAATGGCGGTATTGTGTCTGGAGAATGAAAAGTGGAACCAGGTGCGTTTTTCAAACCGCGGGTTGTGGCTGGTTTATTTGCCGCTGCTGGTGCCGCAGGTGTCATTTCTTCCCGGAGTGCATGTGCTATCGGTGCGGCTGGGACTGGACGGAACCTGGTTGCTTCTGATCTGGAGTCATCTGCTGTTTGTTCTACCTTATGTATTTCTTTCATTGTCTGATGCATGGCACACCCTTGATATGCGCTATCAGTACATCGCGAGCTGTCTCGGGAAAAAACCGATCAAAGTGCTTTATTCAATCAAGCTGAGGTTGCTGCTCCGTCCTCTGCTGGTTGGCGCCGCAATCGGCTTCGCTGTCAGTGTGGCCCAGTACCTGCCTACCCTTTTTGCCGGCGGCGGGAGGTTTGCGACATTGACCACGGAAGCAGTTGGTTTTGCCGCGGGAGGGAATCGCCGTTTGATCGGTGTTTATGGACTGCTGCAGACACTGTTTCCCTGGCTGGCTCTGCTGCTGGCGATGTTGATACCACGGTGGATGTTCCGAAACAGAATGGCGATGCGATAAGTTTATGCTGTCATTGCGAAAAATCAGGATCAGTGTGGGTGGCAGAACCCTGCTGGATGAGTTTGATGTTTCTGTTGACGCCAGCAGAGTTGTGACAATTATGGGACCCAGCGGCTGTGGAAAATCCAGTCTGCTCTCTTTCGTCTGCGGAACGCTTGATTCTAATTTTGAAGCTTCAGGATCCATCACGCTTAATGGCCGGGAACTGGTCTGGGAACCTCCTGAAAATCGCAAGGTGGGTATCCTGTTTCAGGACGATTTGTTGTTCCCGCATCTTTCTGTTGCAGAAAATCTACAGTTTGCCCTTCTGGAAAAGATCGGGAAAAAGCAAAGGATGAGCATTATTCAGCGGACTTTGGGAGACCTTGAATTGGAGGGGACGGGGAACAGGGACCCGGCAAGCCTGTCCGGAGGTCAGCGTTTAAGGGTTGCCCTGATGCGTTCGTTACTGGCGGAACCGGATGCGTTGCTGCTGGACGAACCTTTTTCCAAACTTGACCGCAATCTGCGGTCACGTGTACGCAGCATGGTTTTTCTGCGTGCAAGGAAAAAGAAGATTCCTGTTTTGATGGTTACCCATGATCATGAAGATGCTGAGTCAGCCGGAGGTTCCATTATAGAATGGCCTGTATGAATATGTTCACCTGCTTAACCATCATCAATTACTTCTTGATTTAATGCTGACCCGGTTCCTTGGTTGTGAACAGCTTGCTGAAGAAGCCGAGTTAAAGGGGCTTCGCAGATCAGCTGATCACATATACAAGACTGCTCATCCCCCACCTAATCCCGCGAAACCCATGAATGAGAGCGACAGCAGTCCGGCGAGCATCAGACTCATGGCTGCGCCCTGGCTGATTCGCGGCAAGTCTGAGAAGCTGAGGCGTTCCCTTAATCCCGCCATCAACACCAATGCCAAGGTGAAACCAGTGCCGGCGCCGATACTATATACCAGGCTTTGCAAAAAATCGTAGCGCCGCAGAGTCTGAAACAACGCCAGCCCTAAAATCGCGCAATTGGTAGTGATCAACGGCAGATAAATACCCAGTGCACGGAAAAGGACTGGACTGAATTTCTTCAAAGTCATCTCCACCAATTGCACAGCGGATGCTATAACGGCGATGTAGCAGATCAGCCTGAGAAACTCGATTTGAAACTGAATGAGCAGAAGATTTATCGCATATGCGCACACTGAACTGACAAACATCACGAATGTCGTTGTCACACCCATCCTCCACGCGGTTTCGAGCTTTCCTGAAACGCCAAGGAAAGGGCAGATGCCGAGAAACAAACTCAGTACAAAGTTGTTGACTACGCATGCGTTCAGGAAAATAAAGTACAGGGAATCAGATGCCATCAAATATATTTCAAGTGACAGGTTTCAAGAGACAATAATAAATATGGCTCTGTTCGAGTTAAGTGTTGATTATCCAGCAACACAGCTAAGATATGTT
>CAYFLK010000005.1:0-8037 GCA_964344035.1 uncultured Pseudomonadota bacterium
AATCAGTGCGTTAAACCTATTTTAGGGGGGCAGACTTAAGGAACTTCGGTTTAAGCGTCGGCAGCGCCGCATAGGTCATGGTCAAGGGGCATCCCGTGCCGGACTCACTCTGGTGATGCAGGTAATACAAAGCCGCCTGCGCGACATGTCTCCCGGGACCGGGATCCTGCCAGGGAAGTCCGTGAACCCCGTACCGGACTCCTGTTTCCATGATACGGTGATACGACGGGTGGAAAACGATTTCATCGATGCGGTGACCGTTGCGGTCATGCGTCTTCAGTTGGGGCAGGTTTTCGTTGGCCTGAAATCCCAGTTCAACCATTTCTTCTCCGCACCAGGCGCCGTATTCGTGAAGCTTTTCCGAGGCCCAGCTACCCCCGAACCGATCAACCGCTTCACGCAGGACGGGATCGCACCGGAACAAATTCACCCCTTCCAGTGGAGGTGTCTGGTTGATTACTTCGTGGGTTTCCGCGGTGTCCCGGTATGAACTTTCCACTGATTTATCCCGCAAACGGTTCACTTTTCCAACTTCAGAATTCTGCATAAACACCTGTTCCTTCCAATTAACATTGTTTTAGATAGAAACGAAGGTGTAAAGGAGAATCCGCGGATAACGGACTTTTCCGGATTTGGATGAATTGGTGAGACTTTACCCCGGCTGGAGAATCAGCCAATTGTGAAAATCAGGTAGTCCCCCTCCTGAGTGTTGTTCTTCTGGAAATCGGTGAAAATGGCCGAGAACCGGAGAAAACTGACTGGGAAACGCTGTTGATCTGCCCAATTCCAACACTTTACAGGGTGAATTCCGATTGAAGGCAGACACCAACACTCCAGAGGGGGACTACCGAAAATCAAGGGGCTGGTTTAGTAGCTTTTTGCAGTTCAGTGATAGGCAGGAAGGGCAGGAAATTTTGACCGACTTCGGAATCGGTGACCACCTTGTTCACCTTGGGCAGGATTTCCGCCATTGTTTCAAGAAGAATGCGTTGACGTGTGATATCTTTTGCTTTTTTGTATTCCTCGTAGACGGAAACGAACCTCTGTGCTTTACCTTGTGCAATCAGAACTGTCTGCTCAGCGTATCCTTGCGCGGAGTTAATAATCTGCTTGGCTTCACCGCGAGCCTTTGGGATAAGGTTGTTTTTGTAACCTTCCGCCTCGTTGATCAATTTTTCCCGGTCTTCCTTGGCGCTGACGACATCCTTGAATGCCTCCTTAACGGGATCGGGAGGATGTACGTCCTGCAGCTTAACGTTTTCGATGATTATCCCGGAACTGTAATTATGCAGGGTTTCCTGCAGCAATGCGGCGGTGTTTGCCTCGATCAGCCCTTTTCCCACCGTTAACGCATCAGTTACATTATTATCTCCGATCACTTCACGCATGGCCGATTCCGCCGCTGATTTGACGGTGACATTAGGGTTTGTGAGGCTGTAGAGGTAATCCTCCAGATTGGCAATCCGATACTGCACAGTGAACTGAACATCGACGATATTTTCGTCTCCGGTCAGCATCAGGGATTCTTTGCGCACCTGCCTGTATTTCGCCGGTGGTCCCGGATCAATGGTTCGGAAACCGATTTCAATTCTACGCACGGCCGTCACCGGTTCAATCTGAACAGTTTCAATCGGACTGGGAAGATGATAATGCGGACCCGGACCTACCACGTCATACACTTCTCCAAAACGCTTGATGACCGCCTGTTCCTGGGGATCGACGATGAAAAACCCCGTTGCCAGCCATACCACAGCCAGCACAATCAGGACCAGCATGCCCATTTTTTTCTGTGGCATCTTGATTTTGAACTTGCCCTGGAGGTTGTTCAGCAGTTCGTCAATATCCGGAGGAGTAGGGTTCTTGTCCCACGGGGATTTTTTCGGAGGTTTGTTCCAGTCCATCTGTTTTTTGCTGATTCAGTATTTTCTACACAGTGAATAGAACGGTGTATTCAGGCTGAAGTTAAAATGAGCGTGCTCAGGGGATTGATTCAAAAAGTCTGGAATGCTTGAATAAAAATCGTTCCTGTCTGCATCGGGCAGGGTTTTTCAAAGTATACAGCATTCAGTCTGAATCGCTGAAATACCTGAATAGCCGCATTCAGTGTTTCAATTGAGTTTAGAGAGGGGCTGAGGGAAACACAAGGGGAATCAAACGAACGCCATTCAGAAACCGATTCAAGCCGTCATCACTTCCACACCGTCTTCGGTGACCCGCACGGTGTGCTCCCATTGCGCGGACAGGGAACCGTCCACAGTGACCGCGGTCCAGCCGTCACCAAGCACTTTGCTTTCCGGGCGACCCATGTTAATCATCGGTTCAATGGTGAAAACCATGTTTGGTTTGAGACGCTCCCCCTGGCCCGCTTGGCCGTAATGGAGGATCTGCGGCGCTTCATGGAACTCGATCCCCACCCCGTGGCCGGCGAAATCCCTGACCACCGAATAGCCCAAGCTTTCGGCATGGGTCTGAATCGCGTGACCGATGTCTCCGATAGTGTTGTCCGGATGCACCACCCGGATTCCGAGATCCAGGCATTTCCGGGTTTCCTCCACCAGCCGGCGAACTTCATCCGGGACTTCACCGATGATGAACATGCGGCTGGCATCCCCGAAATATCCGTTGAGGTTGCTGGTGACATCTACATTGATGATGTCTCCTGAGCATAATGCACGTTCGTTTGGGATGCCGTGACAAATCACTTCGTTGATCGAAGTACACACACTGCGGGGAAACGGTCGTCCCCTCCTGCCTTTGCCGCGTCCATAATTCAGGGAAGCGGGATATGCCCCATTGGCGAGGGTCTCGGTGTAGACCCACTCGTCTATGCTGTTGGTCGTCACTCCGGGACCGATTCTATCCTCAACCATGTCGAGCAGCATTTTGGTGAGACGGCTGCTTTTGCGGATCCCCTCCAGCTGTTCTTCGTTTTTGAGGATGATCTGGCGCTCTTTCCGGCTGGCGGGCTGAACAGGACGGGGATGTTTCTTCACCAGTGGAAGGTGGCATTTCTTGTATTTTTTCCCGCTTCCGCACCAGCAGGGATCGTTACGCGAAAGAGTGGGCATTCCGGTTCTCATCACCATGCTCCGGATGTGTTGAGGTTGGCCGTGGTCATCACTCGAGAAAGGTAAAAATACGTCCCAGCTGATAGCCGCTGAAATAACTTTCCCGCGGGTCGTGAGACCAGTAAATCATCTGCGCCTTGCCGACCACTGACTGGATATCTACAAATCCCCAAAACCGGCTGTCGGCGCTGTTGTATCGGTTGTCGCCCATCACGAACAGCTTGCCCTCAGGAATCGAAACCGGACCAAAATTGCTGACGGGGTACAAGGGTCTGTTGATCACGGTCGGTTTCATGTCGCATTCCGGAGGATTATAGCAGGCGTAAGACTCCTGCAGCTGCACACCGTCGATGTAAACCTGATCATCTCGGATTTCCAGGGTTTCTCCGGACAGTCCGATCACCCGTTTGATGTAATCAATGGAGGGATCACGCGGGTATGGGAAAATCACAATATCCCCGCGGAGGATCGGCTTGCGAAAGAGTTTGATGTTGGTAAATGGAATCGGGGACCCGTATGAATACATGCTGGCAAATATGTGATCTCCGATTTGTATCGTCGGGATCATCGAACCGGATGGAATCTGAAACGGCGCAAACATGTAGGTGCGCACTATCGCGGCTACCACCAGCGCGAATATGAGCGCTTCCACCCACTCCCGCAGCGTTTTGTTTGGGATCCAGCGGTCGAGGCGAAAATATCCCTTTGCCGCCTTCAGCACCAGTTTCTCTTTTTCCATTATTTCTTGGGAATGTGCCATCGTGCTGATCCGCTTCAGCAGAGAATCCGGTGTGGAAAATACCTGGTCCTCCAAATCGAGCAGATTTTCCAGCGCTGAATCGCTGAATCCCTTCTTTTTCAGGGAACCAATGGTTTTGCTGGACAGCTTGTAAGTGACAAACATCGGTTTCAAATCCTTCAATCGTTGCAAAAACTGTATTTTCGAATGTGGAAATGCAACTGTCAAACTCCGGCTAAAGCGGCCTTCTTCCGCGGGACATTCTCACACTTCCAGAGTTGATTCTCCAGGGATTTAAGCGGTTGTTCTGGCCTGGGATTTGACTGTGTGAGTCTTTTTCAGGGACAATGGAATTTCATAAATTTCATCACTGAACACTGACGGCGCTTTCAACTGATCCTTTTCATTTTGGATCCTTTCTGCAACCTGAACAGTTACTCATGGGACAAGACCCGTTTTCAGGAAATTTTAAGCAGTTCATCCATCAGTTTCGGGAAGCCCTCCCCTACCTGGAAGAATTTCATCGACAAACACTGGTGGTTCAATTACCGGCCTCGTTGATCAGGGATCCTTCATGCAGAACAGTGGAAGACCTGGTGCTGTTGCACCAGGTGGGGATCCAGCTAGTGCTGGTCCACGGCGCTGCTGATGAAATGAACCTCCCGCTGCAATCAGCAGAAACAGAACAACAAACTGAAAGTGGTGAAGGACCGGATTCATCTCCTTTGTCAGCCATGATTCGGCGTGAGATTGCCGTTTCCAACTGGGAATTGATCACACGCATTCGAAGCGCAAGCAAAAACCTGCATACCATCAGCGGGCATTTCATTCAAGCTGAGCCGTGTCCGCCCATACAACGCCCGGACCGTTTCTTTAATGGAAGTGTCGTCGATCTGGATAGGACAGGAATCGGCGAAGCACTGGCACAGCATAAACTTTTAATTATACCATCTTTTGGAATTGGTGAAAAGGGCAGGTTATGGATTCTGGAACCCAGCCGTCTTGCATCCATACTCGCCACTCGGCTGCATGCGAAAAAACTGATCCTGCTCTTAGACAAGACAAACATCGCGCCCGGAACATTTCAAACCAGGGAAATGAATACCAAAGCGATGAAAAAGTTGCTTGAGGGTTCGCATGATATATCCGTCGAAATCCGTGAGGAGCTGGAAATACTGGTTGATGCTTGTGAACGGGGAGTACAGCGCTGCCATTTACTGGACGGCAGACAGGATGGGATGCTGCTTGCAGAACTGCTCAGTTCCCCGGGAGCGGGGTTGATGATCACCAACAGCACCTACAAAAAAACCCGTGCGGCTCGCATCAATGATGTGCAGACGATTTCAGGAATACTGCGCGAACAGTTCCCGGAGGGATTGGTGGTATCACGTACAATGGCATACATTCAGCAGCACATTGAGGATTTTTTAGTTTTTTGTATTGATGAAGAAATTGCAGGTTGCTGTGAACTGATAGATTTCCCGGAAGCAGCGGCTGCGGAGATCGGCAGCCTAGCTGTCGCCAGGATTCATCGCAACCAGGGTATTGGAAGGGACCTGGTACAGTCAGCGGTGCGGGAAGCGCATGCCCGCAACCACCGGACTCTCTTTGCGCTTACAACATCATCCTCGCAAGTGTTCCTTCACTGCGGATTTCAACTTTGCGCAGCGGAGGCATTACCCGAGAAAAAGCGCAGGAATTTCGATTTTCAGGGAACCCAGGTCTACCGGCGGGTGTTAAATGAAGATTGAAAGAAATGTATGTAGATATTCAGACAGAACCGGATTTGACAAAAGACGCGGTCAGCGGGTCAAATCCCAGTTTTTTCATGGATGTTTCCCAACGCTGGGAGTAATCCAGTTGCATCAGCAGGGGTTCGTCCAGTGGCGCAAGCCACCAGGATTCCTGTTGGATTTCGTTGTCCAACTGCTCCGGCGCCCAGCCTGAATAACCGCAGCCGAGGTGGTAGATAGAGGGTCCATTGTCTTCAGCCAGTTTCTGCATAACTTCCTGTGCCGAACTGAGGCTGATTCCTTCGGAAAGGTGTGTGGTCGAGTCTCCTTCATAATCCGGACTGTGAACTGCCCAGAAAGTCTCCGGCTGTACGGGCCCGCCCAGCAACAGAGGCACATCGAATGCCATGTCCTTCGCTACGTTTTCATTGAGTATTTCCTGGACCATCGTATCGGTGGGATGGTTCATCACCAGACCCATTGCGCCTTCTTCATTGTAATTGCAAAGCAGGATGACCGTTTTTTCAAAGTACGGATCCTTCAAGCCGGGCATGGCAATAAGGATGCCGGGCACTTCACTATCGGGCAGGTTCATAGAAGAAAAATGATCGGTAGTGTAAATCCTAATAAGTATGCAATCTTGAAACGTCTGGACTCGAATTGCCCCATACCCTCATTCCCGGAGTGAAGACCATCTGTCTAAAAGTATGGCGAAAAAAAAACAAACACACAAAACCCGCGGCAGAAAAACCCGAGAATCCGATGTAAGCGAATCCCAAATGGCCGGCGGTTTTCTAAAATCAATCGGATACCAGTTACCATCTGGCTCTGATTCCAGAGGCAGCGCCCTGGACGTTTTGAAAACCATTTTTGAAGCAGCCGGTAAACAGCATTTACTTTACTTGGTCAAACTTCGCAAGCTGTGGTTTGCAGAAATGGATGAATTTCTCTCGCGACACGCTTTTCCCAGTAAAATCACGGTTGAAAATCGCTTCACCGTGTCAACTGCATTCAGGGAGGCTTTGCTCAAGGCAGAGATCCAAGACGATCTGCTGCATGCAGTCGATGAAGTATTGGAGCAGAATTATTCCAGCATGCGTTCCCTGCAAAATGCACTGAAAAAAAAAATGAAGCGAGGTTTGAAAAAAACCGAGCAGCAGGCGCTCCGCAGCCATGCGCGCTTTGAAGCGTACCAGGCGTTGCTGCATCTTACGGTATATGACGGCAGCATCGCGCAGGCGATTCAGTTTGATGAAGAAACCTATCTCCGCGGGTTTCAGAGGCTGCTTCCGGAATTGAAATTGGGAGGAATCCGCTGTCGTGTGGGAGAACTCGGACGGCTGCGAAACGATCAGGTTCACCTGGATGAACTGTCTGCGTGCTGGGAGCAGTGGGTGCCGCGGGAAGTGTCACGCGATTGCACACCGGATCACATCCATCGGGTTTCAGGAGGGCACGCGGTGTTGATCCTCCGCGTCAACGGTATTGGTGCATTAAACCGGTTGCGCGTGCATCCGGGAAAACGCCGGATACTCCAGAGTTTGCATGATGCCAATCCGGAACTCAAAGAAGTGATTCAGAAGGTTGCCTTCATTTGTGATGCGGAAGGAAACGCCGATTCGAGTCCATCCCCCACGGCGCAAAGTTCACATGAATTTACGACCTCGGGAAACGACGATGAAAAACCCCTTGGGAGTCCGGGGATTTCGCTCAGGCGCACTCGGCCCCTGAGCGTGTCGGAATCACAACAGCGAGTCAGTGAAATCATTCAGAGATTGCGCAACAAGGGTCAGGCAAAACAGTCCTGAAAACCGAAACCTCATCCCTGAACCTTAGGTAGCGAATCATAAAGGGAGCGGTAGCTTTCATATCGCCGAATTGAAATGGCGCCGGAATCCACCGCCTCCCGAACCCGACAGTCCGGTTCTCTGAGGTGGCTGCATCCCTTAAACCTGCATTGCAGCCGGTGGGATTCAAATTCGATGAAATAACGTTCAAGCTCTCCCGGCGGCACTGAGTAAGGCATAAGTTCACGGATCCCAGGAGTATCGACGATGTATCCGCCCTCGGGCAGCATGTACATTTGCGCCATGTTAGTGGTGTGCCTGCCCTTGCCTTTTTTGCGGTTCACCTCTCCTATCCTGATGGTCCATTGGGGATAAAGGGTTTTGATCAATGACGATTTACCAACCCCGGAATGACCGCACAAAACCGTCACTTTACTGGACAGCATGTCCCGGATGGGTTGAAGTCCGGAATTGTCCTGGACACTTGTCAACCAGACCGAATAACCAATTGATTGGTACAGTTGTGAGATAGGCTCGGTTTCACCCGCTTCGGCAAGGTCTGTCTTGTTCAAAACCAGTGCGGGAACGAGCCCTCCCCGCAAACCGGCCACCAACAGCCTGTCAACCACTCCATAGCGGAAACTCGGGCGTTTGATGGAGGTGATGATCAGTAGCTGGTCCGCGTTGCTGACCAGCACCTGGAGCAGGCT
>CAYFLK010000005.1:8047-62298 GCA_964344035.1 uncultured Pseudomonadota bacterium
TCCGCGCTTTGGCGGGTTAGTGCGGTGCGCCTGGGCAGTATTTCACGGATCCATCCGGCATCCTCGGACGCATCAGAATCAAAAACGACTTCATCACCAACGGCTATCCGGGAATCACCATCAGTTTTATGAAACAATGTGGATCGGACCCGGCATAATCGCGGCGCGTCATCCCCGCTTTCAACGTAGCAATGACTTCGGGTTCGTTTGACTACGATGCCGGTCCGCGGAGGCATTCACTGTTTAGAAGGTTGAAATCATATCTTCAGTTTTCCGCCTCAAATTCGATGTTTTCACCTTCGGAACGGTAGTCGTTGAGCTTGTTTCGCAGGGTGCGGATGCTGATGCCGAGGATTTTTGCCGCCTTTGTGCGGTTGCCGCCGGTTTCTTTCAAAGTTTCAAAAATCAGTTTTTTCTCGGCTTCTTTCATTGACATGCCGACCTCAATACCCAGGTCGGACACTGCATGGGAAGTTCCGTTTCCGCCGATTTGAGCGCCGGATGACGAAGCAGATGCTTTGGCCAGGTCTTCGTTGATGCTCCTTTTTCCTGTTTGCGAGTGCATCAACAGGTTGTGGGGTTTGATCTCCGTACCGTCACAAAGCAGTAGTGCGCGTTCCACAACGTTTTCCAGTTCCCTCACGTTACCACGCCAGCGATAATCCCCGAGCACATCCATTGTTTCCGGGGTTATCGCGGGTTTCTCACGACCGTTCAAGCGGGAATGTTTAACCATGAAGTGTTCCACCAGAACCGGCAGATCATCCATCCGGTCGCGCAACGCCGGCAGTGACAGGGGGATCACGTTCAGGCGGAAATAAAGGTCTTCACGAAACTTACCGGATTCAACCAGTTCCAGCATGCCGCGGTTGGTGGTGGCCACAACACGCACATCAATCTGCACGGGTTCCTTGCCTCCGACTTTATCAATTTCATACTCCTGCAGCACACGCAGCAATTTGGCCTGAAGCGGCAAAGCCATTTCACTGATTTCATCAAGCAGGATGGTGCCGGTATGGGCCTGTTCAAACTTGCCGCGGTGATCCTGGTTGGCCCCGGTAAAAGCGCCTTTTTTGTATCCAAACAACTCGCTTTCCAGTAATGTGTCCGGCAGCGCCGCGCAATTCACGGCAACAAAGGGTTTTCCCTTGCGGTCTGAATGATCATGGATGAAATGGGCCAGCAATTCCTTCCCCGTCCCGCTTTCACTCTGGATCAACACCGTTGCCTTACTCTTTGCCACGTTCCCGGAGACATCGAGCAGCGACAACATTTCCCTGTTTTGGGTCACAATCTCTCTGCTGCTCGGCGCAGCTTTTCCCTTCTTTTGCAGATTTTCGTCTATCGGGACCATCGAACCGGTGTGACCTTTGAAAGCCAGCGCCCGCTCAACGAGGAACAGGAACGAGTCAAAATCGATGGGTTTTTTGATGTAATCAAAGGCGCCATGTTTCATCGCTTCAACCGCTGTTTCCACTGTCGCGTACGCCGTGGCCATGATTACCGGTTTGCTGGAATCCAGCCGCTTGATGTCTTTCAACAGTTCCAGCCCGCTCCGCTTAGGCATCGTCATGTCGGTGATCACCAGCGAATATTCATTGTCCTTGAATTTTTTCAGTGCATCGATTGCATTGTGCGAAAGTTCGACAGGATATCCGCAGTGTTTCAGCGTCTCCGACATTGCAATGCGCATTTCGACTTCGTCATCTACAATCAGTATCGGGTGGTCGATCATATCTGCATCCTTCAATGAAATTTGCGCCTGGTACTTGTGATTTGATTTCCGCTTCTATGTCTTTGCCATGTCCGGAAGCTTCCAGTTTTGCGGGTGCGAAACCGACTCCGTTCAGTGTAAACAGTTCCCAGGCCGTGACTCCGATGTCCGGTTTTTGTTGGTACTCTATCAAGTGCTTGAAAAATCACAATGAAAACCGTGACTGATTGATCAGCCAGTGCATGTTTTATCAAAAAAAAGCCGGAAATTACCGGATAATAACCCTCAATACTGAAATGGGGGTGAAACAGGGCAGGCCGGCAAATAAAAAGTCGTTTTTTATTTTTGGGAAAGGTTGGCAAATTTGCATTGCAGAGGGTAGCATTATCAATTTCACAATTAGCTTTAAGCATTCCGATTGATCCAGCCACGCAATCCATGCTGTCATTCCGGCAAAACCTCACATTGGGATTCTTCGGACATGTCTTCGCAAAAAGCAGTATCTTCCTCTACCATTTCTCGTTGCCCCATCTGCTTGGGCGCGAGGGTTATGGTTTGTTTGCCTACCTGTTTGCCCTCGGTGCAATGTTGCTGCAGCCGTTGCTTGAACTCGGACTTGCCCAGCTTGTGCCGAAATGGATTGGGCGTAATCATCCGGAAGTCATTTCACAGGCATTTCGCTATCAATCCACGGCAACACTGATTTGGGTCCCTGTTTTTGTCGCGGTTTCAGTATTTATCGGCAAAGATTGGTGGCTGACCGCTTTTCTCGCATTACACTTCGTGAGCAACAGCATCCAGCAGGTAAGCTTCGGGGTATTCAGGGGCAGAGAGGATCTCCGTGTGGAATCACTGCTGCTGCCCGCACAGAACCTGCTTGCGCTGCTTTGGATTGCAGCGGCGCTTGTGCAAGGCTGGAACGATCCATGGGTAGGCGCTGCCGGACTGGCGGTATCAAGATTAGCCGGGACTTTGGTGCTGCTGCCAAATCTACATAAACTGCCCTTTAAAGACTCCCCCGAACCTCCGGTCAGATTCGGGAAACTGCTGAAAGAAGCTGTCTCCCTTGGAGCGGTGCTAGTACTCATCCAGCTCTATTTCCGCGTTGACACCGCAATGCTGGGCTGGATGCGCGGTGAAGCTGAAGTCGCACTTTATTCCGCGGCTTACATCATCCTCGAAGGAACCTTTTTCATCCCCGCCCTAGTCACTGCGTCCCTGATAGGTTCCATGTCGCGTTTCAAGGAATTTCACAACTCTTTTCGAAAAGGATTGAAGGTCCTCAGTGCGTCCGGCGTGGGAATCGGCATTACTGTCGCCTTGCTTGCCCCATGGGGATTCGACACCTTTTATCCTGACGATTTCCGGGAATCAGGATTTCTGCTGCGCTGGCTTGCGCCGGTAATTCCGTTTGTCTTCTGGGGCTACCTCACCACACAGGCACTGGTGGCACTGGACCGCAATCGCAGCTTTCTGGGAATCACGATGACGGGACTGTTGCTAAATGTGCTGCTGAACTGGTGGTTGATTCCGCTCTCCGGAGCAAAAGGAGCGGCATGGGCCACACTGCTGACAGAAGCGTTGATTCCCCTGCTTTGTATGCTGGTAATCCGGAGCATAAAAAACCCCAATAGAACCCCTTCTGCTTACTGACGACTGTGCAGGATTTCCCCAAACAGATCAAGGTGGGCATGAGCGCTGTGTTTCCAGGTGAAAGCTGCCGCGTGCTTTAACCCCTGCTCCCGTAAGCTCTGCCTGCGTGTCGGCTCCTGAAGTAATTCCTGGACCCTTGCCTCCAATTCATCCGGGCAATCCGGATCAAAATAGCAGGCTGCGTCACCTCCTGCTTCAGGCAGGCTGGCAGCATTTGAACTTATCACCGGCGTCCCGCAAGCCATGGCCTCCAGCAACGGCAATCCAAAGCCTTCGTACAGGCTGGGAAAAACCAGCGCTAACGCATCTGCATAAAGTCCCCGAAGATCATTGTCTGAGACATAACCCAGCCAGCGGATTCTATGAGTGATTCCGCAATCAACCGCGATTCCTTCAATTCGTCTCCGTTCACCTTCTTGGATGCGTCCACAGATAACCAGTTCCGGAGGGTTTTTCATTTTCGCCAACGCACGAATAACCACGTCAGGATTCTTGTATTGCCGTCCTTCCCCGACCAGCAATAAAAAAGAATGTAATCCGAATTTGTTTATAGCCAATCCCTGTTCCAGTGGGTGAAAGCGTTCGTGGTTAACTCCGGGATAAATGACCTTCAGCAGTTGCATAGGCAATTCCGGATCCAAACGCAGCAGCTCCTCCCGGGTGAATTCTGAAATGCAAACCGTTACAGCCGAATGCCGGATCAGCCTTGGCAGCACATGACGGTAGTACTGCGCCCAGCGAGGCATGTAATACCGATCATATATCGGCAAAGCATCATGCACCGTGATGACCTGCGGCATCCATGGGAACAACAGACCTTCCGCGATTGGAGAAAAATGAAGTTGTCTCCGATCTTTGACCAGCCTCGCCCTGAGCCCCAGCTGTTGCCACAACATGCGTTTGGAATTCGAGATTGTTTTCGTTGGTTGTCGAAATGGAGGCCCCGCCCGTACTGTTTGTTTGGGGTACTCTTCCAGAAATTCATCCAGTTGAGTGTAAACCACGGCATCTGGAAGCAAAACTAACAGTTGTGAGATTAGTTCAAAGCTATAACGGCTGAGACCGGTGGGATTATTATGCAGCAGGCTACCGTTGATCCCGAAACGCAGATTTCTTCGTTTTACGGGGTCATTCCTCTTTTCTTGTTCTGATGTCATTGTAACCATCAGGAAAGACTATTTCGGAAGCAAGGATTTAAATAATAAAAACAACTTCAAATTTCATGTGTCGGAGGTGGTTTGCATATAAGACATTGTGACTGAGCGTGCATTTATTGGATAGAATATAAACTTATTTCCAGCGGTTTACATCGGTTAGTTTTGTGAGTAATAAGTGATCAAGAATAAAAGAAATGCCTGCCAAAAAAAGCTGAGCTAGTACAGGATTACATTTTACTGAAACAACTTAATGCATGGCAGACTCAACCTGCGCGCACACCCATTGGTTTGGGCAATGATTTTGAGTGAATTGCCCTATTGGGATCGAAGCGTGATTCATTGCGGAAACTCCATTTTCCATGAAACAGGGAAAAACCGAGCACCCAGGGAATCATGTGCAGAACACCAGCAAACAAAAACAGATTCTTCCGCGGCCGTAGATTTCGTGAAACAAAACGCATATAAGGCAGACTTGCCGCCATTGCGCTCAATACGTAGAACAAGACACTTGCGCCTTTCATACCTGCCGGGGCTTGGGACAGCCAAACAGCTAGAATGAGCAATTGCCCAGCACCAAAGGCCAGCATGAGCTTCTTGCGCAGATGGGGCACGTTTATACCTAGAAAATTAAATGCGTCCAGACTCTTGTACTGCTCAGGAAATCGCCTATGCAACAATGCATCGAAAAAGTAGCGCCGAGCCAGTTTGAGCGGGTTCCAGATGTTCGCCGGCAGTGGCGGGTGAAACACCTTCAGCGCGGGGTCGAAGTATATTCTTTTGCCTTCTTGCTGAATACTGAACGCAAGATCGGAATCCTCCCTGAACGCCCCTTTGTATCCCGGGTGAAAGCGCACCACCTCCCGGGGCAGCACCAGGTTGCAGGTAACATATCGTCCACCGCTCAGGTTTTCCGTTTGGTGGGTGAACATGGACGCAAGTTCAGGATGGGAGACTTCCACCCTTCCCTCGAAGGCGCCCGCATCCGGATGCTCCTCAATCAGTTCCAGCGCACGGGATACCCATTCAGGAGTGGCAGTCACGTCGGCATCAAGCAGACCAATCCAATCCGCGCGGGCTTCCTGTGCACCCAGGTTACGCGCAATTCCCGGTCCGCCATTCGGAATTGTAAGCCAGTGAAACTGCAGCATTGTTTCAGTGGAAAATTGTTTCAACCAGTCTGAAGTACCGTCTGTTGAACCGTCATCCACCACTATCACTTCGAACCGCTTGCAGTCGGTTTGTTGCGATTCCAGTGACGCAAGTGTTTTCGGCAGCAGATGCAGGCTGTTGTAGGTTGGAATGACCACCGAAAGTTCCGGACCTTTACGGAATGCACCCCGGGGTTTTTTAGCAGGTTTGCAAGCCCAGACCTCTCCAGCCAGCTTCCGGACAATTTCTTCCCAAGATAGCTTCTGTCCGTTCTCATCCTGCCCTGTGGGATGATGCTCTGAGTTTAATATCCCGGAAGGAAACTGGTTCCCCGTATTCTTTTCACATGCATCTTTGTTAATGTCGTGTAAATCCAGGTGCAGGTTGGTTAGACCTTGAAACCTTTTTTTGATGTTTGAATTCGCCACACTGACATAATCAAAACTCTCCAGGACCTGGGATTCCAGTTTTTGAATTTCCGGATGCTTCCGCTGCAGGCTGTGTGAATCGGAAACCCGGTAAACCATGCGCGCATGCGGGTTTAATTTCTGAATATGTTCGAACAGAAACAAACCATCCCCTCTTTCAAAGACAAACAGGTCGGTGTCCTTAAGCAAGAATTCCAGACCCACGAAGGAGAACCTGGGATAGAGTTTGATTACAGGAGCAATCAGGCAGTTTGCCACATGGATGGGTAGCCCCATGGAATGCCAGGGTGTAAAGTGCAAATACGAGTATAGACCATTCTCTTCTTCCAGTAGCACGTTGCGCATTTTTACTGTATAGCAGCGTAGCCGCACATCCCTTTGCAAAGAAGAAATAAGACTGATCCCCACTGTGAGAAACAACACCCGCCATCCATGATTATGAAATCCTTCCGCCAGATTATGAATACCATCTTGGCAATCAGACTTCCAAACAAGATCGGTAATCAGCGTTACTGTTTTCATGCACTTTTGTAAACATACCTTTTGAATATCCAGAACATGCGATTTTTCAATCACTTATAAAGCACCTTAATACATCGCATTCCAATGCAAATATTATAACATGAGAATGTCATAATGATTCCCGTTTTATAAGTTGAATCTGGGCACAAAACAGGAACAAGTAGAATACGCAAAAAATAGTGGTTGAGTGATGACTAAATATTCCCTGTGTCTGACCAAAAATAAAATAACTTACAAGTAACAATAATCCACTAGAAGAATAAATCCTTACCAACTCATTCTTGTGGCCAATATTTTTCCAGAATATTCTAAGGACAAAACCAAACAGCAAAAATAAAGTCAAAAGCCCTTGCACTCCATTCTCTACTAACAAATTTATCCACTCATTATGCGCATGTCCAAAGTCAATAATAATCTGATTATAATAGTCCCCCCAACCAAAATAATCTTCTTCTAGTATTATATTCTTTATTTCTCTAAAATTGTCTGTCCCCACTCCAAACGGATAACGTTGAAAGCCTTCCAGCGCCAATGCCCATAATCTCAACCTTATACCAAATGAACTTGTAAAATCATCTTCTGTCAATTGGATCATTTCATTTGTGCTTCTATCCTGCATATTTTCATATTGCGAAGTTCTTAGGGTAGCAAAAGTAATTAATAAAACAACCATTGACCATACTGCAGCTAGTTTTATTGTTGATAACTTCGTCTCATGATTTCTATTTTTATAAAGATAGAGGGGGCAAATGATGATAAGCAACACATAAGCAATCCATGCCCCTCGGGATGCAGCCAGCAGAGAACCGTAAAATGCAGCTATACTTGCTGAAAACAGCAGCATACCTATTCTTTTGCTTCCATTGTTCCATGCATAAAGCATCAACATTGTAGTAATAAGCACAACCGCAGTCATTATTTCACCAAATGGAATAGCGTTATTCATTATACCATAAGCTCGATCGGCATTTAATACATAGATTTGATGAACAGAAACTCCTACTACAGGAAATACTCCAACGCTTATTCCTACCGCCAAATAACGCCAATCCAGAAGAAAACGTCTTAACAAGAAGAATACCGGCAAAAGCAATAACCAGCGAGAAGGGCGATCCAGTGCTTTGCCTTGCTCTTTTAAGCCTTCATATTCCAACCCATCAGGTTGTACAAGAACACCAAACAGATTCCATCCCCAAAAAATGAGTACTAATAATACGAATGTCTTTTCTTCATTATTTAAACTATGTTTTGTATTATTGTAGCTATTAGTTACAACCACATACAGCATGGTAAAAAAAAATAAAACACTGACTTGACCGCCGTGTCCAGAAACAGACAAAACAGTTACACCGAAGGAAAATACGCACAAGTTGATCCATTTATCCAGCAATGTACTATGCATGAATAGGCTTCTTCTTGTCAGTCGATAGCATTTGCAAGGCTATGCAAAATAGTTGTCTCTGTTTTCAGCCCCAGAAATCATTGATAATATTGAGATATGCCCTCCCCCTTTGAAAATGGGGATCGAGAGGTATTCGCCCTGTGTGCTTTTAATCCCACCTGCCCCCCTTTTTCCAAAGGGGGGATCTTATCCGGACCTCTGTGTTTTCAAACATTTACCCTTAGCAGTAACATTTATCCATAACATAACCATTTGCATTAGCACAATTGCCCATAATCATAACAACCATTGACTTGCATAAATTCAACTATGTTTTATTGCTTTATTAAGTTATTATCGGAGTGGGTTCTTTGCCAAGGCCAATGGCAGAAATGCAAAGAAATGGTTCGAAACTTGATAACTTTGGAGGGTTAATGAAATCGCCCGAACATAAAATGTGAGTGGCGCCCTCTATATATGGAATACCTGAGAGTCTAAAGCCTATCCATTCACAAAAAGTAAACACAGGCGACTTTAGGTGCAGTCAATCTTTTTCATCGGAAATGCATGGCAATAAACTACTCCGACAGAACTATACTTTGTTGGCGCTCCCCCCCCGGATATCGCTAGGGTTCGTACAAAAAAACCAATGTGTTTCCTACCTGCTTGATTTTCTTCAGGTTCACTCCCAAATCTCCACGGTAACCTATGCGCACTCGAGGAATGATATCATTGTGAAACTGTTTTGCCAGCCACGTCCACTTCCATCCGTTGATTTCCAGTTGTTCAATATGACTTCTTATGAAGTCCTCAATCAGCTCGTATCTGATAATAGCTTTGATTGAAAGTTCCGAGTTTTGAACTTGTCCGGAGGCGCTCAATGAGAGGCGGTCCTGAATGAAACCCACCCTCGCGGAATCTATCTGTGGGTAGCGTTCTACAATCCTGCGTGTAAGCCCCTTGGGGTTCACCTTAAAAGATGCGCGAACATCAGACGGACCGGTAAAATAAGGCCAACCGTAAAACCGTGATTTATCCGGATCCAAGGTCGGGTTCTCTACGGTGACATGCACTTCATCCGCGCCGGTTTCTCCAAAGGGCACATTGTTCGCAACCAGTTCCACCCGGTTTCCGTCCCAGTGAATTTCAGTAATCGAATCGGTTTGCCATTTTTTTTGAACCCTTTTCTTCCACCACTCACTCCATTCCTTGTTCCAGGCCACAGTTTTTGATCTGTCCCCCGCGGCAACCGGATAAAGCCGGTACAGTTCAAAATTACCATTGTCGCTGGCTGCCTCAAGCCGTATGTCATAATCGGGTCTGAGCGCCTGCGTAAGGGTTTTTAGATCACCTCGTGTTCTGGGGTAGAATAAAAACAGGTGTTCACGGTAAGGCTGTTGTATAACCTGATTTTTTACTTCATCCAGTGCGTTTAAATCATAGGTTGTGTATCCGGAATATTCAACGCCATAGAGATAGTAACGCAACATCCAGCCTTGTTCCCGGACATAAAGATGGGCATTTGGCAGCCTGGGTTTGAGTATTTGAGCAAATGAGCGGATCCCCTGATGAGGCGCGTTGCGTCGACTTGCGGAAACTTCTCTAACAAAAGGGATGCTCTCGTTCAAAAAAAATATGGCCAGAATAAACGAAAATGACTGAACCAAAAGCGTGGAATAGCGTTTGTTGACCATAAACCCCACCACCTCACTGAATGCAAAAGCTGCTGAGAGACAAACCAATGGGACCACGGGTAACAGGTAACTGACTACTCCGCTGTATTTTTTTGCGACAAAAAGCACCAGTAGCAGAAAAAATACACAGAAACCAATCAGTTCCACGTGCAGGAGGGAGGATAGGCGTGTAACTCCCTTACGTAGCTGGATGCCGAGCAAAACCAGTGCAATCCCCACCATAAACGCAAGGCACCCCCATTCCAGGCCGATGAACCACTCCAGTCCGTTTTGCATCATGGACCACCGGGATGCGGGTGTACCTTCAAAATCAGTGTTCTGAGGCGTCTGGATGAAACCGAGAATGTATGAAAAAGTTTGCAGTCGGTTGCTGCTGATAAACACATTCCAGTAGAATATCGGCAAAATCCATATCGCCATTCCGCCATAGAACCTCAAATTTCCAAGAATGGTTTTTTTCAGCCATTGCTCTCGGTACTGAAAAAGGGCCAGGGTTAAAATCCATATTGTATAAAGAGGAAACAAGGCGAGAATGGTCTGTTTCAATCCAAAGGCAAAACCCGCGAGCAGTCCTGAAACGAGGATGCGTGATTTAGCCAACGCCCACAGGCTGAAAAGCATCACCGCTACAAACAGCGAGTCTATGTATGCCTCAGTCGACAGCATCACTCCGGCAGGAGATATGGCAAACAGAAAAGCGGCGTATATGCCGGTGCGTTCTTCATGCAGTTGTTTCCCCAGTAAAAACACAGCCCACACACCAATCATACCACCAACAAAGCTGGGCAGAAGGGCGACTGCATCTGAACGCCCGAAGAGCAGAAAGAAAATGGCCTGGATGTAAAAGAAAACCGGTGGTTTGTCACCTTGACTGTCAATTTGCTGAAGCCAGTCGCCATCAAGCACCGCAAGCCCCAACGAAGAATAATAGGCGGTATCCATGAAAAAGGGCGCAGAATTGAACACAGTCAGGCGGAGCATCACTGCCAGAAAAAGCACCGCAATCAGCTGAATGCTAATTCTGAAAGTCGTTGATTCATTTTCACGGACTGAAACTGGACTTGTCATGTATAGACGTAAGGACTCTTGGGGAAAGAAACAACCTCGACGCTTTCCGGGGACTCCCGGAAAGGAGTATTCAGCGCAAGTTAAAAGGGAGGGATTATGGTCTCAAATAACAGAAGGGCGTCAAGAACAAAAACCGGGTTTTTTCTGAATCCTGAATTATATCCCGCTTCCCGTAACGTGAGGGTGGGATCAATGGGAGGTCAACCCAGGCAGCTGGAACATGATACGCTCCCGGATAGGCAACAGATTAGTACATATTCTGTTGAATTCCAACTATTTAGGTTTTATTTCTAAATCCCCATCCTTGGAGCGGGAATCAAATCATATTGTAATTTCACGGTAAAATGCTATTTTTCTAGGTTAATCATCAACCAATATTCAAACCTCCATGCCTGCCAGAACCGAAGGAGAAATTATGTCACTCGAAGAGGATTTTCAAAACGCCGCGGAACGCTCAACCAAGCTGCCAAAGCGGCCTCCCAACGATATCCTGCTCCAGCTTTACTCACTTTACAAGCAGGCAACCATAGGCGACGTCTCCGGCGAGAGACCTGGTTTCGCGGATTTCGAGGCACGCGCAAAACACGATGCGTGGAACAAGGTCAAGGGACAATCCCATGAGGAATCGATGCGTGCATACATTGAACTTGTGAGCAGGCTGGAGGAGCAAGCAGCCGATTGAAAAACCGGTAGAATTCCTGAATATTAGTATTTTTTCCTTTCCCTATTTCAGACTCACGCCTGGTGACTCTTTTTGAGCAATCACTTAAATCCGTTGTGAATCAAATCCGGAAACGGAAGTTGTCCGCGGAATCGGTAATGTCACAGGTATATGAACGGATTAAGAGGTATGATCCGGAACTGCAGGTTTTCCGCTCGTGTCTTCCCCGGGAAACCGCGGTTGCGCGGGCCTGGGAACTGGACCAGAAAATCGCCGATGGCGTTAATCCTGGTCAGCTCTCCGGTATTCCGGTGACGATCAAGGACAATATATGCATAACGGATAATGACTTGTCCACCACCTGCGGGTCCCGGCTTTTAAAGGACTACCGGTCCCCGTACGAGGCTACGGTAGTCAAACGTCTGCGCGACGCCGGGGCCTTGATCATCGGGACCACCAACATGGATGAATTCGCAATGGGTTCATCCACCGAAAATTCTGCGTATGGTCCCACCCTGAACCCCTGGGACCAAACCCGTGTTCCAGGAGGCAGCAGCGGAGGCGCGGCTGTGTCCGTCGCAACGGAAATGGCATTGCTTGCCCTGGGATCAGACACAGGCGGATCGGTTCGACAGCCTGCTTCAATGTGCGGGGTGACCGGACTCAAACCGACTTATGGGACGGTTTCCCGTTATGGTCTGGTTGCTTACGGATCTTCGCTTGATCAGATCGGCTGTCTCGCCCGCACCCCGGAGGACTGCAGGCTGGCTTACCGGGTGATCCAGGGACATGATCCCCTAGACAGCACATCTTCCCCCACTGTCGCAGAGGATGTTACGGAAAAACAGGATGTTGCCGGATTGCGCTTTTGCCTGCCGGCTGAATATCTTGAAGTGGATTCCGCCGATGCTGAGGTAGTGGCAAGCGTTCGGGAAACAGCAGTATTCCTCGCTGAGCAAGGTGCATTGGTCGAGCATAAATCTCTCGGGTTCCTGAAATACGTCATCCCCACTTATTACATCCTTGCCTTTGCCGAAGCAAGTTCCAACTTGGGACGTTTCGACGGCATACGTTACGGCATTCGCAGACAGGCGGAACCTTCGCTGAAATCACTTTATTCAACTTCAAGGAAACAAGGTTTTGGCGCGGAAGTTAAACGGCGTATCATGCTCGGGACTTTTGTGCTCAGTTCAGGTTACTATGATCAATATTATGGCAGGGCCGCTCGTGTCCGCGCGCAGATGGAAAAAGAAATCGGGCTTTTGTTCAATGAATACGATTTCATTCTTGGGCCCGTGTCCCCGTTCCCTGCATTTCCGATAGGAGAAAAAACCGCTGACCCGCTGGCGATGTATCTTGCGGATTTATGCAGCGTGTTGGCAAACCTGACCCGCACCCCGGCGGTTTCGATTCCTGGCCGCCCCACCCGGAACGGGCTTCCGGTGGGCATTCAACTGATGGGAAAACGATATGAAGACCACCGTCTGCTGGCGACAGCGGAGACCATTCAGCAGCAATTGAATTTTAACTCACAGATGCCTGATATATAAAGAGCGGCTTGGCTTTCATGGTCTGACAGTTAGTCTGCCAACCTGAAGACATGTACAGCAATAAACCTTGACTCTACTTTTTTCATGCTTGATCTAAAACTTATCCGCGCGGAAAGCAAACAGGTAGCGGAAAACTGCCGCAACCGCAATTTGTCTGTCGATATCCCCCGTTTGCTCGAACTGGATGAACAGGCTCGCGCGCTGAACACCGAAATCGATTCCCTGCGGCAGCAGCGGAATGAAATCAGCGCCCGGATGAAGCAGCGTTTGCCTGAAGAACAGCGCCAACCACTGATAGAAAAGTCCAAGGCCCTGCGTATACAAGAAGACGAAAAGGAAGCTCGTTTCCGGAATTTGGTGGAGCAGCGCGGCACGCTTCACCGCCAGGTGCCGAACTTGACGCATCCCGATACCCCGGTAGGCGCAAGCGAAGAAGAAAACCGTGCACTGAGTGAAGTCGGCGATAAACCGGAGTTTGATTTTGAACCAAAAGATCATGTCCGGCTGATGGAGCAGCTTGATCTGATCGATTTCGAAGGCGGTGCAAAAGTCGCAGGACAGAAATTCTACTACCTTAAAAACCAGGCGGTGTTTCTTGAACTCGCCCTTGCGCAGTATGCGTTGCAGCTTTTGCATGAAGAAGGTTTCACCCCGTTTCTCACCCCGGACCTAGCCCGGCGCAACATCCTGGACGGCATTGGATTCAATCCTCGTGGTGTGGAATCGCAAATCTACTCCGTCGAAGAAACAGACCTCTGCTTGATTGCTACAGCGGAAATCACCCTTGGCGGTCTGCTGGCCAACCAGATACTCAAGGCAGACGAACTGCCCCTGCTGTACGCGGGGTTTTCACATTGCTACCGTACTGAAGCCGGAGCAGCGGGACGTGAATCCAAAGGACTCTATCGCGTGCACCAGTTCTCAAAAATCGAGATGTTCGCGTTCACCCATCCTGACGAATCAGAGGCAATGCACGAACGGATGCGTGAAATTGAGGAACGCATCTACCGGGACCTCGAAATCCCCTACCGGGTGGTTGATATCTGCACTGGTGATCTCGGCGCGCCCGCGTACAGGAAGTATGATCTCGAAGCATGGATGCCGGGACGGGGTAAGTGGGGGGAAATCACCTCCACCTCGAACTGCACCGATTACCAGTCCCGTCGCTTAAACATCCGTTTCAAGGACCCTGAAACGGGAAAGAACCGCTTTGTTCACATGCTAAACGGCACGGCCATCGCCGTTTCCCGCACACTGATTGCCCTGCTGGAAAACGGACAGCGGGCGGATGGTTCGATCCGGATGCCGAAATGCCTGAACCTCCCGGATATTCCACCTCCCGGCGTATGATTCCCGGGATATTTTTGGCTTTCCCTTGCAGTTCAAGGGTTTAAGCTTAACTTTTTTTTCGCAAGGAGTCTTATGCGTATATTAATACTGCTTTCTTTGATCATTGCCTTTCCAATCTCCGGATACGCGGAATTGCCTGTGGGAAAACCTGCTCCGCTAGTGGTGCTTGATGGTGACCTCGGTGGACGGGTCATCGGGGGAAAATGGAGCAGTGACGAGTTGAAAGGAGTGGTCCACGTGCTGTTTTATGTCGATCCAGATGAATCGGACCTAAACAACCATGTCAGCGAAGCCATCAAAGCGGAAAACTACGATAAGAATAAATTCCGCTCGGTGGCAATCGTCAATATGGACGCGACATGGCTGCCGAACGCGGTCATCCAGATGAAACTGGAAAGCAAACAGGAAGAATATCCCAATACTGTCTACGTACGGGACCTGGAAAAAACGATAGTGAAGAAGTGGGGGCTTGCGGATGACAACAGCGACGTGGTGTTGTTTGGCAAAGATGGAACAGTGCTGTACAGCGTCGATGGGAAATACACCGATGCGCAGGTAATAGAACTGCTGCAGACAATTCGGGAAAACCTGTAACGGAACCGGTTTCAGGAACCCTTCGCCAGTTTTTTGCGGGCGACAACCGCGAGTTTGTCGCAGCGGATGTTTTCCGGATGTCCGGAATGCCCGCGTACCCAGTGCCACTTCACATGGTGGATTTCGCTCAGTTCCAGCAGCCGCTCCCAAAGGTCACGGTTTAATACCTGGGTTCCGTTGCTCGTGCGCCAGTTTTTGCGTTGCCAGTTGTTCAGCCACTGCTGTTCGAAAGCATTACGCAGGTAACTGGAATCGGTGTGGAGTGCGACCCGGCAAGGGTATTTGAGCGCCTCAAGTCCCTTGATCGCCGCAGTCAGTTCCATGCGGTTGTTGGTGGTGTTCCCTTCGGCACCTGACAACTCCTTGCGGTATTCATGCTTTCTGGAAATCAGCACCACCCCCCATCCCCCTGTTCCGGGATTGGGAGAACATGCGCCGTCGGTATAGATTTCAATTTCTGTTTCAAGAGGTTTAAGTTTCCTGGACATACTAACAGGATATCGCAGTCAACGAAGATTGCCAGCTCCGGAATTTTTCCGGAAACCCTTGTTTGAAACTGAAATCTTGTAAAACGGTATTGACGGCATCAATTGCTGCCATGATAAAAAAACAGAGGGCACTCTAAAAAAATATCCTGGCATGGAAGAATTTCGGCAGCATGGGACATGGATCTATATTGATCCTGATGCACATATAGTGGAGTGCATAGACAAGACCCTGGACCTCGAAACCCTTTGCGATCTGCTGCGTTGCGATGCGACCGATTTGAAACCGCTCGGCGGCGCCTATCTCGGTTTTGTAGACGGGGAGGGGGCCTGGCAGGAACGTCAGGCGGAGTGGGAATTCAAAGGAGTTTTGTTCTGGGGACCGATGATCATTTTCAACATGAGCGAGGATGAACTGGAAATGAACTCATGTACCGAAGAGGACCTCGAAACAATTGCCCCGCTGGTGAAATTCCGGCCATTTGGAAAAAACACATCACTGAACTGATACGACCATGAACAGCATTACTTTTCAGGCCTTGGTGGTCAGCGAAACAGTAGATAAAAATTATATACGCGAAATCCGGGAGCGGACAATCGATGAACTACCCGAAGGTAAAGTGTTGGTTCGGGTGCATTATTCATCACTCAATTACAAGGATGCCCTTTCATGCACCGGAAACAAAGGAGTAACTCGCCGTTATCCGCACACGCCCGGCATCGATGCCGCAGGAATTGTCGAATCAAGCCAAGATTCAGGGTTCAAAGCAGGTGATCAAGTGATAGTCACAAGCCACGATTTGGGCATGAACACCTCCGGAGGTTTCGGACAATACATCCGGGTGCCTGCTGAGTGGGTGGTACACCTCCCTGAAGGCTTGACCTTAAGGGAAAGCATGGTTTACGGTACGGCCGGGTACACCGCCGGATTGTCCGTGCATTCCCTGCGGCAGCATGGAGTAACAGCGGACCAGGGTCCAATCGTGGTAACCGGTGCAACCGGAGGGGTCGGCAGCACGTCAGTGGCGCTGCTTGCCCACCTCGGCTACTCGGTTGCGGGTTCTACCGGAAAGACGGAGGAAGAGGCCTTTCTCAAATCCCTTGGTGCAGATGAAGTTATCAGCCGTGAGGAGGTCAACGATGATTCCGGAAAGCCTTTGCTGAAGGAACGCTGGGCGGGAGGAATTGACACCGTAGGAGACAACACGCTGGTCTCACTGCTGAAATCGTGTTGCCGCGGAGGCGCAGTCGCCGCCACCGGATTGGTAAGGTCGCCGAATCTGCATGCAACCGTTTTCCCGTTCATACTCAGGGGAGTAAGCCTGCTCGGTATCGATTCTCAGGAGACCCCATTGCCCCTAAGGCGACAGACCTGGGCGCGGCTTTCCATGGAATGGAAACCGGAATCGCTTGACCGATTGGCGGAAGTGTGTACCCTGAATAACCTTGATCGGCATATCGACCGTATCCTCGAAGGGCGACAACTCGGCAGGATCGTCGTCGATTTGCAATGAAACGGCAACCCATGGACTTGGCTGAGTGATGCAATCCCCGGCCATCCGCATGAAAAAACGTTGCCTTTTGATTATTTCAAAATGATTCAGTTATCAGGATTCAGTAGTCATGAAAATATTCTGTTTCCTGAATTCTGGATTGTCCCTGCCCCGATTTTGCGTGGGGCAGTTTTTTAACCTTCGCAGGAGTGAATCATGAATGACACTGTGAAATACGTACTTCCCGAATCGGATATTCCCAAAAGCTGGTATAACATCATGGCGGACCTCCCGGAACCGCCTCCCCCAGTGCTACATCCCGGGACGGGCCAGCCGATCGGTCCGGATGATCTCGCCCCGCTTTTCCCCATGGATTTGATCCTTCAGGAAGTGGCGCAGGACAGGTACATCGATATCCCCGAACCGGTTCGCGATATCTACCGCCAATGGCGCCCCAGCCCGCTTTACCGTGCGAGGAGGCTGGAACAGGCGCTCGATACGCCGGCAAAGATTTACTACAAGTATGAAGGGGTCAGCCCGACCGGAAGTCACAAGCCCAACACCGCTGTGCCTCAGGCGTTTTACAACAAGGAAGCCGGGATCAAGCGCATCTCCACCGAAACCGGCGCAGGTCAATGGGGGTCGTCGCTCGCTTTCGCAGGGGCCTTGTTCGGCATCGATGTCGATGTCTTCATGGTCAAAGTGAGCTTCCAGCAAAAACCGTATCGAAAAGCGCTGATGGAATCCTTCGGCGCAACCTGCATCGCTT
The DNA here is from genome assembly GCA_964344035.1 of uncultured Pseudomonadota bacterium. Lineage (GTDB taxonomy): Bacteria > SAR324 > SAR324 > SAR324 > NAC60-12 > UBA1014. The sequence continues at coordinate 25,716 of CAYFLK010000005.1, forward strand.
CTCCTTCGGACCAGACCGAATCGGGCAAGGCGATACTCGCTCAGAACCCGGATTCGACCGGGAGTCTAGGCATCGCCATTTCCGAGGCAGTTGAGGTGGCCGCAAAGGATGACGGTATAAAGTATTCTCTCGGGAGCGTGCTTAACCATGTGCTCATGCACCAGACGATCATCGGCCAGGAAACGTTGCAACAGATGGAAATGGCCGGGGATTATCCGGATGTATTGGTGGGCTGCACCGGCGGCGGTTCAAACTTCGCCGGACTCGCTTTTCCCTTCATCGGCGAACAGCTTCGAGGGGGAAAACAGGTGCGGGTGGTTGCGGTCGAACCCGCTGCATGCCCTAGTCTGACCCGGGGTCAGTACGCATATGATTTCGGCGATACCGCGCACCTCACCCCGCTGGTAAAAATGCACACCCTCGGCTCAACCTTTATTCCTCCAGGGTTTCATGCCGGAGGACTGCGTTATCACGGGATGGCGCCGCTGATCAGCCACATCCACAATCTGAACCTTCTCGAAGCCACGGCGTATCACCAGACCGAGTGTTTCGATGCCGGGGTGATGCTGGCACGCGCGGAAGGAATCCTGCCTGCGCCGGAAGCCAACCACGCGGTCAAGGGCGCAGTCGAAGAAGCCCTGCGCTGCAAACGGGAAGGTAAATCTGAAACCATTCTTTTTAACCTCTGCGGTCACGGACATTTTGACATGCAGGCGTATATGGAGTATTTTTCAGGTAACCTCGAGGATCGAAACTACGACGAACAGGAACTGGCCATGGCCCTGGCCGGTCTGCCTTCGGTGGCCGCCTGAACTTTTTTTGCTGGTTCCGGCGTACCCCGGTTACCGCCGATCATGGTATGCCGGACCAGCAGCCCCTGGAAGAAATAACCCGCAAACTGCGGGTGGAACAAACCGTGCGGGACTTTCTGGAGTTGATGGACCGTAGCGGTCTCGACCTCGAAGAAGGACTGGTCGCCTGGAACATGCTCGGTTTCACCATTTTCCAGGAACTTCATCCCGGTGAGTCACACGAGCAGACCCACCAGCGGATGCTCGAATTCGCAAACAAACTTTTCCACTCCCGTCGCGCGGACTGATGATACGTTCTTCACTCCAGTTACAGAAACACTTAATCAAATTCCGCCGTATTTTTATTGCGGCGCTTCTTGCTCTTTTTCTGGGACCCCCACTTGTTTTCGCCGGGGAGCCTTCCTTTGTCCGTGAAAGCATCCGGGCCCGTGGAATGGGCAACGCATTTACCGCGGTCGCCGACGATGAAATGGTACTCTTCTACAACCCGGCGGGTTTACGCTCAGTGCGCTACAACATCTACGAGCTGCTGAGCTTCAACGCGACAACCAATGTAAAGGCGCCTGCCCCCCTCCACGGAAGCATAGATACGGACAATGTCAATATCAATGAAGGAGGACTGGGCAGCATCACCGGAAAGAAAATATACCTGGAAAACAACCTTGGTTTTTTGAGTCATGTGAATTCCCGTTTCGGATGGTCCCTTTTCGGCAATTCCCTGATGGAACTTGCCGTCCACAACCCGGTGTTTCCCTACCTTCAAGGGAAACTGTTTGCTCAGTTCGGCGTTGCGGGAGGGATTGCCTGGAGTTTCTTCGATTACCAACTTGATGTTGGGGTAGGAGGAAAACTGGTGCAACGCGCCGGGGTGGACAGTGAGATTCATATATCGGAACCGGCAATCATTGCCGCAATGGATGGCAACAACACAAAAGCCCTGGAAGAAGCAAACAAGATCGGTGACTCAAAGGTGGCTGTTGCTCCGGATTTGGGTATCACCTATCACCTGGACGGAATACACAACCTAACGCCTAAAATTGCTCTGAGCATACAAAACCTTGGCGGTTTGAATTTCGGCAATGCTGGAAATGTCCCAATGACCATTAATACCGGCATCTCAACTGAATCGGAACTGCAGGGACTGGACATTATCTTTGCAGCCGATTTTCATGACCTCACCAACGGCAACCAACTGGCTACGGGAAGCAATGCTCTGTCGGAAAGAAATATAAAACTCGGTTTTGAACTGGGATGGGAAAGATTGAACAACGGGCATCATCTGCTCTCCCTGCGGATGGGCCGCAACGGACCCTACAACACCCAGGGGATTTCCTTGAACTTGTGGAAGCTGAAACTCGACCTGGCAAAGTACTCCCAGGAAATAGGGGGCTACGCCGGAGAACGGGAAGACAAACGCTGGAGTTTCCAGGCATCAATGATTTTCTGATGGAATGACATGCGCAAGGAAACAGATTTGAATGAAGACGGCATGAGACGCATAAATCATCACAACATAGGGACCCTTTACCTTCCACTGGCAGTACTGCTCATTTCGTTGTTCATCATCGGCTGCACCACCCAGGGGCGCTTGACCTACCTTACTTTTTCTGAAAGCGACGAATTTGGAGCACTCCATTCGTCGATGGAAGCGCTGAAAATTGAAGGACTTCAGGGATCGGTTCAACAGCAGTTCAGCGCTTTAAAGGAAGTCCGGTATATTTCTAAACATCAGGATGAAAAACCGGAAGACCGCGTCAAGCGCGAGATGGCGGTTTCCGCGCTGGTTTTCCTTGCCTTTGTCAGTGATGATGGGGACGTCCGCGACCGCAGCAAGTCCCGTCTGGCAACAATCCTCGAAGATGGTGAGGAATGGCCGTTTTTCCTGCAGATGGCAGTGGTTGAGGGCATAGCCGACCTGGCAATCGGCACTTTGGGTTTTCAGCAAAAAGAAGACGGCAGACCAATGCGGTTTGGAGTTGATTCCGGACTACGTGAAGACGCGCTGGAATTCCTCCTCGAGAAAATTGAAAGCCTCTCCGATGACCTGCAATACTTCGCTGTTAGTTCTCTGCGCCGGGCGCTGCTTGCCCCGCCGGACCTTGAAACCTGCCCGGTTGACATCTGCGATGCGGATGTTCGCAAAAACCGTGAACTGTGGGAGCAGGGCCGTGAGGTGAAAAGGGTGGTCCCTGCCAACGCCGACTCTGCCGCGGTAGCAGCGGGAGCATATGGTCCGGAAACAAAACGCGTGCCGATCGATGAACGCCGGGAATGGAATGAAGAATCCGACGACCTGAAAAGGGTGATCTGGTCCGGACTGGGAAAACTGCTGGACAATCAGGAAATTTCCCTGCTCACCCGCAGCCGGATAATCCGCTTTGCGTCGGATGGGAGAAATTTTTCGCTTCTGCCTGAAATGGAAGAAACATTCCAGGAAACCACCGCTGAATGGGCGCAGAACGAGGATATCCCTTCCAACCTCAGGCAGTTGCTCAAAGCGGCGCAGGAACGTGTTTCGTTGTATGGTGTGCCTGCCGCCAAACCACCGGTCCCTTCCCAGTCGGCCTTCAGCGAAGTCTGGCAGCGTACAGCGGATTTCATAGAGACACACCTGGACGCAGTGCTTACAGAGCAGATCGGGCGTCAACGCTCCGGACTGCGCATCATTGGTCGTCCGGACGCGGGGATGCTCGCTGTAGCGCCATTTGCAGATGCGCCTGACGACATGATAAAGCGGGAAATTGTCCTCGACATTCTGGCCGACGTGCTTAAACGAGGACTGGTCCTTGAGAATCAGGGCTTTTACCCGGAGCTGACGAGGGCAGTAGGAAACACCGAATCAAATGTAGCACTGGCGCCTCTACTGGGAATGGTGAAGGAACTTTACCCGGCATTGAAAAAACGACGACTCGATCCCCGGCTGCTTCTGGACGCGTTGGCACGATCCGCGGAACAATCTGAATCGTTTTTCCGTAAAAGGATGTATATAGATGCCATTGCCGCCGGTGCAAAAGAATTCCCCGAACTGGTAAACCTGTCGCTTTCATCCGTCACCCTTGATCTGCTCTCACGCCAGCTGGTGGAAAATAAAATTCGTGATGCTGGTGAAACGCTGTAACATGATTCAAAAACGTTTTCTGCTCTATTTATTATACCCCACGAAGAGGTCTATGAAACGACTGACCAATACGTTTCATCGCAGGATCGGGCGGACACACAGGTCCGCCCCTACACTACTGATTCTTCTTCTGGTAACAGTGCTCCTTTCTTCCTGTGCCGATAAGAAAGACACTGCATCAAGCTGCCTCACGCAGCTCGATGAGGAGAAATATCAGGCGGTCGCGGAAAACTCGAACTGCAGTAATTATGAACGAGCCAGCGGATACCTGGGATTGGCTGGACTTTCCTTTACTAATTTTATGAAGTCCGGTGCAACGGACAACCTGACCAAAACCCTTGGCATATCTAAACTCGACAATGCCTCTGATTACAGCAGCGGCAACAGGAAATACCTCACCAAGGCTCTCTGCATGGTTGGTCCGGACAACATCACCACCTCCAGCCGCTGCGGTTTGACCACCAGCGGTAGCAGGAGCAATTCGGAAAAGGAACTATCAATGTTCGGGCTGATCGGCGACCTGATTTATGTGAACTATGGAGTGTTGGACAACGATTCGAACGGGACCATTTCAACCACGGAAACCAACAATTTTTCCAATCTTCAAACAACAGGTGTTGATAGTTCCGGTAATGGTACAACATTCAATACATCAAATAATTCATGGGAATTGATCACATCATCCTCCAGATTCATCTACAATGACAACTTAACATTTTGTGTGACTTTCAATGATAATTTTACGGTTACCCCAACTTCAGCTAATACAAACGGAGCAATTTCCTGTGCCTCGAATCTGACTTCGGCAACTGAATTGAGACCCATATTTAAACTAGACAACATGACTGATATCACCGGTGGAGCAAATTTAACTCCAAAAATAACCATGGTGAGTGAATTAACAAACGTCTCTACCGCATTAAATAGTGAGCTTTCAGCTATTGGTTTAAGTGAGGATAACTCCCTGAGAACCAGTCTAACCGATGGTTTGTCAAAACTGGACAACGGTGGGAAGAATTCAAGCGGAACAACCTGCACGGCTGCAACCGCATTGGATGTTGTCTATTTATTGGTAAAAGATGCCGCGGATAACTCGACAGCAGGTACTGCATCCAATCTACACGATAAGAACATCATCAAATTAACTGACTTGACAAGCAGTGTGGATAGTTCAATTTCTGTGACAGCGCCTGATGCATTAAGCAGTATTACTATGACAAATGTCAGATTGATATATGCAACCAACACCAGTGGTTCAGCATACCATGATTCATATGAAGCTGCTCACAGCAGCTTGTATACAGCAGTAAAAAATATCCGTTCACTGGGGACGGAAACCAGCACCAAAGGAGACGGTAAAGTGATTTTCCGGGAATTGCTCTGCATCGGAGAAAATTGAATCACTCAGGCAAACTGCTTCTATCCTTTTTTCTGGTTTTATACCTACACTCCAGCCACGCCAAAGCAACCACATTCTTATTTTCCGGAGACCTACGTGGAGAAATCAAGCCATGCGGATGCGCTGAAGAGGGCGACATGGGCGGGTTGCTTCGGCGATCAACTTTCCTTGAACGCCTGCGGATGCAGCAGGATCCCGTCCTCTATCTTGACCTCGGCAACAATTTCCCGGAACCTTCCGAACAGGGCAGCCTTAAAGTCAGGTTGATCCACGAGGCACTACGGCGGATGAAGCCGGCGGCAATCATGCCCGGACCAAACGAGTGGCTTCATGGACTGGAGGCGCTTGACCCGGAATTACCCTATCTGCTCAGCAACCAATCCGGCGCACTACCTTTTCTTGAACAACTCCTTGTAAAAAAGGGAAACAAACGGATAGCCGTCCGCGGGTATCTCAGCCCCCAACTGGTTTACCAGAATCCAAACGACGGTCCCCTCGTTCTTCCTGTTTCCGAAGACCTTCTTGGCGCATGGAAAAAAAGCTTGGACAAAACCGGTGCGGATTTCCGTGTCCTCCTATTTCGCGGGAATCTGGAGGAAATGGATTCGTTCCAAAACGCCGGGCTGTTTGACATGATTGTTATGGGAAGCAACAACGACGACGAACTGCACCAGAAAACGATGGTGAAAACTGCTTTCGGAGTTCTGCCGATGATTCCAACCAAAGGGCAAGGTGTGCTGGCCGGAAACTGGAATGAAGGTACAAGATTACTGGTTCCCCATGGCGAGGAAATTCTGTCATCCGGACTGGGAGTGACTTGGCTACGCGGGGATATTCCGGACGACGAGGGTTTGAAACCGGAGTTCGCGGATTACGACCGTTCCGTCAAAGCCCTGTTTTTCAGCAACCTGGACCGCATGGAAAAGCAGCGGGAAGAATCCCCGTTTGTCGGAGATACCGGCTGCTCTGCCTGCCACATTCAGGCTGCCGAGGTTTGGGAAAAAACCGGCCACGGTCACGCGTTCGAAACCCTAAAGAGAAAAGGTAAGCACTTCGATCCGGAATGCCTCGAATGCCACGTGGTGGGTTTAAAACCGTGGCGGCCCCCCTTTAACGCATCCGCGCAGATGAGTAAGTGGGAAGGCTTGCGGGGGTTCCTAAGCCCTGAACTGACACCCCATCTGAAAAACGTGCAGTGCGAAAACTGCCACGGACCGGCGCGCGGGCACATTGCCGATCAGAGGGTGAAAACCCCGGTTTCACTCCCAGCGGAAATCTGCTCCGACTGCCATCACGGCAGCCACTCCCCTCTCTTTGATTTCAACACTTACTGGCCGAAAATCGAGCACAAATGAAGAGTGTGTGATCACGTTCATCATTCCTTAATTGTCTTTCCAAAAAGTGTTCACTTCACCCAGCGGTCCCGTTCAGACTTGGCCCGGGCAAGCAGTTCAATCAAACGTTCCCGGTCCCTGTTTTTTACTGCGTCTTCCAGATCACCCAATCGACAGGTTAGGGTACGGACGCGTTCGAGCAGGTTTGATTGATTTTCCAGGAAGATGTCCGCCCACATCTCCGGACTGGAAGAGGCAATGCGGGAAAAATCCTTCAAACCGGCGCCGGAATGCCCGAGCGCTTCCGGATTGTCTGAATCGGCAATAGTCTGGATGGTGGCATAGGCCAACAGATGTGGCAGGTGACTGACCGAGGCAAACACCCGGTCGTGGACATCCGCATCCATTTCCAGAACCTCACTGCCAAGCCTTGTCCAGAACTTTTTCACCGCTCGCAAGACTCCGGCGGGAGTGCGTTCTTCCGGGGTGATGATAAACCTTTTCCCCGAAAAAAGTCCGGGTTGTGCGGCTTCCGGACCAAAGCGCTCGGAACCTGCAATTGGATGCCCGCCAACAAATGGAAGGTGCAGGTAATCACTGTTTCGCATGAGCCTCAGCAATGGGGCTTTAACGCTGCCGGTGTCGGTAACAAGGGGTTTGCCGGAAATTAACGGGAGGTATTGCTTGAGCACTGCTTCATTGGCCTTCACCGGCACGGCCAGAACCAGCCAGTCGGCTTCCCGGAGGCAAGAATCCGGCACGGAATTAACATGGTCCGTCAGTCGGCTGGAACGAGCAAGTTCGCAATGATGGGGATTGGCGTCGTATCCCAGGATCCAATTCGCCAATCCTTCACGGCGCACAGCCAAGGCCAACGATCCCCCAATCAGCCCAATGCCAACGATTGCCAGGGTTTTGATCGGAAAAAAGTCGGTTTCGTCCATGAAGCCCTGGGCCTGTTACGAAGCCGCGGCTACTTTGGACCCTTTCGGAGGCGCAAGGCGGGTCAGCCAAAGCACAACCGGACTGGCTACATATATCGAGGAGTATGTCCCCACCAGCACCCCAATCAGCAGGGCGAAGGCAAAATCGTGGATGATCTCTCCGCCGAGGAAAAAAAGTGCCAGTACAACCAGCAGGGTCGTTCCTGAGGTCAGCAGGGTGCGGCTCAGGGTCTCGGTGACGCTTTGGTTGATCAGGGCGATCAAGGGGCGTTGCCTGAATTTGGATAGGTTTTCCCTTATCCGGTCGAAAACGACAATGGTGTCATTGAGAGAGTAGCCGACCACTGTCAGCAATGCCGCGATAACCGGCAGGGTGAATTCCTTGTCGAAAATCGAAAACATGCCAACGACTACCAAGACGTCATGCACAAGCGCGATGATGGCGCTTATACCCTGCCGCCACTGAAAGCGGAAGGTGATGTAAAGCAGTACAAGTCCCAGCGCGATCAGGATCGCTTGCAGCGCGCTGGTTTTCAGTTCATCGCCAACCTTCGGCCCGATTGTCTCGATGCGCCTGATTTCCATTTTAGGAAAAGTGGGGGTGAGCATTTCACGTAATCCGGAAGTCAGGGTTTCCCCCGTACCCAGTGGATTGTCCACGGCAAGTCCCAGCAAGACTTCACGGTCCTCAACATTGCCGAATGTTTGCAACATCACCCCGCGCATCCCCTCTTCGGCGAAGAATTTACGAAGCTGGTCGAGATTCGGCTGTTTTTCGAAACGAATCTGCACATTCGTTCCGCCGCGGAAATCGATCCCGTAATTCAAACCTCCGTGTATGAACACTGACACGATGCCGCCGATCAACAGCACTGAGGAGATAATACCCGCGTAGAGGCGTTTCCCCAGAAAATCTATAACTTCACCGTCTTTGAGCAGTTTCATTCTTCCTTTTTTGATGTCCCATTTGTGTCAGATGCTGACTGACTCAAGTTTTTGTCGCTGCAGATAAACCCAGTCAAAGAAAAACCGGGTCACCACGATAGCCGTGAACATGCTGGCGATGATCCCGATGGATAGCGTAACCGCGAACCCCTTGATCGGTCCGGTGCCGAATTGTAGCAGGGCCAGGGCGGCAAAGAGGGTGGTCACGTTGGCGTCAAGAATTGTGCGGAACGCTTTGTCGAATCCTTCCTTGACTGCGCCGCGGGGATGTCCCGTACGGCGGATTTCCTCGCGTATACGCTGGAAAATAAGTACATTTGCGTCAACCGCCATCCCGATAGTAAGTACAATGCCCGCCATTCCAGGGAGCGTCAGAGTCGCCCCGAACGCCCCAAGCACGGAGATAATCAGCACCACGTTGAACACCAGCGCGGTTGCGGCGAAAACGCCCGCCAGCCGGTAGTAGGCAATTATGAAAACTAAAACCAGCGCACTGCCAAAAAGAAGCGACATCAAACCCTGGCGGACCGAATCCTCGCCCAGGCTGGCGCCGACGGTTCTTTCCTCGCGAATGTTAATCGGCGCAGGCAGGGACCCTGAACGCAACACCAGTGCCAGATCGCTGGCTTCCTCGGTGGTGAACTGCCCGGAGATCGAGGCTTCACCCCCGGTGATTGCTTCTCGTATCACCGGCGCTGACTGCACTTTGTTGTCCAACACAATCGCCAGGTTGCGCCCGCGGTAGCGCTGGGTGATCTTGGCAAAACGGTCCGCGCCTAATGAATCAAAACTCAGGGCAACGTAAGGCTGGTTGGTTTGCGGGTCAAAGCGCACACGTGCGTCACGGATGAACTCGCCGGTGAGCAGGACCTTTTTTTCCAGCACGTAGGGTCGCCTGGAGATCAGCTTGTTCGTGGCCTTGTCCCAGATTTCCTCATACTTCACCACTTCGGTAAGCCGATTATAGGTATTCTGAGTAGCGTCCGTGTTGACCAGGTTGAATTCCAGCACCGCCTGCGGTCCGATAAGTTCTATCGCCCGGTCACGGTCCTTCAGACCGGGAAGCTGAATAACGATGCTGTTTTCTCCCTGTTGTTGAAGGGTCGGTTCGCTGATGCCCAATCCGTCGATACGGTTGCGCAGCACCTCAAGCGCCTGGCTCACGGAATTTTTGCGTATCCGTTCCGCCTCATCGTCCCTGATTTTCAAAAAAACCAAGTCGTCCTGTTTCGTTTCGTCAAACTGAACCAGGATGCGGTCAAAGGGTGATTCTTCGAGTCTCACTTTCCGTCCCGGTTCCATCTCGATCACCACCGTGTTCGGCTGACGGCGGACCTCGATGAAATCGATCTGCTCGTCAATCATCAGGTCCTCTATGTTTTCCGCGGTACGGCGTACGATTTCCTGAACAGCGACTTCGGTTTCAACTTCAATATCAAGATACATTCCTCCCTGCAGATCGAGACCGAGATTGACTTTGTTTTCAATGGTCTGGGGGTCGACTCCATCACGATAAGCCTGCCAGGTGGGAAAAACGTAATAGAACGCCACCGCAAGCACGGCCAGGATCAAGATCCCTTTCAGTTTAATGTTCATCAGTTGTTCAGATAATAGTTTGGGGGGGTTAATCGTCCTCTTTTTTGCCCGAGGCTTCTTTTTCCATACGGGACACCTGGTTGCGTTCAAGCTGCACCCGGACCTTGTCGGCAATCTCCACCGTCATCCGATCGTCTCCCACCTTGATCACCGTCCCGAAGATGCCGCCTGTAGTGACAATCCGGTCCCCTTTCTTCAGGTTGGACACCATCTGCTGGTGTTCCTTCTGTTTTTTCTGGTGGGGACGGATGAGAAAGAACCAGAACACCGCCACGATGAGAATTAGCGGTACGAATGAGATAAACGGGCTGGCCTGTGCGCCTCCGGGGCCTTGCGCGTAGACAATCGATTCAAACGGAAACATGGGAATCCCTTCAACTGGAATGAAAAGCAAAACTATTTTTTTTATCAGCTTTTCTAAGAAACTTCACGTGAAAAGCGGAAGAATCTGGAATGAGGGAGAATTGCCGGGTTTTTTACCGTGAATAAGGCATGTTCATCAGCATCCTGACATTTTCTGTGCCCAGGGCAATGGGAGCGCTGGACCGGCCGATCACTTCACCCGGCGCTGATTCGAAAGGCTGTTGGTTTTTATCAGTGAGAATACGCAGGGAATAGCTTCCGCTAAGGGATGTCCCCGGCATTGCATCGGCAGCGCCAATTGCAAATGATTGGGGCAGACGGAATGCGGGGAGAATCTTGAATGCCGCGGGACGCCCCTGCTTGGGATCGAAGAGCATGATCACCATCCGATCAGAAGACTCGATGTGTTCCCTCATTTCAGGAACAACGTCTACAGTCCCACTGATGGATACTGCCGCAGCAGTGCGGGACCCCGCGGTCAAATCCGGGGGAAGGTCGGTGAAAGGACGATCGAGGAGGTATTCAACTTCCTCACTGCCAAGTTTCATAGGCGCCGTCAAAATTCCCCTCACTTCCCCCCGTGAAGGATGCTCCGGGTTTCCGTCCTTGTCCGTGATCACCAGCATTCGGTAGGCGCCTTGAAGTGGTTTACCGGCATCAGCCTGACCGATCCGGAAGGTTACTGGTGGAATAAACGGATTGAGGACACGAATTGCCGCGGGATTCAGCGAACCGGGTTCGAAAAGATAAATGTAGGCATTGTCGGTACGCACAATATTTGCGTTGGTTTCCGGGGTCGCCTGAATGACGCCGCTGATTCCAACCTGGATTTGAGCCTCGTTGCGAACCAATTCCTGCCAAAGAGCATAGCCCAGCAGTGATAAAAAACCAGATACGAGCAAACTGTAAAACAAACGGTTCCGGGACATTGGAACTCAGAATCTGAACAGATGACCCAGGGAATCTGGGAATATAATCACCACAGTGAAACCCTGTAAATAAAAAACCTTCATACCCCCTTGACCCATCTTTTTCAAAAGTAGGAATTGGGCATCCCTCATTGAAAAATAGCCTTTCACCGGCTTTGCTGGGGAGGGATCGTGGAGTATTTGTGGTGTTGGTTTAATGAAGAATTTTTAATTCACGCCAGGCATTCCGCCAATGGCGATGTTGGAAGGGCGGTGCTGCCCATCAGGTATTGATCGATGCAACGCGCGGCTTCCCTCCCTTCCCAAATGGCCCACACTACAAGTGAAGCCCCACGTTTAGCGTCTCCGGCAACAAACACTCCGTCCACATTGGTCATGTAGTGCTGATCGGCTTTGACATGAAACATCGGCTGACCGGTTTTCAGCATTTCGTTCACCTGTGCAGGATAACGGCTTTCATTGATTCCGCGGATGCTCATTTCCACGTCCAGGTTTTCCAGGAGTCCCTCCAATCGTGGACCGAGGAATCCCAATGCCAGCAACACAAGGTCGGTCTTCACCGTAAATTCCGTTCCCGCAACACGTTTCATGGACCACCCGCTACCCTTCGGTTCCCAGGCAACACGAACCGCATGCAATTCGCTGACGCGGCCTAGATCATCCCCGCTCAGTGATTCGGTTAGGATGTTAGCGCGGCAGTCCGTCACGGCTTCTTCATGAACTGGGGTTCGTTGGGGAACCATATCGACGAGTTCAAACTGATGAATTTTAGCCCGCACTCCTTGACGGTTGAGGTTTCCCAGACAATCCGCCGCGGTGAATCCTCCACCGAGGATAACCGGGCGCTTGTCAGCGGTTATAATCTTGCCGGGCACTGCGTGAGGGTTTCCGGCCGCTTCGCGGTTGCATTGCGGTAGAAAATCCATTGCATAATGCACCCCCCCTAAATTGCTGCCCTCGACTGCCAGTTTCCTTGCCACCTGGGCTCCGGTAGCAATCAGCATCGCATCATGCTGATCGCGAACCTCCGCCACGGAGAGATCCATGCCGACATCACAGCCGGTCTGGAATTCGACCCCTTCTGCACGCAACTGTTCTATCCTCTGTCCCACCAGCGCTTTATCAAGTTTGAAATCCGGAATTCCATAAACGAGAAGCCCTCCTATGCGGTCTTCCTTTTCGTACACGGTAACCTGATGCCCGGCGCGGCGGAGCTGCTGCGCGGCGGCAAGCCCGGCTGGTCCTGAACCTACGACGGCAACGTGTTTACCTGTTTCAGATTGGGGAGGAACGGGTTTAATCCATTGCTCGCTCCAGCCCCTGTCGGCGATATGCTTTTCAATCTGTTCAATGGTGATCGCGTGTTTCTTATGCTTTTTTTCCGCTGTATCGAGGGTGTAGTGCTCGTTCAGCACACATGAATCCTCGCAAGGGGCAGGGCAGATGCGGCCAGTGAATTCAGGGAAATTGTTGGTGCTGTGCAGGACCGCGAGGGCTTCCCTCCATTGTCCGCGGTAAACCAGGTCGTTCCAGTCGGGGATCATGTTTCCGAGTGGACATCCCGTGTGACAGAAGGGCACCCCGCAATCCATGCATCGCGACGCCTGTTTGACTAGGTCCGGAACCGCGTAGTGTAGATCGTATTCCCGGAAATCGTGGACGCGTTCAGCAACAGGCCTGCGCGGGACAGGCTGCTTTTCAAACTCAAGAAATCCGGTATCCTTGCCCATTTGTTTACAATCCTCAGTGGTCAGGCTGCCCGGGTTTTGATTTGTTCAAGCACCATCCGGTATTCGATTGGCATCACTTTGACAAACATCGTAAGCGTGGTTTCCCAGTCATCCAGTTGTTGTGCGGCCAGGGCACTTCCGGTGTACTGCTGATGACGACTGATAAATTGGTGCAGCCATTGCTGTTCTTCATTGTCATCAACTGTTTCAAGTTCGACCATCCCCGGGTTGCATAATTCCGGGAACCGTCGCTGAGAATCGTAAACGTAGGCAATCCCTCCGCTCATGCCCGCGGCAAAATTTTTCCCGGTTGGCCCGAGCACAACGACCCTCCCTCCGGTCATGTATTCGCAACCGTGGTCTCCGACCCCTTCTACCAGCGCAGAGGCGCCGCTGTTACGCACGGCGAAGCGTTCGCCTGCCACGCCGCGGAAAAAGGCCTCCCCGGCGGTGGCCCCGTAAAGCACTGTATTGCCGATGAGGATGTTTTCATCCGCTTTGAAGATCGACTTTTCAGGGGGATAGACTATCAGCCTGCCCCCGCTCAACCCCTTGCCGGTATAATCGTTGGCATCCCCTTCTAGTTCAAGCGTCACCCCGGCAGAGAGGAATGCGCCAAAACTTTGACCCGCGGAACCGTTCATGCGGCAATGGATAGTGTGATCAGGCAAACCAGCCGCGCCGTGTTTTTTTGCGATGGCGCTGCTAAGCAGCGTTCCTACCGCGCGGTTGATGTTCAGCACATCGGAATGGATTTGTACAGGGATTTGCTGTTCGATGGCGGGTCTTGCTTCACGGATAAGCTGATGATCAAGTTGTTTCTCCAGGCCGTGATCCTGTTTTTGCGTGCAATACAGGGTGTCGTCCCGGCCGACAGGAACACGGTGCAGGATATCCGCCAGGTTGACATGACGAGCTTTCCAGTGATCCGGACTCTCACGCTGCACGAGCAGATCGGTACGCCCGACCATTTCGTCAAACCTGCGTATGCCAAGCTGGGCCATGATTTCCCTCACTTCCTCGGCAACAAAGAAGAAATAGCGGATGACATGCTCAGGCTGTCCAACGAATTTCCTGCGCAGTTCGGGTTTCTGTGTGGCAATGCCGACCGGGCAAGTGTTGAGGTGGCATTTACGCATCATTATACAGCCGATGGCAATCAAGGGGGCGGTGGAAAAACCGAATTCCTCTGCGCCAAGCATCGCGGCGATGGCAACGTCACGACCGGTTTTCAACTGCCCGTCGGTCTGCAACCGTACCCTTCCGCGCAGCCGGTTGAGAAGCAGAGTCTGGTGCGCCTCCGAGAGTCCCAATTCCCAGGGCACGCCCGCGTGTTTGATGGATGTCAGTGGAGAAGCCCCTGTCCCCCCGTCGTGTCCGGCAATGGTAATGATATCCGCATGTGCCTTGGCAACACCGGCGGTGATAGTGCCGACCCCTGCTTCAGCAACCAGCTTAACGTTTATTTTTGCCTCCGGGTTGGCGTTTTTCAGGTCGAATATAAGCTGCGCGAGGTCTTCAATCGAATAAATGTCATGATGCGGGGGAGGGGAAATCAAGGTCACTCCCGGAGTAGAATTGCGTACCTTGGCAATGTATTCACTGACTTTTTTTCCCGGCAGTTGTCCGCCTTCTCCTGGTTTTGCACCCTGGGCGATTTTTATCTGCAATTCAGTGCAGTTGACGAGGTAGTTGATAGTCACTCCGAATCTCCCGGATGCGACTTGTTTGATGGTGCTGATCGGCCAGTCCCCGTCCTTCCTGGGCGTGAAGCGAGCCTCGTCTTCGCCACCTTCCCCGCTGTTGCTGCGCGCGCCGATACGGTTCATGGCCACCGCAAGCGTTTCATGCGCTTCCTGGCTGATTGATCCGAGGGACATCGCACCGGTGGCGAATCGCTGGACTATGCTCTCCGCGGATTCCACCTCTTCGATTGGCGCAGGCTTACCCGGACGGAATTCCAGCAGTCCGCGTGGAGTTGACGTGTGGACCGTCTGATCATTTGCAATCCGGGAAAATTCCCGGTAAGCTTCCACGCTTTTTTGACGAGCGGCTTTTTGCAACAGGTTGGTGGTGACGGGGTTGATCTGGTGGTATTCTCCGCGTCTGCGCCAGAAGTAATGGCCTCCGGCTTCAAGTGTGTCACGGGTATCGAGTGAATGATTGAATGCCTCGTGGTACCGCATAAGCGTTTCCCGGCCGATTTCCCGCAACCCCACACCGCTGATGCGTGAAGGAGTCCCGGAAAAGTGTTCCCGCACCAGGTCCTCGTTCAAGCCGATCGCTTCAAAAATCTGCGCACCGCGGTAGCTCTGGATGGTGGAAATGCCCATTTTAGCAAACACCTTGAACATGCCCTTTTTTATGGCTTTACGGTAGTTGGAAATCACCTGCTCCTGGGTCAAATCCTGGGACAGAAAATCTGATTCCCGCATCTGCTCAAATGTTTCATACGCAAGGTATGGATTTACCGCACCAGCGCCGTACCCGATCAACAAGCAGAAGTGCGCTATTTCACGCGCTTCACCGGTTTCCACGATCAGTCCGGCCCGCAACCGTACGCGCTGGCGGATCAGGTGATGATGCACCGCCGCGACGGCCAGCAACGCAGGGATTGGAACATCACGCGGACCCACTCCCCGATCTGATAGCACCAGCAAATGTTTGCCTGACAGCACCGCGGACTCTGCCTGTCCGCACAGTTTCCTCAGCGCGGATTCCAGACCTCCTTCCCCGGAATCGGATTTGAAAAGTATCGGCAAGGTGGCGGATGAAAAATCCGGCTGGTCCAGTTCCTTGATAACGGCCAGCTCTTCATTGGTGAGGATCGGATGTTCCAGTTTGAGCATTCGCGCATGTTTTCCTGCTGGATCCAGGATGTTATGAGACCATCCCAGCCTGCTGGTCAGCGACATCACCAGTTCCTCGCGGATCGAATCAATTGCCGGGTTGCTGACTTGAGCGAAAATCTGCTTGAAATAATCGTAAAGCATGCGAGGTTTTCTCGAAAGTACCGCCAGCGGGGTGTCATTTCCCATTGAACCAGTGCCCTCGGCAGCTTCCGTCACCATCGGCATCAGCAACACCATCAGGTCCTCACGGGTGTAACCGAAGATTTTCTGTCGCTGCAGCAACGTCCCGAAATCAGTCACGGGAAGTGACTTTGCCTTTTTCAAGGAATCGAACGTGATTACGTTCTCATCCAGCCATTGCTGGTAGGGACGTGCTTGACTAAGCCCGGATTTTAATTCCCTGTCATCAATGATCCTACCCTCCCGCAGGTCCACCAGGAACATCCGGCCGGGCTGCAGCCGTCCTTTGCTCACTACCTCTTCGGGAGGAATGTCCACCGCGCCGACTTCGGAGGCCATGATAACCCGCTGGTCCCTTGTCACCATGTAGCGTGCAGGGCGCAGCCCGTTCCGGTCAAGAATGGCGCCGATCTGCACCCCATCGGTGAAAGCCAGTGCGGCTGGTCCGTCCCAGGGTTCCATCAGATGTTCGTGGTATTCATAAAACGCCCGTTTTTCCACGGTCATGTCCGGGTTGTTCTCCCAGGCTTCAGGAACGAGCATGAGCATCGCGTGGGCCATCGAGTAGCCGGACTGGATGAGGAATTCGAGGACATTGTCCATGCACGCTGAATCGCTTCCCCGTGGTATGACGATCGGCATCAGTTGATGGATGTCTTCATAAAGCGGCGATTCCAGTGTCGGGCGCCGCGCTTTCATCCAGTTGATGTTGCCGCGCAGGGTGTTGATCTCCCCGTTGTGCGCAAGGTAGCGGAAGGGCTGTGCGAGATCCCACCGAGGGAAGGTATTGGTCGGGAAACGAGTATGGGCCAGCACCAGCGCGGACGTTACCCTGGGATCGGCAAGGTCGGTGAAAAAACGGTCCATCTGATGCGGAATCAGCATTCCCTTGTAAACGATCACCCGCGAAGACATGCTGATGATCATGAATTGCTCTTCATCCTGCAAGGCGTTACGTATCGTCTTGCGAGTAACATAAAGCAGGCGTTCAAAAGTCTTATCGTCCACGATCCGGTTTCCCATGCCGACAAAAATCTGCCGGATTACCGGCATCGCTTCCGCGGCCTGAAGCCCGACATGACGGGTATCGACCGGCACGTTGCGCCAGCCGAGCAGATCAAGCCCGCAATCGACGATGGTGCTTTCCACCACCGACCCGCAGTGCTGACGGTGCTCACGCTCCTGGGGAAGAAACACTGTCCCTACCCCGTATTCTCCGGGACAGGTAAGTTCGAACCCGCACCTGTAGCACTCCGCCGCAAGGAATTCATGAGGGACCTGAAACAGGATACCGGACCCGTCACCTGTTTCCGGGTCAGCACCAAGGGCGCCTCGGTGGTCGAGATTGCACATCAGCTTCAACCCTTGACGGACTATTTCATGCGATTTGCGGTTTTTCATGTCCGCCACAAACCCCACCCCGCAGCTGTCGTGTTCCAACCGAGGATCGTATAGTCCCTGTTTTTCAGGGTAGAGCATGTTCATTGATAGCTTATGGGTCCTGATTATTCTCTGGTTGCCCCGGGGTTCTCCGTGTCCCGGCGCGGATATCGATCCGCCCTGCAGCGAAAGTGTGGAGAGATACCTGAAACCTGCCGTTTCCCGGTAAGGATGCGGCGGCATGGCTGCCAGGCAGGCGAAGTGTCGATGTTACTCCGCACCTGGCGGGTGGGGCGATCAGGATTGTTTCCAGAACGCTGAGGCTGAAGCTCGAATCGCGACATGACTCTCCAGCCCGTTTCCGTTGTTCCCGCATTTATATACGGGATTGAATCATAAGTGTATAACATCGGTGGGGACTGAAATCAAGCCCGATTCCATGCATTGACTTGAAGCTGCTGCCATGCTGAAGGAAACTGAGGTTTATCGCATCTTTATTCATGTTCAAGGAATTCAATGGATGAACTGATTCAAAAAGCCTCGGATACAATCCGGAACGGGACGGCCCTTTTTCAGAACAACCGCACATTCCAGTACGGTGTGCTAGGTGGGTATCTGGTGCTGTGGCTGCTTTTTTCAGGCAGCCTGTTTCAAACCCTGCTGGCATCACTGGGAATGGGACTGGGGTGGATGGTGGGACGTAAACACACTGATCTGCCGGGAGAGTAGCACAAATGCGGAATGCGCATTAAGAATGCCTGCATCGCGCTCAGCAATTTTATCCCTGCCGATTTCCCGGCCAGTTTGTCCAAAGTGAGATGAGGACGACCCGGAGGCGTAGTGTTGTCTGTTCCAAGCTCGACAGGGTTTCACGGATTCCGCTGACCATGCGTTTCCTTTAAGGGGAACCGCATTTCTCTTCCGGAGTCCGAACGTTTTCTTCTTACATTCCTGACATGGCATGCTATATTCAGTTATGCTGGATATTTATCTGAGCAACGAAGAAGCACCAAAACACTGTATAAGTCACAACCAAATCCAAGGAGCATGTAATGAGCGTCATCGTGGAAATACCTTCCGCCCTGAAACAATTCACCGGTAACCTGGATGAAGTCCAGGCTGATGGAAAGTCTGTGGGAGAGGTATTTGCCTCCCTTTGCAGCAGTCATGAGGAACTGCAAAAAAACCTGTATGACGAACAGGGAAAAATCCGCAGCTTCATAAACGTTTATGTCAATGATGAAGACATCCGCTACGGCGAAGGCCTGGACAGCAAATTGAAGGACGGGGACCGGATTCAGATTGTTCCTTCGATTGCAGGGGGCATCACCATTGTTTCATTATTTCCGGTTCAAATGGGTGCGCAACGATGAAACTGAACAACGAGGAAATAAGCCGCTACAGCAGGCACCTGACCCTGCCGGAAGTGGGTATGCAGGGTCAGATGAAACTCAAGGAAGCCCGCGTGCTGATGATCGGCGCGGGGGGATTGGGTTCGCCGCTGGGAATGTATCTGGGGGCGGTGGGTATCGGCACCATCGGGGTGATTGATTTCGATGTAGTCGATCACACCAATCTGCACAGGCAAATCGCTCATTCAACCGGAGATCTCGGGCGTTCCAAGGCGGAATCACTGAGCGAAACAATGCGGGCCTCGAACCCGAATGTTGAAGTGGAAGTGCACGATGAACGGCTGACACGGGAAAACGCGATTGAGTTGTTTTCTTGTTATGACGTCGTCGCAGATGGTTCGGATAATTTTGAAACACGTTACCTGATAAACGATGCGGCGTACTTGACAAACACACCCCTAGTTTCTGCGTCGATTTTCCGCTTTCAGGGTCAACTTTCTGTTTTTGACGCACACGCCGGCGGTCCATGCTATCGCTGCCTTTACTCACATCCGCCGCCCGCATCACTGGTGCCGAGTTGAGCGGTGGCAGGGGTCCTGGGCGTGCTCCCAGGCGTAGTCGGATTGATGCAGGCCACCGAGGTGATCAAACTGATTCTCGGGCATGGGGTTCAGTTGATCGGGCGCCTGCTGCTTTATGACGCGATGAAGATGTCTTTCCGCGAAGTGAAAGTGCGCAAGGACCCGGAATGCGCGCTCTGCGGAATAAATCCGAGCATCACCGAACTGATTGATTACGAAGCTTTCTGCAACGTGCCGATGCCCGGAGAAGCGCCGGCTGTGGCGCTGATTAATGAAGCCGCTTACGAAGTCACACCCGGAGAACTGAAATCGGTGATTGACGGCAAGGAGGAACTGGTCCTGTTAGACGTGCGTGAACCATACGAATGGGACATCTGCCGCATCGAGGGCGCGAAACTGATCCCCTTGAGCAATTTCAAACCGGAAAATACCGGGTTGCCTTTGGACGCGCCGATTTATCTCTATTGTTACAAGGGAGTCCGCTCAATGCAGGCGTTGAGGGAAATGAAACATGCCGGTTACACCAACCTGAAAAACCTGGCGGGAGGGATCGACCGCTGGGCTTTAGAGGTGGATGAGGAAATGCCCCGTTATTGACCATGTACCTTCCAGAAAACCTGCTGCAGCAGTGTTTTGCCCACGGCCTGAAATGCTATCCGGACGAAGCTTGCGGGTTCATCAGCGGGTTGCGGGACCAACCGGATTCCTGGATTGCGGTGTACCGGATGCTCAACATCATGAACACCCTGCATGAAAAAGATCCCGAGGAATATCCGCGCACCAATAGAGACGGATACCTGATTGATCCGCTCAGTCAGTTGAAACTGGAACGGGAACTGAAGGTGCGCGGAGCAGCAATAAAAATCATCTACCACAGCCACCCGGACGTCGGTGCATATTTCTCGGAAAAAGACCGGGAAGATGCTCTCTGGAACGGCCGGCCCCGCTACCCCGGGGTGGGGTTCCTCGTCTGCGGCATCACCAAAGGTCATCCCGACGGAGCAATACTTGCCGAATTCAACGCAGACACTTCACTATTCGACATCTCTCATATCAAGTGACCCTCTGACCTCTGCCGGGAATGCCTTATGTAGGGCCATGAGAAGCCGCGAGTCAAAAAAAGTCGCCATTTTGTCCCCTCGAAATTTAATGCATAAAACAATCGTATCTCATGAACCTTGTAGCAAAAACACGATGCGCGTGGATGGGCGAGGATGAATTGATGCTCCGCTACCATGACGAGGAATGGGGAGTTCCTCTGCATGACGAGCGAAAATGGTTTGAATTCCTGGTGTTAGACGCGTTTCAAGCCGGACTTTCGTGGCGCATCGTGCTGCACAAACGGGAGGGTTTCAAAAAAGTGTTTCACGGATTCGATCCGGAAAAGACCGCATTGATGACAGAGGAGGAAATCGAATTAGCTTGTGGTAACCCGGCAATCATCCGCAACCGGTTGAAGATAAAGTCCGCGGTGAAAAACGCATGCGCTTTTCTTGATCTGCAGGAAAAAAGAGGCTCGTTCGACGCCTTCATCTGGTCTTTCACCAATGGAGATGTGATTCGGAATCATTGGCGGGAGCCCGATCAACTCCCTGCATCCACCCCGCTTTCCGATTCTGTGAGCAAAGCCCTGAAAAAAGAAGGGTTTTCGTTCGTGGGTAGCACCATCTGCTACGCACTTCTGCAGGCCGCGGGAGTGGTCAACGATCACCTTGTCAGTTGTTTCCGGCATCAGGAATTGAATTCCCTTTGAAGTTTTCGCTAATCCGCACAGTGTTCCCCCGCGGTTCTTTCCGGTGATTGTTTCTGTGCAAAAAGCCTATCAATCCCCGGGGTTTTAATCCATCGGCAATTATCGTATGTTATTTTGGAAAAGCCGGTGGACAACGTGATTAACGGATTTTTCACTCACAACTCGTAACTGGGTTCTTCAGCAATGAACCACGACGCCTATCCCGACCGCTACATCCGGGACATTCTGCGCCGGGTGCGGACGATCGCGATGGTCGGCGCCAGCATCACCTGGAACCGTCCGAGCAACTTCGCGATGAAGTATCTGATTCAAAAGGGATACCGGGTGATCCCCGTTAACCCGAGGGCTTCCGGAATGGAGATGATGGGGGAAACGATCTTTCCGGACCTTGAATCTGTTGACGCACGGGTAGACATGGTGGACATGTTCCGTCCGGTTTCCGAAGCGCGGGACCTGCTTGGGCAGGCGCGGCTTATCGGGGCCGGAGTTTTTTGGATGCAGCTCGGTTTAAGGGACGATGCAGTTGCACGCGAAGCGGAAACGGGCGGAATGCAGGTGGTGATGAACCGCTGTCCCAAGATCGAATACGCCCGGTTGTTCGGGGAGCTGGGCTGGAACGGGATCAACACCGGGGTGATTTTCAACCGCAGACGACGCGTCTGAAATTAAAGTATGGCTTTAACTAAAACACGACTACCACGGATTGGATTATCCGGAAAATCCACAGCTCAACTCGGGGTTAGGCGCAAGTAACCATGATTCGATACGCACATACAAACGTAGTCGCAAAGGACTGGAAAAAATTGGCCTCGTTTTATGAGGTGGTGTTCCAATGTACTCCAATCTTCCCAGACAGAGATCTATCCGGGGAATGGCTTGAAAAAGCTACCGGTCTTGAAAACGCAAACATCCGAGGAATTCATTTAAGGATGCCAGGCTTTGGAGAGAATGGACCAACTCTGGAAATTTTCGAATACGGTGAAATGCCCGAAAGGCCCACTATTAACACCAACACACCAGGATTCTCACATATAGCTTTTGCAGTTGACGATGTGCAAGCACTAGTAGGAAAAGTAATCGCACAAGGCGGTTCGTTGGTTGGTGATTTAACTGAAAAACATATAGAGGACGCCGGCAATATTGTATTCCAGTATATGGCCGACCCCGAGGGAAACATCATTGAGTTGCAATCTTGGACGAAAAATCGCGCCTAACAAGTCGTACAAAAGACGTTTGACCCGATATGCTCTTTTGTTGTCGCAAAAGCACACATCGTCTCAAACACAGTTGAGTTTTAGCGTTAAATTTTATAGACAAGATGATGGTTAATAAGTTTATCGTAGGCACATTTTCAGTATTGATGATTTTAGTCGCGTGTACCTCTGTTTCAACTCAAAGCAATGAACAAACGGTGACGAAGAATAAACCCAAACATCACACTAATACTGGATTTCAAAACGATCCTTTTGTGGAAACTGCTGCTCCAAAAGGGATGCTTTTTTATATTAGTAGATTTTGGTATTCAGTCTTTGTGCCTGATATCCCAAATGGCCATGCATTATCTGAATTAGAGTCTGCACGGCTTCTTAATTCCTTTCAAAGAGATCGTATTACTTGGTTGGGGCATGCTAGTTTTTTAATAAAAATTTCCGAGCTAACAATTATAACAGATCCTTTTCTAACAGAGTTCGCAAGTCCTATTACATGGGCTGGTCCGAGGAGGTTTGTAGACCCAGGTATACCACTAGATAAACTACCACCCATTGATATTGTAGTTGTGTCTCATAATCATTATGATCATTTGGATGACAAAACCGTAAGCAACTTAAAGAATTTAGAGAAAATTAAAGTTGTTGTTCCACTAGGAATAAAGCCTTTCTTTGCTGAGCGAGGATACAGCAAAGTAACTGAGTTAGATTGGGGCGAATCAATAGCAATTGGAAACGTAACGCTAACATCACTCCCCTCTGTTCACGACTCTGGACGAAGCACAGATGACCATAATCGAACATTGTGGGCCTCTTGGGCTTTTGAAAGCCGCGAACGGAGGATTATATTTATTGGTGATACGGGTTACTCAGATACCATCTTCAATCGTATTGGAGAAAAATTCGGCTCGTTTGATTATGCAATTGTTCCCATAGGCGCTTATGAACCAAGAAATTTGATGTGGATGTCACATGTCACTCCCGAAGAAGCGGTATCTATTGGGAGTGATATACATGCAAAAACACTGATTGCATCCCATTGGGGAACTGTCAGCAGCTTGTCAGATGAACCACCATGGGAGCCACCAAAACGTTTTAAAAAAACAGGACTTAATAATGGGTTCTCTGAGGAAAATCTATGGATAATGAAAGTAGGAGAGACACGTCCTCTTTCACAAGAAACCTATACACAGAAATAGGGCTTTTAAGGATAAAATGCCAATAGAAATCTAACAATGTGTTGGAAAACTATTAGCAGTAAAAGGTGGTATAACCCCTCACTCAAGCCTACAAAGGGCTCTCGTGTCTTGCTTCGTTCGAGTGTATGTGTTTACTTGCCTTTTATGAGAGAAATGCCATCCTTTTCCGCTTAGCTTGGCCTTTATACGCCAAAATTAAACGTATGATGTTGCAATGGGAAGAAGAGACTCATGACATGGCTGCTGATCGGGCTCGCTGTCATTGTTGTGATCGGGGTGTCCGTAGGGGCATGGATGGGCGCCTTTCTCTCCATTGAGATCACCGAGGTAGAGCGCGGACCGTACACCTTCGTCTATCGCGAAATGGGTGGCACGAACATGAGCGAGGTCAGGAAGATCACCACCGAACTCGCTGTTCTCTTGTCTGAGAAAGGGATAGAACGTCGCCTCCCCTTCGATGTACACTTTCCGGACGGACGGTCTGAGATCGGTTTTCCGGTCGAAGATGTATCGGTCGGGCAGCTCGCTGGAATCTCGGACTCTCTCCAGGTTCGCGAGATAAGCACTCGACGATGCATGATCACGCACTTCCCGTATAGAAACGTCATGTCGTTCGTCATTGGTTACTTCAAGATAGACGGCGCTCTGAAGATTCACCGAGAGGCACACGGTTACGCCAAGGTGGAGGCCTTCGCCGTGAATCTTGGAAACACCATACTCTACGGACAGCCAATCGTGGCACAATGAGTCTTTAGGTCGTGGTCGTTACACGTCGGCCTCGTCAACAGTATGGACTTCCAGGAGATGAAAAGCCCGTCCGGAGAAGGCTGCTCAACATATGCATGCTGCTGACGGGGCGCGGGGCGAATTCGTGAAGGAGAAAAATGAAGCCAACACATAGTAGAATATTTCTAGCTGGCATAGCGGGTGGTTTTGCTATGAATATCGTGATGTTGGTCACATTCCGAGTCCTAGGCTTTGGGTGGAATGGTGACGGCATATTGATAGAATCTCCATCACAAAGTCAGAAACTAATAGCAGTTTGGACAGAAATAGAGCCCATTCCGCTTGTAGTCAATACACCAGCGCCAATAATAATAGGAATAATAATTTTTGGAATTATTCATGCTTATTGGTTTAACTGGCTTTCATCTTCATTACCAAATGGCATTGTCAATGCAGGTTTAATATTTGGTTGTTTAGTTTTTACTATGACGTTTTTATTCTGGGAGTTCTTTACCCCGTTCAATATGTTTGGTGAACCACTGCACTTAATTGCTTTAGAACTTGTATTTTGGGCGTGTATAGCATTGGCTGATGGCTTGACTATTTCCGCAATTATTGGGCAGAGAGAATCGAACAAGGAAAATTAAAAGGTGTATGTCAGAAATTGTAAAAAATTAATGCAGAACATGTTGAATGTTCTAGAATTTCACAAGTTTCCATCACTGGAGTAAATTATGAAAAATCCAAAATTTCAATTTGCTACAGCGGTAGATGAAAATACAATGGTTGAGCTATTCGATAACAATCAGAAGAATAAATATGATATTACTCCGTTTCGTAATTGCCAGAAGCGGAGAGACCGTGCGGCTGCTCAACGACGAGAACTTCCAGCCGAGACAATGGTAGGAAAAATAAACCGAGGTACAGGATGAAGGATATCATCACGTCCTGGGCAGTGGGGAATACGCATTGTAACCAGTGGATTTACCGGGAAAAATGAAAAAACTGCATCCCCAATACGGTTTCAACACCCTTGCCATTCATTCCGGTTCCGCGCCTGATCCGGCGACCGGCGCCCGCGCGTTTCCGATTTACCAGACTAGTTCTTATGTTTTCGATGACGCGGACCATGCCGCATCGCTGTTCAACCTGCAGGCGCCGGGGTTCATCTATTCCCGTTTAACCAATCCCACCGTTGCCGCGCTTGAAGAAAAACTCGCCACTCTGGAAGGCGGCAAAGGTGGGACCGTCACCTCTTCCGGTCATGCGGCGGAAACACTGGCACTTTTTCCCCTGATGGCCCCGGGGATGGAGGTGATTGTATCGAACAAGCTTTATGGCGGGACCATCAACCTGATGGGCAAGAGCTACAAGAAATTCGGCTGGAAAGCGGTGTTTGTGGAAAATGATGATCCGCGGGCGTTCAGAAACGCGGTGACGGAAAAGACGCGCGCCATCTTCGTGGAAAGCATTGCCAATCCCGGAGGCGTGATTGTAGACCTTGAAGCAATTGCCGAAGTGGCGCGTGATGCGGGCGTGCCGCTGGTTGTTGACAACACAATGGCAACTCCATGGGTCTGCCGTCCTTTCGAGTGGGGAGCTGACCTGGTGGTGCATTCGACCACCAAGTTTCTTTCCGGACAAGGCAACGCCATCGGCGGAATAGTCATTGAATCCGGAAAATTCCCATGGTTCGGCAACCCTAAATTCCCCAGCCTGAGCGAACCATGCCCGGACTACAACGGGCTTACCTTTGCTGAAACCTTCGGCGACATGGCCTACACCATTTACACCCATGCGGTCGCTCTGCGGGATCTGGGCTGCTGCCAGTCCCCGATGAACGCTTGGATTACCCTCAACGGGGTTGAAACCCTTCCGCTGCGCATGGACCGGCATGTGAGCAACGCACTAGAGACTGCCCGCTTTCTGGAACCCCATCCCGCAGTCGAATGGGTTTCATATGCCGGTCTTGAATCCAGCCCCTACCATGACCTGGCTCTCAAGTATCTCGACGGCCAGGCTGGCTCCGTGTTCACTTTCGGGGTCAAGGGGGGTTATGAAAGCGGACTGAGCCTGCTCGAAAATGTTGAACTCTTCAGCCATGTCGCTAATATAGGCGATACACGGTCCCTAATTCTTCACCCCGCTTCCACCACGCATCGTCAACTCACGAAGGAACAGCGCCAGGCTGCCGGGGCAGGTCCGGAAGTGATCCGCCTTTCCATCGGACTTGAATGCGTTGAAGACTTGATTACCGACCTCGACCAGGCGTTAAACCGGATTCCGCAATGAAGGAAGGTCCTGCCCAGGAACCTCCGGGTGATCTTTCCGGGGAATCCGGAAATTCATCTTCCGCCATTGAAACGCGGGATACGCAGGAAACAAATCCACAGTTGAGTTTCCATGGAACCGGCTGGGAGCTTTTCCAAATCTACTTGAGCAATTTCTGGCTGAAACTGCTGACCCTCGGGATTTACCATCCTTGGGCCAAGGCCAAAGTGATGCGTTACCTTTACGCGTCCACCCGCCTGCATGACAGCGATTTTCAGTTTCACGGGAGCGGCCGTGAACTGTTCATCGGCTGGGTCAAGGCATTGCTGGCGCTTTCACTGCTGGAAGGCATTCACTTCATCCTCAGCGAACAACTGAAACAGTGGGGAATGGGAATTCTTCCGGACGAGACAAACGAACCGGGGTTTTTGTACTGGCTGGAGGGATTAAACCTGCTGGTGTATTTCTTCATGCTGTTCTTCATATTGATGCTGGCAATCGTTGGCGTACGGCGTTACCGCTTGAGCCGCACTTCCTGGCGAGGCATCCGGTTCCGTTTCTCGGGAACGCTGGGAGAGGCTGCAAAACTGATGCTCAAAGGGTGGACGCTGACAATTCTGAGCCTCGGTATATACTATCCGTTTCACCGCAACCGTTTTCAAGATTTCTGGGTCACTCGTACCAGTTTCGGCGCCACCCCCTTCGCATACGATGGCGAGGGCCGTGAGCTTTTCCGTCTCTGGCTGCGCGGGATGCTGCTTTCCGTACTGACACTCGGCATCCACCTCTTCTGGCTGCGCGCCTCGATGCTGCGCTTCTTTTGGGGTCATACACGTCTCGGTGAAGCCCGCATCGACTGCACTCTGCGGGGGGGACAGTTTCTCAAGGAAAGCGCGGTTTTCGGGTTGATGCTGCTGATAAGTTTCGGCTTTGCCCGCGCGTGGGCAGTGGAACGTTACAACCGGTTTTATCTTTCCAATTTCAGTCTCGCCGGACCAGTCGATTTATCCAAAATCGTACAATCCTCACAGGAGGACACCGGCGCCGCGGGAGAAGGGGTGGCCTCCTTGCTGGACCTGGAGATGTAAGCAATGCAGAAAACGTGGCAGGCGCGGTACTTCGACGGACGTCGCCCGATCAGCCATTCCGCAAGCATCCGGGTCCATCCAAACGGGGTCCACGTTCATTTCGCGGACGGACGCTCTTCCCACTGGCAAAAGGGGACTTTTGAATTCCAGCAGGAACGCGTCACGGGTCCGGCACGGCTTGTCCGAGGTTCCTTTTCCGCGGAAATTCTGGAAATCGATTCTCCGGAATTTTCCGATGCCTTTTTCCACGCTAATCAACGGAGCGGAAGCGGCATCCGCAAACCAAGTGCGCACATGCGTTTCCTCGCGCTGACAGCAGGGCTGCTGCTGCTCGCAGTGATCCTCGGTTCGAAGTTCCAATGGGGAATTCCCTGGGCTACAGGCTGGCTGGTGAAGCTCGTGCCTGTCTCCCTTGAAGAGGAACTCGGTGATGCAGTGGTGGAAAAGTTGCTGCCGAATCGAGAGCCGTGTCAACAATCTTCTGGAGTTGAAGGGCTTGCATCGCTGGTAACACGCATTCGTCCGCAAAACTCTCAGTATCATTTCCAGGTTCAAATCATTCGTTCCCCCTTGAAAAACGCGGTGGCTTTCCCGGGGGGAAAAATATTTGTGTTCGAGGGGATGCTGCCTTATTTCCCCACACCCGAAGCATTGGCGGGCGTGCTCGCGCATGAAATGCAGCACATCGAACTGCATCACGGAACACGGAACCTGATCAGCCACCTTGCCATGTCCGGGTTATTTTCACTGGTCTCAGGAGACAGCGGCATGCTGAGCGAATCACTCATTGCAGGCGCGAAAACACTATCGATGCTGCACTACAGCCGCCGCTTTGAAACCGAAGCGGACATGGCCGCTCTTGAACAGCTGCATCTGCGTAATGTCGATCTCGAAAAAAGCCTGAATGTGTTCAGGGAGCTTGTTGAATTGAAAGGCCGGATGAAAAGTTTCCTGCCGCAATACCTTTCCACGCATCCGGAACTTTCGTCCAGATTGTCCCGCTTGGAAAAGCATATCTCCAGCTTACCGACGGGGCGGTCGCAACCGGTTCTTCCGTCCCAATCGTGGGACGCCCTCAAAAAGATATGTGGTTGATGCAGCGGAATTCCTCTGAAATATATAATCCTGCTTGCGCTCACACGTTAATTGCAATACTATGTCAGATACAAGTGTGATGTTTAGACATAATCCCGAATTGTATTATTAACCGTGTGACTGGCGGGGCAAAGCTCTCACCAGCCGGAATTATACAGGATCATCAAGTGAGCAAAACTATACAAAGAACTGGTTAGAACAATGTCTTTTCCCACCCTCCCCGGAGTTTTAACTGCCTCCCTGACCCCCTTGACCGCGAAAGGGGAGCCGGACCTTCCGGCTTTGACCGCACATATGCACTGGCTTCTGGAACAGGGATCCGATGGCGCGGCCCTTCTTGGCAGCACGGGCGAAGCGAATTCGCTCACGCTTGAGCAGCGACTGCAGATTATTGAACAGGCAGGCAACAGTCTGCCACAAGAACGCCTGATGCTGGGGACCGGGTCATGCTGCCTCGCCGACGCGATCCGCCTGACGAAAGCGAGTGTTGATTCCGGAGTAAACACCGTGCTGGTGCTCCCACCCTTTTATTATCGTCCGCAAAGCGATGAAGGTGTTTACCGTTTCTTTTGCGAACTGATCGAAGCGGTCAATGAGCCGAAACTTCGCGTAGTGTTCTATCATTTCCCGCAGATGTCCGGTTACAGCTTCAGTTTTGATGTGCTGCTCCGTCTCAGAAAAGAATACGGATTGACAGCCGCCGGTATCAAGGACAGTTCGGGAAACTGGGAAAACATGCGGGGCCTAGCAGAGCGAATACCGGATTTTTCGGTTTACGCCGGTACGGAAAAATTCCTTTACGAACTCCTTCGCGCGGGCGGGGCGGGATGCATCACCGCTTCCGGAAACCTGACTTCTCCGGCCTGCAACAGGGTCTACCGGGCATGGAATTCCGGCAACATGGAGGCGGCGGAAAGCTCTCAACAGGAACTCACCGCACAGAGGCTGGCACTTCAGGACCGGCCTTTTGTTTCGGGATTGAAAAGCCTGTTTGCTTTAAAGTCAGGCCGGGAAACGTGGGGGACGATGCTGCCCCCCTTCATTCCTCTGTCGGATGAAGACACCCGCCGATTTGCCTCTGAAGTCGAATCAGCAGGTGTTGAACTGGACCTCATTGGATGAGGGAGTTTCATACTTGATTTCGCCTGCCGGATCTTCCGCCATTCCCGCCAACATTTTCCGGGCCTCCAGGGGCGCGCTTACCGTCCTAGGGATAGTGTGCCTGATGAACCTTGTCGCGCGCGGTTTGCTGGAAACGCACGCGATTTTCATGCTCGCCCTCGAATCTGATTTCGGCTGGTCACGTACGGATGTATCAGGCATTTATTCGATAGCACTGCTGACTTTTGGATTCACCGGTCCGCTGGTGGGCTGGCTACTGGACCGCCTCGGCCCGCCCCGTGTATATGCCCTAGGATTGTTCCTGATCGTCTCCGCTTTCAGTTTCTCATCACATTCACACCAGCTCTGGCAGTTGGCTCTCAGCCAGGGACTGATGCTTGGTTTCGGCATCGCCTGCCTATCCTCGGTTTCGCTGACAACATTGCTGAGCCGCTGGTTTCAACGATTTCTCAGCACCGCGATGGCATTTGCCTATGCCTCGATGGGTATCGGCGTGATGATATTTTCCCCGTTCGCGGAAAAGTTGAATTCCATGCTGGGCTGGCGGGACAGCTACCTCGTCATGACGCTGCTTGCCCTTGCGTGCATTCCGTTCGTGGGAATTCTGTTCCGCCTGCGTGCGGCGGAAGGGAACCCGGTACTGAAACGCCGCGCAGAGGAACAAAGAATCCCCCTGAGTTCCGTGAAGTGCATTTCCGTTGTACAGGCTTTAAAAAGCATAGAATTCTGGGGCTTGGCCTGGGTTTATTTCGTCACCGGGATCGGCTCCTTCACCGTCCTGCTTCAGACACCCGCTTATATGATCCAGCTCGGATATTCACCGGCATTCGCGGCAGGAGTTTATGGCGCCATCGGTTTTCTTTCCCCTGCCGGGATCATCGGCATCACACTCCTGTCACAACGCTTTGGCCGGACCCCCACAATTCTGGTCAGTTATGCGATGAGCATTCTAGGTGTTGTCTGCCTGCTCGGTTTCGATTATACTGCATCGTTGCTGCTGTTGGGACTGTTCGTGCTTTTTTACGGCGGGACCTTCGGCTGCAGGGCCCCGGCAATCGGCGCCCTGGCAGCGGGATGTTTCAATGGTCCTTCACTGGGCAGAATATACGGTTTGATAACCGTGTTCAGCGGGATCGGCGCCTCCGCCGGAGCATATCTGGGCGGGTGGTTTTATGAAACAACGGGGCAATATCAGCTCGGGGCACTGTTCGCAATCGGCATGTTTCTCCTCGGGAACCTGCCTTTCTGGACCGTCCCCGGTCTTGCGGGCAGACAGCCGCAAACTAGATAACCGCATTCACCGAAAACACATGCAGGAAAAGCTGGAAAAAGGCCGTGTTCATGAAATGATCATCTCAGCGGCTGAGGAACATTCCGCGTCGCACTACGGCAACCCCGGGGTGGACGTTTTTGCCACACCAGCTCTGGTGACGCTGTTTGAAAACGTGTGCGGAGACAGCCTGAAACCCTGCTTGCGGGAAGGACAATTCACGGTCGGCGCCCAGGTTGACATCCGGCACCTGGGTGCGACAGCGCTGGGTATGCGGATTACCGCGCGAAGTGAAATCATCGAAATAGACCGCCGTCGCGTGGTCTTCCGTGTTGAGGCCCATGATGCCGTGGAAAAAATCGGCGAGGGATTTCATGAACGATACATCCTCGATGATCTTCCTCAATTTCTGCAAAAAACCGCGCAAAAAACCGCCAACAATCCTTCTTAAGTCACTGAATTCCCACTGTGCTTATTACCACTGCCTGGAAGGAACACAAATTGAATTTCAAGACAGGCTACCTCCGCGCCTGTTGCGCTTGCTTTAACCTGATTCCACCTCGGTGTTTCCATGGCAGATGAACAGCTTTATCAAATCGCATATAATGATTTTTCCGAAAAGGAAATTGACCAGGCGATTTGGATCAAGGCCATGGCGCTGGCAGGAGGCGACAAGCAGCGGGCTAAATGGCATTATGTTGAATTGAGGGTGGAGCAGATGATGCGCGATCCCGCGTTGAGGAAAACCATGAAACCCGCTGTGCTCCCCTCTACATCCTCTTCAGGAGCCTTTATGATCTGGTTCGGTTTATTTTTATTCTCCGCCCTGCTCTTCATGGCCACAGGGTATGATTTCGGCAAGCTGGACCTTAGTTCTTGGTCAGGCACGCTTTCCGGGTTTGAGGATCTCAGCAGCATCAATCATTTCCTCGATCTGCCCTCTCTGGTGATGGTCCTTGCCCCCACTGTTTTTTTCGGGATTGCAGCATCCTCCTGGACAAGCTACTGGCGGAGCTGGAGTTACCCTTTAGGCTGGCGGAAAAAAGTCGGGGAGGAGGACGCGAGATCCACCGTGCGCTGTCTGAAGGTGATGGGAGATGTTTCGCTTGTCATGGGGATTATAGCCTCATTGATCGGCGGGTTAACAATCCTGCGGGAACTGGAATCGATAAAGCAGTTCGGTGGACCCGTGTCAGTGATGGCACTCGGGCTGTTGTATGGCATCATCTTCAAGTTGATAGCCTACGTAGCGGAAAACCGTGTCAGGAATCTCTATCTCAATTCCTGAGCATTTTCCCGTTTTACCGCATCCCAACTTCTTCCAATCTCAACCTTGTTTCATGAACCCGAAATCGACTTTTGTCCGGGATTACCAGCCCTTCCTGGAAACGCTGTCGGGGTTGGAATTCATGAACAAAATAGCATCCGGTGAACTGCCCCAGCCACCAATCGGGCAAACCATGGGTTTCCGCCTGTGTGTTGTGGAACGGGGCCAGGCAGTGTTCGAAGGCATCCCGGAGGCACGGCATTACAACCCAATCGGCACGGTTCACGGCGGGTTTGCCTCGACCCTGCTGGATTCCGCAATGGGCTGCGCGATGCACACATATCTCGATGTGGGCGTGTTCTACACAACGCTCGAACTGAAGGTGAATCTGACCCGGCCCATCACCGAGAACACAGGTCCGCTCCTAGCCGAAGGCCGTGTGATTCACTGCGGACGCCGCACCGGTACTGCTGACGGTCGCCTCACCGATTCCACCGGAAAACTATATGCGCACGGCGTCACCACGTGCATGATCTTCACCGCCTGAGCACCCAATTTTACCCTCCAACCAAACCGAAGGAGCAGGAGCAATGAACGAACCCGTGAACCGCAGCATCGTGCTTTTCTCCCGTCCGGTGGGAGAACCTAAAACAGAAAATTTTCGGCTCATCGAGGGGCCACCGCCATCCCCCGCTCAGGGACAGTTTCTAGTCCGCAACCAGTTTCTCTCCCTAGACCCTTACATGCGCGGGAGGATGAGCAGCGCGCGTTCTTATGCCGTACCGGTACAGGAAGGGGAGGTAATGACCGGCGGAACCGTCGGGGAAGTCCTCGAAACCATGCATCCCGGATACAATGTGGGCGACATCGTTTGCGGATACGGCGGCTGGCAGGATTATTCGCTGCTGGACGGGGTCCGCTGCCGCAAGGTTGATCCGCAATGGCCCTCGTCTTCCACGGCTCTCGGTGTGCTGGGACTGCCGGGGGTTACCGCATACACGGGTCTGCTGAACATCGGCCAGCCTAAAGAAGGAGAAACATTGGTCGTTGCCGCGGCCTCCGGAGCGGTCGGCTCCGCAGTCGGGCAGATCTCCAAAATCCACGGCGCCCGTGCAGTGGGTATCGCAGGAACGCGAGAAAAATGCGAATTCGTCACTGCCGAACTGGGGTTTGACGCCTGCCTCAATCACCGGGACCCGGGATGGTCCGAACAGCTGAAAACCGTATGTCCGGATGGAATCGACATTTATTTTGAAAACGTAGGCGGCAGTGTTTTCCAAACGGTGCTGCCCTTGCTAAATGAATTCGCACGAATTCCGTTATGCGGCCTGGTTTCACACTACAACGACACAACCCTTCCACCGGGGCCCAACCTCACTCCCATGCTGATGCGTGAAGTGCTTGTCAAACGCCTCACACTGCGCGGTTTCATCGTCTGGGATTTCGCCGAACAGGAAGAAGAAGCGCTCAACCACCTCGCACGCTGGATCCGGGAAGGTTCACTGAAATACCGCGAAAATTTCATTGACGGTCTGGAAAACGCGCCCCAGGCGATGATCGGCCTGCTGAAAGGAGAGAATTTCGGCAAGCTGGTGGTCCGTATCAGGTAACCTCGACCGCAATTACTTGGATGCATGAAAACCGATGTCCATTGACCATGATCCCAAGCACAACCTGCTTTTTGCCCTGAAGAAAGAGGTCGGCCGTCACCTTTCGAAAGAGGTGCTGGGGGATTCGCTGAAGCGGATGGAGAGTGTTTTTGCAGAGTTGAAAAGCCTGTGCCGGGATGAAGAAGGGTGCGATTTAGCAATCCTGATGAAATGCTTCCGGACCGTCCACCACGGAGGAGCTCGGTTTTTCATGCCGCGGTCCCGCACAATGCTTCCGGTGAAAGAGATTCTGCGCCTGCTGCAACTCGGGTTCCGGCTCGGCAAAGTCGATGAACGCTTCGAAATCCGCATGTCCGGTCAGGAAAGGACCCCTTATTTTAATGGCCGGCCTTTGCCAAAGGATCAATGGGAGCAACCCTATCCCTGCGTGCTCAAGCATGAGGCGCTCAGCGTTTTACGCAAAGAAATGAAACAGGCTTGCGCTCAGATCGACGAAGTTCTTGCGGGAAACGAGTTGAAGTCCCAAAAGCAACTTCACAAATCGATCCGCCCGACGCTGGAGCAGCTTATGTTGGGCTTCCTGAATCCATCAAAATCTCGGCTTGCCCGGCCTCCCCCAATCCCACTGCATGTTTCAATGCTGCGCACGCACGATGGACAGGCTTTTGAAACGGCGCTTTCGGAAAGAGCAAAAGCTGTTTTACAGAAGCAATCCGAAGGCATTGCACCTTCTCTTTTCAACCCGGAAACCTGGCAAAATTACCGGGACTTGCCAATCACATTGGTAATCCTGCTGGACATCAGCGCTTCCACCCAGGAACGGGAACTCTTTAAGGCGGCGCAGATTGGTTGTGCATCTCTGCTATCAACGCTGTGCGGAAAAATGAAAGCCGCCCAACTGCATGTCGTTGCTTACAGCGACAACCCGCAAACACCACTCACAGAACTGAGAGACTTTCTCCCACCATCCGGGACCACCAATTATGAATCTGCGTTTGCTTGCGCCCTTGAACTGATCCGTGAAGGAGGCGCCCCGGGAGTCGTCCTCAATATCACCGACGGACTTCCGGATAGCCTCGAGAAAGCGCGCAATGCCGGAGCATGGTTTCCCACCAAAAATATCGAATACGCGCAGGTCGTGTTTGGACATGCAGACAGGGTGGATGACCTGCTGCACTACCTGATGGCCCGTGAGGGCATCAGCGGGACCCCGCCAGAAGAAACCCGCTTCGGGGCGTATGTTTCCCATTTCACTTCCGTCGCCAGGGCCTGCCGGGGGAGTCAGCTGGTTCTGTGGATGATCAATGCCCTGCCGGAGGCAATGCTCTCGCTCACCGATATCAGCGTAGCGACCCAGATGCTCTTGCAGCACCCGGATCACCAGGGGTGGCTGAAAAATCTCGAAGACCAAGTGAAAACAGTGGAATACGAAAGCTGGGACCAAAAATAATTTCCCAATTCTATTTTGTAAAATGTTTCAGCATTTTATGATGCCGAAAGAACACCGGTTTCGGAGGACTGCCATTTCCAGGGTTGGGGAGAAATAGTTCGCCCAGTGCGAAACTGTAGACCGGCGAGATGGGAATAGAGTGATGAACTCTCCAACAGGTCGTTGTGGGTCCCGACGGCTACCAGACGCCCTTCGTCCATCACCGCTATTTGATCTGCATCCATCACAGTAGCAAGGCGGTGGGCAATGACAATAGTGGTGCGGTTTTTCATCAACTGCTCCAAAGCCTGCTGAACAACACGCTCACTTTCTGCGTCAAGGGCGCTTGTCGCTTCGTCCAGCAGCAGCAACGCGGGGTCTTTGAGAATCGCTCGCCCGAGTGCGATGCGCTGACGCTGTCCCCCGGACAGGCGCACACCCTGTTCACCAAGGAAACTGTCATAACCCGCAGGCAGTTGTTGGATGAATTCATCCGCATGCGCTGAAACCGCGGCACGCCTGATTTCCGTTTCGGAAGCATCCGGACGTCCGTAACGCAGGTTTTCCCAGACATTGGCACTGAAGAGGATCGGCTGCTGGGGAACGAGGGCAATATGCCGGCGCAAATCGGTGAGTTTCAAACTGCGCAGGTCACGTCCCTCGAGGAGGATGTTCCCGGATTGTGGGTCGTAAAAGCGCAGCAGCAAGTCCAGCAGGGTTGATTTCCCGGCGCCGGAGGGACCGACCAGGGCTAGAGTCATTCCGGGATCAACCCGCAGGGTCAATCCATCGACCGCGGGCTGGTCCGGACGCGAGGGATAGCAGAATTTCAGGTTTTCGATGCTCACTTCTCCCTTCACCGTTTGCGGTAGCACGACAGGTTTTTGCGGATCCCTGATTTCAGATTCGGCGTCCAGCAGTTCAAGGAGACGTTCTGTCGCGCCCGCCGCGCGCTGCAGGTCTCCAAAGACTTCACTGATGAAACCGACAGAACTGGCGACGATGAAGGAGTAGAAGACAAATGCCGCGA
>CAYFLK010000005.1:62308-84057 GCA_964344035.1 uncultured Pseudomonadota bacterium
GTAATTCGTCCAGCCATCACGTCAAGACCACCGACCCACAGCATCCCGCAGATCGCGCCGAGCACCAGCAAGATCACCACCGACATCATAAAGGCCCGCTGCAGGATCCTTCTGATTCCAGTACGAAACGCATCTTCCGCGTGTTCGGCAAAGGCATCGGAATCGGCCTGCTGGCGGTTGTACCCCTGCACAACCTTGATGTGCAGCAGCGCCTCCCCGACAAATGCGCCTACAGATGCGACGCGATCCTGGCTGCTGCGGGACAGCTTCCGCACTCTGCGTCCAAAAATGATGATGGGAATGATCACAAGCGGAACGGACACCAGCACAATGGCTGTCAACCTCGGGTTGGTCCAGAAAAGCCAGGCGATGCCGCCGAGGAACATCAACCCGTTGCGCAGCGCAATGGAAAGCGAGGAACCGATAACCGTCTGCAGCACGGTGGTGTCAGCGGTGATGCGCGCCTGAATTTCTCCACTCAGGTTTGTTTCAAAAAAAGCCGGGTGAAGATTTATCAGGTGTTTGAACACCGCCTTGCGCAAGTCTGCGCTGACACGCTCCCCGATCCAGGAGACGAAATAGAAACGGATGAATGTGCCTCCCGCCATCAGCACCACCAGCAGCAGAAACAACTGCAGAGTTTCGGTCAGTCGGGCAGACGATCCGGTGGAAAAACCCTGGTCGATCAACAGCCGCAAACCCTGCCCCATCGAAAGCGTGACCGCCGCGGTAAAGACGAGCGCGATTCCGGCGGCGGTGATCCGTTTCCAATAAGGTATCAGAAACGCGACTACCGGAAGCAGGCTGCGCAGGTTTTTGCTCTTTTCGCGGGAGGAGGGGTCAATCATGGAGCATCAACTTCAGAAATTATTGATCCTAAAAAAAGATGTTCTTTCAAATCCCCCATGCCACTTTTAATAAAAAGGGGATATGGAATCTTCCCACTTTGAAAAAGGAGGATAGAAGGCGATTTGGTGTGTCGGATCATTGAATATATTGTTGGTATTGATTGTTTGCCCAAAGCGCTTGTTCATTCTTTCAGAGCAAGGTGGATTTTGATGGCCACGTCAATCTGGCGCATCCAGCGGTCAGGCAATCTTCCAATGAAATCCCTTACCCTTGACTTGTCAACAGTCCGCATTTGATTTGCCTTGGCCTTGGAGTCCGACTGAAGCTTGGCCACCCCTTCAGGAATCAGCACCTCAAAGGGATAGGTTTTTTTGTGTTGAATCTTGCTGGTCAAAGGGATGATGGTTACCAGTCCTGAAAACTCGTTGCTAACGTCATTCGAAACTATCACTGCCGGAAGGGTTTTCCTGATCTCATGGCCCTTGGCCGGATCAAGGTTTATCCAGAAGATATCACCCCTCCTCAAGGCCGTCTCCCGTGGTCGAATTCCATTCCTCGCAGATCTCCTGATCCTCTTGCA
This sequence comes from uncultured Pseudomonadota bacterium, assembly GCA_964344035.1. GTDB lineage: Bacteria > SAR324 > SAR324 > SAR324 > NAC60-12 > UBA1014. The sequence continues at coordinate 63,738 of CAYFLK010000005.1, forward strand.
CTGCGGCAAGGTAGCCTTCCTTGAGTTCCTGATTGAGGCGCTCCTCCTGCTCCCGTTCCAACTTTTCCCGGATTGCCTCCGCAATAAAAGCTGACTTGTTGCCTACATTACGCAATGGCTGCTTTAATTCCTTTGGTACGGTGATGTTCAGTCGAATACTGTGCATGCTTCTCCTGATTATTGATCATGAAACTGTGTGTAATATTACGCATTAATTAACGCATAGAACAAACGCATTAACAAGTTGAATTCAGTGTTTATTTCATTTCCACCGGGGGATTAGCGGGGACCCGCGCCGGGAGTTCCGGTTTTTTATTTGTGTGGAAGTAGGTGGAGATGAAAAGGATGGAGTTCCCGAGAAAACCAGGTTCCGGGCGGATTCAAGCACGGGGTGGTTCAATCGGTTTCAGGTTTTTTTTGCTACCGTGTTCACGGCTTTTTCGGGTTCCGTCTCTTTTCCGCAGAGTTTCCGCATTAATTTCAGTTCAACACTGAGTCGGCAGGAAACGTCTGTTGTTAATCGCTTATGAAAGTATGCTGTTTGTCTAATACACAATGAACCATGATATGTTCAGGAAGAAACAGCAAAGGAGTGTAGTTGAAATTCGATTTTAAGGAAGGAACAAAACCTGGTGGGGATTTTTGATGAAAATCGAAAGGCAATCAGCAAGGGATACATAAAACTTGTTTTCAGTACCTTCTTTGATCCTTTGACAAAAAGGAGGCACCCATTTGCGAAGAAAGTTATTTAAAAAAGAATTTTGTTTTTCCATATAATTCCTTGCCAACTCTTTATCCTTTGCTTCCAATACGGTCAACTCCTGATAAATCAGAAAACTCATGAATTCCAATTCTACCACGATATGGTCAGGCAGGTCTTTAAAGTCACTGCTTTTGGCCAGCCCTTCTTGTTCATAAGCTTTGATCACTTGCATGGTGGAATCCCCCATAACTTGTCTTCCTTCGTCTAGATAAACGGATCCATATGGAGGAGCGAGCAGGGTGTATGGACCTTTGAATAGTTGTGTGTATTCTACTTGTAGTTCTTCATCGGTATATGCATGGACACTTTTTTCTATCCGGACTGCGTTTTGGACGGCTTCCGGGCAGACCACTTTAAGGCTTTCTGACAAGTTTTCCAAAAGGTTGGTCTCTTCAAAAAGAGACTTTTCAGGGAAGTAAAAAAGTCCTGCCAGCAGACGAAAACAATTCTCTCTCTTGTTTTCGTGTAAAATCAATTCATCATTCATTTCCATAAGAATAGAGGGATGTGCTCTTTGAAAATCGAACACATCCCCTTGAAATTGTGATTAAGCTAATTTAGCCTGCGGCTGGAAGTCTCTAATATAGAAGACATTCGGCGAGGTTCCTTTTTCCCCTTCTTTGAGAAATTCACCTTTGGCGTTTTTAAGACGCTTTGGCTTATATTTCTTCAGAAGTTTGCTGACTTCACTGTTGGGATCGTTTCGATCCCCAAAAATCCTTGCATTTGCAGGACAAGAAACCACACAATAGGGATCCATCCCTTCTCTGACTCTGTGAATACAAAAATTACATTTTTCGACCCAGCCATCTGATCGCACTGCTGCTAATTTCCCCCTGCCTCTTGACTTCTGCCCCGCTTCGGGCTTCATCCGGTCTCGGAACTCATAATCATTTTTATGAGGAGGAAGCGACTTTGCCATCTCAACCACTTGGGCCGGGGAAGAGGTCCCGCCTTGAATCAGTTCAGACTTGTCTTGATGGAATGAATGGGGTTCAACACCCGGTTCATTAAAGCTGATCACACTGTATTGATCTCCCGACTTATAAACATCCGCCGAACTGTAAGGGCAAGAATTTTCCGGTTCAAAGCATTTTCTGCATTGAATGCAGTAACGATAATTATACATTGTGATGCCATCTTCTGTTTTGTACAGTGCCTTCGGTTCCGGACAACCTTTGAGGCACGCAGGTTCATCACAGTGATTACAGAGCACAGGAATTGAGGCATATTTGACATTGGGGAACTTACCCTTTGTATTTATGGCATAATCTGCCCAGTTGAAGGTATGACCATTTTTCCTGCCTTGTGTGTTATTTTCGGTTTTGCATGCAATCGCACATGCGCCGCACCCAGAACACTTCTGCAGGTCGATGACCATTGCATATCTTACTTTTGCCATGACTCATTCTCCTTTAGATTAGATTTTTTCTATTTTGACGCCAGTAAACCCGCCGTTTCTTACCGTACTTCCACTAAGCCGATCATAGTCATCAGGCATCAGTAAATTGTTGCTGCCACCTCTGGGGATCGCATCATGATAATCCATGGCAGCAATCCTTCCGTATGCCCAGTGTCCCTGTCCAAAGCATTTTGCCACAGTACCAGGACGCACACCTTCCCAGAGATGCGCATTGGCTGTTATGCTTGCGACCGTCGAAGTCACTTTAATCGGATCACCGTCTTTAATGCCCAATCTTGAGGCATCGTCAGGATTGATCTGCAACACATCATCCCAGCTCTTGTCACCTACATCGATTTTCTTGAACTCATAATACCAAGTCACATTTTGACTTCTTCCTTCTCGATTGAGCTTTGATTTGAAATCAATGAAGTCAAACGGATATTCTTTCAGGCTTCCATGTCGGTATGCGGCCTCATAGTGAGGAACAAATGCCAGTTCCCCTCTTGCCTCATATTTGGCTGTTTCAAGAATATCGTCCACACTCGTTTTGTGTTTCTTGGCATGGGTTTCAAGGGCTTTCTTGAGAGTTTCAGAATAGAATTCAAACTTCTTGGAAACCGTCTTGAATTTACCCCCCCAACGCTTCTTATATTTATAAGGGGATGAATTCCACATACCGCGGCTCGTGAATTCCTGCCAACCATTGATCTTATCGCCACCAACATCTTTTTTACCGTCCCACAACGGCGCCGTCTGAATTTTCAGATTGTATTCTGTAAACTCCAGGCCGTTCGTTGGCATTTTCCCTGATTCAGGATCTTTGTACTCCTTCTGGAAATAATCCAGCAGGTTCGAAAATCCCCTCTCTTTGAGCTTCTCTGCAATCAACCAGGGAATCTCTGTCTCATCCATTTTCACATCCCACAAGGGTTTGACAACAGGTAGAATCAGAGTAGCGGTCGCATATCGATTGGCTTTGGTTTTGACGAAACCCAGCTTTTCGTACTGGGTGATTGCCGAGGGCAGGACAATATCGGCATACTGAGTCATTTCCGACGCGTTGGTGGTAATGTGGGCGAAGAACGGGATTTTCTCCATTGCTTTTTCCCACCGCTCTGCTCCGGTGCATGAGAAGGTGAAGTTGTTCATGTAGCCAATGGCCACTTTGATGTCATAGGGATCACCTTTCAAGAGCGCATTGGCGGTATTGTTGGTCACCACACCACCACCGGATTTTCCTTTTTTCAGGGCAGGAAATTCCTTGTAGCCTCTCTGGTCGATCTTCTGCATCTTCGAGTGTTTTTTAGCCAGCTTGTCCTGATATTTACTGAATTTAGGAATCTTTTTCACAGGTATCTTGGCGGTTGCTAAGACACCTCCTTCATGGTCAATACTGCCGAGAAGCCCACTCAGTGCATGAATGCCCATCGCAGTGTAACCCCCCCTCACGTGCATTGCGGCTCCAGGACCGAGCCAAACCACAACATGTGGCGCGGCTTTTCCCATGCCCCTTGCGACACGCAAAATCTGCTCTTCGGGGATAAGAGTGATCTTTGCCGCCCATGCGGGAGATTTGTCCTTCAGTTCAATATTCCACCATTTCACAAGCCCATGGGATTCCTTTTCTGCAAAGGCGGATTCATCAACTTTCTTACCTTCCTGAAAAAGATTTTTCCCATCTTTGAAATCTCCCACAAACTCTTTGTTCCAAAGCCCTTCTGTAAGCAGCACATGGGCAATGGCGCTGGCAAGAGCCCCATCTTCTCCGGGTTTGATCGGCAGCCACTCATGAGCTTTGACCGCAGAAGAGTGGAGTTTGGGGTCAACAACAGCAATCGTGCCATTATCGAGCATGTCCCCAAACCTTTTAATGGTTGCTGGTATCATCCGATTGCTGCTGAGCGGATCGCATCCCCATATCAACGCATACTTGGTATTAGAAAGGTCATAATCACGATAACCCCAGTTCCCGGCAGTGAAAAAGGAACCAAATTTTTCAGCTTCCGCACAGATGGCACTGTGGGAGATACCGTTTGGAGATCCAAAGACTTTGGGGAGGGCGCCATAAATAGAATCTCTCATGTAAGAATACCTTCCACGCATGAGCAGGAATTTTTCAAGTTCCCCATTTTTCCTCAGCTCCATCATTCTATCTGCCACCGTATTAAGAGCTTCGTCCCAGGTAATCGGGACGAATTTGGGGTCCACTCCCTTGCCTTTAATCGGATTGGTTCTCTTCATTGGCACCTTGACCCGGTCAGGATCATACAGCTGTTGTAAGGACAAATGTCCTTTGGAACAAAGTACTCCATCATTCTGTTTAGAATACCGATTTCCTTTTACCTTGACGGCTCTTCCATTTTGCACAAAAACTTCGGCTGGACACCATGTGGTGCAGCCTTGACAGGAAGTTGGCAACCAACTTCCTTCTTCGGAAGCAGCAGATGTTTGTGCCATTGCAAGGGCATTGAATATCGGCCCATTGAAAGCAATCACGGCACCGGATGCACCTGCAGCCCTCAAAAAATCTCTTCTTTTGATGATCATTGTGTTCTCCTTTAAAGACATTTGAATGCTTCATCTTTGGACTGCGATTAAGCAGCGCCTTTTCTTCTTGCCCTTGGTGTTAAGTGTGAATTAAATAATATTCCTAATTGCTGTCCGTTTGAACCATATCCATCACATCTTCAAAATGGATGATGGCGACATCCAGGAGAGAGACAGAAAATTTTTTGTTGTGAACACCTCCTCCCGCATCCACAATTCTTAAATTCTCCTGTCCATTTCTAAATAAGGCCATAGCTGCCTGATACTTGGCTGCAGACAACTTGCCTTTTGAAGCCTCCAAAGCCTCCCATGCATCTTTTTCCAGATCACGGGTTTCCATAAAAAAATCGGCAATATCATTTTTCCATTTCTGAATCAGAACCCTTTCTTTTTCAGAATGACAACTGACGCATGATTCCGCGGTTGCTTCCTTGATCGCTCTTCCCAGTTCATCCTGTGATTCTTGGATGTGACATCCCATACAGTTCACATTGATTTGATGATGTTTCACCGGATACGGTTTCTCCATACCATAACCTCCTGTGCCGGCCAACAATTGTCTTTGATGGCGGTGCGGTTCAGCATGACATTCCCAGCAATCGGCTAATGCCGCATCGTTGTGATCAAAACCAGTTTCCCCATGCTGATGCTGTATTGTTTCATGACAGTTAAAACAGTCAGCGGTCTGTGCGGTGACATGTTCTTGATGCGCGGAAAATGGGTGGTTCCAATCCTTCATGATCGCTTGACTCTTTTCATGACAGTTGAGGCACTTCCCCTGATTTACAGCTCCATCGCCTCTTACGTTCTGAAGGTGACAACCGTCGCATGGCACATTGTTCTCTTCCAGGGTTTTATGGTTGATTGCGCTGTCTTCCGCTGGTTGTTCCGATTTTCCAGCTTTGGTCAACTGGATGATTGGTTCTTCAGGCAATTCGTGGCATAAGGAACAGTTGGCCCGCCCTTCTGCAAAGGTTGCATTTTTGAAGTGACAGAGAGAGCAACTCTGATTAGAGACCTCAAAATGCCCTTGCTCAGTCTCATTGCGATGACAGGTGGAACAGTGGAGTTCCTGACCTTCCACCCACTTTGTCTTGTCAAAATGTGGCTTATGGGTGAAGGAAACCACTGCTTTTGTTTGGTTTGACCTTTCATACTCAATAAAATCGATCTTTTTAACCCAGTATTCTCCTTTTTCGCCTTTGCCGGTGGTGGGGTGGCAATTGGAGGTCGTGCAACTGCGATCGTCAATCCTCGGCTTTGTTCTTATAACTGATTGCTCCATCCCCAGAACTGTTATTTGCCGTGATAGAACCTCAAGCTGGGTTTTCATAAATTCTGCCTCAGTCTCCTTCTTCTCCGCGGCAGACTTTTCATCACTGGGAATTTGTTCATGCTCCGGGATCCTGACGGTCATCTGCTCGGGAGGGTAATGGCATTCTTCGCAGGAAACAGCCTTTTCGCCGTGTATATCCTTTTTCCAGGACTGGTATGCCTTTTTTATGATTTTGGGATAGGTCAAGACATGGCAGTAACCGCAAAAGAACTGGTTCTTTGCGGTCAGTGTTTTCCCAACAGGGGCCGTCTTGGCGGAGAGTAAAGGTGTAGTCAAAATGATCGTTGTTATCATGACCGTTGAAAATAATATGAATGTCTTCATCAACCCTCTCTCCTCAAGTAAAAAAAATGGAACCAGATACCTATTTCATGGAATCTCCTCCTCGATGGGCAAGAATTGAACACCCAAGGTATATGTCAAGAAAAGTAAGCCAAAAATCCCTGCGATGACTAATATCTCCATTAATACTGGAAAGAATGAAGGCACCAAAACCAGAGCATCCTTACCCATGGGACTAAACATGGGGTAAACTTCTCCTACTACCAAAAAATCAAATCTCATAACAAATACTCCTATGAGAACCATAATAGATGCTGCAAGCAAACCGCTGATGTTCTTCTTGTTAGCGGCATAAAGCAGAATGATGATTGGAACCACTGACCCTATTGCAATCTCAAAGAGCCAGAAAGGCATGCTGAATGGTCCATTCAATAATAACATTATAGATTTGGCTTTAGTCGGATTCAAAAGTCCAAACCCTAATTTATAAGAAGTAAAGAGAAGTCCTATGCACAAAAGCAGGGCAAATATTTTACCCATTTCAAACAGGAGTTTTTTAAGTTTTCCGGTTATCTCTTTGCCTTTTACTTTATAACTAATGATAGTTGCACTTATCAGCCATGCATAACCACAAAACGCTGCCGAGAAGAGGAAGTAAATAGGATAATACGGGCCATACCAGAACGCTCTTGCCTCCGTATGACCGAATACCGCGCCAAGGGTGTTATGTGCTGAGAGTCCGAATATAAGAGCTAAAACTCCCGCGAACCGTGCCCATTTATGATCTTTCTTTAGTGATTCCGGAGATTCATCGGTTTTCCTTGCAACCATCAAACTATAGATTTTCTGTTTCAGACCTGTTGCCCTATTGGCGGTTTTTGCCAGCCCCACCCTTGCCAGGAACCAGTACTCAACAGCAATGAACAAAATATAAAAGGAGTAAAACGCCCCCATCCACCAGATGGCTGAACGGAAATTGGGAGTTATTATATTATAAACTAATGCCCTTTCAGGATGTCCCAAATGAATGACTATGGAAGTCATTCCAAAAATAATTGTTATTAAGGCAAGGAATACGCATCGTTTGCTGATAAGTTCATATCTCCTCATGCCGAATACATGACCAAGGGAGGATACTATGCATAATCCTGTGCTTGATACAACAAGAAAGACATAATTTGACACCATCATTGCCCATGGAATTCTAATCGAAAATTCCAGAATCTCCTGGCTTATCAGCAAGGACATTAAATGAGCGTATCCACCAAGAACCATAAGAGCAATTAGTGAACTTATCCAAATATAGTATGCGGATGACTTTGTATTTCCTGACTGAATCGCACTTTCCATATTTTCTTTTATTGCTCTTCCTCTTCCTCGTTTTCCTCTTCCTCTGTGCGAGAGTACATATACATCAGACCCGCAAGCAGGGAAGCACCCGAGAATCCGTATGAAGTGATTCGCACCTTGTCAAGATCCCGATTGACAACCTTTTTGGGGGCGACAACAAGTCCGAGGTCTTCGGGAGTTGTAGAGAGAACTGTCAGGAAATCCGTACCACCCGCCTCATGTTCGCCAAGTAGATAACCACCCACCTCATCGGTTCGCTTTCTCGCTTTAGTCAAAATCTCCTGTTTCAAACCAAAATCAAGCGCCCCTACAGGACACGCGGCCACACATGCCGGTTTCACCCTTGGTATCCGGTCGTGGCACATGGTGCATTTTCTTGTTACCCTCTTTTCGAAATCAAACCTGGGGACCTTGTAGGGACATGCCTGATAACAATACCTGCACCCGATACACTTGTTTTCATTTACGATTACAGGACCTTCAGGGAGTTTTGTAATCGCCTTTACGGGACAAACACCCGCGCATGCGGGCTTTATACAATGCTGACACGCCCAATGCTGATAGTGGAGGTCTTCCCTGTTTTTTTTATCCCTTGTAAGATTAACAACCACCCATGTTTGGCCTGTAAGTTCTGTTTCCCTGTCTGTAAGCTCCTCATCCCTGTCAATCTTGAGCTTGTTCCACCGTTTGCATGCGGACATGCATCTCTTGCATCCAATGCACTTTGTGGTGTCGTGAAGTTTCCCGTATTTCCTTGGAGATGCATCTGCGGAATCAGCACAACCTAAGGAAAGACCGATCGAAATCGCAGGAACAGATTTAAGAAACTGCCTTCTTGTTGTTGTGTTTCGACGACCCATTATTTCAAAGCATCTCTGCGATGAACGGCATAGGGTTTTGGCATATCAGCCCTTTTTGCGGCATCTAGAAAATCTACAAGACCTTCTAATAGGGTATCTTTGTGGTGATGACAGCCGCTGCAGGAATTCGGCTGTTTCTCAAGCCCGTCCATTTCGATACTGAGTTCAGGGGGTATGAACCTGAAGGTATGGCTGCGTATATCTCCCGCTTCAGCGCTCTTACCTGTCCTGGGCATATGGCATGCTATACAGCTTCCGAAGGTATGGAGCTTGTGGGCGCCCCGGTTTTCCATTGTTTGATGACAACTCCTGCACAGTTTATCTCCCTGTAATTTGGTCTGGAAAGTGGATCGGCTGACGTGGATAGTATGACAACTGGTACACGAAACCCCGGCCTTCGCATGCTCACTTTTCCGCCAGTCAAGATACTGCATGTAGTTATGTTTTGAATCACCACTAGGCCAGAACATATCCTCGTTTTCTTCCTGATTGGCATGGTTGAAAAAGACCCTCAGATTTGCCACCCCCCTTGAAGTCATATAATTGGCTGGATACGGATATTGCCCACTCTTATCCATGCCCCTGGAATGGCAGGAACCGCAAATCTGGGCGGCCGCATTGGTTGTCAACCTCTGAGGATTGACTATGGTGGCAATCTCATAACCCGGAATTGCCTTTACATGATTACTCCCAGGCCCATGACATGCCTCGCATCCGATCCCCGGTTCTTTAAATGTTTTCTTCTCAGGGTCAACACCTGTCGCATGGCATCCCGCGCATTCCTTGAACCATGATTTATCCCGCCCATCCTCGGCCTGATAGGAAACCCATTGACCGCTTGAAATATTATACTGGGCTGGAAGCACTACATAATCATCCCCCGTTTTTTTCAGATACTGCTGTTTCCACTGGTTTCCGAGGGTAAAGTCAACTTCCTCTTGTTTAAAGTTCCTTATCTCACTTGAGGAGCCAAAATCGCCGATAATTGCCATCGGGTTGGCCTTGGCATCCTGCATCATCTTTGAATGAAGGGTAGTGGTCCACTCCAGATATTTTCGTTCGTGACACTTCTTGCACTCAAAAGAACCGACAAATTCGGCGCCTACCATGGTTTTGAATTCACCCCCCGGCACTTGCTTATGTTCAAGCGTGATGGTTGAGATGATCACAATAACAAGAGTGAGGGCAAAGATTGCGCCGATGATCAGGGGTAGTCTTTTCATGTTAAACCTCTCTTCGCTGCCTGGGCATAACTAGATTTAATCTTTCTGCAAGATGGTCTTGCTACAGTCTTAAGCTGTTCATCGTTCATGATTAATGGCTGCATGTACAAACCCGGGGACAGGTGTCTTCCTTTTCTCCAGTACCAATTGCGCCCAGCTCTTGTAGGGCTTCTGCATGATGTGGCAGATGGCGCAGATCTCCGATCCTTCACAAGCTAGGATTGAAAACCTCCTGATACCTTACTCATCGCTTGAATTTCATCCACTGCCCCTGACATCAGTTAATGAATTTCAAAAAAAGGTAGTACCATCACAATTCAAATCGTAAAAGCAGTCTATTAGCAATTTTTCTTACGTAAAAATACGGGGGTTTTTAATGCGTTTTTTGACTGAATAATAACCGAAAATTGACCCGCACATGAACTAACGGCAGAAGCGTACCGGCTTGTCAAAATGTTTCAGTCACGATATACAGTGATCAAATGTAATCAGCGCCAAGGTCATGAGCGCTTCCAGACGCCCTCACCTCAGAAAAACATGAACACGCATAACGCATGAGCCGCGCTTTCAGACAATCATCCACCGAGCAAAACCCGTACTACCCACGGCTGCTGGGCACTCACGGCGCTGTCGCCTGCGAACACTACCTTGCGGTGCAGGCCGGGGCGGACCTGCTCAAAGCCGGGGGCAACGCGGTGGACGCGGCGGTTGGCGCAACCCTGGTGGAAGGAGTGGTCAACCCGCAGATGCACACTCTCGGAGGGGAGTGTCCGATGCTGATATGCATGGCGGATACAGGGCGCGTGGTTTCGGTTAACGGCAACACTTCCGCCCCGGGACGCGCCACTCCAGCTGCCTACTTGCAACTGGGCCTGTCCGATGTTCCGGAGGAGGGAATCCTGGCAGCTGGGGTGCCCGCGGCATTCGGGGCAATGCTGACGGCGCTGCGCGAGTTTGGGAAACTCTCATTTGCGGAGGTTGTTGCGCCGGCACTAGATTATGCCGGCAAAGGCTTTCCGCTGCATGAGGGGCTGTTCGGGCAGGAGCGGTTTGGCATCCGGGACCTTGCGGAGAAGTTCAAGTCCGGGTGGCCCGGTAGCGCCGGGGTTTATTTGCCACAGGGAAGCGTGCCCCGAGTGGGGGAGGTGATCAGCAATCCCGCGCTGGCTGACTTGTTGAACTTTCTCAAGGAAGTGGAAACCCGCCGTTCCGGCAGCCGTGAGAATGCTTTACGGTCTGTGCAGGACGCCTTTTACAAAGGCGATCCCGCTTCGGAAATAGCAAGGTACTCTCGCCATCAGAACGGCCTGCTCGCCCGTCCCGACATGGAGTGTTTCGAAACATATCTGGAGGAACCGGCTGCACTTGATTATGCGAACACGACTGTGTTCAAGTGCGGACCCTGGAACCAGGGCCCCGTGATGCTGCAGGCGCTGGCGATACTTGAGAACATGGACCTCAAGGGCATGGGCCACAACACTGTAGACTACCTGCACTGGACAACTGAAGCGCTTAAACTGGCATTCGCGGATCGCGAGCAGTTTTACGGCGACCCCCGGCAAATTGAAGTGCCGCTGGCCGGACTACTCTCCAGGGACTATGCCCGTTTACGTGCGGAACTGATAGATCCACATCGGGCCAACGCGGAAATTCGCCCGGGAGACCCACGGGGATTAAAGTCATTGCTCCCGGTGGAGGAAAGGCTTGGCGGAGCATCTTGGGGTCCGGGAACAGTGCACGTGGACGTGGTTGACCGTGACGGCAACATGGCGGCTTTCACCCCCAGCGGAGGCTGGCTCAAATCCGCGGAAGTGATACCGGCGCTTGGATTCCCGCTCGGCAACAGGCTGATGACATTCTACCTTGAACCCTCGCACCACCCCAATCTCATCGCCCCGTTCAAACGACCCCGAACAACAATCAGCCCCTCCCTTGCTTTCCGTGACGGCAAACCCTGGATGGTCTTCGGCAGTATGGGCGGCGATCAGCAGGACCAGTGGCAGCTTCAGTTTTTCCTCAACCGCGTCCTTTTCGTCATGACCGTGCAAGAAGCCATCGAAGCGTCCAAGTTCAGCAGCGAACATTTTCCGGGCTTCTTCGCACCGCATGACCGATTTCCCAACCGCCTGCGCGTGGAACCCCGCATTTCAAAGGCGGTGCGTGAGGAAATGGAACGCCGCGGGCATGATATAGCAGTAGGCGCCGATTGGTCTGAGGGTTATCTGCTCGCCATCGCACGCGATCCGGAGACCGGTGTGCTTGAAGCGGGATGTGACCCGCGCGGTACAAAAGGAGATGTTTTTCCCGCGAATGCGCTTTGCTGGTAAGCTGACAGCAATGATTGATTTCCTGTTTATCATGAACCGGGGCACGGTTCGCCGGTTATACTTTTTCCTTGCATCTCTTTTCCTCTGCAATTATTTCAATAATGTTCCGGTTTTTGCGGAAGAGGCGCTGCTGCTGGCGACAACCACAAGCACGCAGTCTTCCGGACTGATGGACGTGCTGGTCCCTGAATTCAAAAAGGACACCGGAATTCACATCAAAGTCCTTGCCAAGGGGACCGGTGCCGCTCTGCGGGATGGAATGGACGGCAACGTGGACGTGCTTTTGGTGCATGATCCACAACGCGAGGAAAAATTCGTCAGGGAAGGATACGGCATCGAGCGGTTCCCGGTGATGCACAACGACTTTGTCCTCGTCGGACCGGCGCCGGACCCCGCCGGGATCAGGGGTGCTATAAGCGCGGCTCAGGCTTTGAGAATGATTGCCGAATCCCGTGAGCTTTTCATTTCTCGGGGTGACGATTCCGGAACACACACCAAGGAACAGGTGCTGTGGAAACAGTCCGGAATGGCGCTTTTAGAAACAAAAACGGAGGTGGTCAAAAAAGGTTCAAATCGCACTATCCGCTTCATCAGGCCGGCAGGAGACTGGTACCTTTCCATAGGGCAGGGGATGGGCAAAACACTCACTTTCGGGGAAGAAAAACAGGCGTACACGTTATGCGACCGGGGGACTTATTTGAAATACCGGAAGGGACGCAAACAGGGACTCGACCTGGAAATCCTGTTCGAAGGAGACAAAATCCTTTTCAATCCCTACGGGGTGATCCCGGTCAATCCCAAAAAACACAAGCACGTCAAGCACGCGCAGGCCGTGCGGTTTGCGCGGTGGCTCGTTTCACGTCGCGGGCAGTCACTGATCGCGGGTTACCGGATCCACCATGAGCAGCTGTTCTACCCGGATGCCGTACCTGATGCGGGTTGAAAATGCGAGTGAAAACTCTTAGTATTGTGGCTTGATTTAGACCCCGGCAATGCCTTCTCGAATGCCTCAGTGACTCCCCCCACCGCTCAACCGCGGGAAATAATCCTGTGCTGAAAAAACAAACACCATATCCCGAAAGGAACAGGGCAGGCTTCAGGAGATGTTCGAAACCCTGCATCATCATTACTTCCCCTCACCGGCTGTGGGGGCGATACATCCAAGGATGAAGCGGAATGGGTTTCTTTAGCGACAGCTTGCGTTCGGCATTTGGACTGGTGGTCGGACTGGACCCGGAACTGCTGGAAATTGTCTTCGTGTCCCTGCAGGTCAGTTTTTTTTCGACGCTGATCGCCTCCGTGCTGGGAGTGCCGTTTGGTTTCTGGCTCGCGGTCAGTGAATTTCATGGGCGCCGCGCGGTCATCACCGTGCTGAACACCCTGCTTTCACTGCCCACCGTGGCAATTGCGCTGTTCGTCTACATTCTTATTTCACGCAGGGGAGTGTTCGGCGACCTCGGATGGCTCTACACCCTAAAGGCTATCGTGTTCGGGCAGACCATTCTCATATTCCCGATTGTGGCCTCTTTCACACTTGCGGCGATCAGCGGAATCGATTCCCGTTACCGCAAAACAGCCCTCACGCTGGGTGCGTCCCGAACAATGGCCGCGGCAGTGGTCCTGCATGAAGCGCGCTTCGGCATCCTTGCCGCATTGATCGCATCCTTCGGACGGGTGATCTCGGAAGTCGGAATAAGCATGATGCTCGGCGGCAACATCAAGGGCTTCACCCGCACCATCACCACCGCCATGGCGCTGGAATACGACAAGGGGGAATTCGTCCTCGCCCTCGCGCTGGGAATGGTGCTTATCCTCCTCAGTTTTTTCCTGAACATCGTGTTCAACGCATTTCAGGGCAGGATGAGATCGCAGTGATGGCATTGTACCAGCTTTACGGGATTACTAAGACCCACGGGGGACACACAGTACTCAGCATTCCGGAACTGGTGCTGGAGGAGGGCAGGACTTCCTGCCTGCTCGGACCCAACGGCTCGGGAAAGACTACACTTCTCGAGCTGCTGGCGTTTCTCACAAAACCGACTTCCGGACGGATGGTCTACCGTTCGCGGCCGGTGAATCATTCCACTCCCCGTCTGCAACTGCTGAGACGGGAGGTGGTGCTGGTGGAGCAGCACCCGATCCTGTTCAGCACAAACGTCTTCCACAATGTAGAGTTCGGGCTTCGGGCGAGAAAAATCGAAAGTTTAAAACGGCGCAGGGTGGTGGAGGAATCACTGGAACTGGTGGGGATGCGCGAATTCATCAACGTCCGCAGGCATCGGCTTTCCGGTGGAGAGACCCAGCGCCTGGCAATCGCCCGGGCCCTTGCCTGCACGCCCAGGGTGATCCTGTTTGATGAACCCACCGCCAGCGTCGACCTGGAAAACCAGTTGGCGATTGAACGCATCATCCGGGACGTGGTGGCAGAAAAAAAAACCACAGTTGTCTTTACCACTCACGACCAGGACCAGGCTTCCAGGCTGGCGGACATCCGCATTTTCCTGCTTGGCGGGAGTCCGATGGGATCGGAATACCACAACCTGATTAACGGACGCATTGAAACCGCGGATGACGGCACAAAAAAATTTGCGGTTAATGGCGGTTTTCGCCTGCCGCTCGAAAGTGACGGCACCGGTCCCGTGCGCGCTTGCATCGATCCGCGCAAGCTGAAAATTCATTCATGGGACAAGGAATATTCTGAACAGGTCGATGCAACTGAATTCACCCGTGGAAGACTGGTCCAGCTTGCTGAAGAAAGAGAAGAAATCCGCGCCGTAGTCGATACCTCGGTTCCGGTGAATGTGCTGATCAGCAAAGAGGATTTCAAGCGCATGAAGCCGCGGATTGGAGATGAAGTGCTGCTGCAGTTCCTCCCCGGTTCAGTCAAGCTGCTGGAAACCGACTGAACAGGGCATCAGTAAATCACTTTGTTCAAGGGATATTCGACGATTCCTTCCGCGCCGGCGCTGCGCAGTTTGGGGATTAGATCACGGACAACACGTTCATCGATGATCACCTCGATGGCGACCCAGTCGGGATCGCTTTGGCTGGAAATCGTCGGCGTGTGCAGTGATGGAAGCTGTGAGGTGACTGCGGCGAGCTTTTGTTTGAAGACGTTCATTTTCAGCCCGACTTTTGTTTCCGCTTCAAGCGCGCCTTTAAGAAGGGTGGCCAGCACGCCGATTTTTTCCCGTTTCCACGAATCATTCCAGGCATCACGGTTGGCGATCAGTTTGGTGGTCGACTCGGTGACCGTATCGATCACACGCAGCCGGTTTGCCTTCAACGATGAACCGGTTTCCGTCCCCTCCACAATGGCATCCACCAGCAGGGGCGCCTTGATCTCGGTTGCGCCCCAGGAATATTCCACTTCCGCCGAAACCCCGTGCCGCGCCAGGTAACGCCGGGTCGCCTCCACCAGTTCGGTGGCGATGCGCTTGCCTTCAAGATCATGGACGCTGTGGATATCCGAATCTTGCGGGACCGCGACCACCCAGCGGTAGGCACGCACGGTGGACTTGCTGTAGGCAAGGTCCTCCACTTCGACGACATCCGCGTCATTTTCCAGGATCCAGTCCTGTCCGGTCAAACCGACGTCCAACACCCCGCGTTCGATGTAGCGCGCCATTTCCTGGGCGCGGAACATCAGGCATTCAATTTCAGGGTCATCGATCACCGGACTGTAGGAGCGTCCGCTCACCAGAATTCGGTACCCAGCTTTTTCAAACAGGCGGATCGTAGCCGCCTGCAGGCTGCCTTTCGGCACTCCCAGTTTTAATATGTTCATCATTTGGTTTTATAGTCTGATTTGTGTCAACGGTCGGCAATCAGGTCCCGATCCTTGAAGTGTTCCAGCATCAGTTCACAGAAGCGTTCCATGTCGCGGTAGTCGATTTCGCCGATGTTCGCGATGCGGAATGTGTCTTCCTTTGCGCCTTTTCCGGGATAAATGGTGAAATCATGCGCATAGAAAAAATCGTGCATCTTGTTGAAATCATAATTTTGCGAGTCAGGTTCTATGAATGCCGTGAGCAGTTTTGAACGCTGATGTTCCGGCACCAGGGTTTTCAAGCCGACCCCGCGGCTGCCGTCCATCAACGTTTCATAACTGCGTACATAACGCGCGGTGCGTCCTGTTTGCGTTTCCGCGAAGAACTCATCCAGCGCGGCGTCAAGCGCGTACACCACCTGCACGGGAGGAGTGAACTGAAACTGCCCGGTTTTTTCCATGTAACGGAAGTTTCCCCAGAGGTTCAGATATAGACCTTTCACCGGCAGGTTTTCAGTCTGTTTCAGTTTATCCCGGTTGGCGATGACAAAACTCAATCCGGCCATGCCCTGGATGCATTTGTTCGCGGAAGAAACCAGGTAATCAGCGGGCTGGGTTCGTAAATCGATAGGCAGTCCGGCATACGACGACATGGCGTCAACAATGGAAACCACTTCATATTTCCGGCACAGTTCCAGCAGTTCCGGCATCGGGTTCAGCATACCGGTGGTTGTCTCGTGATGGACAAAGAAAAAATGCGTCAGCTTACGGTCTTCCTGAAAGATCGATTCTATGACAGCCGAATCAGGGTAATCGCCCCAGCTAATGCGGTAGGTCAAATGCGGGATTCCGTATGACCGCACAATGGTTTCCGCCCTTTTCCCGTAGGCCCCGTTGTCCAGGATGAGGATTTTTCCATCCGGACCCACCACTGAACTGAGCACTGCTTCGACCGAAGCTGTACCGGAACCGGCAAACAGGACCGCGGTGTGGGTTTTCTCCGCGTTTACCACCCGCACAACCTTACCCCGTATGTTTTCAGTGAGCGTGCCGAATTCTTCCTCGCGCGGACAGATGTCAGGGATCACCAGCGCCTGCTTGACGCTGTCGGTGGTGGTGGCGGGGCCGGGATTCAACAGGATGTTTCTCTTCATGATTGATCCATCAGACGTTTTACTTTTTCAACCGGAGTCAGGCGACTCATGTAGACAACCCTTCCCTCGGCATCGAGCAGCACATTAACCGGCGGGTTGCTGCCCGTGCCGTATTCCATGCCGGCAAACCCTTCTTCATCGAGCAGCACCGGAAACGGCAGTTTGAACCGCTCAATCACCTCTTGCACGTCACTCAGATTGTCTTGGGAAATCCAGTTCACCGCGATCACCTTCAATCCTTTCGCCGTGTACTTTTCATGCATTTTGATGAGGACGGGCAACTCCCGTCTACAGATGCTTCACCAACTGTTCCAAAACATCAGCAACACCGGCTGGACGCCTACGAACTCTTCGCTGCTCACCTCATTTCCTTCCAGATCAGTGAGGGTGTAATGAGCGGGTTTCTCTCCGGACATTGTTGGAAGCGCAATCAAGCACGCAAATAAAACAAACAGGGGCTTGCGCCATATTTTTAATTTCCGAGGATTAAACATGTGTTTCATTTTGTTTTTTGAAAACTGGATCCTGAATTAATTCACATGAATTAACGCAACACATCCTTCCAGAAAAATGCATAGGTGTCCATCCAAATGCCATTCGCACTATTCCTGACATTTGCAGATACGCATGGATTGACGCGGAAATTCAGTACGCAAAACCAACTCGTTTGTATCCCTGAAGATTGACACCTGAACAGGTTTTGGATAACGTCAATCATATGAAATTGTCCATACTCTGCATCGGCGGCGTCAACCAGGACCGCAAATTGCTGCTTCAACAGCCCCAGCGGAAATCCACTTCCAACCCCGTGGAAACGGTATACTCCGCGGGGGGAGTAGCCCGGAATGTCGCGGAAAACCTCGCGCGGCTCGGCTGCCCGGTGCAGTTTCTGGGAGCATTCGGCAACGATGCCGAGGGTCAAAAGCTGCGGACCGAACTTGAAAGATTGCACATCGACTGCTCAATGAGTCCCGTCATTGCGGACAAACGAACCGGCAGTTATATTTCCGTCCATGGTCCCGATGGGGAAATGCTGCATGCTTATGCAGATATGGAAATAGCGGGTTCAATCCTGGTGGAGCATCTCGAACCGGTATGGTCCCAGCCTGACCCGCCGCAGGCAGTTTTCCTGGATACCAATTGTGTGGCGGAGGTGGTGGCGCATGTAATCGAACAGTGTCATGCAGCGAGCATACCTCTGCACGTAGACCCGGTTTCAGTGGTTAAAACCAAAAAACTGCCCTTTTCACTTGAAGGCGTTGATACCCTGTACCCAAACCTGGAAGAACTGCAAGCGCTGACCGGGCGCGAAGTCCTGAACAGGGACACTCGGTACGAAGCCTGTGTGTCCCTGGTAAAAAGAGGGGTGAAGCGCGTAATCCTCAGCCTTGGCCCCGGAGGGCTGACGGCGGTGGACGCGCAAGAATGTTTACACTTTGACCCCTCTCCGGTTAAGGTGGTCGATGTCACCGGCGCGGGTGACGCTCTGACTGCCGGGTTCATGTGGGGGAGTTGGAAAGGAAAAACCCTGACCGGACGCTGCCGCATGGGCATGCGACTGGCGGAACGGACGCTCGCGAGCGAATTGAGTGTTGTTCCATCCACGAACATCATGGATCAAATAACTGGTGAAACGCTATGAAACCGACCGGGTGTTTGGAAATCAACAAGGCGGTGGACGAGGCGCTGCAAAACGGGAAACCGGTGGTCGCGCTTGAATCGACCATCATCTCGCACGGAATGCCCTATCCTCAAAACCTCGAAACCGCCCTGGGGGTGGAGTCGATCATCCGTGAACAGGACGCCGTTCCCGCAACCATCGCCATCCTCGCGGGTAAAATACGGGTAGGCCTGGATCAATCAGAGCTGGAAAGTTTTGCGAAAAATACCAACACCCTCAAGGTCAGCCGCAGGGACCTTCCACTGGCAATAACGAAGGGCGCGGACGGCGGGACAACTGTCGCCGCGACGATGATCTGCGCCCGCCTCGCCGGGATCCACGTGTTCGTCACCGGGGGAATAGGCGGGGTGCACCGCGATTATCAAACCAGCCTCGACGTCTCCGCCGATTTGACTGAACTGGCGCTGACGAATGTGTGCGTGGTCTGTGCCGGGATCAAATCCGTCCTCGACATCCCGCGCACGCTTGAATACTTGGAAACCCGGGGGGTCCCGGTGATCGGCTACCGCACTGACGATTTCCCTGCCTTCTACACCCCGAAAAGCGGACGCGCAGCGCCGGTACGGATGGACAAACCGGAAGAAATCGCGCGCTTCATGAAAACTAAATGGGACCTCGGGCTGGATGGCGGATTGGTGATCGGGAACCCTGTCCCGGAAGAAAACGCGCTGGACGAAGCGCTGCTGCTGGACGCACTGGAGAACTCGTTGCAGGAAGCAAGTGTAAGGGAAATTCGTGGCAAAGACGTCACCCCGTTCCTGCTGGAAGCAATAAATCAACGCACCCAGGGAAGCAGTCTTAGCAGCAACATCGCGCTGGTCCGGAACAACGCGTGTCTCGGCGCGCAAATCGCAGGGGCTTTCTGCGGGCTGAAGGAATGATGGCGATCACTCTTTCAATGCGTCATCAAGCTGCACCTGGTATCCGTTGACCAGGCGATTGGTTTCGTTCGCCATGCCGACCACCGCCATCAGTTCTCCAAACATCTCCTCGGTCATGCCTTGCCGGCGCGCGGCGGCGGTGTGGGAACGTATGCAGTATTCACAGTTGTTGGTGGCGCTGACGGCGACATAAACCATTTCCTTGACCAGCGGGTCCAGCGCGCCCGGGGCCATTATATCCTTCAGGCTCTCCCATGTCCGCTTCAGCGTGGGCGGGTGGTGCGCCAGGTATTTCCAGAAATTGTTCACGTCTTCGACCTGGCGGGTGCGCATGATGTCTTCATAAACTTCCCGCACGGAATCCGGGGCCTCTGCATGTTCGATCGGTTTCAGTTGAGTTTTTTCCATTGTCTTCAGTTCCTTTCTTCGCCTATCTCGTTGACCGGGTTAGGCGCCGGGTTTCCGGAAAAAAAGGCATCCAGGTTTTTAAGCACCACCTCTCCCATGGCAACCCGGGTTTTAACCGTGGCGCTGCCGCGGTGAGGCTGCAGCACCACGTTATCCATTGAAAACAGGGCTTCGGGTACATGCGGTTCGTTTTCAAAAACATCCAGCCCCGCGCCGCCGAGCTTTTCCTGCTGCAGCATTTCGATCATCACCGGTTCGTCCACCACCGTGCCGCGGGCGGTATTCACCAGCACTCCTTGCGGACCGAGCGCTTCCAGCACCTCCCTGTTCACCA
>CAYFLK010000005.1:84067-99929 GCA_964344035.1 uncultured Pseudomonadota bacterium
TCGGCGGGTATCCTTTCCCCCGGGACAACTGACAACCAGGTAATCCGAATTCTCCGCCAACAGCGCCAGGTCCGGAACATAGGGATATGGCAGTCCCGGTTTTTCCCTTGGTCCATGATAACTGACCTTTAAACAAAAGGCCACGGCCCGCCTTGCAATCGCCTGCCCGATGCGCCCCAGCCCGAGAATTCCCACCCGCTTTCCGTGTACATGATTTGTCAGCGTCCTGAAACCATGACTGAATTTTCCTTGCCTGACCCAGCGGTCGCCGACACACAGGCCGCGGGAAGTCGCGAGCAGCAGCAGGATCGCCATATCCGCGACATCCTCGGTGAGCACGTCCGGAGTGTTCGTAACCCTGATGCCTCTGGCGGTCGCGTATTCCACGTCCACTCCGTCAAAACCGACGCCGAAATTGGCGATGACGCGCGCGTTCGGAAACATCTCGATCAGTTCCCGCTCCGCTTTGCTTTCCGTGACAATTCCCTGGATTGCTTCAAATTGCAACCCCGTAGTTCCAGGGTTCTCCTGGTGTTCCCACCACTTGTGAACCTTGTACCGGGTCTGCAGCCTCCCCAGAAAGCTGGAATGCTGCAGCCGGTTGTTGATGACGATCAGTTCTCTCATTTCCTTGCAGTAATGATGAGTTGAAAAAATAATTTGAGCGTGGCCCGATATTTATCATAAATCATCCAGGGGGCTGACCACTCCTTCGCCGCCTTGTTTTAAAACGTGGGTATAAATCATGGTTGTTTCCAAGTCCTTGTGTCCCAGCAAGGATTGAATGGTGCGAATGTCCGTCCCTCTAACAAATGAGTTGCAAAACTGTGCCGGAAAGTATGCGCGCTCACTTTTTTGGCAATCTCCGCATGGCGGACGGATCGTTTGATGGCCCTATTGATCACCGATTGATCCACATGGTGTCGGCGTATTATTCCACCCCGAGGGTCTTTTGAGAGATTTTTACCGGGAAACACAAATTGCCAATTCCATTCCCGCTCAGCTTTTGGATATTTGCGGGCCAGTGCATGCGGTAAATACACGGTTCCGTATCCCTGTGCCAAATCTTTCTCGTGAATCGCCTTGACTCGCACCAAATGATTCCGCAGCAGAGACTCCAGATTTAAAGGAAACGGCGTTACCCGGTCTTTCATGCCTTTGCCGTTGCGCACGGTGACCTGCTTGTAGCCATAGTCAATATCCTGCACTCGCAGCCTCACAGCCTCGGAAATACGCAAACCCGATCCATACATCATTTTCACCACCAGTTCCGGTACACCTTCCAAAAGAGATAATACCTGTTTGACTTCCTCGCGGGTCAACACAACCGGAACCCGCGCATTCATTCGGGAACGGGTTGCTTTCACATTTTCCAGTGTACATCCGAGTACACGTTTGTATAAAAATACCAGCGCGTTGAACGCTTGATTTTGTGTCGCCGCAGCCACGTTTCTTTCCGCAGCCAAATACGTCAAAAAGTTTTCGACCTTCTTTTCCGGATCGGCGTATAATGCATCCCGAGACTGCATCTGATGAAACCCCACAAACTTCCGAATCCATTCGCAATAGGTGCGCTCCGTGCTGAGAGAATAGTGCATGTGACGCATAAGATCATGGGTTTCCTCCAGCAGTGTTTTTCCTGATTTTTTAGTTGACATCTTGATTGAGAGGCTTTGTCTTATGAACTGAATTACCTGACGGTTTTACCTGAAATACAGGATAATATCAATATTTCATGGCATTATGTCAGGATAATTTTGAATATCATGTATTTTTGCCTGATTTACCGGATAATATAATATTACCAGGGCATATATACATGATAATAATTAGTTGGGCAGATGACAATATCGTGCCTTTTTTAACACTAATTTAAGGAAAATTTTATGGAACAGAACAGAACAGAACAGAACAGAACAGAACAGAATCAAAAGTCAATTAGTTGATCTTGGCATATGTGAAGAGTCATCAATTGAATCATATTATCCACAGGTACGAGATAGAGATGATATCTCTGTTCTGAAATGCCACAAATCAGGTGTTATATTTCTTTCTCGTTCAGATCATATGAATGCGTCCCATTATGAAGAAAAAGAAGGTTTCCGTTATTGGGCGGCTGGAGACAGAAAACATGCCGTAAATGTAGGACATGAAGACAAAATAAGAAGAAAAGAATTGCTTCAGCACATTGTAGCAAATAGAAGATGGATGGATATTGGAACTGGTTCTGGTGGAATTTTGGATGAATTATCACCATTGGTATCGCAAACTTATGCAGTTGAGCCGCAGAAAATTGCAAGGGAGAGCCTCAAACAATTAGGTTATGATGTTTATAAAAGCATTGAGAATGTAACTGAAAAAGATATTGAAGTCGTTACACTATTTCATGTTTTTGAGCATTTTAGCAATCCGCTTGAAGACTTAAAGCTAATCTCTCAGAAAATGAGCAGCCATGGTAGAATATTTATAGAAGTACCCCATGCCAAAGATTTCTTAATATCATTTTTGGAGCATGAAAGCTTCAAAAATTTCACATTTTGGAGTGAGCATTTATTATTACATACACGCCAAAGCCTTACGATTTTTTTAGAAAAAGCAGGTTTTGAAGATATTGTTGTTACAGGTTGTCAGCGTTATCCATTGGCAAACCATTTATATTGGCTGTCAAAGAATCAGCCCGGTGGTCATCAAAAGTGGAATTTTTTGAGGACTATTGAATTAGATTCTGCTTATTCCCAGATGTTGAGTCAATTGGACAAAAACGACACAATAATAGCAACAGCAACAAAGAAGTGACTAAAAAGCCTAACAAAAGCATCCAGCGGACGGCAAAAAGCGCCGCTCGTTCCTCGCTCTGCTGTTTGCCGCCGCTGATGCTAAACGTTCGACATCTCTAAAATTGGAAGCGAAGAAAGCATCAGTACCCCTGTGTCATAATTATGAAAAATAAATTTCAAGTTTTTGAGATTGTGATAATCTGCCCAAATAGAAGTTGGCATCCCTAATTGAAACAGAATATTCTCGGAGCTTGAACATGCTTACCTCTTCTAACGAAATCCCCTTAGATAAATCCCTTTTAGAGCGTATTGATTTTTATCGTCTGGATGCAAATCGAAAATTAGATCCACAAAAGCGTTCTGCAATGGGGCAATTTATGACACCTGCCCCAGTTGCCCTATTCATGGCATCTCTTTTTCAAAATTTGGGGGGAGAAATTAAGTTATTAGATGCTGGCGCTGGTGTTGGTTCTTTGACAGCAGCGTGTATTAAGGAGATTTGTCATAATAAAAGACGCCCAACAAACATAATATCTACTCTCTATGAAATTGAACCGAATTTTATTGAATATTTAGAATCAACTTTAAAAGAATGTCGTCAGGAATGTGAAAAATCTGGAATAAATTTTTATGGAGAAATTCTACAAGAGGATTTCATTTCTGCCAGCGTAAATCTTCTAAAGCGTGACTTGTTCTCATTACTGCTTGAACAAAAGAATTTTAGCCATGCGATTTTGAACCCTCCTTATAAAAAAATCAGTAGTGACTCAGAATATCGAGAATTACTTAGTTCTGTTGGAATTGAAACAAGCAACCTATATACAGGATTTCTTTCGCTTGCATTTATGATGTTAGAAGAAGGCGGAGAGTTAGTCGCAATCGTTCCAAGAAGTTTTTGTAATGGACCGTATTTTAAACACTTTCGTAAACTATTTCTGGAAAAGATGATTTTGAAGCACATTCATGTTTTTGAGAGTAGAAGTGAGCTATTCAAAGACAATGACGTTCTTCAAGAGAATATCATTTTTCATGCTATTAAGGGGTGTAGTAAAGAGAAAGTTTTGATTTCCTCAAGTAATGATATTGGATTTGAAGATATTACAGAACGTGAAGTAAACTATGAAAAAGTGGTTGATCCTAAAGATCCAGACTTAATCATTCGTGTAGTGACCAATGAATTAGATCAACACATTATAGATAGGGTAAGTTGTTTTAAGCACACCCTAAAGGATATTGACATTGAGGTTTCGACTGGACCCGTTGTAGATTTTCGTCTTAAAGATTCTATAAAAGATACTCCTCACACCAATACAGTTCCTTTAATCTACCCAGCACACTTTGAACAAAATATTATTGTTTGGCCAAAATTTGAGAGCCGTAAGCCAAATGCTATTGAAAACACAAAACAAACACAAAAATGGCTTTTTCCCAACGGATACTATACGGCAACTCGCCGTTTTTCATCAAAAGAAGAAAAAAGACGTATTATTGCAGCTATACATGATCCAACAAAAATTCCAGGAGAAAAAATAGGTTTTGAAAATCATCTAAATATATTTCATTTTCATCGTAGAGGTTTACCATCTGAATTAGCCAAAGGGTTAGCTGTGTATTTAAATTCGACCTTAGTGGATGTATATTTTCGTCAATTTAACGGACATACCCAGGTTAATGTAACTGATTTAAAAATACTGCCATATCCAAGCTGTAAAGTTTTAGAAGAGCTTGGTTCTCATGTAGATCAAGATTTTCCCAACCAAGAACAGATTGATGAATTGCTTGAAAGGACAATTTCTCAGATGACAGATATTAAAACGCCTGATCCTATCAAAGCTAAACGCAAAATTGATGAAGCATTACAAATACTTAAAGACTTGGGACTTCCAAGAGCACAGCAGAATGAACGTTCAGCATTGACATTATTAGCTATATTAGGACTAAAGCCAGGAACATCATGGTCAAAATCCCAATCTCCGCTTATCGGCATCACACCAATTATGGACTTTTGCAGAGATTATTATGGTAAAAACTATGCTCCAAATACAAGAGAAACTATTCGGCGACAAACCATGCATCAATTTATAGAAGCAGGACTTGCTATTCAAAATCCAGATCAACCTGACCGGCCTATCAACAGTCCTAAATGGTGTTATCAAATCGAGCCGGAAGCACTAAAATACTTACAACTTATAAGACTAAGGATTGGAAAAAGCTTTTGAATACTTACCTTGAGAAGCGTGAAACGTTACGTGAAAGGTATGCAAAAGAACGAGTCATGCAAATGATTCCTGTTTCAATAGCTGAGGGTAAAGAAATACAATTAACTCCAGGTAAACACAGCGAACTGATTAAATCTATTCTTGAAGAATTTGCACCTCGTTTCATTCCGGGCGGCCAAGTTATTTATATTGGGGATACAGGAGATAAGTGGGGATATTTTGATAAGGTAAAACTGAAAAAACTAGGAGTTTCAATTGATAGTCACGGAAAAATGCCCGATGCTGTAATTTATTACCCTGAGAAAAATTGGATTATTCTTGCAGAAGCTGTTACCAGTCATGGACCAGTTGATAGTAAACGTCGTGATGAACTCTCACGCTTATTTAGTGAGTGTTCTGCCGGTCTGGTATATGTCACTACTTTTCCCACACGTTCAGAAATGAGCCGTTATTTAGGCGAAATTTCGTGGGAAACTGAGGTATGGGTTGCGGAAGCCCCTACGCATCTTATTCATTTTGACGGTTCTCGATTTCTTGGTCCTTATGACGAATAAAGCAATAAAACCGAAGTTACTATGTCGAACAAAAGAATGGAGACCGACTTGAGACCCCGCGCTTTTTCCAAAGAATATACAAAATTTCAAGTTCACCTCTTTTTCAACATTCAGTGTCGGGTCTCAAGCGGCTCATTCAAGTCGTTGATCCGGGTCGCTCGCTCGGCTGCGCGACCCGGATCAACCCCGAGTTGAGCGGTCCCCGCCCTCACGACTTGAATCGTGGCGCCGCGCTGCGCTCCCGCGCCCCGATAACAAGTCGTTCGAGAGGCATCTTTTCCTGATAATACCCCTCCCCAGGAGTCGATTATCCGGAAAATCCGCCGCTCAACTCGGGGTTGGGCTTCACAGAAACAGACCATGAGAGGAGCAAAAAATGCAATACGATGACCTCGAACTGAAACAACCTCAGCAATGTGACGACTACAACGAATGCTCCGAATTCGTTACGAGAGCCATCGAGGCCATCATGCAGGCAGCCATTGACGCCGGACGAAACCAGATCATCATCAATACAAACCTGAAACTCGGCCTGCCGATGGAGAATATCAACAAAATCGCTGGGCCGATTGTCGAGGCGTGGGCATACGAAACATTCCAAGACGTGATGGAGGACAAAAACAATGAGTATCGTCTGATCAATGTGGAGGCTCAACAACGTCTCCACATGGCCGATGTGATCCTCCAATTTAAGAAGAAGCGGAAGGTGGATTCGGGAATCACAGCAGAGGTTGATGTCAAGGCCACATCGGAAGATTTTGAATCGAGCGGCAAGTCTCCAAACATCACCTCCTTTCAGCGAATCAGGACGGCTTATGTCGAAGACCCCGATTACATTTTCATAATTCTCTCCCTGAAACACCGGGTATACTCCACCAAGAATGAGGATTCAGGTCTCATGGACGGAATCATGGAGGTCGTTGCCCACAACGCTTACGATCTGAAGTTTCTCTCAAGCTCGGATTTAAGCTATAATCCGGCATTGGGTAGCGGACAGCTTCAGGTCCGCGACATCCATTACGTGAAACTGGAGAAACGGGACACTTGGGAGTTCTGCCAACTGCTTGACAGGAAGTTCATCAATTCGCGCAAGGGATTCGACGAGTGGCTTACACTCGCCAAAAAGAATGAATGGATCAAGACTGATGACTGACATCCAAATCATCACCGGGGATGCAGTTCAGGAAATGCGGAAGCTGAATAGCGCTTCCGTCGATCTTGTGATCGCTGATCCCCCGTACAACCTCGGAAAAGACTATGGCAACAACCATGACATCAAGGGATTTGACGAGTACCTCGCATTTTCCCGTGACTGGTTGCGTGAAGCGCACAGACTCTTGAAGCCAATCGGCACTTTGTATGTATTCATGGGATTCCGCTTCATTTCCTATCTATATGATATTCTTGATCGTGAGTTGCAGATGTTCTTCAAGAACTGGATTGTCTGGCACTACACACAAGGTATGGGCAAGACCAAGGGATTCTCGCCGCGCCATGACGATATTTTGATGTTCACGAAGTCGGAGAAGCCAAAGTTCAATCTCGATGCTGTTCGTGTCCCGCAGAAATACTATCGAGATAGAAACAACATGCGGGGAGCAAACCCCGGAGACGTGTGGGAGTTCTCTCATGTGCATTACTGCAACGGGAACCGACAGAACCACCCAACTCAGAAGCCCGAAGGCCTTATTGAACGGATGGTGCTTGCTTCTTCGGATGCTGGCGACCTTGTCCTTGACCCCTTCGCAGGAAGTGGCACGACGCTCCGCGTTTGCCAACAGCTTGACCGCAAAGCAATTGGTATCGAGATCAATCCTGACTATGTCAGCATGACCAAGGACCGTTTGAGACAGATGTTCTCTGGCTTTGACAGTGTTGATCCAAGAATGGAGCGGGTGCCTTTAGACCTTCGACGCGCCGATGTACGCGAGGAATACCTTGAGAACCACAAGAGGTGGTTCTTACAGCATCACGAGAATGCTGTGAAAAAGTTTGAGGATTCAGTTTCATCGCTCTATGGACAAGAGGGTAAAAAAGCGTCAAAGCAGATGACCCTTTTTGAAGAACGTGCGGAATATAAAGCCCAACAAACGCATGCAGCGGACGCGGACAAGCCGCGCCGCTGATGCATGACGTTGATCCGGGTCGCTCGCTCGGCTGCGCGACCCGGATCAACCCCGAGTTGAGCGGTCCCCGCCCTCACGACTTGAATCGTGGCGCCGCGCTGCGCTCCCGCGCCCCGATAACAAGTCGTTCGAGAGGCATCTTTTCCTGATAATACCCCTCCCCAGGAGTCGATTATCCGGAAAATCCGCCGCTCAACTCGGGGTTCGGCATGAGACGACAGACAATGTACTCCATTCTGGATATCGATCTCGACTACTTCAATCTGATGCCTGATCCCGGAAACCAGCTTCGTCGTCTTCTCAGGTGGGCTGATCGCCCGGTCAGTACGGTTGTCGATCGACACAATCACGCATTCGCCCGATGGCGAGAACGTTGGCGGGCCGATGGTGTCTCTCCGACGCACATCCTTCACGTTGACGAGCATCACGACATGATGGACCAGCGACAGCAGACCAACATCGGCAACTTCATGTTCCATGCAATGCGCATGTGGCCTGAGTGCCGAGTTCATTGGTTGGTGCAGCAGGCGATAGATTCGCCTGCGATGTGGATAGAGGACGATATATGGGACGAGCTTCGTCACCGGTTTACGCATGGTGCGCGTCGGCCTGCAAGGTGGCCGAGACCGCATCTTGTGTGCGTCTGCAGGAGTCCGGATTTTGTCGCCCCGGACTTGGCGCGGGAACTCATGGACGTGGTCGATGATTTCAGAGAGGATGACAGGAACGGGAGAATGCCGAACAAGACGCCTGGACACGTACCCTCAGAGGCCGCCGTCTGCGGCGGCCTCTGAGGTCCGGTCAGGCGCGACGTTATGTTTCAAAAGGACATTAACCGCATGACACAAAGGATTGAGTGAGATGTTGGAAGAAGAAAAGCTAAGGCGAATCAAGCTCATATTCTTGATGGCAGCATTTTGGTATTTGGCTGGCACATATCTGGGCTATCTAAACACTGCATATGCATACCAGTTGTTCTTTGATCGAGAATTAATAGATCCACTAATTCATACAATATACAAAGGTGCTTGGGGCACTACATTAGTGTATTTCTTTGGCTATTTGATCGTAGCCTATAATCCAACAAAGCACTCAGGAATTGTTATTGTTGGAGGAATAGGAAAACTTGGTTATGTAGCTAATTTAATACAGTTGTATATGTCCGGTATTGCTAACTCTGTTGTATTTATTGTCATTGTTGGTGATTTGGTATTCTTGGCTTTGTTTGCCTATTATTTCGTGCAATTGTATAAGTCAGGGGAAAGCCTAATTTAGGCAGGCCCTGTATGCATTTGATATTTATCGTAGCATGGAAAAAGAACATAACAAGGCACTCCACTCTGACAAATTACTCGCTGCGCTCCTAATTTGCAGGTGAGTGCAACGTTGGGCACGAAGATAACAGAAAGGAGTCGGGATGAAAAAATTGGTAGTCATGATGGTCGGGGTGCTGCTCGCAGCATAGGTCGCAAATGCATTCGACAAGATCTACGATCTCACGCTGGAGGAATTCGAGAACCTCCAGATTTCGGAGGGCGGGGTCAACCTCAACAACTTCTCCCTGGCGGAGAACAATGCGTTCATGGCCCAGGGCACCGCCAAGGTGCAGGTGTCATTCTCGATCCGGAACCGGAATGACGACACCCGCGCAGTGACCGTCATGCTTGTCGGCATGTCAGCCAACTCCATCCTGTGGGCGGTCGATGCCGCTCCCATGATGTCGATGGTCTCCGCCAACAAGACGGAGGAATGCAACGGCTCGGCGTATGTCCCGCCGGGAACTGTCAAGCAGACGACAAGAATCTGGCTACGCATCGTTGGGAACCTCTGAGCGAACGGGGCATCCTTCATGAGAGAGATTTCCATCAACGTTCGGCCCTACGATGGCAAAGACCAAAGGAAACGGGCGGAGTATCTCCGCCGCGTTTCCTTGGTTCAACGCATCGAGCAGTACCTTGCGGAGCACATGAAGCAACGGACTTCCGCAATCGTCACCTACGGTGCGATTGCAGAACCCCTTGGGTGTGATAAAGCAACGGTCAGAGACCTCCTCTTGACGGCGGGAGGTGGAGAAAATGGCATCACGCTCTGAGACGGACTGCCCAACCAGAGCGTGCAGACTACAAAATGGGGCGCGCAGACGCGCCCCATTTTGAGCCTGACGCTGATCGTTCTGAAGCTGGAGGAAAAGGAGATTGCAAGTGGAGACGCCGTCGTCTCCTTCGTCTGGCGGGATACGGGCAGCAAGATCGATGCTTTAATACTTAATTAATTGCTCAATTGCTCAATTGTTGAAGTGCCGAAGCGAGAGCTGGTCGACCTCGCAGAGCTCAGAGCATAGCAAACGGGACAGCTTCAGAACCAGCAACTGCACTCGACTTGCGAGAAGCCGCGCCGAGTGCATAACTCAATCTTGCAAACCAAGCTTAACGATGCTTCAATCGTAATCACAATTCTACTCGCAAGCGAGTGAGTTGCAACGTTGATCCGGGTCGCTCGCTCGGCTGCGCGACCCGGATCAACCCCGAGTTGAGCGGTCCCCGCCCTCACGACTTGAATCGTGGCGCCGCGCTGCGCTCCCGCGCCCCGATAACAAGTCGTTCGAGAGGCATCTTTTCCTGATAATACCCCTCCCCAGGAGTCGATTATCCGGAAAATCCGCCGCTCAACTCGGGGTTAGCCATACCCATCCCATGCGACGTCAAGCACACATCCTGGCACTCCTCGCTGCGCTCCTATCGGGATGCAGCGCTGCTGAGCCGATGGCTGCGCTATCAGGTGATTTCCTGATTGTCCCGGGTGAGCGGGTGGGTGAGGTGTGGCTCTTGTGCACAAGCACGGACGGTCCCGTGTGGCGGATTGAGGATAGCGACCTCGATACGGCCACGTATTGGTCCGACACGACCTGGCCGGGCTATCCTGCGGGAGTGGTCCCATCGTGGGCATACGGGGGAAGCGGGAAGCCATGGGATTCCATCTTGGTCACCAATCCGCGGTTTCATACTAGTTGTGGGCTGCGGGTCGGCTCATCGTTGCAGGAGGTTCTTGACTGCACTCACGTTCGGATCTTGAGCCAATCAGCCAACCCGACGGTAGCGGATGGGGTTACGGTGCATGCCAATGGCGTTAACTTCTGCATTGCTGAGGAACGGGTTACCTTGATAGCGGTCTACGCGGTGGACCAGCCCTAGGTATGGCTAACCACTCACTGCACCGGACCCTTTGGGCCTGGCGGCCCAAGGGGCCGGTGAGCTCGGACGTTAGACGCCAAGGTCAATTGACAATGACAGATTACAGAAGTCGGAGAGAGGCAAGGCGGAAGTTGGAATACGAGATAAAGAAAGACTCGACGTGGCTTGTCCGAGAAGAGCAGAAGGTCTACGAGGCTAGGGGCGAGGGAGTTCTCGGCCGGAAGCGCAAGCGGTTCCGCTTAATCGACGTGTTCGCCGGAGCTGGCGGGATGACGCTCGGGTTCTCAAAGATGCTCGGGCATGCGTTCGATTCCGTATGGGCCAACGATTTTAACGATGATTGCGCACGCACGTATCGCAAGAACTTCGGAGACCACTGTGTTTCAGGCGACATCGTGGACATTCTCAACGATCCGGCAACTGAGATCCCGCCCGCCGATGTCGTCATTGGAGGCCCACCGTGCCAAGGATTCAGCCTCCTGAACAAAAACCGCGAGGGCGATCCGCGGAAGCAGCTCTGGCGTCCATTTCTTGAGGTTGTCGAGCGGTCCGGAGCCCAGGTGTTCGTCATGGAGAACGTGCCGCAGCTCCTGGGCTCGTTTGAGCATGGAGAGATTATGGGCACGGCAGAAACGATGGGCTTCAAGTGCTGGGGTGAAGTGCTGTCAGCGGCCGATTACGGAGTACCGCAGACGCGCCGACGGGCGTTCATTGTCGGTTGTAAGTTCTTTGATCCCTCCCAGGTGTTCCCACCGCGTAGGTCACACTACGATCCACGTAAAGGAGGTGCACAGACATCGTTTCTCCAAGGCGACGGGAAGGGGTATCTGCCCGGTGCCGCAAAGTGGCGCACAGTCCGCGATGCCATTGCGGATCTTCCACGACCAAAGGGAACGGAAATCCGTAACGAGCCTCCTCCTCTTGATCTGCACTTCGGACGTTCCCCTACTCCGAAGAGTATGGCTCGGTACCGGGCCATACCCGAAGAAGGTATGAACCGCTTCGACCTGCAAAAGCGCGCACCGGATCTGACACCCGGCTGTTGGATTCGGAAGAAGACCGGCGGCACAGATCTCTTTGGACGGCTCTGGTGGGATCGTCCTGCTTTCACCATTCGAACAGAGTTCTTCAAGCCGGAAAAAGGTCGGTATCTGCACCCGAAGCAACACCGCCCGATAACGCACCGTGAAGCAGCGCGCTTGCAGTCCTTTCCGGATGAGTTCCTATTCACGGGATCGAAGATCGAGATAGCACGGCAGATCGGCAATGCAGTGCCACCGGTTCTGGCCGCACGCGTTGCCGATGTGGTGTTTATGCTTCTGACGATGAACAGCCGGTAACATGACTGATGTATTTACAAAGGAGAAGCGAAGTTGGATTATGAGTCGCGTCAAGGGGCGTGACACGAAGCCGGAAATCCTGGTCCGGTCGATAGTTCATCGAATGGGATTTCGTTTCCGGCTTCACCAACGCGAGCTTCCGGGGAACCCGGACATCGTGTTGGCTCGGCACAGAAAGGTCATCTTCGTGAACGGGTGCTTCTGGCACGGGCACAAGAGATGCCTACGCTCGAAACGGCCTGCAACCAACACGAGATTCTGGAACAAGAAGCTCGATGGGAACATTGAGCGCGATAAGCGCTTCCGAAAGAAGCTACGCCAGATGGGCTGGAAAGTGCTTGTCGTATGGCAGTGCGAGACCCTGAAGCCGGAGAAGCTTTTGAGGAAGCTGGAGAGATTTCTGCATGACGAGTGAACGCAAAAAGGTGAAGCAAGCCGATCCAGAGGCGATGCGGCAAACAGTCGCAGACCTTATCAAGAACTTCGAAGCAGAACTTCGGTCAGGGGAACTTCGCTCGAAAGTGCTCGCATTGGTTCCAATCTTCTACGGGCTTCGTGACCTTGGCAAAGCCTTGATTCCAGCCGAGTACGCCTCGGCAGCGAGAGACAGAATTCTGTACTTCTTCCGGGAGTATCCGGGGACGATCATCAACGGCGACGAGTTGCTCGTCGTCTCCGGGATTCAAGAGTATGCACACAATCAGCAGCGTTCGCCTTGGGATACGATTCACCCAGGAAGGCCATGGGCATACAAATTACAGCTGCCTTCAAACGACGAATACAAGATAAAAGAGGAAACGGCTGAATACATCGCTCAGACAAAATCAAAAATGGCCCAACAAAAAAATCCAGCCGCCGCTCAACTCGGGGTTGGCAACTTATCGGAAGGAGAGGTTTCAGTTTTCGCTTTAGCAAAGTGATGAGGTGATTTTCAGAGGTATTGCCATTGCGGAGGTCTTAGAACAGAGCCAGCTTCAAGGAATAGTGCCCAAGCAACAGGGGTGAGAGCATCGCTTTTGCGGAGGGCGTCATGTGGACATTTACGACAACTCTCTGACAAAGTGCGGCGGGAGCGCGTGCGGAGATTTGGGCGTTGGCCTGTGAATACAAGCATGTGTCTTATTTTCCAGCGTGGTGAGTTCTGTAGTGCGCGGATGGTTTAGCTGGTCATGAAGATCTTAGGATCAACCAGGTGGTAGAAGCGGAGAGCGTTGCCAACAAGCGCATTCACCTGAACTGTGGGGCCCCCAGGTTTTTCCACATTTGTCGGTAGTTTTAGAGGGTGCCGCCTTTGCTCCACTTCATCTCGCCCCACAGTCAGGTGATGCTAGGCGTTGGAAAGTCTCTACAAAATATATACCTTTGTATGAAAGTATCCGTAGATCCTTTAAACACACCGATTTGCAGAGTTCGTAGGGGAGCTACCCTATGTACGATGCAACTTGCTGATAACTTTCATGTTTCGTTGTGATCTTCGCTCATGGGTGTTCTTAGGCACCTCCTAACTTCTTACCTTGTTGCATTCAATTCTTGATTGCAAAGGTTAAGCTGTTTTGCTAACATGACAAGTATGAAAGCAAAATATAGAAAAACAATGAACGTCGTTTTTAGCGATCCGATAAACGGTAATTTGGAGTGGAATAAGATTGAGGCGTTGTTAATCGCTCTTGGCTGTCGTGTGATTGAAGGTACCGGTTCAAGTGTCACATTTGAAAAAGACGGAGTCAGGGCATATTTTCATAGGCCGCATCCAGATAAATCCGCTTTGAGTTACCGGGTCAAGAAAGCACGTGAGTTTTTAATTAAACTTGGGGAAGAGCCATGAAAGGAATGAACTATAAAGGTTATTTGGCTAAGGTTGAGTTTGACTCGGAAGACCATATATTTGTTGGTAGTGTTATTGGTATTCTAGATGTTGTCAGTTTTCATGGGGAGTCAGTTAGTGAGCTAGAAACAGCTTTTCAAGAAGCTGTAGATAATTATCTGGCCGCGTGCGCTCAATTAGGGCAAGAGCCAAACAAGCCTTACTCTGGGAACCTCATGTTGAGGATTCCCCCAGAAATTCACGCCGCTGTGGCTACAGCCGCTAAGGCAAGTGGTAAAAGTATCAATCAGTGGGCCGCTGGTGTTCTTGATCAAGCCACACATGCATATTGATTTTTTGAAAAGGTTCAGTTTAATGAGAATGCTAAAGATACGGCATTTCCAACAAAGCGCTGCAGTGGACCATTTTTCGCACCGTTCGTTCCTCACTCTGCGAAAAATGGCAACTGAGCTTAGTCGATTATCCGGAAAATCCGCCGCTCAACTCGGGGTTAAATCTTAAAAAGAACATATTCTGTACTTGCACAATTAAGCAGACAAGCTATACTTGTTCTATATATCGTACAAAAATAGGAGTGTTCTTATGAGAGTTGTTAACTTTTCAGACGCCAGAAATAGACTAAAAAGCGTATTAGATCAGGTGGTTGATGATTCTGACTGCACCGTCATCTCACGTAGGGATGCTGAAGATGCGGTTGTCATGTCTCTTGATCACTTCAATGCTCTAATGGAAACGGTTCACCTGTTAAGGAGTCCAGCCAATGCAGCGCACCTGGCAAAGTCCATCGCACAATATCGCTCAGGTAAAATTGAAAATCATGGACTAGTTGATGATTGAAATATTGGCATGGACAAAAGAAGCCTGGAGAGATTACATATACTGGCAAGGTCAGGATAAAAAAACGCTAAAACGTATTAACAAACTGATCTCAGAAACCAAAAGAACTCCATTTGAAGGCATCGGCAAGCCTGAGCCACTAAAGGAAATCTTATCTGGTTTTTGGTCTCGTCGTATTGATGAGAGTAACCGACTAGTATACGTGATTGACAACAACCAACTTATAATTATTTCATGTCGATATCACTATGAAAAATGATTTAACAAATAGCTCCAGCGGACAATTTAAAGCGGCACTTGTTTTGCTGTCGCAAAAACGTGCCACTTTAAATTGCCGCTGAGCATGACGTTAGGCTAAGAAAAAAATGGACTCAGCTACTGAATATGAGAAGAATGCGCACGCCTACTTGCGCGGGAGAGATGAATCGCTAGTTGGCTATAAAGTCGTGCGTCAGTGGGCCAATAAATTACCAGTGGATTCGGAAGTAATCGAAATCGCTTGTGGAGGGGGGTATCCGGTTACAAAAGAGTTGTCCGAAGCTGGTTTGAATTTATGGGCAATTGATAGCTCAAAAACATTGCTTGCTAAGTTTAGGGAACGATTCTCAGATATCCCTGTGAAATGTGAAAGAGTCCAGGATACTAATTTCTTCGGCAAAAAATTCGATGCAGTTATCGCTATTGGCCTCATTTTTTTATTGCCTGATTCAGAGCAAGACGAATTAATAAAACGAGTTTCTAGTATATTAAAACCTGGCGGGCGATTTCTCTTAATGGCTCCAACAAAAGTGGGAATCTGGAATGACCTAAATACCGGAATAAAATGTAGTTCACTCGGACTTTCCAAGTATCAAGAGTTACTGAACGAGTCGGGTTTAAGAATTATTTCTACTGTGGTGGACGCGGGAGATAATAATTACTATGAAGCTGAGAAATTGGCCTTCTAAGTAACTTCAACTCCTTGTTGACACGGTACTAACTGAAATCCCAGCA